>NZ_FCOL02000017.1 GCF_001544515.1 Caballeronia terrestris
TCCTCGAACTCGCACGTACTCGCGACGTCGAGAATGTCGTACCCGCGATAGTGCAAGTCGTTACCCGTCTTGCCGACAGTGCACAGCGCGGTGTTTCCCGCCGTCACCCCCGACAGCGCGACGGATTTCTTCGGCTTGAATGCGCCAGTTTGCGCGGTGGCGTTATCTGCTTCGCTCATGAATCGTCTCCTGTCCCATGCAAAATGGTTGCTGTTACTTTTTTGCGGCAAAAAGCTGGTCGAGTTTGTCTTCGTAGGCGTGATAGCCGAGGTATCGATACAGATCCTCGCGCGTCTGCATCGTTTCGACGGCGGCCTTTTGCGTGCCGTCGCGCCTGACCGTTTCGTAGAAATTCAGCGCCGCCGCGTTCATCGCGCGATACGCGCCGCAGCAGTACAAGGCGATATCGACGTCGGCGGCTTTAAGGTCATCGACGGTGAAGAACGGCGTCGAGCCGAACTCCGTCAGGTTCGCGAGGATCGGCACGCGCACGGCCGCCTTGAAGCGCCGGTAGTCGTCGAGCGTCTTCATCGCCTCGGGAAAAATCATGTCCGCGCCCGCTTCCACGTAGGCCACCGCGCGCTCGATCGCGGCGTCGATGCCTTCGGCTGCGGCCGCATCGGTGCGCGCCATGATGACGAACTGCTCGTCGGTGCGGGCATCGACGGCGGCCTTCACGCGATCCACCATCTCGTCGATCGGCACAACTTCCTTGCCCGGCCGATGCCCGCAGCGCTTCTGCCCGACCTGGTCTTCGAGATGCACCGCCGCCACGCCCGCCTTGATGAACGACTTGACCGTGCGCGCGATGTTGAACGCGCCGCCCCAGCCGGTATCGATATCGACGAGGAGCGGCAGTTGCGTTGCATCGGTGATGCGGCGCGCGTCGATGAGGACGTCGTCCATCGTGCTGATGCCGAGGTCGGGCACGCCGAGCGAGTTCGCCGCGACGCCGCCGCCTGACAGATAGAGCGCCTTGAAACCGACCGCTTCGGCCATCTTCGCGGCATAAGCCGTAATCGCGCCGACCACTTGCAGCGGCGCTTCGTTGGCGACGGCCGCGCGGAACCGGGCGCCGGCGCTTGAGGGTTGTTCTGATTTCATCGGGTTTCTCCAGGGAACGGTGCCTAATAGGCAAGTTACAGGCCACTCCGCTATGGCATTGATTGCAAAGGGATTCCTGTCCGGGCGCCTTGCCGTTTTATTTCAGAAATGAAATCGATGGTTTCACATCGGGAAAATGAAGCTAACATTCAGCTATCCGCCTCGACCTGAAAATATGACTCCCCTAGAAAACGCCCGCCCGCGCATCTGGGCAATCGGCATCAGCAAGCTGCGCGATCTCTACCGCGACATCGCCGCCGACTACGATCCACTCGCCGACCTGCGCATCGTCGCGCGCGGTTTCGAGGACGCGTTGCAGGAAATCGAGAGCGCGGGCGTCGATCGGCCGGATGTGATCGTCGCGGCCGGATCGAACGGCAGCTATCTGAAGGCGCGCACCGGCTTGCCGGTCGTACTCGTCACGCCGACCGGCTTCGACGTGATGCACGCGCTCGCGCGCGCGCGCCGCGAGGCGCAGGCGGTCGCGCTCGTCACGCACGGCGAGACGCCGTCCGAACTCAGGCGCTTTTTCGCGGCGTTCGGCGTGAGCGTCGAGACGTCGTCGTATCTGGCGGCGCAGGACGCCGAGGCGTGCGTGCTCGATTTGCGCGACCGTGGCGTCGAGGCGATCGTCGGGCCGGGCCTCGTGACGGAGCTCGCGGAGAAGGCGGGGCTGAAGTCGGTGTTCCTGTATTCGCGCGCTTCGGTGCAGGCCGCGTTCGATACCGCGCTCGAAGTCGCCCGCGCGACGCTCGCCGCCACGATGCGTCGACGCCGGCTTGACCAGGTGCTGCAAAACCTGCGCGATGGCGTGATCGCGCTCAACGCCGATGGCCGCATCGAGGCGCTCTCGGGGAAGATGGCCGAGATGCTGCGGGCGGCGCCATCGGAAGCGGTGGGGCGGAGTCTCGCCGAGATCGCGCCGGAAGTCGCGGCGGCGGTGCCGAAGGAGGCGGGCGAAACGCTGGAAACCGTGCGCGGCGCGAGCTACGTGATCCACCGCAGCGCGCTGGGCGAAGGCCGCGCGGCGGGCGCGATCGTCACGTTCCAGGAATCGGTCGCGCTGCAGCGCATGGACCGCTCGGTGCGCTCGCGGCAGCGCGCGCCGCAACTGGTGGCGCGCTACGTCGTCGGCGATATGCTCGGGGATTGCGACGCGATCGACCAGGTCCGGCGCCGCATGCTGCGCTACGCGCGTTCGGACGCGACCGTGCTGATCCGCGGCGAAAGCGGCACGGGCAAGGAACTGGCGGCGCAGGGTATCCACAACGCGAGCGCGCGGCGCGAGTTCGCGTTCGTCGCGCTCAACTGCGGCGCGTTTCCGGACACGTTGCTGGAAAGCGAACTCTTCGGCTACGAGGAAGGCGCGTTCACCGGCGCGCGGCGCGGTGGCAAGGCGGGGCTGATCGAGACCGCGCATCGCGGCACGCTCTTTCTCGATGAAATCGGCGAGATGCCGCTGTCGCTGCAAAGCCGCCTCCTGCGCGTGCTTCAGGAGCGCGAAGTCGTCCGGCTCGGATCGACGGAGCCGCTGCAGGTCGACGTGCGCGTCGTCGCGGCGACGCATCGCGCGCTGACGGAGCGCATCGAGGCGGGCGAATTCCGCTCCGACCTCTACTACCGTCTCAATATTCTCAACCTCGTGTTGCCGCCGTTGCGCGAGCGCACATCCGACATTCCGATGCTCGCCGCGCATTTGCTCAAACTCGCGCGGCGCATGAGCGAAGCAAAAGCGGCGCACGCACTGCTGGAACCCGTGCTGTCGATGCTCGCCGCGTATTCCTGGCCGGGCAACGTGCGCGAATTGCAGAACGTGATCGAGCGGATCGCGGTGGAACTGGAAGACGCCTCGGACGCGGCCGTGACGCCATCGCTCCTGCGCGCCATCGCGCCCGAACTGACGACGAACGCCGCTGATCTCACGCTGAAACAGCGCGCACAGAAAACCCAGGCCGACGAGATCCGCGCGGCGCTCGAAGCCTTCGACGGTGATCGCGACAAGACCTGCGCCGCGCTCGGCATCAGCAAGACGACGCTCTGGCGCAAGTTGAACGCAGCGCGCTAGGCAACCGGTAGAATCAACCGATTCCGAACTCTTCGAGATACTGAACTTGTCCTCACCGCGCCCGTCGACGAAACCGCGCATGCGCGTGCCGCGTGACGCCCGCATGCCGTGGCAGCGGGTGCGCGCGCGCACGCTTTTCAGCCGCCCGGCCATCTCGCCTCAGCGCCTCTTGTTGCGCCGCGTGTACCTCGTGCTCGCATTGTGCCTGCTCGCGTTCACAATCCTTTACATCGACCGCGACGGGCTGCGCGACGCATCGAAGGCGCCGAACGAATCGATGTCGCTCATCGACGTCGTCTATTTCACGATGGTGACGGTCGCGACCGTCGGCTACGGCGATATCGTGCCGGTCACGCCGCGCGCGCGTCTCATGGATGCGCTCCTGATCATGCCGATCCGCGTCATCATCTGGTTCATCTTTCTGGGCACCGCGTATCAACTGGTGATCCACCGTATCGTCGAGGAATATCGCATGAAGCGCCTGCAACGAAACCTGCGTCAGCACATTCTCGTGTGCGGTTACGGATTGAGCGGATCGATCGCCGTGCGCGAGCTGCTCGAAAGCGGCACGGACGCGCACCGCATCGTCGTGATCGATACGAATCCGGATGCGCTTGAAGCGGCGACCTCCGCCGGCGTGACGGGGCTGCTCGGCGATCCGTCGCGCGAGGACATTTTGCGCGAGGCGCAGGTGAGCAAGGCGCACGCGGTGATCGTCGCCGTCTCTGACGATCCGACCGCGATTCTCGTCACGCTCTCGGTGCGCAGTTTCGCACCGAACGTGAAGCTCGTCGTGCGGATTCAGGAGCACGTTTTCCAGCGGCAGTTGCGTCAGGCGGGCGCGGACGTGATCGTCTCGTCGACGAAGATCGGCGGGTTGCTGCTCGCCGATGCGGTCGAGAGCGAGTATGTCGTGCCGTTCGTCTCCGACATGCTATCGGCGCGCGGACGCGTGACGCTGCTGGAGCGCGCGGCGCTGCCCGAGGAAGTCGGGCGCATGACGAACGAGGTGAAGGGCGCGATCATCGTCGGACTCGCGCGGGCGGGGAAGGTGATGGAATTTTACGAAGACCCGCACGTCGCGATCGAAGCGGGCGACACGCTCGTGATGATCCAGTCGTCACGGCGGGACAGCGTCATTTAGCGCTGGGTTTAGCGCTGGACGCGCCGTCAGTTCGGCGCGCCTGAGCGCTCCTGCACACAAACCCACGGCGACACCACGACGGCCCACAACTCCGGATCGCGCGCGGCGAAATCGGCGGCGGTCCCGGCCTGGACGCGCTCGATCAATCCCGACGACAGCCATTCGGCGACCCGCTTCGTATCGTCGCTGGCGACGGCTTCCGCCACGCTCACGAGATCCAGATCGCGCGCCACCCTCAGCAGGACGCCGCGCGCGAAGAAGCGCTCCAGTTCGGACCAGCCGATCTGCGCGGTTTCACCAATGAGTTTGAGATAAAGCGGGGAGGGGGACGATGCGTCGGACATGGCGGAAAGCGTTGATATTTGTGCGTCCGACACTATAAACCATCGTGCCGGACGCATCCCTTCGCTTTGCCGCGGCCGAGCTTAGAGATCGAAGAAAACGGTCTCTTTCGGGCCTTGCAGATAAATATCGAAACGATAGATCGTGCTCGACGTATCTGGCTCGCGCTTGGCGACCAGCGTCGCGCGGCGGTCTTCGGGGACGCTCGCGAGCACCGCATCCTTCGCGTTCGCCTCGGCTTCGTCCTCGAAGTAGATCCGCGTGTACGCGTGCAGCAGCATGCCGCGCATCAGCAGGATCACGTCGATGTGCGGCGCCGCGTCGTCGCCGGTCTTGCCCGGCTTGATCGTATCCACGACAAAACGCAGCTTCGGGTCCGTGCCCGTGCCGACTCGCGCGAAGCCGCGAAAGCCCGACTTCTTCGCTTCAGCGACGCTTTCTACATAGTGCCCCGTCGAATCGGCCTGCGCCATTTCGAGGACGGCGTCGCCGATTACCTTGCCTTCGCCGTCGTGGACGTTGCCGACGATCGAAATGTGTTCGCCCGCTGCTTCACGATCGGCCGCCGAGGGCGTGAAGAGGCTCTTCAGATCGAAGTTGTACTGCTCGGGACACAGGCCGTAAGCGAAGTACGGTCCGACCGTTTGCGACGGGGTTTGTTTCAGCGTGGTCATGGTTCAAGCCTCCGTCGGGGTTTGGTCGGGGCCGCGCAGCACGATGTCGAATTCGTAGCCGAGCGCGTAGTTTTCTTCCGTCGTATCGATGGAAAAGCGCGAGATCATGCGTTCGCGCGCATGCTCCGGCGTACCCTGGAAAATCGGGTCGAGCTTGAGCAGGGGGTCGCCGGGGAAATACATCTGCGTGACGAGACGCGAACCAAAATAATCGCCGAAGAGCGAAAAGTGGATGTGGTTCGGACGCCAGGCGTTCGGATGGTTGCCCCACGGATACGCGCCCGGCTTGATCGTCAGGAAACGATAGCGGCCTTCGTTGTCGGTGACGCAGCGGCCCGCGCCGAGGAAGTTCGGGTCGAGCGGCGCATCGTGCTGGTCGTTCTTATGCACATAGCGGCCGGCGGCGTTCGCCTGCCAGATTTCGACGAGCGTATTGCGCACGGGGCGCCCGCCTTCGTCGAGGACGCGGCCCGTCACGATGATGCGCTCGCCGAGCGGCGCGCCGTTCTTTGCGGCGTTCTTCGTGAGGTCGTGGTCGAGCTTGCCGAGGTCGTCGGCGCCGTACACCGGCACGCGGCGGTCGCGCAGGTTTTCCTTCAGCGGAATCAGCGGACGCGACGGGCTGCGCAGCACGGACGAGCTGTAACCAGGATAGCTATAGGGCGGATGCGATTCCCAATCGCGCGGTGTGAGGATGGGCGAAGTCATTCGACTGTCTCCTGTTCTTTGAAGTTGAAATGGGATATTTCTGATGACTACTTTAACGAAGCATCGAAGTTATGGAAAATGATGTTTTATGCACTCAGCCATAACGATTCGTCATGGATAACGACTTCACGAATACACGCGTCAAGTTCCGGCATCTGCAATGCTTCCTGGCGGTCACGCAGCTCGGCAGCGTGCAGCGAGCCGCCGACAGCCTTTCGATCACCCAGCCCGCTGTATCGAAGACGATCGGGGAACTCGAATCCATTCTAGGCGTCCGGCTCTTCGACCGTGGGCGGCGCGGCGCCGTTCCGACCCGCGAAGGGCGGCTTTTCGCGCCGCACGCGAGTTCGTGCGTCGCGGCGCTGCGCGAAGGCGTCGACGTGCTGCTGCGCGAAAGCGGCGACGTGCCGGGGTCGGTAGCAATCGGCGTGCTTCCGACCGTCGCGACTGCGCTCCTGCCGCCCGCGCTCGCGGATTTCAGGGCGCAGTGGCCGGCGGTGTCGGTGAGCGTGTGGACGGATTCGAACGCGCAGTTGCTCTCCCGGCTGAAAGCGGGTGAGGTCGATTTCGTGGTCGGGCGGGTGTCGGACCCGGAGGGCATGCTCGGGCTCTCGTTCGAGCAGATTTATCGCGAGCCGCTGGCGGTGGTCGTGCGGCGCGATCATCCGCTGTCGTTCGAGGCGCCGCTGACGCCGTTGATGCTCGCGCGCTTCTCCGTAGTCGTGCCGCCGTTCGGGACCCTGATCCGGCAATCGGCGGAAAGCGTGCTGACGGCGTTCGGCGCGCATGCGCTGAGCGCGTTCGTCGAGACGCTCTCGGTGTCGCTTGGGCGCGCGCTCGCGCTGCACAACGACGCCGTGTGGTTCGTGCCGGCGGGCGCGGTCCAGCACGACATCGCGCTCGGCCTGCTCGTGCAGCTCGCGATGCCGTTCGCCGGCACCGACGAGCCGATCGGCCTGATACGCCGCAACGACGCCGCGCGCACGCCGGTCGAGGACAGCCTGACCGATGCGATCCGCGAGGCGGGGCGCGCGCGCATCAGCACGAAGTAACCGTCGATGCTGATCGGGTCAGGCCCGCCCAATGCTACGATGATTTCAGCAGACGTAACGTTTTCGCGCGATACTGGTGCAACCAAATCTTGTTGCGCGTGGTCACATCGAGAGCGCCTGCCGCAGGCTCTGCTGTCACTGAAAGGAAAATGAAGACCGTACTGCTCGTCGACGACGATCCCGCCACCATCGAAGCCTGGGCGATCTGCATGCAGGATGCGGATTGCACTGTGCTTTGCGCGTACGACGGCCACGCCGCGCTGGCGTTGCTGGCCGAGCATCGCGTGGATATCGTGGTGTCTGACTGGATGATGCCGGGCCTCGGCGGCGCGCTGCTTTGCCAGACGATGAAAAACGACACCGCGCTGGCAAGAATTCCCTTCCTGATGATTTCGGGCCACCCAAACCCGCCGGCCTTCGTCAACTACGACGGCTATTTGCAGAAACCCGTCGAGATGGAAACGCTGATCTCCGCCGTGAACCGCCTGTGCGCGGCCACGGTGCGCCCGCTTTACTGAAACGGCGTTTCAGCGCAACTCCGCCAGCGCGCGATCCATCTGCACCTGCGCAAGCCTGTTCAACTCCTGCGGGATGGTGCAGTCGGGCGGCAGCGTCGGCGTGACGATCACGCGGATGTGTCCCGGCCGGTCCGGCCATTTCTTCGCCGGCCATACCTTGCCCGCATCGTGCACCACGGGCACTACCGGCACCTGCGTCGCGCACGCGAGCCGCACGCCGCCGGAAGCCAGCTTGAGCGGCGCGTCGTGCGCGACGCGCGTGCCTTCCGGAAAGATCACGACTGCATCGCCGAGCGCGAGCTTTTCCGCGCATTCCCGCGTCACGGCCTGATGCGCCTGACGCAGCGACCCCCGATCGAGACTGACCATGTCGAGTCCGACCAGCACCCAGCCGAAAAACGGAATCTTTTTGAGTTCGCGCTTGAACACGAAGCTGACGCGGCGCGGAAAGAGCGCCATGAACGTGAGCGTCTCCCACGTCGATTCATGGCGGCACAGCATGATGAACGGGCCGTCGGGCAGGTGCTCCAGCCCTTCGACGGAACACGTCACGCCGACGATGACGCGCATCATCACGACCACCGCGCGGCACCATTGCCGCGCGAGCCAGTAGCGGCCGCGACGGCCGACGAACGGAAACAGAGGCAGAATCAGGATCGACCAGACGATGCCGCTGCCGAGAAGATACGTGGCGAACAGCCACTTGACGAGGGTTCGGGGCATCGAAACGCTTTGCAGGAAATGGAGGCGGGTTTACGCGGAAACCCGAAGGATAGCCTGTCGGGGGCCGCGTGTCTGGGCCGTCCTTTAAGCTTAGGCCTCGATCAACGGGAGAAATACATGGCGGAAGCAGCAGCAATCGATTTCGACGAAGGCATGCTCGACGTAGGCGACGGCCACACGATCTACTGGCGCGCGCAAGGTCCGCGCGACATGCCAGCGATGCTCGTCGTGCATGGCGGCCCGGGCGGCGCGATGAACCTGAAGTGGGCGGAGGTGCTGGATGCGTCGAAGTGGCGCATCGTGTTTTTCGACCAGCGCGGCTGCGGCAAGTCGACGCCGTTCGGCAAGCTCGAAGCAAACGTCATCGATGCGCTCGTCGGCGACATGGAGAAACTGCGGGTGCTGCTCGGCATCGAGAAATGGGCGATTTTTGGCGGCTCGTGGGGCACGACGCTCGGGCTGGCGTACGGCGTCGCGCATCCGGAGCGCTGTCTCGGATTTCTCCTGCGCGGCGTGTTTCTCGCGCGACGCGAGGACATCGACTGGTTTTTGTGGGCCGTGCGGCGCGTGTTTCCGGACGCGCATCGGAATTTTCTCGACGCGATCGAAACCGCTTCCGGCAAGCGGCCGCGCAATGCGCCGGAGATCCTGACGCTCGCCGAGGCGCCGCTCGCCCGTTTCGACGAAGCCGGCACGCGGCTCGCGCGCGCCTGGACGGCGTATGAGACGACGCTGTCGGTGGTGAACAAGCCCCAAAAGGAGAACGCGCCGCCGCCGGAAGAGGGCAAAAAGGAAACCGGCGAATCCAACGCACCGGCCATCTCGATGGCGCTTCTGGAGCGCCACTACATGACGAACGAATTGCCGCCCGAGCCGCTTTTGCCGCGCGTCGGCGTTATTTCCCACTTGCCGTGTCACATCGTGCATGGTCGCTTCGACATGGTCTGTCCGGCCGACCAGGCGCTCGAACTCGCGGAACACTGGCCGGGCGCCCAGCTTTCCATCGTCGATGCCGCCGGCCACTGGACCTTCGAACCCGGCAACGTCGCAGCGCTGCGCGCGGGCGGCGAGGCGCTTTCGAAGGCGCTCGCCGGCTAGAGAATATCGGCGGCGGGGCCCGACAGCAGCCTCCAGTCGACGTCCGAGCCGACGACGATCACTTTCGCGCCGCGCCGCACGGCGACGGTCAGCGTCACGCAGAGCGACGTCCCCGTCACCGAGAGATACGGCGCGCTTACAAACACGCGCTCGGGTGTGGCGAGCGCCTCGACGAAATAGTCGCGGTTGTCCCAGCGTCCGGATGACGGATCGACGATCGGCGAGAAGCGCTCGCTCGGCGCCTTCGCGGCCGCGCCGGGCAGCGCCGGCGTGAACTCGCGGCCGCGCGCATCGAGGAAAAAGCTGCTCACCGTGCACGGCAGCGCGAGCAGCGCGGCGCACGCGCTTGCTGTGCTCGCGCCTTGTGCGATGCGCGCAGAGGCTTCAGTCAGCCGCGAGCGGTACGGCATTAGCAGCAAGTCGCTCGCGAGGCGCTCGGAGCGGCGCACGTCGGCGAGCGTATCGAAGGTGCGTTCGAAGAGCGGCATCGCCTCCGATCGCGGCGGCAGTTCCGGCGCGGGCTGGCCGAACAGGAACCCCTGCACGAAATCGACGTTCGAGCGCGCCGCGAGAAACAGGTCGGCCTCGGTCTCGATGCCTTCCGCCACGACGAACATCCCCGATTCGTGCAGCAAACCGACGAGTTTCGGCAGCAGCGCGTCACGCAGATGCGCGCCCTGCGTGCGTACGAGGCTGCGGTCGAGCTTGACGATGTCGGGCTTGAGCGTCAGCAACCGGTCGATATTCGAATGGCCGGCGCCGAAATCGTCGACGGCGACGAGAAAGCCCTCCGCGCGATACGCGCGCGTCGCGTGCGCGATGCGGTCGAGCTGGCTGCCGCCCGATTCCAGCACTTCGATCACGATGCGCTCGGGCGCCAGGCCCCGCTCGCGCGCGAGCACGGCGAGCTCTGCGGCGTAGCCGGGCGCGGTGAACGTCGCCGGGTTGATGTTGAGAAAGAGCCAGGTGGCGTCTGGCAGGCGCGAGGCCGCGTTGGCGAGATGCGCGGCGTGGCTCATGCGATCGAGCCGCGCCACCGATCCCTCGACGATCGCCTTTGCGAACAGCTCGAACGGCGAGATCAGCGGTCTGGACGATGACTCGCCGTCCGCTTCGCCGCGCAGCAACGCCTCGTAGCCCACTTCGCGCTGGTGCGGCAGGCTGTAGATCGGCTGCAGATGCGAAGCGAGTGCGATGCCGTCGAAGGTATGCCGCGTGCGCAGCATCAGCGGACAGGCTCGCGATTCACGAGCGCGGCCGGCAGCGGGCGGCGCCTTGTCGATGGAAATTCGCACATGGTGAGCTGACGGCGGGGCCGCGGCGTGGTCCGAAGAGGTTCGATAGACAGCTTATCGGTCGGTCACGCGAGGACTTGAGCGGCTCAAGCCAGAAAAGTGCGCGATCCATGGTTTGCCATGGCGGGCCTTAGAAAAAATTGCCGCGAGCCAGCGCGCATCCTATCTTTGAAACAACGTTTGAAAAACCGTATGAAAAGTAAATTGAGACAGCGATGGTAGGATCGCGCCTGGCAACCAAGGCGGGCGGGGCCCGTCGAACGGTGAATCCAAGACAAAGAGGCGATTCGATGGCGCAACAAAAAACCAATCCGAAACTCGAGCAGGCGCTTACGCGCGGCGATCTGGCCATCCGCCAGGCCAACTCGGGCCGCGCGACCGCCGTGTTGCGCGCGCTCGGCAAGATGATCGTCGAGGCATCGTCGACGATCGGCGTGGAAGCGTTCGTCGTGATCCACGACGGCGACAAGATCTACGATCCCGCCGACGGCATGTGGCCGCAGCAGTTGCTGGTGTCGCTCGACGGCCCGGTTGAAGACGCCGATCCCGACGAATTGCGCACGATCACGCTGCTCGCCGACACGCCTGCCACGATGTTCCGCTGCGAATGGCAGCGCGCGGACGGCAAGATCGGACGCCAGGAAGGGCGCCCGCTCGCGATGGTCGCGTTCATCACCGACGTCGACATCCCCTGGCTCGACGACGAAGACTGACCCCTCCGGTATCCCGATCCCGCCAACGGCTCCTTTCACGGAGCCGTTTTTTATTGACGCAAGCGAATTGCTGCCATCGATTCTCACTGAATCGCCATCATCCACGCCGCATGTCAAACCTTTGAGCGTGCGGTAATTTACTTAAATTGACGCGCGCAACCGTTTGCGCCTCGATTTTTCAATCAATTTCCGTTTTGATGACTTAGCGCTGTATGTAATGCGCTTTCCAATTCATTACGCCTGCTTACTCGATTTATGGAATTCATGCACCTAATACGCGCGTAATTGGGCGAAATGCTCAACGCTGGGGAAAAGCGTGTCGTCTATCGGCAGTTTCGGTAATTTCTTGATGGTCCCACCCTGAATTTTGTTTAGAAATATCTGCCAGCGCTCACGCCGTTATTACAACTCATGAGACGCTCGTTTCCGCCGCGCACGAGCGTCTTTTTCTTGATCGGGCGCGGCACTTTTTCTAATAGCCAACAAAATGGGGTTACATATGGATCGTCTCAACCTGACAACTGAAGCAGCCGAATTCGACCGTCACGCAAATGCCGCACGCCGCGAGCTTTCTTCAATCCGCGCTCTTCAGAAACCCGAACGGATGCCGTTTACTATTCGTATCGTCTCGAGCGAGCGTGATCTGCAGAAAGCCGTGAACATCCGTCGCGCCGCGTACGGGAGACATCTGCCTGACTTCGCCGAAAAAATGACGGTTGATGCTTGCGATCGCGAACCGGGCACGGCAATTCTGCTCGCGGAGTCGAAACTGGACGGCGCGCCGCTCGGCACGATGCGGATTCAGACGAACGAATTCGCACCGCTCGGCGTGGAGCATTCGGTGCGGCTGCCGGACCATCTGAACGGTGTGAGGCTTGCCGAAGCGACTCGCCTCGGGGTGGCGGGCGGCTCGGTGGGGCGAGTGGTTAAAATGATGTTGTTCAAGAGCCTCTTTTTATATTGCGAACAACAGCACATCGACTGGATGGTGATTACGGCCCGTTCGCCGCTCGATCGGGAATACGAAACCATGCTGTTCGAAGATGTGTTTGGCGAGAAGGAATTCATTCCGATGGCGCACGTCGGCGGATTGCCGCATCGCGTTTTGGCGGGTGAAGTGGGTGTCGCGCGGCAACGTTGGGAAGAAGCGGGTCATCCGTTATTCCGTTTTGTGTTTCAGACGCATCATCCGGATATCGATTTGAGTACCGCAGATTTATCTTTCGAGCGTGAAACGGTACGATGCCCGGAGGCCTCGCAGGTGGCTTATGGCAGGTAACTAGATTTAACCGGGCAGTCCGGGGGCCCGGGTAACAACACAATGGCGATGGCGGGCGTGGTTTGGCGCCCCCGCCATCACCAGCGCGACATGAGTCGCGCAAAACGGGGATTCTCCAGTATGGCGTCGGCTACGTTATTTTCCCTTTCCAGATACCGGCACACGGGGTCGTGGCTCGATCGCGCGCTTTACCTTTTTTCCGTCTACGTCATCCCGTTCGTCATCGTCATCGGGACCATCGCAACCCTTTTTCTGCTGCCGCGGCAATACGAATCCACTGGCTCGATCACGCTGCCGATGCACGTCTTCGACGAACGCGGCACGACGCTCGGCCCCGCCGGTGCGCTCGCAAAACTGCACAATGCGCCGTCCACGACGCGCTTCAGCACGCAACTCTCCGAATCTCCCATCTGGTTCAGTTTCACCGCGCCCGCCACCGGCAAGGCGCATCCGACGCTCGTCGAATTTCCATCGCGTCATGCGCTCACGCTGTCCTGCTGGAATGCGTCGACGATGCAGCCCCTCGGCCACGCCGACCGGCAGGGCGCCTCAGGCGAGATGCGCGCGATCAAGGCCGGCTTTTCCGTCTTTCTCGGGTATATCACCGAAAACGTGCCGCTCGTGTGCCGCGGCACGTTCTCCGGCCCCGCGCAGGTCACGGCGCTCGGCTGGGACTCGGTGCATCTGCGCAACTCGGCGCTCGACTTCCAGGAAAGCTCGGGCCTGATCGGCGGCGGACTGCTCACGCTCGCCGTCTTCGTCTTCGTGACGGCGATGATCAACCGCGAATGGACCTATGTGATCTTCGCGGTGTGGCTCGTCGGCAACCTGCGGCTCTGCGCGAACGCGATGGGCTGGGACACGCAATGGCTCGACCGCGAAATCCCGCCCGACTGGATGCCGCTTTTGCGCCAGATCACGTTCGCCGCCTACTACCTGTTGACGGGCGCGCTCTTCAGCCAGCTGTTCCGCCGCGAACTGCGCGTGGTCGGCTATCACTGGCTGCTGCGCGCCGGTCAGTACGTGGGACTGTTGCTGCTCGCGCTCGCCATAGTGCTGCCGTACGGGTATTTCATTCCGGCGCTGTGGGGCCTCGGCGGCTTCGGCATGGCCGTGCTGATCTTCTTGCTCGCGCGCCTCGTCTGGATGGCGCGCTCGCGCACCGTGCTCTGGTATGTCGCGTCGCTCGGAATCGTCCTGTTCGCGACGTTTTCCGAAGTCTTGGGCGCCGCCTTCGGCCTGAAACTGCTGTTCGGCGGCGTCAACACGGTGATGGCGGCGCTTTCGTCGAGCATGATGGCGGCCTTCGCGATCGCCGAGCAGATGCGCGCCGAGCGCGAGCACCGCCGGCAGGCGCAGACCGAACTGCGCAATACCTATGAAGTCACCCCGATCGGCCTCTTCACGCTAGATTCCGAGGGTCATTTCGTGCGCGCCAATCCCGCCCTGCGCGCGATGCTCGACCTGCACAAGGCAGAGTACAAACTGCGTCACTGGAACGACTACTTCGAGGCGGGCGCGTGGGGTTCGCTGCAGGCGCTGGCATCGAAGGGCAGCGATGGCGAACTCGAAATGGGCGGCGCCGCCGCGCGCGGCACAGGCGAGCGGCGCTATTTGCTGAAGGCGATCGAATCGAACGGGTGGATCGAAGGATCGTTGCAGGATGTCACCGAGCGTTCGAAAGCGATCGAACGCCTGCGCTTTCTCGCCGAGCACGACCCGCTGACGGGTTCGCTCAACCGCCGCGGCGTGGAAAAGGCGATCGCGGCGGAGAGCGAGGAAACGCTGCCGTGGGCGCTCGCGTATATCGACCTCGACCGCTTCAAGCTCGTCAACGACCTGTTCGGTCACCGCTCCGGCGACGAAGTGCTGAAGCAGGTCGCATCCCGCACCCGCGCGCACTTCAAGCGCGACTATCCGGTCGGCCGCATTGGCGGCGACGAATTCGTGTGCGTGATGAGCGATACGTCGATCGACGACGCCATCGCGCAATGCCACGAGCTCATCTCGATTTTGAGCGACGCGCCGTATCAGGTCGGCAATCGCGCGTTCCAGGTGAAGGCGTCGATCGGGCTCGTCGAGTGTTCGCGCGGCGTGCGCGTCCAGGATGCGCTCTCGCATGCCGACCGCGCCTGTCGCGAGGCGAAGAAGGTCGCGCACACGCACCTCGTCACGTACCGCAAGGGCGCCGCCGCGTTCGAGGAGCGCGCGGAGGAATTGAAGCTCGTCGAGACGCTCGGCCGCAATCGCCTGCCGCCGGGGCTTTTCCTCGTGATGCAGCCGATCATGTCGCTCTCGGCGCCGACCGAGTCGCTGAATTTCGAGGTGCTGCTGCGCATGCGCGCACCAGACGGCACGACTTTGCCCGCGGGCAAGGTCATCGTCGCGGCGGAGGAGTCGGGCAATATCGCCGCGATCGACCGCTGGGTAATGACGACGCTCCTCGCGTGGATCGAGAAAAACCAGGAATCGCTGCCGAACACACAGTTCATTTGCGTGAATCTGTCGGGCGGGTCGCTCAACGACGAGCAGTTCATGGAGGACATCTTCGCGCTCTTCGCGCAGCATCCTTCGATCGTGCACTACCTCTGTCTCGAAATCACCGAGAGCGTGGCGCTGCACGATCTGGAGAACACGCAGCGCTTCATCTCGCGTGTCCACGACATGGGCGGCAAGATCGCGCTCGACGACTTCGGCGCGGGCTACACGTCGTTTAAATACCTGAAGGCGCTATCGGCCGATGCGCTGAAGATCGACGGCGAATTCGTCCGCACGATGTGCGCGCATCCGGCGGATATCGCGATCGTCGAGGCGATCGTCGCGCTGGCACGCAATCTGGGCATGCGCAGCGTCGCCGAATGGGTCGAGGATGCCGAGACGCTGCGTGCGCTGCAGGAAATCGGCGTGGATTATGTGCAGGGTTATCTGATCGCGAAGCCGCAGGAAAGCGCGGCGATTCTGGCCGCGAGTTCCGCCGCCAGCTTCGTGAAGGACCCGGAAGTGGTGAACATCATCGAATGCTTGTCGGAGCCGGATCAGGCGCTGACTTACGGCTACGAGTGGCGCGCGAAGATGGGCACGCACTGAGTGGCTTCTACGCTGTTTTGATCGCTCCCAGCACTTTGGCGGCCGCGATCGGGATGCGCGTGTCGTCCCACTGGGCGAGCCACTGCACTTCTTTCGTCGTGAAATAGTCCGGGTAGTTGCGCAGCGCGAACTGCAGCGAATCGACGACGTGATCGCGGATGATCTGCGGCGCGGCTTCGTCGTTGACGATCGCGTGAAGGGCTTCGAGTGTGCTCATGGCGCGGCGAATATGGGGTAGGAGTGCGCCAACCTTAACCGAAGAAAAATCCGAAAAATTATTCGATACGACTGAGCGCGCGGCGAGGCCGCTCAGTCGATCGACAAGCGCACGGCGAACGCCAGCAGCGCGCCCGAGAAAGTCCAGCGCTGCACCACCTGCGCGCGCGGATGACGGCGCAACCATCCCGAGATTCTGACGGTGCCGAGTGCGAGCGTCACATCGAACGCGACGCCGATCGCGACCAGCACCACGCCCAACTCCACCACCTGCGACCACACCGCGCCCGCTTCCTGATGCACGAATTGCGGCAGCAGCACGGAGCAGAAGAGCAGCGCCTTCGGATTGAGGATGCTGCTCAGCACGCCTTTCGTCACGGCCGCGCGCAGCGTGGACGACGCGTTGGGGCGCGCGGCATCGTCGAGGCCGAATGCCGGCGAGCGGAAGATCTGATACGCCACATAGGCGAGATAGAGCGCGCCCGCGATACGAATGCCGTCGTAGAGCCAGGGCGCGCTGCGAAGCAAGGCGGCGACGCCGAGCGCCGACAGCGTCACGTGCGTCGCGCGCGCGATGGCGAGCCCGCCGGCGGTCGCGAATCCATGCTTCATGCCGCGCGTCGCGCTGGTCTGCAGAACGAGCGCCATGTCCGGACCGGGCAACGCATACACGACGGCGAGCGCGCCGACGATCACCGCGAGTAAATGGAGCGAAACCATGATGACCTCTGCCCTTTGTTGTTCGTTTTGAGAATGCCTACATGATGCCGCTGATCGAGGAGCGTTTTCTGGCTTTTTGGCCTACTTTGGATGATGGATTTAGCGGAAAACGCTATTCTGTATGCTTCGACGAAGGAAATCGCCATGAACGATCTCGACAAAATCGACCGCGCCATTCTGGCCGCGGTTCAGCAGGACGGCCGCATTCCCATCGCGAAACTGGCGGAACGCGTGGGCTTGAGCGAGACCCCTTGTGCGCGGCGCCTCAAGCGGCTCGAAAGCGATGGGTTCATCGGCGGATATCGGGCGGTGCTGTCGCGGAGAGCGCTCGACATCGGCGTGATCGCGTTCGCGCAGGTGCGTTTCAGCATCCACGACCGGGCGCTGTCGGATCGTTTCGAGCGCGAGATTCAGGCGATCGCGCGGATCGTGTCGTGTCACAACATCTCGGGCAGCGCGGATTATCTGCTGCAAGTCGCGGCGCGTGATCTCGATGAATACGGCTTGTTCATGCGTGACGTGCTGCGCGCGCTGCCGGGGGTGACTGCGGTGGAGTCGATGCTGTCGTTGCGGGAGGTGAAGCGGGATACGGGGCTGCCGTTACTATAGATAATGGCCCTTGTGAGGGCTTCAATGAGCACTAATAGCTCGCATGAGGGCTTTTATCAGTCATCTGTTTATTTGTCGCCCAGAATGGCCCACATGGAGCCTACTAAGCAATCGAAAATCTCTCGAAGTTCGCCTGCTAACCTCGACCACCCCGAAACCCAAAACGCCCGCAAGCTTGTCTACACAAGCTGACGGCCAGCTCGCATCTATAACAACGGGTAATCCCTAATTCACCCAAAGTTGTATATACAAGACCATGCGTTTTAACAGAGCCGTCTGATCCCAGCCGGCCTACCCACCCATAAGACGCAGGAGTTCGTGTGGACCAATCCTCTCGTTTTCGCGATGTCGAAATCCGCGCGCCGCGCGGCACCACGCTCAACGCCAAAAGCTGGCTGACCGAAGCGCCGCTGCGCATGCTGATGAACAATCTCGACCCCGAAGTCGCCGAGAATCCGAAGGAACTGGTGGTGTACGGCGGCATCGGCCGGGCGGCGCGCGACTGGGCCTGCTACGACAAGATTGTCGAGACGCTCAAACGCCTCGAAGCCGATGAAACGCTGCTCGTGCAATCGGGCAAGCCGGTCGGCGTGTTCAAGACGCACGAAAACGCGCCCCGCGTACTGATCGCGAACTCGAATCTCGTGCCGCACTGGGCGAGCTGGGAGCACTTCAACGAACTCGATGCCCGCGGCCTCGCGATGTACGGCCAGATGACGGCCGGAAGCTGGATCTACATCGGCAGCCAGGGGATCGTGCAAGGCACCTACGAGACCTTCGTCGAAGCCGGACGCCAGCACTACGGCGGCGACCTGAAAGGCCGCTGGGTGCTGACCGCTGGCCTCGGCGGCATGGGCGGCGCGCAGCCGCTCGCGGCGACGCTCGCCGGCGCCTGTTCGCTCAATATCGAATGCCAGCAGAGCCGCATCGATTTCCGCCTGAAGACGCGCTACGTCGACGAGCAGGCCACCGATCTCGACGACGCCCTCGCGCGCATCGAGCGCTACACGTCGGAAGGCCGCGCGATGTCGATCGCGTTGTGCGCCAACGCCGCCGACGTCCTGCCGGAACTCGTGCGCCGCGGCGTGCGCCCCGACATGGTCACCGACCAGACGAGCGCGCACGATCCGCTGAACGGCTATCTGCCGATTGGCTGGACCTGGGCGCAATACCGCGACCGGGCGCAAAGCGACGCAGCGGGCACGGTGAAGGCGGCGAAACAATCGATGGCGGAGCACGTCCGCGCGATGCTCGCGTTCCAGCAGCAGGGCGTCCCGACCTTCGACTACGGCAATAACATTCGTCAGATGGCGAAGGAAGAGGGCGTCGAAAACGCGTTCGACTTCCCCGGCTTCGTGCCGGCGTATATCCGGCCGCTCTTTTGCCGCGGCGTCGGGCCGTTCCGCTGGGCGGCGCTCTCGGGCGATCCGCAAGACATCTACAAGACCGACGCGAAGGTCAAGGAACTGATCCCCGACGACGATCACCTGCACCGCTGGCTCGACATGGCGCGCGAGCGCATCAGCTTCCAGGGCTTGCCGGCGCGCATCTGCTGGGTCGGGCTCGGCCAGCGCGCGAAGCTCGGCCTCGCGTTCAACGAGATGGTTCGGAGCGGCGAATTGTCGGCGCCGGTCGTGATCGGGCGCGATCACCTCGATTCCGGCTCCGTGGCGAGTCCGAATCGCGAGACGGAATCGATGCAGGACGGCTCGGACGCCGTCTCCGACTGGCCGCTCCTCAACGCGCTCCTGAACACCGCGAGCGGTGCGACGTGGGTGTCGATCCATCATGGCGGCGGCGTCGGCATGGGCTTTTCGCAGCACGCGGGCGTCGTGATCGTCTGCGACGGCACCGATGAAGCCGCCGCGCGCATCGCCCGGGTGCTCCACAACGATCCGGCGACGGGCGTCATGCGCCACGCGGACGCGGGCTACGACATCGCCGTGGAATGCGCGCGCGAAAAGGGGCTCGACCTGCCGATGATCGAAGGCGCGGTTCCGAAGAAGTAGACCGCGATGAAACGACTCTGGCAACACTGCCACGCCGCGACGATGCAAGGCGGCGCCTATTCGATCATCGAGGACGCGGCGATCCTGACGGATGGCGGGCGGATCGAGTGGATCGGTCCGCGCGGCTCGGTGCCCGCACACGCCGCGCATGAACTGGTCGACCTGGAGGGCGCGTGGGTCACGCCCGGTTTCGTCGATTGCCACACGCATCTGGTGTTCGGCGGCGATCGCAGCGGCGAATTCGAGCAGCGTCTGCAGGGCGTGAGCTACGCGGAGATCGCAGCGCAGGGCGGCGGCATCGCGAGCACGGTGCGCGCGACGCGCGAGGCGAGCGAGGACGCGCTTTTCGAAAGCGCTCGCCTGCGCGCGCTAGGTTTCCTGCGCGAAGGCGTGACGACGATCGAAGTGAAGTCGGGCTACGGTCTCGATCTCGTCAACGAGCGCAAGATGCTGGCGGTCGCGCGGCGGCTGGCGCAAGAGCTCCCGCTGACGGTGCGCGCCACGTGTCTCGCCGCGCACGCGTTGCCGCCCGAATACGCGAACCGCGCCGACGATTACATTGCGACTGTCTGCTCGGACATGCTGCCGGCGCTGGCAAAGGAAGGCCTGGTCGATGCCGTCGATGCCTTTTGCGAGCATCTCGCGTTTTCGCCGGCGCAAGTCGAGCGCGTGTTCGCGACGGCGCGCGAACTCGGCCTGCCGGTGAAGCTGCACGCGGAGCAGTTGTCGTCGCTGCATGGGTCGTCGCTGGCGGCGCGCTTCGGGGCGTTGTCGGCCGATCATCTCGAATACATGACCGAAGACGACGCCATCGCGATGGCGCAGGCGGGCACCGTCGCCGTGTTGTTACCGGGAGCGTTCTACGTGCTGCGCGAAACGCAATTGCCGCCGATCCACGCGCTGCGCCGTCATGGCGTGCCGATCGCGCTCGCGAGCGATTTGAACCCGGGGACGTCGCCGGCGCTGTCGGTGCGGCTGATGCTGAACATGGGCTGCACGCTCTTTCGCATGACGCCGGAGGAGACGCTCGCCGGCGTCACGATCCACGCGGCGCGGGCGCTCGGGATGCACAACACGCACGGTTCGCTCGAAGCAGGCAAGGCGGCGGATTTCGTCGCATGGCGGATCGGCCGGCCGGCGGAACTGGCTTACTGGCTCGGCGGAGATTTGCGAAAGCGCGTCGTGCGGAGCGGACAAGAAATCCGCGTTTGATGTGCAAAAAAAAGCCTCGTCAGGACATTCCCGACGAGGCTTTGTTTCGATTCAGGAACCGCTTACGCGCGGCGTTTCGTGAAAAGGCCCCACAACACGAGCAGAATGATCGCGCCGATCACCGAAGCGATCCAGCCCGCCGGTTGTCCCGGCTGATACCAGCCGAGCGCGCGGCCGACGTAGCCCGCGATCAGCGATCCGGCGATCCCCAGCACGATGGTGAGGATCCATCCCATTCTGTCGTCGCCCGGCTTGACCGCGCGCGCGATAAGACCCACGACCAGTCCGACGATCAAAGTCCCGATGAATGCGAACATGCGCTTGCTCCTTAACTGAGGGTGACTGCGGCCGGGCGTGTCCCGGCATGTGCAAATTAGCACGGCAGCCGTGGTTTGGGTATGACGCCAGAGGCACGGATCGTGCCTGACGCCTCATCCGATCGGCCAACGATCGCCCGAATGACGCGGGTATTGAGACGCGCAGGGTAAAATCCGCCGCACCTATCTCGCAAATGCCCCCGACATGACAGACACCGCACCCGACCAGACCGACGACGCCATCCACGAAGACCGCCTGTGGCGCGACGACGGCTGGACGGCGCGCGTGATCAAGAACGAAGACGACGACGGCTGGGCCGTCGAGATGATCAAGGACGGCGAGGCAGAGCCCGCGCTCGTCGGCCCGTGGACGATGGGCCGCGACAAGAAGAATCCCAAGCCGCTCGATGCCAACGCGTTCCGCACGCTGGTGAAGACGGCCTCGGAAGTGCTGCGCCGCCACGAGCAGCAGCGCCACGCGATGCTGCACAAGAACGTCGCGGTGACGGTGCGCGGGGAAGACGTGACGGTGACGCTCGATATCGTCCCGGATGAAGACGATCCTTACGCCGATCTCAAGGCGTTCGACGCCTTCGGCGCGCAGCTCGCGCAGGTGCGCGTGTCGGCGGCGTTCAAGCTGACCAAGGCGAGCGCCGAGTCGTGGGTCGAAAACGAGTTTCGCAAGCCCTGACCCTAACGCTCAATAGACCGCGGCCAGCCCCTCCGGCCGATGCTTGAAGCGCCGATGCACCCAGTAGTACTGGTCCGGGAAGCGCAGCACTTGCGTTTCCAGGAACGCGTTCATGCGGCGGGCGTCGACGGCATCGTCGTCCGAGGGGAAATCGGCGAGCGGTTCGAAAATCGTCATCTTGTAGCCGCGATAGTCCGGCAACACTTCCGTCACGAACGGCACGACGCGCGCGCCGCCGAGCCGCGCGAGCCGCGACACCGACGTCAGCGTGCACGCTTCGACGCCAAAAAATGGCACGAACACCGAATTCTCGATGCCGTGATCCATGTCGGCGGCGAGCATCACCGATTTGCCGGCGCGCAAGAGCCTGAGCACCGCGCGCGCGCTGTCGCCGCGTTTTACCATGTCGGCGCCGAAGCGGCCGCGCTGCGTCGTCGCGAGTGCGCAGAGGCGCGTGTCCTTCATCGGCGTGTAGAGCGAGGTAATCGGCTGCTTCGTCGAATACAGCATGCAGCCCATCTCGATCGCGACGAAGTGAAAGCCCATGAAGATGGTGGGCGGCGCGTGGGGATCGTCGAGGTCGATGTGGCTTTCTAGCTCCACCAGCTTTTCGATCGATCGTGCCGAACCGAACCACTGCACGCCGCGTTCCACGTAGCTGCGCACCACATGACGAAAATTGGCGCGGCCGAGCATCTCGTAATCGGCGTCGGACCGGCCGGGGAAACACAGCCTCAGATTGACGAGCGCGATGCGCTTGCGGCGGCTCGGAATCGCAAAGAGGCAGGCGCCAAGCATGCTGCCGAAACGTGCGACCAAACCATAGGGAAGAAGGGCGAAGCCACGCAGCAAGCCGACGATCAGCGCAAAGCCGATTGATTTCACGGAGGGTCCTTGTGCCGGCGCATGGAAAGCGCGGACGGGGCGGAAGCGAGAGCTTCGTCGATCGGCACGGCCTGTAATGCCGCGGATGAACCGGCATCATCTCACAGTGTGAGCCTGGACCACGGAACTGTGTGTATTGGTTACAGTGCTCTGGCCCCGGCCGCTTCCTTGCCTGTCAGTGCTCGCCGCCGCGATAATCGGCACTTGCGCACGCCAACCGGAGACCGCCATGCACTATCTGCTCATGTACGACCTCGTCCCCGATTACCTCGAACGCCGCGCGCAGTTCCGCGACGCGCATCTCACGCTGGCGTGGGAAGCCGTCGAGCGCGAGGAGCTCGTGCTGGCCGGCGCGCTCGACGAGCCGGTCGATCGCGCGATGCTTCTCTTTCACATCGATACCCCGCAAGCTGCCGAGGATTTCGCGCGCAACGACCCGTACGTGATCAACGGACTCGTCGCGCACTGGCAGGTGCGCAAGTGGAATACCGTCGTCGGGTCGCGGGCGGCGAATCCGGTGCGCTAGCGGCTTTCAGCTTTCAGCTTTCGTCAGCGGTTTCGGGATGCTCGTTCTCCCCGCGCGGCCCGCGTCCCTTCGAAACCGCCAGCGGACGCCGTCCCGCCGTGCGAAAGAGCCGCGTCATCGCGTCGTCCATTTGCTGCGAACGCTCGAACAGATCCGCGAGCCAGTCGACGAATGCGCTCACGCGCGGCGTCGCCTGCCGGCTCTTCAGGAACGCCACCGATACCTTCATCGGCATCGACTTCCACTGCGGCAGCACCTCGCGCAATTGCCCCGAACGCAGGTACGGCAGCGCCGCAATGCGCGGGGGCTGGATCAGCCCGAGGCCTTCGAGTCCGCATGCAAGGTAGGCGTGTTCGTCGGCGACCTGCACGAAACCGGGCATCTTCACGCCAACGGCCTCGCCGTCCACCTCGAAGTCGAAATCGACCGGCCGCCCGCTCCTCTCCGAGACGCAATTCACGGCGACGTGGCGCGCGAGATCGTCGAGCGTCTCGGGCGTGCCGTGGTGCTCCAGGTACGCGGGACTCGCGCACGTTACGTGCTCGAAGCTGCCGAGCCGCCGCGCGATGAGGCCGGAGTCGGGTAGCTCGCCCAGTTGCACGCTGCAATCGACGCCTTCGCCCACGAGATCGACCGTCCGGTTGCCGATACCGATCGACAAGGCGATATGCGGATAGCGCGCATGAAAATCCGGCAGCGCGGGCACGACGAGCGACGTGGCGACGGTATCGGGCATCTCGACGCGCAGCCGTCCGCGCAGGCGGTCCTCGCCCGCGCGGAAGCCGGATTCGAGGTCGTCGATATCGGCGAGGATTTGCGCGCTGCGCTCGTAATAGGCGGCGCCATCGACGGTGAGGTTGAGCCGGCGCGTCGTGCGCGCGAGCAGTTGCACGCCGACGAGCGCCTCCAGTTGCTGGATGACGGTGGAGACGGTCGCGCGCGGCATGCCGAGCGATTCGGCAGCGCGCGAAAAGCTGTTCGTATCGACGACACGCGTAAAGACGCGCATTGCATGGATGCGATCGAGCACGGGAGTTCCTTTGACGATGTGTAGGCGGGCCGCCGTCTTGCGTTTCTAAAACGAAAAGCGCAAAGGCTTTGGCGATGGTCACATCCTAAGCATCGGAAAAGCTCGCGTGAATACACAATAATCGCGGATTATTGCCTGTTCCTGCGCTGGGTTCCTGGCTCAAAGCACGGGCATTTCGCCGCGCAGCCGTCCAGAAAGCCCCGTCATGTCCGCGCCCGACGGCGCCTGGTACAAGCGCAATCCCATCTCCGGCAGGATCGACAGCAGGTGATCGAAGACATCGCCCTGGATGCGTTCGTACTGCGTCCACGCGGTCGTCGCGGTGAAGCAATAGACCTCGACGGGAATGCCTTGCGACTCGGGTTCCATCATGCGCACCATCATCGCCATGTCCTGGCGGATCTCGGGATGGCGCTGCAAATACGCGAGTCCATAAGCGCGAAACGTGCCGATGTTGGTCAGCCGCCGCCGGTTCGCCGGCTCGCTCGCGAGTTCGCCGAGGTTCTTGTTCGCCTGATCGACTTCGAGTTGCTTTTCTTCGAGATAGTCGTACAGAAAGCGAAAGCGCTTGAGCCGCACGGTTTCCTCGTCGGTGAGAAAGCGCACGCACGTCGCATCGATACGCAAGGTCCGCTTGATGCGCCGTCCGCCCGACTCGAACATGTGCCGATAGTTGCGGTAGCTCTCGGAAAAGAGCTTGTAGGTGGGCACGGTGGTGACCGTGTTGTCCCAGTTCTGCACCTTGACCGTATGCAGCGCGATGTCCTTCACAAAGCCGTCGGCGTTCGATTGCGGCATCTCGATCCAGTCGCCGATGCGCAGCATGTCGTTCGACGTGAGCTGCGTGCTCGCGACGAGCGACAGCAGCGTGTCCTTGAACACGAGCAGCACGACCGCCGAGAGCGCGCCGAGGCCGGAGAGCATCCAGAGCGGCGAGCGGTCGATCAGGATCGACAGCACGAGCACGCCGCAGATCAGCCCGAGCGCGAGCTTTCCGATCTGGATATAGCCCTTGATCGAGCGCGTCTGCGCTTCCTTGCTTGCGGCATAGACGTCCTGCCACGCCGAGAGCGCGCTGCCCGCCGCGAAGAACACGCAGATCCACGCGCCCGCGTGGGCCAGCCGCTCGACGACGCCCGCCGCCTGCCCGATATGCGGCACCTCGCCGATGCCGAGCGCGACCGTCGCGAACGGCACCGCGTACCAGAGCCGGTGATAGGCGCGATGCTTTAAAAGCGCCTCGTCCCACGCGTTATAGCCGGAGAGCACGAGCAGGCGATGCGCGAAATACAGCACGATCCGCGCGACGACCCACTGCGCGAAAAGCGCAACGGCGACGAGCGTCAGAAAGCCGACGGCGAGCTGCGCGGAAGGGTGCGTAGGGAGGTGCTGCTGCAACTGATCGGACAGGGCTTCGAGGTTCATTCGTGCCGTGAAGGTTTGAGGGCGAGGCGTATTGTGCATGAACTTGCATGAAGCGCTGATGCCGGCGGGACCGCCCCGCGCATCATCGAAAACCCGCATCCGATGAAAATGAATTTTTTTCGGCGGCGTTTTTGGGTAAATATAGTTTCATCGCAGCTTTTCGTAAGGTGTCGTCGCCTTATGTAGCCTTTTATGGCCCGCTCGCCCGTTCTGCCGCCGTCGTCCGCCGATGCGCTGATCTCCACGCGCATCGCCGCCGCCATGCCCACGCTCTCGCCAATTCACCGGCGCATGGGCGCGTTCGTGCTGGCGAACCTGTTCCGCTCGGCGACGATGCGTATTGACGAACTGGCGCGCGCCGTCGGGGCGTCGGTCGCGACGGCGAACCGCTTCGCGCGCGCGCTCGGCTTCGACGGCTATCCGGCGTTTCGTGAGGCGCTCGTGCGCGGCTTCGAAGCGACCATCGCGCCGGTCGAACGCCTGCGCACGGCGCTCGAATCGCCCGCGAGCGGCTCGCAGGTGTTCGATGCATCGCTGGAGCAGGCCGCATCGAACCTGAACATGACGCGCAGCGCGATCGACGGCGGCGTGGCCATCGCGCTCGTCGACGCGATTCTCGACGCGCGGCGCGTGTTCGTGCTCGGCTACGGCGCGAGCGCGTTCCTCGCCGGCTTGATGGAGCACGGTCTGACGCCGTATTGCGCGAACGTGCAGTCGCTTGCGCTGATGGGCGGGCCGTCGCATGCGGCGCGGCGGCTCTTCAACGCCTCGCGCGGCGACTTGCTGGTCGCGATCGCCTTCCCGCGCTACGTCGACGACACCATCGAACTCGCGCGCCTCGCCGCGGGCCACGGCGTGCGCGTGGTCGCACTCACCGACAGCGCCGCGTCGCCGCTCGCGCAGGTCGCCGACCTCGTGCTGACGATCCGCACCGAGCGCCGCCTCGCCGCGAATTGCGATACCGCCGTGCTCGCCGTGATCGAGGCGCTCTGCGATGCGGTCGCGCATCGGGCGAAGCGTTCGGTCGAAGCGGCGTCGGGCCTCACTGAATTCGTGCTGCCGTGGCTCGTGAAGCCGGCATCGATGCAGATTTCCCCCGCGGCCACGCGCGCCGCGGCAAAAACAGAAGACAGCAAAACATGAATCCGACACCCGTCATCGCGATCCACGGCGGCGCAGGCACGATCCTGCGTTCCGCGCTCACCACCGACGCCGAGGCGCAATATCATGCGGCGCTCCAAGGCATTCTGGACGCGGGCCAGCGCATTCTCGCGGACGGCGGCAGCGCGCTCGACGCCGTCACCGAGGCCGTGCGCCTGCTCGAAGACTGTCCGCTCTTCAACGCGGGCCACGGCGCGGTGTTCACGTCGGCGGGCACGCACGAACTCGACGCGTCGATGATGGACGGCGCGACGCTCGAAGCGGGCGCCATTTGCTGCGTGACGCGCGTGAAGAACCCGGTGCTGGCCGCGCGCCGCGTGCTCGAAGCAAGCGAGCACGTACTGTTCACCGCTGCGGGCGCGGAGGCGTTCGCGGCCGCGCAGGGCCTCGAATTGGTCGATCCGTCGTACTTTCATACCGATGCGCGTCATCACCAATGGCTCAAGGCGCGCGGCTCGCAGGGCACGATGCTTGATCATGATGCGGCTTCGCTCGATGCTCCAATCGATCCGGACAGGAAGTTCGGCACCGTTGGCGCGGTCGCTTGCGATGCGCGCGGCCACGTCGCGGCGGCAACCTCCACGGGCGGCATGACGAACAAGCAGCCGGGCCGCGTCGGCGATGCGCCGCTGATCGGCGCGGGCTGCTACGCGAATGACGCGACCTGCGCCGTCTCGACGACCGGCACCGGCGAGATGTTCATGCGGATGCTGGCGGCCTACGATGTCTCGGCGCGCATGGAGTATCGCGGCGCGTCGCTGGAAGAGGCTGCGCGTGAAGTGGTGATGGAGCGGCTGCCGCGTATCGACGGACGCGGCGGCCTCATCGCTGTCGATGCAAAGGGCAACGTCACGCTGCCGTTCAACACGGAAGGCATGTATCGCGGCTTCGCGCGCGTGGGCGAGACGCCTGTCACCGCCATTTACCGCTGATACAGGGGCCGAATCGATGCCATCCAGCCAGTCGTTGCCGCCGTCGCGCGTGATCGAAGTGAACGGTCTGTCGGTGACGTTTCGCGCGGGCGTGAAACTCGTCGAAGCGGTGAAGCAACTGTCGTTCACGGTCGATCGCGGCGAGACGCTGGCGATCGTCGGCGAATCGGGATCGGGGAAATCGGTGACTTCGCTGGCTCTCATGCGGCTTGTCGAGCATGGCGGCGGCCGGATCGCGGGGGGCAGCATCGCGTTCAGGCGGCGCAACGACAAGGTGCTCGACCTCGCAAGCGCCACGAACTCGACGATGCGCACGATCCGCGGCGCCGACATCGCGATGATCTTTCAGGAGCCGATGACATCGCTGAACCCGGTGTTCACCGTCGGCGACCAGATTGCCGAGGCGATCGCGCTGCATCAGCACAAGAGCCATTCGGAGGCGCGCACTGAAGCGCTGCATCTGCTCGACCTCGTGCGCATTCCCGAGTCGAAACGCGTGTTTGCGCGCTATCCGCATCAGTTGTCGGGCGGCATGCGCCAGCGCGTGATGATCGCGATGGCGCTGTCGTGCAAGCCCGCTCTCCTGATCGCCGACGAACCGACCACCGCGCTCGACGTGACGATCCAGGCGCAGATCCTGCAACTGATTCGCGCCCTGCAGGACGAGATGAACATGGGCGTGATCTTCATCACGCACGACATGGGCGTGGTCGCCGAGGTGGCGGATCGCGTGCTCGTGATGTATCGCGGCGAGAAGGTCGAGGAGGGCGCGTCCGACACGCTGTTCGCCGCGCCGAAGCATCCGTACACGAAGGCGCTGCTCGCCGCCGTGCCGAAGCTGGGCGCGATGCACGGCACCGACCGTCCGGCGAAGTTTCCGATCGTCGAAGTGGAAGCCGCCGACGTCGCCCCCGACGATGCCAGCGCGCTGCGTCCCTCGGCGGCGGTCGAGGCGCAGCCGCAGCCCGCCGTCGATGCCGCGAGCACGCCGATCCTGCGCGTGCGCGATCTCGTCACGCGCTTTCCGGTGAAGAGCGGCATCTTCGGCCGCGTGACCGGCGCGGTGCATGCGGTCGAGCGCGTGAGTTTCGATCTGCGTCCCGGCGAGACGCTGGCGCTCGTCGGCGAATCGGGCTGCGGCAAATCGACGACCGGGCGATCGCTGCTCAAGCTCGTGGAAAGCCAGAGCGGGTCGATCGAATTCAACGGGCGCGATATCAGCAAGCTGTCGGGGCCCGCGCTGCAGGCGTTGCGGCGCAACATCCAGTTCATTTTCCAGGACCCGTTCGCGTCGCTCAATCCGCGCCTGACGGTCGGCTTCTCGATCATGGAACCGCTGCTCGTGCATAACGTCGCGAAGGGGAAGGAGGCCGAAGCGCGCGTCGAGTGGCTGCTGGAGAAAGTCGGCTTGCCCGCCGAAGCCGCGCAACGCTATCCGCATGAGTTTTCTGGCGGACAGCGTCAGCGCATCGCGATCGCGCGCGCGCTCGCGCTGAACCCGAAAGTCGTGATCGCCGATGAATCCGTCTCCGCGCTCGATGTCTCCGTGCAGGCGCAGATCGTCAACCTGATGCTCGACTTGCAGCGCGAGCTGGGCGTCGCGTATCTCTTCATCTCGCACGACATGGCGGTGGTGGAGCGCGTGAGTCATCGCGTCGCGGTGATGTATCTCGGGCAGATCGTCGAGATCGGTCCGCGTCGGGCCGTGTTCGAGGCGCCGCGTCATCCGTACACGCGAAAGCTGATGAGCGCGGTGCCGATCGCCGATCCCGCGCGGCGGCACGCGAAGCGCATCCTCGCCGCCGATGAAATTCCGAGCCCCATTCGCATGCTCGGCGACGAGCCGGTCGTCGCGAAACTGGTGGCGGTGGCGCCGGATCATTATGTCGCCGAGCATCATGTCGGCGGGGCTTATTGAAGAGAAGCGCTCTGTAGAAGTCTGGCTAACCAAAACGTCAAACAAGGAGTCCAACGATGCCGTCCTCGAAGTTCAAGCTCTTGCGCGTGCGCGCGCTGATCGCCGCGGGCGCGTGCGTCTTCACGACGCTCACCGCGATGCCCGCTCACGCCGAGACGACCGCCGTGATGGCCGTCGCCTCGACCTTCACGACGCTCGATCCGTACGACGCGAACGACACGCTCTCGCAAGCGGTGTCGAAGTCGTTCTACCAGGGCCTGTTCGGCTTCGACAAGGACATGAAGATCGTCAACGTCCTCGCGACGAGCTACGAAGCGAGCCCCGACGCGAAGGTCTACACGATCAAGCTGAAGAGTGGCGTGAAGTTCCATGACGGCACCGATTTCAACGCGGAGTCCGTGAAGGCGGTGTTCGATCGCGTGACCGATCCGGCGAACAAGCTGAAGCGCTACAACCTCTTCAACAAGATCGAGAAGACCGAAGTGATCGATCCTCAAACGGTGAAGATCACGCTGAAGATTCCGTTCTCCGCGTTCATCAACGTGCTGGCGCATCCGTCGGCCGTGATGATCTCGCCCGAGGCGCTGAAGAAATACGGCAAGGACATTTCGCTGCATCCGGTGGGGACGGGCCCGTTCGAATTCGTCGAATGGAAGCAGACCGACGACCTGAAGGTGAAGAAGTTCGCGGGCTACTGGAAGAAGGGGTATCCGAAGATCGACATGATCGACTGGAAACCGGTGGTTGACAACAACACGCGCGCGGCGCTCATGCAGACGGGCGAAGCCGACTTCGCGTTCCAGGTGCCGTTCGAGCAGGCGGCCGTGCTGAAGGCGAACCCGAAGGTGGATTTGATCGCGGCGCCTTCGATCATCCAGCGCTACATCAGCATGAACATGATGCAGAAGCCCTTCGACAACCCGAAGGTCCGCGAGGCGATGAACTACGCGATCAACAAGGAAGCGCTCGTGAAGGTGGCGTTCGCCGGTTACGCGATGCCGGCTGAAGGCGTCGTGCCGCAAGGCGTGGATTATGCGGTCAAGACCGGCCCCTGGAAGTACGATCCGGCGAAGGCGCGTGAGCTCTTGAAGGAAGCGGGCTATCCGAACGGCTTCGAAACCGAACTGTGGTCGGGCTATAACCACTCGACTGCGCAGAAGATCATCCAGTTCGTGCAGCAGCAGTTGGCGCAGGTCGGCGTGAAGGCGTCCGTGCAGGCGCTCGAAGCGGGGCAGCGTGTCGCCAAGGTCGAGAGCGCGCCCGATCCGGCGACCGCGCCGGTGCGCATGTACTACATCGGCTGGTCGTCGTCGACGGGTGAAGCCGACTGGGCGATCTCGCCGCTGCTCGCAAGCGCCTCGTTCCCGCCGAAGCTCTCGAACACGGCGTACTACAAGAACGATACGGTCGATGCCGATCTCTCGAAGGCGCTCGCCACCACCGATCGCACCGAGAAAGCCGCGCTCTACGCTGACGCGCAAAAGCGCATCTGGGCCGATGCGCCGTGGGTCTTCCTCGTCACGGAGAAGGTCGTGTACGCGCGCAGCAAGCGGCTCTCGGGCACCTACGTGATGCCCGACGGCTCATTCAACTTCGACGAAATCGCGATCAAGTAAGGGCCGAGCCGGGCGCTGCTTAAAAATAAGCGGCGCCCGGCCAATCCGGTGTTTCCCATGCTGACTTTTCTAGCCAAACGCCTGCTCGGACTGTTGCCGACACTGCTGATCGTCGCGGTGCTGGTGTTCCTGTTCGTGCACATGCTGCCGGGCGATCCCGCGCGGCTCGCTGCTGGCGCCGAAGCCGACGAAGCGACGGTCGCACTCGTGCGCGCCGATCTCGGGCTCGACAAGCCGCTGCCGCAGCAGTTCTTCAACTTCTTCAGGAAGGTCGTGCAGTTCGATTTCGGCACTTCGACGCGCAGCAAGCGGCCCGTCAGCACCGAGATCGCGGAACGCTTCATGCCGACGCTGTGGCTCACGATCGCGAGCATGGTGTGGGCCGTGCTGTTCGGCATGACGATCGGCATCGTCTCGGCGGTGTGGCGCAACAAGTGGCCGGACCGGCTCGGCATGACGCTGGCCGTGTCGGGCATCTCTTTTCCGGCGTTCGCGCTCGGCATGCTGCTGATGGAAATCTTTTCGGTGAAGCTCGGCTGGCTGCCGATCGTCGGCGACGGCACATGGCAAAGCTACATCCTGCCTTCGATCACGCTCGGTGCGGCGGTTGCCGCGGTGATGGCGCGCTTTACGCGGGCGTCGTTCGTCGAAGTGATGAACGAGGACTTCGTACGCACCGCGCGCGCAAAGGGCGTGCGCGAGCCGATCGTGGTGATCAAGCACTGCCTGCGCAACGCGATGATTCCCGTCGTCACGATGATGGGCCTGCAGTTCGGCTTCCTGCTCGGCGGCTCGATCGTCGTGGAGAAGGTGTTCAACTGGCCGGGCCTCGGGCGCCTGCTCGTCGATGCCGTCGAGATGCGCGACTATCCGGTAATCCAGGCCGAAGTGCTGCTGTTCTCGCTGGAATTCATCGTGATCAATCTGATCGTCGACGTGCTGTACGCCGTGATCAACCCGACCATCCGTTTCAAATGAGGTCCGCATGAGCGTGACAGCCGATACGGCCAAGGCCGCCGCCACGGGCCACGAAATCCGCACGCCGTGGACCGAGTTCTGGCGCAAGTTCAAGAAGCAGCCGGTGGCGCTCGCGGCGGGCGTGTTCGTGCTGCTGCTGATCGTGGTCGCGATCATTGCGCCGTACATCGTGCCGTACGATCCCGAGAACTACTTCGACTACGACGCGCTCAACGCGGGGCCGTCGGCGGCGCACTGGTTCGGCGTCGATTCGCTCGGCCGCGACATTTTGAGCCGCATCCTCGCGGGCAGTCGGATATCGCTCTCGGCGGGGCTGCTGTCGGTCGTGATCGGCGCGGTGATCGGCACGTTCTTCGGCTTGCTCGCCGGGTACTACGAAGGCTGGTGGGACCGCATCGTGATGCGCGTCGCCGACGTGCTGTTCGCGTTCCCCGGCATCTTGCTCGCGATCGGCGTGGTCGCGATTCTCGGCAATGGCATGGTCAACGTCGTGTGCGCGGTCGCGATCTTCAGCATCCCCGCGTTCGCGCGACTCGTGCGCGGCAATACGCTGTCGCTCAAGCACCTGACTTACATCGAGGCGGCGCGCAGCATAGGCGCATCGGACTGGACGATCATCGTGCGGCACATTCTGCCGGGCACGATTTCGTCGGTGGTCGTGTACTTCACGATGCGCATCGGCACGTCGATCATCACGGCGGCGAGCCTCTCGTTCCTCGGACTCGGCGCGCAGCCGCCGACGCCCGAGTGGGGCGCGATGCTCAACGAAGCCCGCGCGGACATGGCGATGGCGCCGCATATCGCGGTGTTCCCGAGCCTCGCGATTTTCTTCACGGTGCTCGCGTTCAATCTGCTCGGCGATGGCTTGCGCGATGCGCTCGATCCTAAGCTCGACCGGCCATGATCGAGGCGCCCTACATCGGTTCGTTGAAAGCGGGGCCGCTCGGCACGATCGCCGATGTGGCAGGCGTGACGGTCGGACATTGCACGCTCGATCAACGCGCGGTGCAGACCGGCGTCACGGTGATTCGTCCGCATCAGGGCGATGTCTATCGAAGCAAGGTGCCGGCTGCGGCGAGCGTGATCAATGGCTTCGGCAAGAGCATCGGGCTCGTGCAGGTCGATGAACTCGGCGTTCTGGAAACGCCCATTGCGCTGACGAATACGTTCGGTGTCGGCACCGTCGCGAATGCGCAGATTCGTCATGCGATAGAAGCGAATTCATCGATCGGGCGCGAATGGCCGACGGTCAATCCGCTCGTCTTCGAATGCAACGACGGCTATCTGAACGACATTCAGGCGCTTGCGGTTCAGGAGGCGCATTTCGTGCGCGCGTTGCAAGCGTGCGGCGAGGAGTTCGAACGCGGTTCGGTCGGCGCGGGGCGTGGCATGTCATGCTTCGAGTTGAAGGGCGGCATCGGGTCCGCGTCGCGTGTGAGCGATGTCGCGGGCCGCTCGTTCACGACGGGCGCGCTCGTGCTCGCCAACTTCGGGCGCTTGTCGATGCTTACGCTGGGCGGCGTCGCGTTGGGCCGAACCTTATCCGCAGCGGAGGGGCACAAAGCCGAGAAAGGCTCGATCATCATGATCATCGCGACCGATGCGCCGCTCGACGCGCGCCAGTTGCGCCGCCTTTCGATGCGCGCCACAGCCGGACTCGCGCGTACGGGCTCGGTCTACGGGCACGGCAGCGGCGACCTCTCGCTTGCGTTCACGACGGCCTACACGGTCCCGCATCTCGACGATTTCATCGAAGTGCCCGCGCTCGTCTCCGATTCGCGTCTCGATCCGCTCTTCCAGGCCGCGGCAGACAGCGTCGAACAGGCGATCGTCGATGCGCTCTTCAGCGCGGTATCGGTGACGGGCCGCGACGGTCATCGCAGGCTCTCGATCAAGGACATCACGACGTCATGAAAGTACTGATTTCAGCGGATATCGAAGGCGTGGCCGGCGTGTTCCATCCGGAGCAGACGCGCGCGGGCAACGGCGAATATGAACACGCGCGCCGCTGGATGACGCTGGAAGCAAACGCGGCGATCGAAGGCGCGTTTGCGGGCGGCGCGACGCAAGTGTGGGTCAACGATTCGCACGGCGGCTTTCGCAACCTCATGCCCGATCTGATCGATCAACGAGCGCAAATGGTGCTGGGCAAGCCGCGCACGCTCGGCATGATGACGGGCCTGGAGGACGAGCCCGAACTCGTGTTCATGATCGGCTATCACGCGCGGGCGCAAAGCCGCGGCATCCTCGCGCATACGATCAACAGCTTCGCGTTCGCGCGCGTGTCGCTCGATGGCGTGGAGGTCGGCGAGGCGGGACTGTATGGCGCGCTGGCGATCGAACGCGGCTCACGCGTGGCGCTTTTGACGGGCGACGACGTGTTCGTCGAAGAGACGCGGCCCGCGTTTCCCGAGGCGCGCTTCGTCACGGTGAAGACGGCGCACGGCTATTCGAGCGGCGTCACGCAAACGCCCGCGAGCGCCTGCGAGATGATTCGCGGCGCGGCGCGCGAGGTCGTCGAAAGTGCATCTGGCATGCTGCGTCGGGAAGCCGTCAAGCCGAAGTCAAGGCATTGCGAATTGCGCGTGCAAACCACTGCGCTGGCCGATCTCTTTTGCCAATGGCCGTCGCTCGAACGTCTCGACGGCGTCACGCTCGCCTTCGACACCTCGTCAGTGGAGGAAGCGGTTCGAATGCTCAACAGCCTGTCGGCGATGTCGTTCATGCTGCGCTGATGCGGTGAAAACACGTGCATTCGTCTATCATTGAGGGTATGCAGCGGCTCGATGAAAGAGACAATGCGATGCACAGGGTAAAGCTGGAACACAACGACGATTGCACGCTGGACCCCGCCGATCCCTACCTTGCGATGCGCGGCTCGCTCTTCATCGATGGCCACGAAGCAGGCTGGTGGGAAAAACGGCGCGACGGTACGTGGAAAGCGCACATCAAGCATATTGCGCTCGATATCGTCGAGCCGAGCCGTGAACGACTCATCGAACGCCTCGCTCGCGACGCGTAGCCTTTCCATTTCACTTCAACGCCATACATGTACCTGTCGATCATCGCCGTCGGTATCGGCGGCGCGCTCGGCTCCCTGCTTCGCTGGGTGTTCGGGCTGCGCTTCAATGCGCTCTTTCCCAACCTGCCGCTCGGCACGCTGCTATCGAATGTGGTCGCGGGCTACGTGATCGGCGTGGCGGTCGCGTGGTTCGCGCGCTTTCCGGATATCTCCATCGAGTGGCGGCTTTTCGTGATTACCGGGCTGATGGGCGGCCTTTCGACGTTCTCGACGTTCTCGGCGGAAGTCGTCGCGCATCTCCAGGAAGGGCGCTTCGGCTGGGCCGCCGGGGAGATCGCGATTCACGTGACGGCGTCTGTGGTGATGACGATTCTCGGCATCGCCACGGTGTCGATCGCGCGATAAATCGTGGTGTACGTGCGGCCGTATCGGCCATCGGATCTCGATGATGTGATCGATGTTTTCGTGCGGTCCGTGTGCGAGGTTGCTGCGCGCCACTACGCCCCGGCGCAGATCGATGCGTGGGCGCAGGTGGAGCGCGATGTGTGGTCCGTGAAGCGCTCAAGTCGCCCGACGTGGGTTGCGATGATCGGCGCGTCGCTCGTCGGTTTCGCCGATCTCGAAAGCGACGGACATCTCGACCTGATGTTCGTGCATCCGTCACACCAGGGCGCGGGTGTCGCGAGCGCGCTGCTCGTGCAAGTCGAGGCGAGCGCGCACGAGCGTGGCATCGCGCGGCTTCATGCGGAGGCGAGCATCACGGCGCGGCCGTTCTTCGAGCGGCGTGGTTTTCAGGCGATCGCGCAGCAGGAAGTCAGCGTGCGCGGCGAACGTCTGACGAATTTCCGCATGGAAAAGACGCTCGCGCCGCGCTGATCGCTTACTTGCGAGGGACGCTGCCACGCGTCTCTTCGCTGCGCAGAAATTCGAAGTCCACGCCTTTGTCTGCCTGCGTGACCGTTTCCAGAAACAGCTTCCGATAGCCGCGCGGGGCACTGGGCACCGTGACCGGCGCGAGCGTAGCGCGCCGTTCTATTTCGGCATCGGACACGAGCAGCGTGATCTCGCGGCGCGCTACGCTCAAGCGGATCCTGTCGCCGTTCTGCACATAAGCAAGCGGCCCGCCGATCGCCGATTCGGGCGTGACGTGCAACACGATCGTCCCGAACGCCGTGCCGCTCATCCTGCCATCGGAGATGCGGACCATGTCCTTGACGCCCGACCGCGCGAGCTTCTTCGGAATCGGGATATAGCCTGCTTCCGGCATGCCTGGCGCGCCCTTGGGACCGATGTTCTTCAGCACGAGCACATCGCTTGCTTCGACATCGAGGTCCTCGGAATCGATCCTCGTTGCAAGATCGGCGGCGTTCTCGAACACGACTGCGCGTCCTTCGTGTTCCATCAGCTTGGCATCGGCGGCGGATTGCTTGATGATCGCGCCGCCCGGTGCGAGATTTCCGCGCAGTACCGCGATGCCGCCTTGCGGATAGATCGGATCAGCCGCGGTACGAACGACGTCCTGTTCGAAGCGCGGCGGAGCGTTGTCGAGTTCTTCGCCTAACGTGCGCCCGGTGACGGTCATCGCGTCGAGATGAAGCAGCGGACGCAGTTCCTGCAGCAGCGTAGCCATGCCGCCCGCATGATGAAAGTCCTCCATGTAATGCTGGCCCGATGGCTTGAGGTCGAGCAGCACGGGCGTTTCGCGTCCCATGCGGTCGAGCGCGTCGAGATCGATGTCGAAGCCGAGCCTTCCCGCGATAGCCGCGAGATGCACGATCCCGTTGGTCGATCCGCCGATCGCGAGCAACACCCGCAATGCGTTTTCGAACGACTTCGCGCTCAGCACCTTATCGATGGTCAGCTTGTCGCGCGCCATCTGCACCGCTTGCGTGCCGGTCCGCTCGGCAACGCGCATGCGGTCAGCCGTGACCGCTGGCGGCGATGCGCCGCCCGGCACGGTCATGCCCATCGCTTCGGCAATGCACGCCATCGTACTGGCCGTGCCCATGACCGAGCATGTCCCGACGCTCGCGACGAGCTGGTTGTTCACATCCGCGACTTCGGCCGCGTCGATCTCCGTCGCGCGAAAGCGCGCCCAGTAGCGACGGCAGTCGGTGCATGCGCCGACGCGCTCACCACGGTGCGACCCCGTCAGCATCGATCCGGTGATCAACTGGATCGCGGGAATGCCAGCCGATGCGGCGCCCATCAACTGGGCCGGCACCGTCTTGTCGCAGCCGCCGATGAGCACCACGGCATCCATCGGCTGCGCGCGGATCATCTCCTCCGTATCGATCGACATCAGATTGCGAAGGTACATGCTCGTCGGCTGCGAGAAGCTCTCGTGCACGGAGATCGTGGGGAAGTCCATCGGCAGGCCGCCTGCCAGCATGATTCCGCGCTTGAGCGCTTCGATCAGCGCGGGCGCGTTGCCGTGACACGGGTTGTACGCGCTGCCCGTGTTCGCGATGCCGATCACCGGACGATCGAGCGCGTCGTCGGTATAGCCCGCGCCCTTGATGAAGGCTTTGCGCAGGAACAACGAGAATCCTTCGTCTCCGTAGCTCGTCAAGCCTGCCTTGATGCCGTCTTGCTTAGGCGGGGAGGGGTCTTCTTTTTTCATGATGGCTGGTCCGATAGGAGGAATGTCTTTAGCTCAGGCGTTCGATCAACGCATCGGCGAATCGCTCGGTAGAGGCATCGCCGCCGAGGTCGCGGGTTCGCACGGCGTCTTCGTTGAGCGTCTGCGCGATGGCGGTCTTGAGGCGCGCCGCGAGATCGTCGCGGCCGACGTGTTCCAGCATCAGACCCGCCGCCAGCAGTTGCGATACAGGGTTCGCCACGCCTTTTCCCGCGATGTCCGGCGCGGATCCATGCACGGCTTCGAAGATCGCCGCTTCCTCACCAATGTTCGATCCCGGCGCAAGACCGAGCCCGCCGACGAGTCCCGCCAGTTCGTCCGAAAGAATGTCGCCGAAGAGGTTGGTACAGAGCAGCATGTCGAACTGCCACGGGTTGAGGACGAGCTGCATCGCGCAGGCATCGACGATGCGATCGTCCATCGCCACGCGTCCCTCGTATTCGCGCGCGACGTCGCGGGCCGTATCGAGGAAGAGGCCTGTGAGCGCCTTCAAGATGTTGGCCTTGTGCACGACCGTGATCTTCCTGCGGCCATGCTTCACCGCGTATTCGAACGCGAACCTGGCGATGCGTCGGCAACCTTCGCGTGTATTCATACCCGTCGAGATGGCGACCGCATGCGGATCGTCGCCGATCGGGATGTAGTGCTCGTGCGCCACGTACAGGCCTTCGATGTTCTCGCGCACGAGCACGATATCGATGTCTTCGTAGCGTCCCGGAACGATCGTCAGCGCCGGGCGTACGTTGGCATACAGCTTGAACGCTTCGCGCAGTCTGACGTTGACGGAACGAAAGCCGCCGCCGCTCGGTGTGGTCAGCGGTCCTTTGAGCGCCAACTTAGTGCGGCGGATGCTTGCCAATGTCGCTTCCGGCAAAGGGTCGCCGCTTTGTTCGAGCGCGGTCATGCCCGCTTGCTGCACGTCCCATTCGAACGGTGCGCCGAGTGCTTCGAGCGCCTTGACGGTCGCAGCGGTGATTTCAGGGCCGATGCCATCGCCGGGGATGAGGGTCGCGGGGATGAGGCTGGTCGTGTCGATGTTCATTGCGATTCCTTGGAAGCAACATGCACGGAGAACGTCTGAGCGACATAATGCGCTGAAACATCGAACTCGGCCGATGCGGCGTCTATAGGTTTCGCCGCGGCGCCGGTCGATACCCAGTCGCCGCGACGCAACGTGACGCCACGTTCGCGCGCGTGAGCGAGAAGGTGCGCGAGCGCAGCGACCGGGTCCGATGCTTCGTCGCCGTAGAGTCCATGAGCGGGCGGTGCGCCGTCGGCTTTGACGACCACACTCGCAACGATATCCGCGATCGAATGCGGATCGATTTGCGGACCCAACACGAACGCTTCGAAGCCGACATTGTCGCTCGCAAAAGCGGGCTGGCCGACGGCCCTACGATCTTTGAATCTCGACAGCACAAATTCGAAGCCGACGTGCGTCGCGCTCACTATGCTCATCGGATCGACGATCTGAGCATCTGGCGCGACATCGACGCCCAGAACGAATACGATTTCAAACTCGATCGTCACCGGACGCAGTTGCGGCAGAATCACCGTCTCGCTTAAGGCATAACAACGCGACGCCAGCAACTGGCCGATCAAAGGCCGATGCGCATCAGCGGCACGCATCGCAGCAGGGCTGCCGACGCCCAGCTTCCAGCCAACGCGCTTTTCGCCTGTCAGTGCAATGAACGCATCCTGCGCGTCGTATCCTTCTTCAAGCGTCGTTAAGCGTGTCGGTGGCTGGTCGAGTTGTCGTCCAGCGCGCCATGCTTCGATTAGTGCCTTCGAGTTCATTGCGTCTCCGTTGCATCACGTCTAAAGCTCGCGCCGTTGAGATCCTCGAATACTTTGATCATGCCGCCTTTGTCGTCGTCGCCGAAACCCTTTAGCAAGGCCATCTGGAACGTTGCAGTGGCCGCTGCAAGCACCGGCATCGGAATGCCCGCGCGCGCGCCGAGTTCGGCTGCGCTGACGAGATCCTTGTACGCGTGACGCATCGGATAGCCATCGGAGAAATGATCTTGCAGGATGCGAGGAATGAAGAACTCGGAGGCATAGCTTCGACCCGTGCCCGAATTGACGATACGTCCGGTCTTTTCGGGATCGAGGCCAAGCTTCGCGGCCATCGGAAGGATTTCGGCGAGTGCCGCGCAGTTCATGTCGAATAGCAACTGGTTGACCAGCTTGGCGAGCTGTCCGCTACCGACTTCGCCCATGTGCTCGATGGTGCTCGCGAACGTTTCGAGAAAGGGCTTCACTGAGTCAAGAGCCGTTGCATCGCCACCGCACATGACGGCGAGCGTTCCGTCGATTGCGCGCGCTTCCATGCCTGAAACAGGGGCGTCGATAAAGTGGATGCCGCGTTCTCTCAGCTTGTGGGCAAGTTCCAGCGTCACGCCATAGCCGATTGTGCTCGTGTCTACGATGGTCTGTCCGGGCTTCATAAGGTTCGCAATACCGGCCTCACCGACCAACACATCGCTCACTGCTTCGCCATTCGGCAACGATAGGAACACGACGTCAGCGCTTGCCAATTCGTGAGGCTGGGTGGTCGTGCGCACGCCATGGCTTTCGAACTCGGCGTAGCTTTTCGTATCCGCTGAGGACACCGTCAATCGTTTGCCGCTCTTTAGCAGATTCAAGGCCATGGGCTTTCCCATCCTTCCCAGGCCGACAAAAGCGAGTTCCATAGCATCCCGTTTGGTTGCATACTGTTCGGCTGGCGCAAGTTCGCTAACGCAGCGCCGCTCATCGGTTCAGGCATTCTATTGAACGCGCAACCACGAGGAAAATACTTTTGATGAATCTCCGGCATCGCTTCTGAATATGGACATTCGCGTATTGCGCTATTGCGAAGCGGTCGCGCGTTTAGGCAACATTACCCACGCCGCCGATGAACTGCACGTCGCACAGCCGGCTCTGAGCGTCGCCATCAAGAAACTCGAAACCGAACTCGGCGTGACGTTATTCGCACGCAGCAGGAACCGGCCTGTCACGCTGACGCCCGAGGGCGCGCTCCTGATGCGTCGCGCAAAGCGCATGTTCCAGGAGCTCGAATCAGCACGCACGGAACTGGCCGACGCGCGCGAACTACGCGCGGGAAGCGTGCGCGTCGGCATGCCGCCGATGTACGGCCTGCGGTACTTTCCATCGCTGATGAAGGCATTTCACGCACGTTATCCCGGCATCGACGTCACGGCGATCGAAGGCAGCGCGGGCGAGATCAAGACCTTGCTCGAGAACGGCAAGGTGGATCTCGCGATCATCGAAGCGCGGCGGGTGGAGAAGGGCTGGGCGCGCAAGATCGTCGGAGAGGAGGAGGTGGTGCTCTGTGTCGCTGCTTCGCATGCGCTGGCCCGCAAGCGTCACGTTGAAGACACAGACCTTGACGGCTTGCCGATGGTCCTGTTCGAAGGCAGCTTCCTGCAAAGAAACGTGCTCGACAATCGCTGTCAGAAGGCGGGCGTCAAGTATCGCGCGGTCTTGCAGAGCAATTCCGTACCGATGGTCTACCAAGCCGTCGCGGACGGTCTCGGCGCAGCGACGCTCTTGAGGTCGATGGTCGAAGAGGACGAGCGGCTCGTGCCGCTGTCGTTCGAACCGGCTGAATTTTTCCGCTTCGACCTTTGCTGGCTCGACGAGCAATACATCTCGCGGGCAAATCAGGCGTTCGTGGATTTCGCTACGGCCCGAACACCACGCTGACGATACACCCACCGCCGGGCGCATCGTCGAGCGTGACGCGCGCATGATGCACCCGTGCGATCTCGCGCACGATCGCAAGCCCGAGTCCGCTGCCCTCGACGTTCTGCGTCGCCGAGCTTCGATAGAAGCGCTCGAACACCGCATCGCGTTCCTGCGGCGCGATGCCGGGACCGTCGTCGATCACCTGCAGCAGGGCGCCTTCGGAAGTCTTTGCGACGCGAACCGTTATGACGGACCCGTCGCCCGCGTAGCGGATCGCGTTGTCGATCAGATTGCCGCACAGTTCGCCCAGCAGGTCGCGCTGTCCGACCACCTTGACCGACCCTTCCTGCTCGAAGCCTAGATCGATATTGCGAGCCCGCGCGACCGGCGACCAGTCGAGCGTCACGCTGCGCGCAACCTTGTCGAGCGGCAACGTGGCGAGCTTCACCCGATGGCCGCTATCGGCATCGAGCCGGGAAAGCGACAGCAACTGCTGCACGCCTTTGCCCGCCTGCCGCACCGCGCCGTTCAAACGCTTCAGATGCAGGCTCGTGCGCTCGTCCTTCGTTTCGCGCAACGCGAGTTCCGACTCCGCCTGAATCACGGCAAGCGGCGTCTTCAACTGATGCGCGGCATCGGTGAAAAAGCGCCGCCGCGATTCCTGCATTCTTCGCAAGCGCGCGATGTACTGATTGATCGACTCGACGAGCGGCTTCACTTCGCGCGGCAGGCCGGCTTCGTCGAGCGGCGCTGGGTCATCGTCGGCGCGGGCCGCGACGGTCGCCGACAAGCGGTTCAGCGGCCTCAAGCCCCGTCCGACGCCGAGCCACACGATCGCGAGTGCCAGCACGATCAGCATCGCCTCCTGCGTGAGCGAGCCGATCAGTATTTCGCGCGCGAGCGCCTGGCGCGGCTCGATCGTTTCGCCGATCATGATCCACGCGACGCGCGTTTGCGCCGTCGGCACGTCGTGCACCGGCAGCCTTAGCGCGGCCATGCGCAACTCCTGGCCGCGATAGGTCGCGTCATAAAAGCGCGTCTGGTAAGGCTCGGGCGTGTCGCGCTTGGGCGGCAACGGCAAATCGCCATAGCCCGTGACGGCCCGCCCGCCGTCCTCTCGGATCAGGTAATAGATCTTCCCGCCCACGTCAGATTCGAACATCTCCAGCGCGAGATACGGCAGGTCAACTTCGATCTGCCCGTTCTGCAAACGCGTGCCTTCGCGGATCGACTTGAGCGAGAACGAGAGCGAGCGATCGAACGCGACGTGCGCGGCGCTCATCGCGCGGTGATAGGTGAGCCAAGCATCGAGCGCGAGCAGCGCGACGAGCGGCAGCAGGAGCCACAGCGAGACCTGTCGCCGCAGGTTGGGCGTCGGCATCTAGGCTTTCACTTCGAGCAGATAGCCGAGGCCACGCAGCGTGACGATAGCGACGGCGCTTTTCTCCAGCTTCTTCCTCAACCGATGCACGTAGATTTCTATCGCATCAGCGTTCACCGATTCGTCGATGCCGAAGATCTTCTCCGACAGTGTCTCCTTGTTGATCGCGCGGCCGTTGCGCAGGATCAGCACTTCGAGCACGGCGCGTTCGCGCGGTGTCAGCGCAAGCGGTTCGTCATCGAGCCGAAAGCCGCGATCGACGCTGTCGTAAGCGAGCGGTCCGCACTCCACGCGCGTGTGCTCATGGCCGTGGCTGCGGCGGATCAGCGCGCGGGCGCGCGCTTCGAGCTCGGTCAGTTCGAACGGCTTCGCGAGATAGTCGTCGGCGCCGAGGTCGAGACCTTTCACGCGATCCTCGACCGATCCATGCGCGGTGAGAATAAGCACCGGCACCGGATTGCGACGCTGACGCAAACGCCGCAGGACCTCGAGGCCGTCGAGCTTCGGCAGGCCGAGATCGAGGATCACGAGCGCGTAGTCCTGCGTGCGCAGGATGTGATCGGCGGCTTCGCCGTCATGCATGCAATCGACCGCGAAGCGCGCTTGCGTGAGCGCGTCCGTCAGCGATTTGGAGAGAGTGGGATTGTCTTCGACTAGCAGCACGCGCATGACATTGACCTAAATGACCTGATTGACCTAAGGGAAATCCATGAGGAAAGAACGGGGTTTCGGATGGAATTTGAACATGAAATGAAAGCGGCCTGAAAGTGCCTGCGACTTACCATGCGTCCACTCAATCGAACAACTACAGAGCGGATTCTGGAGGAAGACATGAAGAAATTGAACCACTCGTTGCGTATCGTGGCCGCGGCCGTTGCTTTCGCCGCTGCGGGGGCCGCCAGCGCGCAAGTGCCTGCGGGTTATCCCGGAGCGTATCAGTCGGTCATCGACGGTGCGAAGAAAGAAGGCAAGGTGCTGATCTATTCGGTGACGGATACCGCACAGGTTCGCTCGCTCATCAAGGACTTCGAGTCGCTGTATGGCGTGAAGGTCGAATACAACGACATGAACAGCACCGAGCTTTACAACCGCTACATCAGCGAGAACGCGGCGAGCAGCACGAGCGCCGACGTGCTGTGGTCCTCGGCGATGGACCTGCAAGTCAAGCTCGTCAACGACGGCCTGATGGCGAACTACGAGTCGCCGGAATCCGCGAACCTGCCGCAATGGTCGCAGTATCAGAAGCAGGCGTACGGCACGACCTACGAGCCGCTCGCGATCGTCTACAACAAGCGCCTCCTGCCCGCGGGCGACGTGCCGCAAACGCGCGCCGATTTCATCAAGCTGCTGCAGACGCAAGCCGCGAAGTTCAAGGGCAAGGTCACGACCTACGATATCGAAAAGTCGGGCGTCGGCTTCAACTATCTGACGCAGGATGCACGCGTGAATCCGCAAGTGACGTGGCAACTCGTCAATGCAATGGGCGCGACGAACCCCAAGCTGCAATCGAGCACGGGCGCGATGATGGAGCGCATCTCGTCGGGCGAAAACCTGATCGGCTACAACATTCTCGGTTCGTATGCGTTCGCCAAGGCGAAGAAGGACCCGTCGATCGGTTATGTGTATCCGAAGGATTACACGCTGGTGGTGAGCCGCCTCGTGACGATCTCGAAGAAGGCGAAGAACCCGAATGCGGCGAAGCTGTGGGTGGACTATCTGCTGTCGAAGCGCGGCCAGACGCTGCTTGCCAACCAGGCTGATCTCTTCTCGATCCGCGCGGATGTCGAAGGCGAAACGTCGATGGCGGGCCTCACCAAGCAGCTCGGCGATTCGCTCAAGCCGATCCCGATCGGCACCGGCTTGCTCGTCTATCTCGACCAGTCGAAGCGCCTCGAATTTCTCAAGCAATGGCAGCAAGCGATCAAACGCTAAGCCCTTAAAGCTCCTCTAGCCCGCGCCAAGCCGCGGGCACTCCCGCAACTCATTCGATGCGTCGCCTAGACGCAGGGGGACACTCATGCTTACCACAAGCACAAACGAGCCGGCCGCGGTCCTCTCGACCAACGGCGAAGGCAAGGTGCCGAAGCTGCCCGAAGGCGGCTGGCGCGGCCTGGGCGCCACGTTCCGCTGGATCGTGATCGCGGTGTTGACGGTGGCGGTGCTGCTGCCGCTTTCGTTCATCGTCTTTCAGAGCCTCTTGAACGCGCCGTTCTTCGATGCCAACAAGACCTTCGGCATCGCGGGCTTCAAGTTTATTTTCGAAGATCCGGACTTCTGGTCGGCGGTGATGAATTCGTTCATCATCGCGGGCGGCATGCTCTTCATCTCGATCCCGCTCGGCGGCATTCTCGCGTTCCTGATGGTGCGCACCGACTTGCCGGGCCGCCGCTGGCTCGAACCGATGCTGCTCACGCCGATCTTCGTTTCGCCGATGGTGCTCGCGTTCGGCTACGTCGTCGCGGCGGGTCCGGTCGGGTTCTATTCGGTGTGGTTCAAGCAACTGTTCGGCGCTGAAAGCGCACCGTGGTCGATCTATTCGATCTTCGCGATCACGATCATCGTCGGGTTGACGCACGTGCCGCACGTGTATTTGTATTCGTCGGCGGCGTTGCGCAATCTCGGCTCGGATGTCGAGGAAGCGGCGCGCGTCGCGGGGGCGCGGCCGTTTCGCGTCGCACTCGACGTCAGCCTGCCGATGACGATGCCCGCGCTGCTCTTCGCCGGCGTGCTCGTATTCTTCCTCGGCTTCGAAGTGTTCGGCCTGCCGCTCGTGCTCGGCGATCCCGAAGGCCACCTCGTGCTCGCGACGTATCTGTACAAGCTGACGAACAAGCTCGGCGTGCCTTCGTATCACCTGATGGCGGCGGTTGCCGTGTGCATCATCGCGATCACGTTCCCGCTCGTCTTGTTGCAACGTCATTTGCTGAAGAGCGCAAACAAGTTCGTCACAGTGAAGGGCAAGGCGGGCCGTCAGACGGTGCTGCCGCTCGGCGCGTGGCGCTGGGTTGCGGTCGCGATCGTCGCGGTGTGGCTCTTCTGCACCGTGTTCGTGCCGCTTTCGGGCATCGTGCTGCGCGCGTTCGTGACGAACTGGGGCGAGGGCGTCGCGCTCTCCGAAGTGCTGACGGTCTCGAACTTCGTCGATCTCTTCGAGCAGAGCAACATCGTGCGCGCCATCTACAACACGCTCGGCATCGGCGTAGTTGGCGGGGCGCTCGCGGTCGGCTTCTACACGCTCGTGGCATTCGCGGGGCACCGTCGCAACGACTGGGGCACGCGTCTCCTCGACTATCTCGTGCTGCTGCCGCGCGCGGTGCCGGGCGTGCTCGCCGGTCTCGCGTTCCTGTGGATCTTCCTCTTCGTGCCCGGCATCAAGGAACTCAAGAACTCGATGTGGAGCATCTGGGTCGCGTACACGGTCGTGTGGCTCGCCTACGGCATGCGTTTGATTCAAAGCGCGTTGCTGCAAGTCGGACCCGAGCTCGAGGAAGCAGGACGCAGCGTCGGCGGCACGCGCGGCCGCGTGAGCCTCGACGTAACGCTGCCGCTCGTGCGCTTCGGCCTGCTCGCTGCGTGGCTCCTGATCTTCATGATCTTCGAGCGCGAGTATTCGACGGCGGTCTACCTGCTTTCCCCCGGCACCGAAGTGATCGGCGCGTTGCTCGTCTCGCTGTGGGCGACGGGCGCGGTCGATCAGGTCGCGGCGCTTTCTGTCATCAACATCGCGATGGTCGGCGTGGGTCTCGCCGTGGCATTGCGCTTCGGAGTGAAACTTCATGGATAAGCTCACAGTCGATAATCTGTTCCTGAGCTACGGCACCAATCCGATTCTGAAGGGCGTGTCGTTCGAACTGAAAGCGGGTGAGGTGGTGTGTCTGCTCGGCGCGTCGGGCAGCGGCAAGACGACGCTGCTGCGCGCGGTGGCCGGCCTCGAACAGCCGTCCGATGGCCGCATCAGCCTCGACAAGCAAGTCTTTTTCGATGGCGCGAAGCACATCGATTGCCCCGTCGAGCAGCGCTCGCTCGGGCTCGTGTTCCAGTCGTATGCGCTGTGGCCGCATCGCACCGTGGCGGAAAACGTCGGGTATGGTTTGAAGCTGCGCAAGGTGTCGTCGGCGGAACAGAAGCGCCGCGTGCAGAGCGCGCTCGATCAGCTCGGCCTTGGTCATCTCGCGGCGCGCTTTCCGTATCAATTGTCGGGCGGGCAGCAGCAGCGCGTGGCGATTGCGCGGGCGCTCGTCTATAACCCGCCGGTGATCCTGCTCGATGAGCCGCTCTCCAATCTCGATGCCAAGCTGCGCGAAGAAGCGCGCGCGTGGCTGCGTGAACTGATCGTGTCATTGGGTTTGTCGGCGCTTTGCGTGACGCACGACCAGACCGAAGCGATGGCGATGTCGGACCGCATCCTGCTGTTGCGCAATGGCCGTATCGAACAGGAAGGCACGCCTGCGGAGCTCTACGGCTCGCCGCGCTCGCTCTATACGGCGGAGTTCATGGGCAGCAACAATCGCATCGACGCGAAGGTGACGTCGATCGACGGTGAACGCGTCATGCTCAAGGGCGACGGCTTTCAGCTCGAAGCACGCGCGAAGGAAGCGCTGCAGCCGGGCCAGGATGCGCAGGCCGTGATTCGCCTCGAACGCGTGCGGGTGGCGGACGGTCCCGGCGCGAACCGCGTTCAGGCAAGCCTCGTCACGTCGATGTATCTCGGCGATCGCTGGGAGTATCTGTTCCATTGCGGCGACCTGCGTTTTCGCGCATTCGGTCACACGCCACGCGATCCGGGCAATCACTGGGTCGAGTTTCCGGCCAACGATTGCTGGGCGTTCGCGCAAGCCAGCTAACTCTTTCCACTGATACGAAGCGAAGTCCCGCGCGACGCATGTGCGTCGCGCGGGCATGCGCTCGCGCATCGAAAACTAAAATCACAACGGAGGAAGACGCATGAAACGCAACAGTATTTCGATGGCATCCATCGCGGCGATCGCGACTGGCGGCTTTAGCGGCGCGGCGCAGGCGCAGTCGAGCGTGACGCTTTACGGCATCGTCGATGCGGGTGTCGAGTACGTGAATCACGCGAGCGCCGATGGCGGCGCGGCACGCCTCGTCTCGGGCGGCAAGAACACATCGCGCTTCGGCATGCGGGGCGTCGAGGAGTTGGGCGGTGGACTGAAGGCTATCTTCCAGCTGGAAAGCGGCATCAACGTCGCGAACGGGCAACTGGACGACGGACCGAACGCGCTGTTCGACCGACGCGCGACGGTTGGCCTCAAGCACAAGACATATGGTCAGGTGATTCTCGGCCGCACTTTCACGACGACCTACGATTACATGCTGCCGTTCGATCCGATGGCCTACGCGCCGAACTATTCGTGGGCCACGGGTTCGACGGCCACCGGCGGACGCAAGGATGGACTCTTTTCGCGCTCGGCCAACGCGGTGCGCTACGACGGCGAATTCAGCGGCTTCAAAATCGGCGCGATGTACGGCTTTGGCAACGTGCCGGACAGCATGAAGACGAGCTCGAAATACGATTTCGGCCTCGGCTACGCGAGCGGTCCGTTCGCGGTCGTCGCGACGTTCGACCGGCAGAACGGCGCGAACGACAGCGTCACGCCCGCCGATACGACGAATTACATCCAGGGCATCCATGCGGGCGCGAGCTACGATTTCGGCGCGGCGAAAGTGATGGCGGGCTATCGCAACTATCGGCGCACGTTCAACACGCTGGCCGAAACGCTGCGCAGCGACATGTACTGGTTCGGCGGCTCGTATGATTTCGCGCCGGACTTCACGCTTTACGCGGCGGTCTATCACCAGGACATCAAGGGCGCGAACGATGGCGACCCGACGCTGCTATCACTGCGCGCGAACTATTCGCTTTCGAAGCGCACGACGCTTTACTTGTCCGGCGGGTACGCATTTGCACGAAATGACCAGAACGTGAGCCTTTCCCGCGATTTGACGGGCGCCGCCGACACACAGGCGGGCGTGACGGCCGGCCTGCAGCATCGCTTTTGACAGCGCCAATCTGTATAGACAACCGACATTCGGCATCAGTGAAATCCCTAGCTCCCCCTTGTTTATAAGATAAGGCGCGTTTAGACTTGGCTCTAACTTGTATAGACAGGATGAGCCATGATCAAGCTGACGCCCGGATTTCTCACGTTGCCGCAACTGCGCCGTATCGCACGCGGTTCCGATTCGCTCGAACTCGATCCGGCGAGCTTCGCCGCGATCGACGCGAGCGCGAAAGCTGTCGCCGATATCGCCGCCAAGGGCGAGCCGGCGTACGGCATCAACACCGGCTTCGGGCGGCTCGCGAGCACGCACATTCCCGCCGATCAGCTCGAACTGCTGCAACGTAATCTCGTGCTGTCGCATGCGGTGGGCGTTGGTGAGCCGATGTCGCGACCGGTCGTTCGATTGCTGATCGCGCTGAAGCTGTCGAGCCTCGGCCGCGGCCATTCGGGCATCCGCCGCGAAGTGATGGATGCTCTCATCACGCTTTTCAATGCCGACGTCCTGCCTGTGATTCCGGTGAAGGGCTCGGTCGGCGCATCGGGCGATCTGGCGCCGCTCGCGCATATGTCGACGGTGCTACTCGGCATCGGCGATGTCATGATTCGCGGCGAGCGCGCGAGCGCGCTGGATGGCCTTAGCGTCGCCGGCCTCAAGCCGCTGAGCCTGCAAGCGAAGGAAGGTCTTGCGTTGCTCAACGGCACGCAAGCCTCGACGGCGCTCGCGCTCTACAACATGTTCGCGATCGAAGACCTGTTCCGCACCGGCCTCGTGTCGGGCTCGCTGTCGGTCGATGCGGCCGAGGGCTCGGTCGTGCCGTTCGATGCGCGCATCCACGATTTGCGCGGCCATCGCGGACAGATCGAAGCGGCCGCTGCGTATCGCACGCTGCTGCAAGGCTCGGGCATCAACCTTTCGCATGCCGATTGCGACAAGGTGCAGGACCCGTACAGCCTGCGCTGCCAGCCGCAAGTGATGGGCGCGTGCCTCGACCAGATGCGCCACGCGGCCGACGTCCTGCTGATCGAATCGAACGCGGTCTCCGACAATCCGCTGATTTTCCCCGATACCGGTGAAGTCCTCTCGGGCGGCAACTTCCACGCTGAACCTGTCGCGTTCGCCGCCGACAATCTCGCGCTCGCCGCCGCTGAAATCGGCGCGCTGGCCGAACGCCGTATCGCGTTGCTGATCGACACGACGCTCTCCGGCTTGCCCGCGTTCCTCGTGCGCGACGGCGGCGTGAACTCCGGCTTCATGATCGCGCACGTCACGGCGGCCGCGCTGGCATCGGAGAACAAGACGCTCGCGCATCCGGCGTCGGTCGATTCGCTGCCGACTTCCGCGAACCAGGAAGACCACGTTTCGATGGCGACGTTCGCGGCCCGCAAGCTCGGCGACATCGCGAGCAACACCGCGAACATCCTCGCGATCGAACTGCTCGCGGCGGCGCAGGGCGTGGACTTGCGCGCGCCGCACCAGACGAGCCCGTTGCTCATCGAAGTGATGAAGACGCTGCGTGCGAAGGTCGCGCACTACGACATCGATCACTACTTCGCGCCCGATATTGCCGCCATCGCCACGCTCGTGCAGGAAGGCGAGGTCGCGAAGCACAGCCCGTTCAGTTTCGCGTCGGAACAGCCTGCATGAGCACGCCCGCTTATCAGGAGATCAAGGATTACATCCTGACGCGCATCCACATCGGCGAGTGGAAGGAGGGCGATCAGGTGCCCTCCGAAAACGAATTGGCGCGCGAGTTCAAGGTTGCGCGCATGACGGTCAACCGCGCACTGCGCGAGCTGACCGCCGAGCAGATTCTCACGCGCGTGCAGGGCGCGGGAACGTTCGTCGCGCAGCCGAAATATGCGTCGACGCTCGTCGAAATCCGCAGTATTTCCGATGAAATCGGCGCACGCGGGCATACGTATCGCGCCGAAGTGCTGCATCTTGGCGCTGCGATCGTCGATGAAACTCTCGCCGATGAAATGCAGCTTGCGGTGGGCAGCCTTGTGTTTCATTCGCGGTTGCTTCACTTCGAGAACGAGCAGCCTGTTCAGATCGAGGAGCGTCATGTGAATCCTGCACTCGCGCCCGAATATGCGCGGCAGGACTTCACGACGACTACGCCGAATCAATACCTGATGGTCGCAGCGCCGCTGCAGCGAGTCGAGTACCGCATCGAAGCGGCGATTCCCTCCGACGAAACGCGCCGTTCGCTTGCGATGAAGGAGCATGAGCCTTGCCTGTTGCTGCATCGGCGCACGTGGTCGCGCGATGCGGTGGCGTCGGTGGCGAATCTCTGGCATCCGGGCGACCGCTATCAGTTTACCGGGCACTTCTGATGAAGCTGATCCGAGGCGCGTCGCTAGTGCCGAAACCCTGGAAGAACGGCGGCGGCGTCACACGCGAGATCGATGCCGAACCGACCGGCGCTGCGCTCGATGCGTTCACATGGCGCTTGAGCATCGCGAACGTCGATGCATCCGGGGCGTTCTCCACGTTTCCCGGTATCGATCGCACGCTGGTTCTGCTCGAAGGTGCCGGGATGCATCTGCGCGAAGCGAACGGCCGCGTGCATGCGCTGGATCGGCCGCTCGCGATGGCGTCGTTTGCAGGCGAAACGGCGATCGATGCAACGCTCGACAACGGCCCGACGCGCGACTTCAACGTAATGGTGCGGCGTGATCGCGCGACGGCATCGGTGCAGGTGCATCGCGGTTCGGCTGAACTAACGTGCGCTGACAGCATCACGCTCATCTTCTGCGTGCAAGGCCCACTCGATGTCACGACGGTCGGCAAACGCATCACTCTGCATGCTGACGATACGCTACGCGTAAATGCGCCATGTGTCGTGTCATGCACTAAAGAGCACACGTCATGGCTGCAAATCGGCATCGCAACAACGGACCATCCCCGATGACTTCACTCTTCGCCGACCACGCGCGACTTCCCGATGGCTGGCAGCGCGACGTACTGCTTGAATGGAACGATGAAGGCACGCTGCTCGCCGTCACGCCCGATAGCGCGATGCCGCCGAATACGCCGCGCGCGGCCGGACCCGTGATCGCGGGGATGCCGAACCTGCATTCGCATGCGTTCCAGCGCGCGATGGCGGGCCTCACCGAATATCGTGCGAGCGCCACCGATACATTCTGGAGCTGGCGCGACCTGATGTATCGTTTTGCCGCGAAGATCGGTCCCGAGTCGCTCGCAGCGATCGCACGCTGGCTCTACATCGAAATGCTCAAGGCCGGCTACACATCGGTGTGCGAGTTCCACTACGTGCATCACACGAGTGACGGCACGCCCTACGCGAATCGCGCGGAGCTCGCGCAATGCGTGGTCGATGCGGCGGAACGCGCGGGCATCGGCATGACGATGCTGCCGGTGCTGTATCAATACAGCGGCTTCGACCAGGGCGCGCCACGCGACGATCAACGGCGCTTCCTCAACACGCCCGAGCAGCTGCTCGACATGCTGGAAACGCTGCGTCGCGCGCGGCCTGAAAGCGGTCTAAGGCGCTATGGCGTCGCGCCGCATTCGTTGCGCGCGGTATCGGGTGAATCGCTGTCGAGGCTGCTCGAAGGTCTCGACGCGCTGTTCGACCGCGCGCCCGTGCACATCCATATCGCGGAGCAAACCGCCGAAGTCGATGCCTGTCTTGCCGCGAATGGTCAGCGTCCAGTGCAATGGCTGCTCAATCGCTTCTCCGTCGACGATCGCTGGTGCCTCGTGCACGCGACGCACGTCGACGCAATCGAATGCGCGCGCCTCGCGGCGAGCGGCGCGACGGCGGGCCTGTGTCTCACCACCGAAGCCAATCTCGGCGACGGCATCTTTCCGGCGCGCGAGTATCTCGATGCGGGCGGCCGCATCGGTCTCGGCTCTGACAGCCATATCGGTGTGGACTGGCGCTCGGAGCTGCGGCTTCTCGAATACGGCCAGCGTCTTGCGCGGCGCGAGCGCAACGTGCTCGCATCGGCGACGCAAAGCCGTCCGGCCGAGCGTCTCTTCGATGCATCGCTCGATGGCGGCGCACGCGCAAGCGGCCGCGCAGTCGGAGCGCTCGCGGCAGGCATGCGCGCGGACTGGATCGTACTCGATGCGGATCACGCGGGCATCGCGGGGCATGATCGCGATACGTGGCTGTCGAGCGTCGTGTTCGGTGAGCATGGCGAGACGCCGGTTCGCGATGTGTATGTGGCAGGGCGTAAAGTAGTCGATGCACGCCAACACGCGGACGAGGAGGAAGCGTTCGCGCACTACCGCGCAGCGCTCGACGATCTTCTGCGATAACGTGACGGCAAGAACCTGAGAAACCACGACAATGAACGAATCGCCGATCTACACGCTTGAACGCGGCACCGCGCCGCTGCTGATATCGATCCCGCATCGAGGCACGCGCATTCCCGATTCGATCGCCGCCGACATGACGCCGGTGGCGCTGCGCGTCGACGATTGCGACTGGCATCTGGAGCGGCTGTACGCGTTCGCGAAGGGCATGGGCGCATCGATCCTGCTGCCCGAATACGCGCGTTATGTGATCGATCTGAACCGTCCGCCCGATGACGCGAACCTTTACCCGGGCCGCGATACGACAGGCCTGTGTCCCGTCGATACGTTCGAAAAGGAGCCGCTGTATCTGACGGGCCGCGAACCTGACGACGCGCAGATCGATTCGCGCCGCGCGGCTTTCTGGCAGCCTTATCACGATGCCCTCACGCAGGAGCTTGCAGACTTGCGCTCGAAGCACGGTCGCGTGCTGCTATGGGAAGCGCATTCGATTCGCTCGGTGGTCCCGCGCTTTTTCGATGGACGTCTGCCGGATTTCAACTTCGGCACCGCCGATGGCGCGACTGCCGTCGCGGGAGTGGCGGAAGCACTCGCGGATATCGTGAGCAAGGACGGGCGTTATACATCGACAGCGAACGGCCGTTTTAAGGGCGGGTATATTACGCGCCGCTATGGGCAGCCTTCCGCAGGCGTTCACGCGATGCAGCTCGAACTCACACAGATCACGTACATGCAGGAAGCGCTGCCCTTCGCGTATGACGAAACGCGCGCGGCTGAAGTGCAGCCTTTGCTGGAAAAGCTGCTGACGACCGCGTTGGAGCATGTCACAGCCGCTTAGACACCTCCCTTGTCGACGCCGCGATTATTGTAAAGCAAACAATAATGTTTCGCGCAATTCGGGGTTTTCCCCAAGAGACCCGGCGCCTAGACTTGTCTTCAGGCAAAACGAATCAGAAACTTAATAAAAGCTTTCCGGTTCTTGCGCATTCAAGACAAAACTACTGGAGGTTCATCATGATCAAGTCATTTGTTCCGGCTCTCGTTATCGCTGCGGCCTTGGCCGCCCCGACTTTCGCTTTCGCGCAGAACAATGCCCCCGTGACGCGCGCCGAAGTTCGCGCCGAACTGGTTCAACTGGAAAAGGCTGGTTACGATCCGTCGGGCGATCGCACGAACTACCCGCAAAACATTCAGGCTGCGGAAGCTCGGGTGAGCGCTGAACAAGGCAACGCAGCGACCGGTTACGGCCCTTCGACCGCAGGTTCGTCGGCGTCGGGGCTGCGTGCTGCTCCGAGTGGCCCGGCTAATCCGGTGAACTCGGTTTACTTCGGCCACTGAGCAAACATCGCTTAAAAAGAATCGCCTGCCGCTGCAAAGCGGCGGGCGATTTTTATTTGGGCGCGGTATCGGATGGCGACACCGCGCCGCAAGCACGAATGACCAGCCGCACGACATCTTCCGTGGCGGCATCGAAGGCTTTTTGCGTCAGCGCGCGCTTGCCCTTGAGCGCGATGATTTGCGCATCAAAATCGGCGTAATGCTGCGTCGTCGCCCAGATCATGAACATCAGCGTCTCGGGGTCGGTCGGCGCCAACAGTCCGCGCACGATCCAGCTTTCGATCACCTTCACGCGCGAATCGAGCCACGGCTTGACGCGTTCCTTGAGAATATCCTGCATGTGTTCCGCGCCGTGGATGATCTCGCTCGCCCACACCTTCGACCCTAACGGCCGACGCCTCGACAGATCCATCTTCGCGCGCACATAGCCGCCGATCGCTTCGACCGGGTCGTCGCTGCATTCGAACGTATCCGCCGCGCGATGCCAGTCTTCGAACAGATCTTCGAGCACTCGCCGATACAGCGCCAGCTTAGTAGGGAAGTAGTAATGCAAGTTGGCTTTGGGCAAGCCCGCACGCTCGGCGATCATCGCGGTGCTTGCGCCCTCCAGTCCGCGTTCCGCAAAAACCGCTTCGGCGCACGCTAAAAGCTGCGCTTCGTTCATCTCGCGGATATGTGCCTTGCGCCGCCGCAAAGGTGCTTGCGCATTGTCGGTTTCCGGATTGCCCGTTGCCGCTTCGTCGTGTTTCATCGTTAGCCTTGGCGCGCCTTGAATGCCGCGTCGCGCTTGGTTTGCCTTGCTCCGGCCACTCGCTAAATCGTTTGCTTAATCGCGAATGGTGCTGTCCTGAAGCGCCATGCTGCATCGCAATGGCACGCTTCTCGCTCTGTATTGCAGCACACGAAAGACATTGATTTGCTTATTTTAATCGGCTACAACCTGTCCAGTCGGACAGGATTCGCGACGCAGCGAAGTACAGCATCAGGATCATCCCTTAGAAAGAAAAAACGTGCACCGGGTACGTGCGTAAATATGGGGAAGCGTGCATGAGCGCCCCAGAACGCTACGCGGATGCACCACATGTCACTCACATACGATTGAAGGAGCGAGCCGATGGACGCGGTAACGGATGCAATCGGATTGACTGGACTCGATACATCGATCAAGGTGAACGGTCAGCGGCTGTGGGACAGCCTGATGACGATGGCGAAGATCGGCGCCACGCCCAAAGGTGGCGTCTGCCGTCTCGCGCTAACCGATCTCGACAAGGAAGGGCGCGACCTCATCGTGAGCTGGGCGAAGGAGGCGGGCTGCACGGTCAACGTGGATCAGATGGGCAACGTGTTCATGCGCCGCGCGGGACGCAATCCTGATGCGCTTCCCGTGATGACCGGCTCGCATGCGGACTCGCAGCCGACAGGCGGCCGCTTCGACGGCATCTATGGCGTACTCGGCGGACTCGAAGTGATCCGCACGCTCAACGATCACGCGATCGATACCGAGCATCCGGTCGAAGTCGTGATCTGGACCAATGAGGAAGGCTCGCGCTTCGCGCCGGCGATGGTTGCATCGGGCGTATTCGCGGGCGTGTTCACGCTCGACTATGGCCTCTCGCGCAAGGATGTCGACGGCAAGACGATCGGTGAAGAACTGAAGCGCATCGGTTACGCGGGCGACGTGCTTTGCGGTGGGCGTCAACTGCATGCCGCATTCGAACTGCATATCGAGCAGGGCCCCATTCTCGAAGCAGAGAACAAGACGATTGGTGTCGTCACCGATGCGCAAGGCCAGCGCTGGTACGAGATCACGCTGACGGGCCAGGAAGCGCATGCGGGCCCCACGCCGATGCCGCGTCGCAAGGACGCGCTGCTTGGCGCTTCGCGCGTGGTCGATCTCGTCAACCGCATCGGTCTCGATCATGCTCCGCTCGCATGCGCGACGGTCGGCATGATGCAGGTCTATCCGAACTCGCGCAACGTGATTCCGGGCCGCGTGTTCTTCACCGTCGACTTCCGTCATCCAGAGGACGCCGTGCTCGCGCAAATGGACGCCGCGTTGCGCGAAGGCGTCGCGCGCATCGCGGGTGGGATCGGACTCGAAACAGAGCTCGAACAAATCTTCTATTACGAGCCCGTTGCGTTCGATGCAGCATGCGTAAAGTCCGTGCGTGCCGCGGCCGAGCGTTTTGGGTATTCGCATCGCGACATGGTGTCGGGTGCGGGACACGATGCGTGCTACCTGTCGCAAGTCGCGCCGACGTCCATGGTCTTCGTGCCTTGCGTCGATGGCATCAGTCATAACGAAATCGAGGACGCCTCGCAGGAATGGATCGAGGCGGGCGCGAACGTCCTGCTTCACGCGATGCTGGAGCGAGCTTCGGAACCAGCTTCGTAACGTCTGTCGAATTTGAATCTGCAACGCCGTCCCGGCTTCGCCTTCATGTGAAGCCGGCGGGCACGGCTACGTCTTCACTTTGACGAAGGAACGCGTATGACCATGAAGCAAACCGGCGATATCGCGGCGCATCGCCTTTCGCAAGAACAGCTTGCGTGCGAATTCTCGGACGTCGCGCCCTTGCTCGACGCGACCGCCGCCGCCGCTGCATCGAGCCGCTGTCACTACTGCTACGACGCGCCTTGCATACAGGCGTGCCCGACGTCGATCGATATTCCGAGCTTTATCCGCAAGATCGGCAACGGCAACCTGAAGGGCGCGGCCGTCGATATTCTGTCGGCGAATCCGCTGGGCGGCATGTGCGCGCGTGTCTGCCCGACCGAGATTCTTTGCGAAGGCGCCTGCGTGCGCAATCACCAGGACGACAAGCCCGTCGCGATCGGCGCGCTTCAGCGTCATGCGACCGACTGGGCGATGGCGCGCGGCGAACCGCTCTTCAAGCGCGCTGCGGACACGGGGCGGCATATCGCGGTCGTCGGTGCGGGACCTGCGGGTCTTGCGTGCGCGCATCGCTTGGCACTCGCAGGCCATCGCGCAACAATTTTCGATGCGCGTGCAAAGCCCGGTGGCCTCAACGAATACGGCATCGCGGCATACAAGACCGTTGAGGACTTCGCGCAGCGCGAGGTCGAGTGGCTGTATTCGATCGGTGGCATCGAGTTGAAGACGGGCGTGATGCTTGGACGCGATGTGACGCTCGACGAGCTTCGCAAGCAATACGACGCCGTGTTCCTCGCGACCGGTCTCGGTGGCGTGCGTGCGCTCGCGCTCGAAGGCGAAGCGCTTGGCGGCGTGATGAACGCGGTCGATTTCATCGAGCAAGTTCGCCAGGCCGACGATCTCGCGACCGTGCCCGTGGGCCGTCGCGTGGTGGTGATCGGCGGCGGCAATACGGCCGTCGATGCAGCGGTGCAGAGCCACAAGATCGGGGCGATGTCGGTGACGATGGTGTATCGGCGCGGCGTCGAGCACATGAGCGCGACGTGGGCCGAACGCGAATTCGCGCAGATGAACGGCGTGACGCTTGTCACTCACGCGAAGCCGGTGCGCATGGTCGGCATCGACGGACAAGTGAGCGGCGTCGAATTCGAACGGGGCCAGGAACGCTTCACGATCGAAGCGGACATGGTGTTAAAAGCAATTGGCCAGACACTGGTACCGATCGGACTCGATCACGAACTGCTGACCCTCGAAGGCAACCGCATCGCCACCGATGAAAACCGTCAGACGACGCTCGCAAACGTCTGGGCCGGCGGCGACTGCGCGACGCACGAAGGACTCGACCTCACGGTGCAAGCGGTACAGGACGGCAAGCTCGCAGCGGCATCGATCGATGCATCGTTCGCGCTGACCGCCATCAAAGCCGCCTGACCAACAAGACCCCAGGATAAGGAGCCCCACATGGCCGACCTACGCTGCACGATTGCAGGCATCAACTCGCCGAACCCTTTCTGGCTCGCGTCCGCGCCGCCGACCGACAAAGCGTACAACGTCAACCGCGCATTCGAAGCGGGCTGGGGCGGCGTCGTATGGAAAACGCTGGGCCTCGACCCGCATGTGGTGAACGTCAGCTCGCGCTATGGCGCGGTGCAGTGGAACGGGCAGCGCATGGCGGGGCTCAACAACATCGAACTGATCACCGATCGTCCGCTCGACGTGAATTTGCGCGAGATCGCTCAAGTCAAACGCGACTGGCCGGACCGCGCGCTGATCGTCTCGTTGATGGTGCCCTGTAACGAGGCTGACTGGAAGTGGATTTTGCCGCTCGTCGAAGACACCGGCGCCGACGCGGTCGAACTCAACTTCGGTTGCCCGCATGGCATGAGCGAACGCGGCATGGGCGCGGCGGTCGGGCAAGTGCCGGAGTATGTCGAGATGGTCACGCGCTGGGTCAAGGAAAGCTCGAAGCTGCCTTGCCTCGTGAAGCTCACGCCGAACATCAGCGACATTCGTGTCGGCTCGCGTGCCGCTTACAAGGGCGGTGCGGACGGCGTGTCGCTCATCAACACGATCAACTCGATCGTCGCGGTCGATCTGGATGAAATGGCACCGATGCCCACCGTCGACGGAAAGGGCACGCACGGCGGCTATTGCGGTCCCGCTGTGAAGCCAATCGCGCTCAACATGGTCGCCGAAATCGCACGCGATCAAGAGACGCCGAATCTGCCGATATCGGGCATCGGCGGCATCACGAACTGGCGCGACGCGGCGGAGTTCATCGTGCTCGGCGCGGGCAGCGTGCAGGTGTGCACGGCTGCGATGCACTACGGCTTTCGCATCGTGTCCGATCTTGCCGATGGCCTTTCGAACTGGATGGACGAGAAGGGCTACGCGACGCTCGACGACATTCGCGGCCGCGCCGTGCCGAACGTCACCGACTGGAAGTACCTCAATCTGAAATACGACATTAAGGCGCGCATCGATCAGGACAAGTGCATCCAGTGCGGCCTGTGCCACATCGCATGCGAGGATACTTCGCACCAGGCGATCACGCGCGAAAAAGATGGCGTGCGTCATTTTGAAGTGGTGGACTCGGAATGCGTCGGGTGCAATCTGTGCATGCACGTATGCCCGGTCGAGCAATGCATCACGATGGAGCGTGTGGACGCCGGCGAGTATGCGAACTGGACCACGCATCCGAACAACCCTTCACGCGTCGAAGTGGAAGAGCCCGCGAAGGCCGCCTAAGAACGTTCACGCAACATTTCTCGTGGAGATGCACCGATGAACCAGAAAGCGCATTCCGTCGATCCCAGCTTCGCGGCGGGCGCACAGGACAGCAGCCTCTATAACGACGATCTCGCGCCGACCGGTCCCGCCCAACGTACGTGGAAGTGGTATCACTTCGCGGCACTGTGGGTCGGCATGGTGATGAACATCGCGTCGTACATGCTTGCGGCCGGGCTCACGGAAGAGGGTATGTCGCCGTGGCAGGCCGTCGTCACCGTGCTGCTCGGCAACCTGATCGTGCTCGTGCCGATGCTCCTCATCGGTCACGCGGGCGCCAAGCACGGCATACCGTATGCGGTGCTCGTGCGGTCGTCGTTCGGCACGCAGGGCGCGAAGCTGCCCGCGATGCTGCGTGCGATCGTCGCGTGCGGCTGGTACGGCATTCAGACGTGGCTCGGCGGTAGCGCGATCTATACGCTCCTGAACATTCTCACCGGTAACGCGCTGCATGGCGCGGCGCTGCCTTTCCTCGACATCTCGATCGGCCAGCTTGCGTGCTTCCTCGTGTTCTGGGCGCTGCAGATCTACTTCATCGTGCATGGCACCGATTCGATCCGCTGGCTCGAAAGCTGGTCCGCGCCGATCAAGGTCGTGATGTGCATCGCGCTCGTCTGGTGGGCGACGTCCAAGGCGGGCGGCCTGGGCTCGATGCTGTCGGCGCCTTCGCAGTTCGTCGCGGGCGGCAAGAAGGAGGGCCTGTTCTGGGCCACGTTCTGGCCGGGCCTGACCGCGATGGTCGGCTTCTGGGCGACACTCGCGCTGAACATCCCCGACTTCACGCGTTTCGCCCGCTCGCAGCGCGACCAGGTGATCGGCCAGACGATCGGCCTGCCTGCACCGATGGCGCTGCTCTCGGTGATTTCGGTGGTCGTCACGTCGGCGACGGTCGTGATCTACGGCAAGGCGATCTGGGACCCGATCGACCTCACGAGCCGCATGACGGGCATCGGCGTGGGCGTCGCGCTCATCATCCTCACGCTCGATACGATGTGCTGCAATCTCGCGGCGAATCTCGTCGGTCCCGCATACGATTTTTCGAGCCTGTGGCCGAAGGGGATTTCGTATCGCGCGGGCGGCATGATCACCGCGACCATCGCGATCGTGATGATGCCGTGGAAGATTCTCGCGACCACGCAGGGCTATATCTTCACGTGGCTCGTTGGATACTCGGCGTTGCTGGGTCCAGTCGCCGGCATTCTGATGGTCGATTACTTCCTGATACGCGGCACGCGCCTCTCGCATCGCGAACTCTTCGATGAGAACGGCGAATACAGCTATACGGGTGGCTGGAACATCGCGGCGGTCGTCGCGCTCGTGATCGGCGTGTTGCCGAACCTGCCGGGCTTTCTGCACACAGCATTTCCAGCCGCGTTTCCGAACGTGCCCGCATTCTTCAACACGCTCTACACGTACGCATGGTTCGTGGGACTTGCGCTGGCATCGGTCGTCTATGGCGTCTGGATGAAGGCGCGCAAGAGCCCGAGCGCGCGCGTGGCGAGTGCATGATCAACAGTTTTGCAAGGGAGACAGCAACATGACGATCCTGATTCGCGGCGGCACGGTCATCGACGCCGATCGCACCTATCGCGCCGACGTGCTGTGCGCGGACCCGAAAGACGGCGGCACGATCCTCGCCATCGGCACTGATCTGGAAGCGCCGGCCGGCACGCAGATTGTCGATGCGGGCGGGCAGTACGTGATGCCCGGCGGCATCGATCCGCACACGCACATGGAGTTGCCCTTCATGGGCACGACCGCAAGCGACGACTTCTATACGGGCACCGCAGCGGGTCTCTCGGGCGGCACGACGAGCATCATCGACTTCGTGATCCCGAGCCCGAAGCAGCCGCTGATGCAGGCCTTCAAGGAATGGCGCGGCTGGGCCGAGAAGGCGTCGGCGGATTACGGCTTTCACGTCGCGGTGACGTGGTGGGATGAATCGGTGCATCGCGATATGGGCACGCTCGTGCATGAGCACGGCGTATCGAGCTTCAAGCACTTCATGGCCTACAAGAACGCAATCATGGCCGACGACGAAGTGCTGGTGAACAGCTTCACGCGCTCGCTCGAACTCGGCGCGCTGCCGACCGTGCATGCGGAAAACGGCGAGCTCGTATTTCAGTTGCAGAAGCAACTACTTGCGCGCGGCTTCACCGGCCCCGAGGCGCATCCGTTGTCGCGGCCGCCGGAAGTCGAAGGCGAAGCGGCCAATCGCGCGATCCGCATCGCGCAAGTGCTCGGCGTGCCCATCTACATCGTGCATGTATCGTCGAAGGATGCCGTCGACGTGATCGCGCGGGCACGCAACGAGGGCCAGCGCGTGTTCGGCGAAGTACTGCCAGGGCATCTCGTCATCGACGAATCGGTGTATCGCGATCCGGACTGGACGCGCGCCGCCGCGCACGTGATGAGCCCGCCGTTCCGATCGAGCGAACATCGCGAGGCGCTGTGGCGCGGGTTGCAATCGGGGCAGCTTCACACGACAGCCACCGATCACTGCGTGTTCTGCGCATCGCAAAAGGCGATGGGCCGCGAGGACTTCACGAAGATCCCGAACGGTTGCGGCGGCGTGGAAGATCGCATGTCCGTGCTGTGGCATCACGGCGTGAACAAGGGGCGTCTCACGCCGAACGAATTCGTGCGCGTCACGTCGACCAATGCGGCCCAGATTTTCAATCTATATCCGCGCAAGGGTGCGGTGCAGGTCGGCGCGGACGCGGATCTCGTCGTGTGGGACCCGGCGGCGAGCAAGACGATCTCGGTGAAGTCGCATCACCAGAAAGTGGACTTTAACGTGTTCGAAGGCATGACTGTGCAGGGCGTCGCGACGCATACGCTTACGCGTGGCGCACTCGCGTGGGCCAATGGCGACCTGCGAGCGGTTCGAGGCGCGGGTCAATATTTGAAGCGTCCGCCAAACCCAGGCTACTTCGAGGCGACGCGCGTTGCGAACAAATTGAAGGAGCCGCATCCCGTCGAGCGCGAGGGGGACAAGGCGCGAACGGCTTGATCGAAACTCAAGCCGCCTCAGCCGATTCCTGCCACTTGTGCAGCCACGCTTCGAGCTTCTCGGGTGGCAGCGGGCGGCTCAAGTGGTAACCCTGTGCGAGATCGCAGCGCAGGTCCTTGAGCCGCATCAGCATCTCTTCCGTCTCGACGCCCTCGGCGACGACCTTCAGGCCCATGTTGTGGCCGAGGTCGATCGTCGAGCGGACGATGGTCTCGTCGTCCTTGTGGTCGAACATGCCCATCACGAAGGACTTGTCGATCTTGATCTCGTCGACGGGCATGCGCTTCAGATACGCGAGTGACGAATAGCCCGTGCCGAAGTCGTCGATGGACAGGCGAATACCCAACGCGTGCAGACGGTCGAGCGTTTCGATCGCGTGATTCGGATCGTCCATGATCGCGCTTTCGGTGATCTCGATCCATATCCACTCGGGCGCCACGCCGTACTTCCGCAAGAGCGCGCTAAAGGTATCCGGCAACGATGACTGGATCAGTTCGCGCGCGGACACGTTCACCGACACCGCGAGTTCGAGCCCTTGCTCATGCCACAGCGCACATTGGCGGATGGCCTTGTCGGCCACCCAGCGCGAAATCGTCTTGATGTAGCCGGTCTGCTCGGCAAACGGAATGAACTGATCGGGCGCGACGAAGCCGCGCGTCGGATGGTCCCAGCGAACCAGCGCCTCGACGTACTTCACCTTCTGCGTGCACAGATCGACCTTCGGTTGATAGTAGAGCGTCAACTGATCGTGCTCGACGGCCTGGCGCAATTCGCTCATCAGCGAGAGGCGCTCGGCGCTGTTCTGGTCGTGCTTTTCGTCGTAGAGCGCGTAACCTGTATTCGTGCGCTTGGCGACATACATCGCGATGTCCGCACGGCGCAGCAGCACGTTCATGTCCTCACCGTTGTGCGGACACGTCACGATCCCGATGCTCGCGCCCACGTCGACGAGTTGCCCCTCGATCGTGATCGGCTCTTCGAGCGCCTTCAGCATGCGATTGGCGATGAGCTTCGCGGCGTCGGTGTCGTCGGTCGGCAGCAGGACCGCGAACTCGTCGCCGCCCAAGCGCGCGACCGTGTCCGTGCTGCGATGAAGCGCACCGCGCAGGCGCTTCGCAACTTCGCACAGCAGCAGGTCGCCGATCGGATGGCCTAGCGTGTCGTTCACGTACTTGAAACGGTCGAGGTCCATCATCATGACGGACAACGGATGCTCCGCACGCAACGCGACACCGATCGCCTGTTGCAGCCGATCGTTGAAGAGCGCGCGATTCGGCAGGCTCGTCAGGCGGTCCATGTAGGCGAGTTCGGTAATGCGCTGCTCGCGCTCCGCAATACCTTCCTGCATTTGATTGAACGCGCTCGCGAGTTCACCGATCTCGTCTTGATGAGTCACGTCGATCGGTTCCGCGTAATCGCCTTGTCCGATACGTCGCGAGAATTGCGTGAGCGCCGCGATCGGGCGCGTGACGCTGCGTGCGGTGAACATGCTGCCGATGATCGATATCAGCACGCCCGCGAGCGTAATCAGCAGCAGCGTGCTTTGCAGGCGATGGAACGGCGCCATCGCTTCGCTCAACGATCGCTGCAACATCACGGCGATGGGCTCGCCATCGGATTGCAGCTTGACGAGGCGCGTCGCGTAGTTGTCGTCGGAGAGCGTGGATGCGTTTTGCATCGTACGCCTCGCCGCTGCTGGCAACGAACTGGCGAGCACGCTCCATCGACCATCGGCGTGACCGTCGAGGAACGAGACATCGAGTGCGGTCAGACTGCTCATGTCGCTTGCCATGCTGTCGTCGATGAGAAAGCCCATCGCGACCCAGGCGATGACGAGCGGCGCCTTGATCGGCACCGCGACGATCTGATACGGCTTGCCGTCGATCATTCCGATAGTCGAAGCGTCGCCGTTGCGTTCCACCGCATGCAGCAGTTTCGGAAACGGGAAGGCCATGCCCGCGTGGACGGGGCCGCTGCTATCGGCAATCAGCTTGCCGTCGAGGTCCGCGAGCATCACGATGTCCGCATGAACACGGTCGCCGTGATTCGCGAGCGCCGATGCGACGGTCTTCTCGTCATGCGAGGCGATGGCCTGCCGAAAGCCGAAGTCCGCCGCGACGACGCCTGCGGCCTGCGTCAGCATTTCGCTGTTCGAGCGCAGGACCTGTTTGAACACGCGCTGGGCAACGGCCAACTGCTCGTCCGCATTTCGATGCGCGATCGACGTGATCACCGAATTGATGACGACAAACGCAGCCGCCTGGGCCGCGAGCATCAGCAGGACGAAGACGAGTGTGATCCGCGCACGCAGGCTGTGGAGTCGCATGGCGCGCTTACTCGGCCTTCAACTGCAACGTGATTTTGCCGGCGTCGTCCGTGCCGGCGCCGATCTTTTGCGACGGCTGCGCGTTCGGATCGCTCAGGCGATGGTGCCACGCGACGACGCGGTAGTTATCGGCGGGAAGATTGTCGATGCTTGCGCGACCGCTCGCATCGGTCTTGGCGAACCAGGGCGTATCGACGATCAGCAGGTACGCGAGCATCGAGTCGTGGATGTTGCAGCCCATCACGACGAGGCCGGGCTTGTCGAAGACGATGGGGCTCGCGGGAATGCCGTGATACAGGTTCAACTCGAAGCGCTTGGGCGGCGAGAACGAATAGACGTCGTGCTCGATGTTGTCCTTGTTCGGAAACGTGACCGACGCGCCCGTCTGCACGACGGAGACGAGCGGCACGAATTTCCGCTTCACCTGATCGATGATGGCGCCTGCCGGTTTTGCGGGCGGCAGCTTGCCGCTGACGGGCATCGCGTAGACGACTGCGTCGCTGACGGCCGCGCCCGCCTGATCGACCACCTGCACACGCACGCTTGTGGCGCTAGCGTCGAGTGTGGTCACGCTCGATAAGCAGCAAAATAGTGCTGCGAATACGGTTGTGCTGAATCGCATTGGGTAAGTTCTATTGTGCTCGTCGCACGCGATATGCGCACGCAAGTGCTAATAACGGCAGCCGTATCTCGAACTTGAGGCGCCTGTTCTTATTCCCTGTCCTGCACGTCGCGATACATCGGCGCGAGCTTCGCCAGCAGCTTGTTTTGCGAATGGAAGGGCACGCCGTTCTTGTCCATCGCTTTTTGCAAATCCTCGACAAGCGCATTGAATGCCGCACGATCGATGTTCTGCCCCTCGTGAGTTCGCTTCATCGTGCGGCCCGTGTATTCGCATGGGCCGTCGAGCAGCACGCAGAACTGCTCGACGAGCTTCTGCTTGATGCGCTTTATCGGCGCGTCTTCGAAGTAGGGCTGCGTGCGTGGATCGGCGAGTACGTTGTCGTAGAGATCGTCGACGATTTTCGCGAGGCCGGGTTTCTCGCCGAACTCGCGATAGAGTGCATCGTCGGCGTGCGCGCTGGCGCTGAAGATCGCCGCGAATAGCAGTGCTGCTTTCATGGCGTGACCAAGAAACGATTGCATCAGAACCCCGCCTGAAGAGAGACATAGAGACCGCGCTGATTCTTGATCGTCGCGATGTCGCCCAGCGCGACATAGGCGGCGGTCAGCGAGACGTGCTTGTTCGGCGCCCATGCGACGAATGCATCGTAGGCGTTCTGTTCGCGCGCGAAGCTGAGGTTGTCCGGCTTGGTGCGATACTCGGCGCCGATCACGACGTTCTTCGAAAGCATGTACGCCAGCGAGGTTTCGAACTCGGCGTGATAGTTGTTGGACTTGTCGCCGCCGAAGCCGAGCAAGCCGAACTGGTTTGCCTTCGTGAAGCGCAAGGTGCCGTTGAGCAGAAGGCTTTGGGCGAGCAGAAGTTTCGTCGCTGAGAGATAGAAGTCGGTGCCGGAGTTGCTCGCCGCGCCGACGGCCTTCACGACGTCGCCCTGTTCGTTGTGCTTGAACTGGATGCCCGCCGATACTTGCGGCAGCCACGTGTCCTGATCGAGCACGGCGTCGCCGAGGACGCGCACTTTCACGCCGAAGATGTTCTGGTTGAACTTGAAGTTCGAACCGAGGCCGAGCTGCGCACCAGCGTCGCGGGTATCGAAAGTCTGGCGCGCGAGCGAAAGCTCGACGCGATTCGCGACGCCGACAGCGACGCCGTAGGTGGACAGCGCGAAATCTTGCGTGCGCACATACGTGCCGTGTGCGTTTCCGCCGAACTGGCCGGCCGTGCCATAGCCGCCGATCACGGCCCACGGCGTGAGGCCGCCGCCCGCCGCGCCTTCCACTTCGGAAACGCCGCCGGTGAGCAGCAGCTTGCCGCCGGTGACGGGGACGTCGGGGACATCGGCGAAGGCGGGGACGGAGGTCGACAATAGTGCGGCGGTGGCTACGGCCACTCGGGTGCTTTTCGTTCTTGAACGCATGCTTGGGCGGGTTGAAGCGATTTCAGGCGCTCTCGGCCTGGGCTTCCTTGTTTACGGCGGCGGGGGAGGGGGACTTGAGGGTAGCTGTGATTTGTCAAGGAAAAGCTGTTGGCAAGAGGAGCTGCCGAGCCCGTTCGTACACCCCGAGAATGAACCCTACATTTAACCATCGAATAGATTTGATAAATATCTGATTCACATTAGAATAATAACGCGATAATCCCTACACGAAACCCTACAAACCACCCGACGAGCACCGCTATTCCCGCCGGTCGCGGTTGCGCAGCCTCGCGTACTTGGTCCGTTGATCGACAAAGCATCCGATCTCACCACCAAGTCGCGCGCACTTCTCGCAAAAGAGCACGGCCCGATGGCGACCGCTATGACGCCGCTGTTGCGCAACATGAACTCGTATTACTCGAACAAGATCGAGGGACAACACGCCACGCCTGTCAGTATCGAACAGGCGCTAGAGACGCACTACTCGCCGGATTCAGGCGACCGGGACAAGCAGTTCGCAGCGATTGCGCATATCCGGGCAGAAGAGGCACTCGAATCGGAGTGGAGTGATTTGCGTGCAGAAGAACTATTCGCTGCCGAAAAAGTCACCGCCATCCATCGGCTGTTCTTTGCGAATCTGCCCGACGAGTACTGCATCACGTCCGAACAGCAGCCGATCATCCCGGGCGCCTTCAGAGAAGAGATGGTCAAGGTTGGCAACCATCTTGCGCCCGAAGCGGACCTGATTCCGGCGCTGTTGAACGAGTGGGGCAAGCGATACAAGCGCGTGAAAGGCTCGGAACTTAAACTCATCGCGACGGCTTGTTCGCATCAGCGCCTCGCGTGGGTGCATCCGTTCATCGATGGGAACGGGCGCGTTTCCCGCCTGCATTCACACTTGACGCTGCGCGCACTGGGCTTGACCGACGGACTTTGGTCGCCGCTGCGCGGATTCGCGCGTACTCGCGACGAATACTACGCTCGGCTTGCTGCGGCTGATCAGCGGCGCAGGAACGAACTCGACGGTCGCGGCAACTTATCGCAAGAGGAACTGGTGAAGTTCGTTCACTACTTCCTCGACTGCTGTCTCGATCAGGTCAATTTCATGCTCGGGATGATGGCGTTCGATGGAGTCCGCTCGCGGCTACGCGACCTGCTGATCTATCTCGACGCGAATCCCTGGCGGATAGGCTCGGACAAATCCATCGTGAAGCCTGACAAGGTGTTGCTCGCGCTCGAGACGGTAGCGCTCTTGCGTCCGCTGTCGCGAGCGGAATTTGGGCAGATCATCGGAGAGAGCGAGGCGACGGTCCGCCGCATCACGCGCAGCCTGCTCGACTTCGGCGTGTTGCAATCCGCCTCGCATAAGGACCCGCTTTCATTCGCGTTGCCGCTGAAAAGCCTGCGCTTTTTGTTTCCCCGGCTATGGCCCGAAGTCGATCTTGAATGAGGGTCCGGTAGCGATAGTTGCTCAAGCCGTCAACGCATCCACCGAAACGGCCCTTGCTTCCCGCGTCGAGCAAATCGTCTTGACGATATGCTCGGCGTCGCGCGCGATGCCTGAGAAGCGCCCCGATCCCCATGTGTGAAGCCACGGCAGTCCCAAGAAGTAAAGCCCTGGAAACTGCGTCACGCCGCGCCGATGCGCCGGATAGCCGCGGCCATTGAACACCGGCGCATCGAGCCAACTGAAGTCCGGCGTGAACCCGATGCACCACACGATCGAGCCGATGCCGCTGCCTTGAAGCTCAAGCGTCGTGCGTTCTCTATCCGGCCGCCATAGCGGCTCATAAACACCACCGCCTTCCGCATCGATCCCGTTCTTTTCGATGAATGCATCGATGCCCGCGTTAATGCGGTTATAAACGCCGTCGGCGCTATCGAGATTCGCTGCGAGATTCGGCGCGAAGTGAAGCACGCCGTCCTGCAAATCCTCAAGCCTTCCGTAGAGTTCCATACCTTCAGAAGCGAAGCGGCGCAGATCGATATCGCGTCCGCCATCGCGGCCGGTTACATAGTGATTCGTGTTGTCGCGCACGCCTTCGCGCAACGGATGCTGATCGACGGGCATGTCGTAATACTTCATGTCCGCGAGCCAATCGACGACATCGCGTCCGCGATAAAAGCGCGCACAGCGCGGCGCTTCGCCCACCGCGAGCACGACCTTGCGTCCTGCGAGGTGCAGGTCCTCTGCGATCTGCGCGCCCGATTGCCCGGATCCGACGACCAGCACCGCACCGTCCGGCAATGCTTCCGGGTCGCGATACTCCGACGATTGCATCTGCACGATCGAAGTGGGCAGGCGCTCGGCCATGCGCGGCACGATCGGCGTGTGATAGCCGCCCGATGCGACCACGATCTGATCGGCGGTGAACGTACCTTGCGACGTCGAAACGGCGAACCCGCCATCATCCGTCGAGCTTACGCGCCGCACTTCCGTATGTTCGAGCACGGGAGCTTCGACCATCTCGATGAAGCCATCGAGATACGCGATTATTTCATCCTTCTTCATGAAACCATGCGGATCGTCGCCGCGATACGGATAGCCCGGCAGCGCGCATTGCCAGTTGGGCGTGACGAGGCAGAATGCGTCCCAGCGCTGCGTGCGCCATGTGTGCGTGACCGTATTCTTTTCGAGCACGAGATGATCGATGCCTGCCTGCTTAAGGTAATAGCTGAGCGAAAGCCCCGCTTGACCGCCGCCCACGACGATCACGCTGTAATGATTCGATGTCTGCGACATGATGCGTCCTTGCCTTGAGATTGAAATTAGCTGAGGTCGATCACCAGAACCTTCGCATGCGGATCGCTCGCGAAACGCTCGGCTTCCATCTCGATGCGCGCGAGCTGGTCCATCGCGGATGAGCACGCGAAGCCGTACTTCTGCCGCACGCGTTCCGAAGCAACGCCCAGCGCCTCGCGCGCACGTTTCAGGAAATCGTCGAGCGGATAGTGAGTGCCCGGCGTGAGGAAATCGCCGACGACAGTCGATGGTGAGTAGCAAATGTCCTCTTTGCTGTCGGGCCATCGGATGCGAAAGTGCATGACGGGCATCGTGGTTACCTTAGGGTTTGATGAAAGCATGTTCGTTGAAATTCCATAGCACGGCGGCATCATCGCCTCGACGCAGCACGACCTCGCGCGAGGCATCGACGGTACCGATAGTTGCACATGCAATTTCTCGCGCGGTGAAGAGCCGTTCTACCGCATCGACGTTCTCACGTGCCACCGACAGCACAAAGCCATAGCTCGGAAACGCGCTCAGCCAGCGCAATGCGGGGACACCGGGCGGCATCGGAATACGCGCCAGATCTATGGTCGCGCCGGCCTGCGAACATTCGAGCAACATCAGCGCAGTGCCTAACGCACCCGCCATGCTGATGTCCTTGGCCGCGCGGCAAAGGCCGCTCTCCGCGATAATCGGAAGCAACTCCAGATCGTCGCGCAAGCGCGTCGGCGGGGCATCGACGGAGGCGTTCCAGAACGGATACGGGTCCATGAATGCGCCGCGCATATCGACGGCCATCATCAACGCGTCGCCGGGCTTTGCATCGAAACTGGAGAGCAACTTCGACGCGCGCCCGAGGATCGCGACGGCCAGTTGCGCGTGATCGCTCCGTGCGTTGCTATGTCCGCCGACGATCGGCACGCCATATGCCGACGATGCCGCCGCCATCCCGGCGAGCACGTCCTCGGCCATGCCGATGCCGTCGCTCCACATCGCATCGACGACAGCGATCGGCCGGCCGCCCATCGCGTAGACGTCGCTTACGTTGACCATCACGCTGCTGTAGCCCGCGAACCACGGCATGTCTCGCACGAAGTCGCTGACCATGCCTTCGATCGCAAAGAGCAGATAACCGTCGCTATCGGCGATGGCCGCGCAGTCGTCGCCGACGGCCACCGCCTGCGCGAGATCACTCGTGCCGCGCGGCAAATGGCGCGCGAGCGTCGCTACGACATCGGCAATATCCGTCTTGTGCCTGAAGCCGCGCGTTTCGCGCAGCGCCTCGACGAGTTCCGCGACGCTCATGCGGCACTCCGCACAGGCAGCGCCTTCGTAACGAAGCCGCTATGCGGCGTCCGGCATGGCGGATAGAAATCGAGGTCGGCCTGCATCAGATGATGCGGCCGGCCGTGCATCGCTTCTTCCTTGAGCGTGGTCCAGTGAAGCGCATGAAAGAGCGACGCGTTCTGGCTTTGCACATGCGCGAGGAACGTCTCGCACCCGATTGCATGCGCGCTGCTTACCGCCAAGCGAATCAGCGTCGCGCCGAGCTTGCCGTGACGACGGAACGCAGCATGCACGGCGAGCCGCGAGCCGAACCACAGCCCCGGTCCTTCTTCGTGAATGCGCACTGTACCGACCACTTGCTCAGGCATCCCCGCGATGCAACTTACCGCAACGAGCAACTGCGCGCGATCGTCGATCTCATCGCGATCGTCGCCGATGAAAATGCCTTGCTCGATACAGAACACGGCACGGCGCAACTTGTAGGCCTCGTCTGCTTCCCAGGGCAGCGTCGTCCATTTAACGATGTATTCAGCGGGCGCGTAGAGCGTCGCAAGGTCTTCGCTATCGGCTAGCATGATCACGCCTCGTAAGATGAAAGGGATGAACACGCACCGCATTTTCCGCAGCCCGCCTTGATGTCGCCCGAACGCATGCCGCCTTGCGAGACCATCGCGCCGAGCGGATGCAATACCGACTTCATGAACTCGGGCGAGGGCGCGGGGTGATCCTCGAGCGGCGTGCCGCTGATCGGCACGAACGGTACGACGAACGGATACACACCGATATCGACGAGGTCGCGCGAGATCGCCAGGATCGCTTCGGCCGTGTCGCCGAGGCCCGCGAGGATGTACGTGCTGACCTGCCCGCGCCCGAACACCCCAACGGCAGCACGAAACGCTTCCATGTAGCGCGAGATCGGCACGCTCGCCTTGCCCGGCATGATGTCTGCGCGCAACGCGGGCGTGACCACTTCCAGATGCATGCCGAGCGTATCGATACCGCTCGCCTTCATGCGTTCAAACCAGCGGTCATCGTCGGGTGGCTCGCATTGCGCCTGAATCGGCAGGTCGACGGCGGCCTTGATCGCGAACGCGCTTTCGCAAAGAATCTGCGCGCCACGGTCGCTCGTGGGCGGCGTGCCTGTGGTGAGCACCATGTGCTTCACGCCATCGAGCAGGACCGCGGCGCGCGCGACTTCGGCGAGTTGCTCGGGCGTCTTGCGCGCAATCGTGCGGCCCGCCGCGAGCGATTGCCCGATCGCGCAGAACTTGCACGTCTTGCGGCGGCTTTCATAGCGGATGCAGGTTTGCAGAACCGTGGTCGCGAGCACGTCTGATCCATGCAACATCGCGATATGCGAATACGGCACGCCGTCGAACGTCTGCATCTTGTAGAAGCGCGGCGTCTTCGGGAAGCTGATGTTTGCGATCGGAATCGTGCCGCGCAAGAGGGCGCTCGTGCCATTGCCATCCGGCGTCGACGCGACGAACGGCGAGTGCCATGCCGTGTTTGTATGCACGGGCACCATGATCGTCACGCCGTCGATCGTGACCGCCTTGTGATCCGACGGACCCGCGCCGCCGCGGCGGCTCGCGAGGCTCGCGCCCGCGGCGGGATCGACGAGGCGCAGCCCCGTCGATTGCAACTCAGTCATCAATTGCCGGCTCGCGGCCGACATGCTCGCGTTGGCGTTCAAGGTTCATGCTCCCGTCAGGAAAATCGGTCATCGGTGAGGACGTCGTTGCGGGCCGGTCGTTGATCGCGAGGCTCAGCAACTCGGGCCGCGCGTAGTGGCCGACCGAGTCCATCATGCGTTTGCGCTTCGTGATCAGCGACATGTCGAGATCGGCGATCACCATGCCTTCGCCTTCACGCAACGGCGGCGCCAGGTGCTGTCCTTCGGGTGAGACGATCGCCGTGTTGCAGCCGCCGCGCAGCGCTTTTTGCAGATTGGGGTCGCTCGTCACCGATTCGATCTGCTGCTCGGTGAGCCATCCCGTCGCGTTGACGACGAAGCAGCCCGACTCCAGCGCGTGATGCCGGATCGTCACTTCGATCTGCTCCGAGAAGATCGGGCCGACGAGCGAGCCGGGGAACTGGCTGCAATGGATTTCCTCGTGCTGCGTCATCAGCGCGTAGCGAGCGAGAGGGTTGTAGTGCTCCCAGCACGCGAGCGCGCCGACCTTCGCGATGCGCGTCTCCGCGACTTTTAGCCCTGACGCATCGCCCTGGCCCCAGATCATACGTTCATGAAACGTCGGCGTGATCTTGCGGCGCTTGAGTAGCAGTTCGCCATCGGTATCGAAGATGAGCTGCGTGTTGTAGAGGCTTCCGTGATCGCGCTCGTTCACGCCGAGCACGACGACCATGCCGTGCCGCCGCGCGCGCTCGGCCACCGCCTGCGTGACGGGGCCGGGCACGACGACCGCTTCCTCATAGAGCCGCATGTGCTCCGCACCCGAGGCAACCGGCGGCCGCACGAACGAGAAATACGGGTAATACGGCACGAAGGTCTCGGGGAACACGATGAGCTGCACGCCCTTGCGCGCGGCCTCGTCGATGGCGGCGCATACCTTTTCCAGCGTGCCGCCGGGCCGCTCGAAGTCCGGCGCGATCTGCACCGCCGCGGCTCGGACGATTCGTTTTGGGGGCATGGTCGCTTCCTGTTGTGATGACGGGCTCACACCGTCCACGTATGAATGACGAGCGCGTTGTCCTTGCGATGAAGAAGCTGGATATCGAGTACGTCGAGCGGGCTGATCGGCTTGATGCCTTCGATCAGCGACGCCTCGCCGTGTCCATACAGCGCCTGCAATGCGAAGCGGCATGCATAGACCTTGCCGCCTTCCTCCATGAACTTCGTCAGTTGCTTGTTGAAGTTCAGATGGCCGGGGAACGCTTCGTCGCCGAGCGTGGGGAAGCCGCGTTGCAGGCCAAGCGTGACGCCCGGTCCATAGAGCAGCACCGACGTCTCGAAGCCCTTGCGTTGCAGGCGCGTCGCCTGAAGCATGTTGACGAAACCGATCGACCCTTCGAAGGCCACCGTATGGAACGTGACGAGCGCCTTCTCGCCGGGTTCGGCCTTCACGTCCTCGAAGACCTTGTCTTCATAATCAACCAGATAATCGCCTTTCTGATGCATTGGTCTATTGACTGCAGGCATTTTAAAATCTCCAATTTGTCGGACTGATTTAATCGATGCGCTTATCGGGCTGCGGCGCAAAGTAGCGAGTGACACAAGCCAGTTAATGCAACCGCCATGCCATTCGTCATTAATTAAAATGCGATCAACATGCGATCAATTCCAAGGTGAGTGCATCGCCGCGATGAAAAAATTTTGAACGGGCTCAAAATCGCGCTTGGCCATGAGTCTTGCAGGACGGGGCTGCGCACCAATGTGGATGATCCGTCGCGGTGCGAACGCTCGTGCGTGGTGCGACGCGCGCGGCAACTGTGCATGGCGCGGCTTGTCGTCCGATACCATGCGATCATTCAATGCGATCATTTTTTATTTCGACGTTTTATCCGTGATATTGTTTTTTCTAGTGCTTAATTTGGAATGAAAATCATGGCTAGCGTCACGCATCACTGGATAAAAAAGCTGTCTGAAAGCCGCAAGCCGGCTTATCTGCTGATTCCGGAATTGATAGAAGACGATCTGGCTAACGGCAGGCTCCGTCCGCGCGATCGTTTACCGGGTTTGCGCGATCTCGCCGAGGAGTTGCAGCTCAACTACACGACCGTCGCGCGTGCGTATGCGGAAGCACGCAAGCGCGGTTTGCTCGATTCGCACGCGGGCAGCGGCACCTTCGTGCGCGGTCGCACGGCGACGTTGCCGCTCGCGGGCGGCAGCAGCGTCGAGATGACGATGAACATGCCGCCCGAGCCCGCCGAATTCGCGTCGCGCCTGCGCGAATCGTCGGCGCGGCTGATGGCGTCGAGCGATCCGTATCGCTTGCTGCGCTATCAGGACTTCGGCGGCAGCGGCGAGGATCGCGCGGCCGCGACGCAATGGCTCAAACGCCGTTTCACAGAATGCGATGAAGACAAGGTGCTCGTGTGCCCCGGCATCCACGGCGCGCTGGTCGCGCTCGTGTCGCAGCTCGCGCGTCCCGGCGGCACGATCTGTCTCGACACGCTCGCGTATCCCGGCATCAAGGCGATCGCCGCGCAGCTCGGCGTGCGCCTGCAAGCCCTCGCTCGCGACGACGAAGGCCCGCTCGCGCATGCATTCGAAGCGCTGTGCAAGGCCGAGAAGCCGAGCGCGTTCTACATCAATCCGACGATCCAGAACCCGAGCACCGTCACGCTCTCATCGAAGCGCCGCGAAGCCCTGGCCGACGTCGCGCTGCGCTACAGCGTGCCGATCGTCGAGGACGACGCCTACGGCCTGTTGCCCGAAGCCCCACCGGAAGCGTTCGCCGCGCTCGCGCCCGATCTCACTTACTACGTGACAGGGTTTTCGAAGACCTTCGGAGCGGGCTTGCGCGTCGCGTACATTCGCGCGCCGAACACGAGACGCGCGCAGCATCTCGCCGGCGCATTGCGCGCGACGACCGTCATGGCAAGCCCGTTTACCGTGCTGCTCGCGACGCAATGGGTGGTCGACGGCACCGCGTCCGACATGCTCGCCGCGATCCGCGCGGAGTCGAATGCGCGGCAGGCGGCGGCATCGCGCGTGCTGTCGGACTGGCCGTTCGATGCCGACCGCGACGGCTTCCACCTGTGGCTGCCGGTGCCACACGAGTCCGGCTGGCAGGCGTCCGAACTCGCGATGCAACTGCGCACGCGCGGCATCGGCGCGGTATCGGCGGCTGCGTTCGCCACCGACGGCAATCCGCCCGAAGCGGTGCGCGTATGCCTCGGCGGCCCGAAGACTCTCGACGAATGCGAAGACGCGCTGCGCATGATCGCGGATACGCTCGAACATCCGCATCATCTGCATTCGCCGGTGATGTGAGCGCGGCGTCTGCGTAAAGTCACGAAACGCGGCTACGATGCAGGTCGCCATGAAGAAAACATCGACCCTGCTCGCGACTTTGTTCGTCGCCATCGCCTCCGCTTGCGGCGCGCCGCCCGCGCGCGCCTACGATCCGAACGCGCTTTGGGAGATCGTCCACGATAGCTGCGTGCCGGCGGCAGAGGGCGCGAACGTCGCGCAGAAATGCATCGACGTGAATCTAGCGGGCGGCTATGCGGTGCTGAAGGACCTGGTCGGCATCGCGCAGTATCTGCTGATCCCGACCGCGCGGGTCGGCGGGATCGAAAGCCCTGAACTACTGATGCCCGATGCGCCCAATTACTGGCGCGCGGCCTGGGAAGCGCGCCGCTACACCGAACAGGCGCTGCATCGCGAGATGCCGCGCGACACGCTGTCGCTTGCGATCAACTCCGCGCACGGACGCACGCAAAACCAGTTGCATATTCATATCGACTGCCTTGCGCGAGATGTCGTGAAGACCTTGCGCGAGGTTGGACCGCGCATCGGCACCGAGTGGACGACGCTGCCCGTGCTGTTGCGGGGGCATGCGTATCGCATACGCCGTATCGACGACGCCGACCTCCTTCACACCGATCCCTTCAAGGTGCTCGCGCCGGATATCGCGCGGGAAGGGCAGGTGATGGGCGAGCAGACGCTGCTGCTCGCGGGTGCCGTCCTGCGCGACGGCACGCCGGCGTTCTATCTGCTCAACGACCATGTCCAGCCGGGCGACTGGGCGTCGTCCGAGGAACTGCAGGATCACACGTGCGCGATCGCGCGCGAATCCGATGTCATCGACTCGAACACTCGATGACTCGAAGCGATGAAAAGTGACAACGCGCAGCGTGAGCCGGCTGCAACATGAGCCGAGGGACTTGGAAGCGCCATGGAATTCGCCCGGCAGATCGATTGGTCGGCGGATCTGACGTACGTCGACTCCCGTCGGGATTACGGTGAAGTCCGCGAGGTCGGCTATGGGCCGATCGAAAGCCGGCTTTACTGCGTGGTATTCACGCAGCGTGTTTTATCGTTGCGCATCATCAGCCTGCGCAAAGCAAACTACAGGGAGGTAGATCGCTATGTTCAAGAAAGTAAAGAGGCACTCGCCCGAAGAAGAAGCGGAGATCAACCGCCAGATAGCGGAAAATCCGGACGCGTATATCCCTTCCGACGAAGAGTTCGCGCGGTTGAAACCATTGGGCCGTCCGCGTCTTGAATCGCCGAAAGTGCAGTTGACGGTCCGTTATGACGCCGATGTCGTCGAGGCATTCAAGGCGACGGGTGAAGGCTGGCAGACGCGCATGAACAACGCGCTGCGCGAGTGGTTGCAGACGCATCGGGCAGCTTGACCGCTTGACGCATTAGCATCGAACGAAGCCGCTGGGCATGGTCCAGCGGCTTTTTTTTGTGCCGTCGTGCCGCGACGCAGTTCTCCTCTTGGCGACCATCGCGATCCAAACGTTTGCGCGATAAGACGCGTGCGAATCGCCGATGGCGTGTCAACGCGCCGTCGATGGCTTTCGTTATAGCACCCAGCGTCTTACGACTTCTTACCTTTCCATAGGCCTTCTTTTGTAATCTCAAGAAAGCTTAGATGGCTTAGAGCAACGCTAGCGCGCGATCTGCCATTTCGGCTTCCCAAATTTACCGTCAGGACATTCCCGTAAAGAAAGCAAGTCCTAAGATTCCGACTCAATTATTACGATATATTTCCGACCCGCCCTAAGACAATCCGAAGGTTTCGCCCAGATAAGTCCATGAAGTCACTAAAGATATTGCATAGCGAATCATCCAGAGGATGGGGCGGGCAGGAGGTCCGAACGTTGAAGGAAATGGTGGCGTTGCGCGAACTCGGACACAGGGTCGAACTCGTGTGTCCTTCCGATGCGTGCATCGGCCTGCGTTCGTCGGAACTCGGCTTTGCCGTGCATCACTCGCGCATGCGCGGCGGCGGCGACGTCCGCTCGATGATCTCGATCAAGGCGCTCCTGCGCCGCAAGGCGTTCGACGTGCTCAATACGCACAGCGGCCACGACAGCATCGTCGCGGGCTCGGCTGCGCGGCTGGCGGGCACGCCGCTCATCGTGCGCACGCGCCATCTCGCGCTGCCGATCAGCTCGCTCGCCACCTACAACTGGATACCGCACCGGGTGATCGCGGTGAGCCGCTACGTGCGCCAGTACCTGATCTCGGCGGGCGTGGTGGCGGGCCGCGTGCAGACCATTTACGACGGCATCCCGCGACACGAGCCGATCGCGCAATCGACGCTGCGCGCGGAACTCGGCCTCGGTCCCGATGCCGTGATCGGCGGCATGGTCGCGATCATGCGTGAGAAGAAGGGCCACGAAGACCTGATCGAGGCCGCCGAACCGCTCCTCGCGACGCGTCCGAACCTGCACTTCGTGATGGCCGGCGACGGCGACACGTTCGCGCGCGTCAAGGCGGCCGTCGTGCGCCGCGGACTAGCACAGCGCATCCATCTGCTCGGCTTTCGCTCCGATATTCCGAACGTGCTGCGCGGCTGCGATCTGTTCGTGCTGCCAACGCATCAGGAAGCGCTCGGCCAGTCGTTCATCGAGGCGATGGCGGCGGGGCTGCCGGTGATCGGTACGAGCGTCGACGGCGTGCCGGAACTGATCGAGGAGGACGTCAACGGTTTGCTCGTGCCCGCGAAGGACCCCGGCGCCCTGCGCGCGGCGATCCTGAAACTGGTCGACGATCCGGAACTGCGCGCGCGGCTCGGCCGGGAAGGGCAACGCATCACGGAAGGCGGTTTCACGATCGGCGGCATGGCCGATGAAACCGTCGATTTTTACCGGCGCAGCCTGAGCGAGCGGAGGCTCTTCGCATGAAACGCAGCGCGCGCGCCGTGCCTGTGCTGATGTACCACCATGTCAGCACCTCGCCGGGAATGATCACCGTCAGCCCCGCGCATTTCTCGGCGCAAATGGCGTATCTCGCGGAGGCGGGCTACCGGACGATCGGCGCGCAGCAGCTCGCGGGGTTTCTGGCGGGCGAAGAACCGGTGCCGCCGAAATCCGTCGTGCTAACCTTCGACGACGGCTATCTCGACAACTGGGTCCATGCGCATCCCGTGCTGCAGCGGCACGGCTTCACGGCGATGTGTTTTCTCGTCAGCGGCTGGCCGGGCGCGGGCGCGCCGCGCGCGAATGCGTCGGATGCCGGGGAATTGCCGAGCCTGCTGAATCATCACGATGGCGCGCTCGCGATCGAAGCGGGCCGCGCCGACGACGTGATCCTGCGGTGGTCCGAAATCGACGCGATGCGCCGGGCCGGCACGTTCGAGTTCCACAGCCATACGCACGAGCACGTGCGCTGGGATCGGGTGGCTGGCAGCCGCGAGGAAAAGCGCGCGAGCCTTAGCGACGACTTGCGCGCCGCCCGCGCGACGCTCGATGCGCGCCTGGGCACTGCGTCGGATCATTTGTGCTGGCCGGAAGGCTATTACGACGACGATTACCGAGAAATCGCGCTCGATGCCGGCTTCCGGCACTTCTACACTTGCGATGCGGGCACGAACGTGACGCGCCGGGAAGGCGTGGAACGCTCGATCAACCGCCTCGAAGTGCGCGACCGCCCGGCGTCGTGGCTGGCGAGCCGATTGTGGGTCCACAGCCGCCCGGCGCTCAGCCGCGCTTATCTGCGGATCAAGCGCTGACCGAAAACACGCGGCCGCACCTCTTCGATGGCCGCCTCGGGCAACACCTGCCTCAGCGTGCGGATCGTGAAGGCGAGATCCTCGCACGCGACATCGAATTCGAGGCTCAGCTCCGCATGATCGCGCGACGCGTGGCTCACATAAACACCCAGCGGTGAGTGAAAGAGACGGCGCATGCGCTCGCGGGCGGCATCGTCGTGTGCGCCGTGCACCACCGCCGACACCAGCACGCGCTGCGGTGAAAGAACCCTTTCCATAGACGGCACGCTCCAGAAGTGAACGCTTCGAAGCATAGGCGCGAGCGCGTAAACGCCGCGAAAAGAAACGCGTCGCCGGCGTATAAAACTGGCTCAGTCGATGCCGTGAAACACCGCATCGTCCGGGCCGACGTAGGCGGGCGAACGCCACGCGGCGTCGCGCATCGAATGCTGCACCTGATGCTCGACGCCCAGCAGGATCGCGAAAATCGCCATGCGCACCGGAATACCGTTGTCCGTCTGGCGAAAGATCGCGAGCCGCGAGTCGTGGTTCAGGTCGGTGGCGAGGTCGTTGGCGCCGGGGCGGCCGTCGCGCGGCAGCGGATGCATGATCAGCGTGTCGGGGCCGCAAACCGCGTTCACCAGCGCCTGGTTGATCTGGAAATCGGGTGTATAGCCTTCAATCGATTCGTCCGCGAAGCGCTCTTTCTGAATGCGCGTCGCATAGACGACGTCCGCGCCCGTGAGCCCAGCGCGCAAGTCGGTGGTCTGCTCGACCACGTGATCGCCCCGCGCGAGCTTCTCGACGATGTAGTCGGGCATCTCGAGCGAACGCGGTGACACCAGCGTGAATTTCAGCCCGCGATACAGCGACAACAGCTTCGCAAGCGAATGCACGGTGCGGCCGTACTTGAGGTCGCCGACCATTGCGATATGCGAGCCGTCGACGATCTTGCCGATGCGCGAAAACTCACGCTGGATCGTGTAGAGGTCGAGCAGCGCCTGGCTCGGGTGTTCACCGGGGCCATCGCCGGCGTTGATCACCGGGATATTGGTCGCGCGCGCGAATTCGGCGACCGAGCCTTGCTCCGGATGCCGCACGACGAGCGCGTCGGCGTAACCGCTGATCACGCGGCTCGTGTCGTAGATCGATTCGCCCTTCGCCATCGATGAAAACGTGAAGCCGGTCGTGTCGCACACCGAGCCGCCGAGCCTGCAGAACGCCGCGCCGAAACTCACGCGGGTGCGCGTGCTGGCTTCGAAGAACAGATTGGCGAGCACGGCGCCTTCGAGCACGCGGGTGATTTTCTGGCGCCAGGCGATGGGCTGCATGACGTCGGCGACGCGAAAGAGCGCTTCGGCCGAATCGCGCGAAAACTGGTCGACCGAGAGCAGTTGCGAACGGCCTTCGAACGCAATCGATGGCTGTACGCGCTGCGTATATTCGCCGCCGTCAGGCGCCCGTTCGAGAATCTCGGCGACGTAGCGCCCGGCGATCTCCGGCATTGCGCGCGATTCGGGCGAGCCGTCGGGCAGGAGCCACGTATCGAGCGCCCGTCGCGACACGCCGATACGGCTTGCGAACGCATCGCGCGTCATGTTGAGACGGCGCATTGCGTCGCGCAAGACGGTTTGCTGCTGAACGGCCATGTGTCGCTCCGGTATCGTTAATGTACGCGGAGCGTATACTAGGTCACTCGCCGATCAGATGCAACACGACTTCCCGCCGATGCGGCGCGCGCCGGTGTTCGAAGAGATAAATGCCCTGCCACGTCCCGAGCACCATTCGTCCCGCTTCGACCGGAATCGATAGCTGCACGGTCGTGAGCGCGGTGCGCAGGTGCGCGGGCATGTCGTCGGGACCTTCGGCGTCGTGGACGTAGCGCTCGGGCGACTCCGGCGCGATCGTCTCGAAGAAGCGTTCGAGGTCGGTGCGCACGTCGGGATCGGCGTTCTCCTGGATCAGCAGCGACGCGGACGTATGCCGGCAAAACACCGTCAGGATGCCGGTGCGGACGTCCTGCCGGTCGATCCAGTTGTCGATCTCGGCGGTGAATTCGTGCAGGCCGCGCGTGCGCGTCGCGACCGTCAGATGTTGCAGAGCCTGTTTCATGTCGGTTTCTCGCGAATGCCGTCCTTCCAGTGTATCGGCTGGAAAGCGTTTTGATAGGGCGTCCGGCGCGTCTATCCTGTTCGTGGACGTTTCCGCGATGAGCCGACTGACATGTCTCCTTCGAAGTGCGCGCTGCTCCTTTATCTCTGCCTGCCGGTGACGAACGCGTTCGCCGACGAACCGCGCGAAAACCACGGCAACGACCCGTTCCTGCACGTCTCGACGGCAATCGCCGGCTGCCCCGCGCCACGCGGCCCGTTCGAAACGCAGGCGGAGTGGCTTGCGGAGGCGCATTGGCGCATCGAGCGCGGCAATAGCTGCTGGATCGCGGGGCGCTGCCGGCTGTCGAACAGCTACGCGTACGACACGGAAATCGCGGAAAGCGTGACGCGGCGCCTCGCCTCGCTCAACGCGGACACCCAGTGGCGGGATAAAACGAGCCTCTGGCTGACGGTGCAGCGCCGCTTTATCTACCTCGACGGCTGCGTCGCGCGCAATTTCGACAAGGCGCTCTTCGTCTCGCAACTCGGCGAGACGGCGGACGTCGAAAAGGTCATCGACCGGACGGTGTTTTCGGGCAAGTGAGCCAATTTGGCATAAGCTTGATAACAGACCAGCCTCGTTAAAACAGGAACCACGGCGCTCGCGAGCCGTCGGTTTTCATCGATGAAAACGAACCCTTTCTGCCGGTTTGGCGTCGTGCTGCGTGCCCTGGCGATCCTGCTGCTGGCACTCGGCGCCGGTTCAGTCCCGCGCGTGGCGCACTCCGCTAGCGCGCCAGTGGCGGTGATCGCGGTTGCGGGGGCGATCGGCCCGGCGAGCGCCGATTTCATCGTCCGCTCACTCGCGCGCGCCGCCGACGACCACGCCCAGCTCGCCGTCCTCGAACTCGACACCCCCGGCGGCCTCGATCTCTCGATGCGCTCGATCATCAAGGCGATCCTAGCGTCGCCGGTGCCGGTCGTGGCGTTCATCGGGCCGAGCGGGGCGCGCGCCGCGAGCGCGGGCACCTATATCGTCTACGCGAGCCACATCGCCGCGATGGCGCCCGGCACGAACCTCGGCGCCGCGACGCCGATCCAGATCAGCGCGGGCGGCAAGCCTGACGCGCCGGCATCCGGCGCGGACACGCAATCGACCGAATCGCGCAAGCAAGTGCAGGACGCCGCCGCCTACATTCGCGGTTTGGCGCAGATGCGCGGCCGCAACGCCGAGTGGGCCGAACGCGCGGTGCGCGAAGCCGTGAGCCTGTCGGCGAGCGAGGCGCTGGCGCAGCGCGTAATCGACCTCACGGCCGCCGACGTGCCCGATCTCCTCACGAAACTCGACGGCCGCCGCGTGCGCACCCTCTCGGGCGAGACTGTCCTTTCGACCAAAAACGCTCAGATCATCTTGTTCAGGCCGGATTGGCGCAGCCGTTTCCTCGCGACGATCACGGACCCGAGCGTCGCGCTGATCCTCGTGATGATCGGCATGTACGGCCTTTTCTTCGAATTCGCGAATCCCGGTTTCATGCTGCCGGGCGTCGCGGGCGCGATCTGCCTGCTGGTCGGCCTGTTCGCGCTGCAACTCCTGCCGATCAGCTTCGTCGGCCTCGGTCTGATCGTGCTCGGCATCGGCTTTCTCGTCGCGGAAATGTTCCTGCCGACGTTCGGCACGCTCGGCATCGGCGGGATCGTCGCGTTTTCGATCGGCGCGCTGATGTTGATCGATACCGACGTGCCCGGCTTCGGCATTCCGGTGGGCGTCGTCGTGACGCTCGCCGTCGTGAGCGCGCTCTTCATCTTCGGCGTGTCGACGTTCGCGTTGAAGGCGCGCCGGCGGCCGGTCGTGTCGGGCGATCAGGCGATGCTCGGCAGCATCGGCGTGATGCTGGAAGAGGGCGACGGCGCCGGCTGGGCGCGCGTCCACGGCGAGCGCTGGCGCGTGCGTACCGCCGAGCCGCGCGCGCTTCCCGCACGTGGCTCACGCGTGCGCGTGACGGCACGCCAGGGTCTCACACTCACGGTCGAGCCATTGAACGAAGCCACGAACGAAGGAGAGCGGCAATGATGGGTTTCACATTCGGTTTCAGCGGCGTGCTGTTGGCGCTGATCATCCTGCTGCTGTTTTCATCGATACGGATTTTTCGCGAGTACGAACGCGGCGTCGTGTTCATGCTCGGGCGCTTCTGGAAGGTGAAAGGGCCGGGGCTCGTGCTCATTATCCCGGCCGTGCAGCAAGTCGTGCGGATGGACCTGCGCACCGTCGTCTTCGACGTGCCGCCGCAGGACGTGATCACGCGCGACAACGTGTCGGTGAAGGTGAACGCGGTCGTGTACTTTCGCGTGGTCGATCCGGAGAAGGCCGTGATCCAGGTCGCGCGCTTCCTGGAGGCGACGAGCCAGCTCTCGCAAACGACTTTGCGCGCGATCCTCGGCAAGCACGAACTCGACGAACTGCTCGCCGAGCGGGAGCGCCTGAACGCGGACATTCAGCGGGTGCTCGATGCGCAGACCGACGCGTGGGGCATCAAGGTGTCGAATGTAGAAATCAAGGACGTCGATATCAACGAGACGATGATCCGCGCGATCGCCCGCCAGGCCGAGGCCGAGCGCGAGCGGCGCGCGAAGATCATCCACGCGGAGGGCGAGTTGCAGGCATCGGAAAAGCTGCTGCAGGCGGCGCAGATGCTCGCGCAGGCGCCGCAGGCGATGCAGCTTCGCTACCTTCAGACTCTGACGACGATCGCCGGCGACAAGAATTCGACGATCGTCTTCCCGATGCCGATCGACCTGATTACGTCCCTCCTCGACAAGCTGAGGAAGGACTAGCCGCTCAGTCGACCGCGGGGAAATCGACTTCCGTGTCGTTGACGCGGTTCAGCAGGTTCGTGAACGTGATCACGCTGATCGCGAACAGCGCTTCGACGACTTGCGCTTCGCTGTAGCCGGCCGCGCGCACTTCGTCGACGCGCGCCTGATCGACCGTGCCGCTCGTCGTCACGACGTGGCGCACGAAGCGCACGAGCGCGTCGCGCTTTGTGTTGCCGGTGGCGTCGCCTGCGCGCACCTGTTTCGTTTCTTCGAGCGACAATCCCACCATCTTGCCGACGACGGTGTGCGCGGCCACACAATAGTCACAGCCGGCGATTTCGCTGACGGCGAGCTTGATCGCTTCGACGTCGCGCTTGTCGAGGCTGCTCTTGGCGAGCACCGCGTCGCCGTTGAGCGCGGCGGCGAGCACGGCCGGGCTGTGCGTGCCGACGGTTGCGTAGGCGTTGGGCACGCGGCCCATCGCGCGCTTGATGCCGGCGAAAAGGTCGGCGGTGACGCCGGTTGCATCGTTGACGTTGATTTGGGAAAAACGTGACATGGTGAGCTCCTGATTCGTTGGACAGCCATCCGTATGGCGTGATTGAACTTTATGGCGCGGCGCCTGGCGCGTGAATGCGCGACGGGATCGCAAACATGCTCGATCGGCTCACGATGTCGGAGTGAACGAGAGCAATGGAATACCTGACGACCCTGATCGCGGGGACGATCGGACCGGCGAGCGCCGATTGCATCGTCCGTGCACGCGCGCGGCTGACGAAGAGCGGCTCGCCGGGCGCGAGCGCCGGAACGCGAACGTCCAGCGCGTACTCGACGTGCAGACCGGCGTCTGGGGCATCAAGGAATCGAAGGTGTATATCCACGACGATGATCCGCCGCGCGTTTGCCCGCGAGGCCGAAGGCGAGCGCGAGCGGCGCACGAAGGTCATTCATGCGGGAGGCGAGTTGCAGGCATCGGAAAGGCTGGCAGGCGGCGCGCATGGTCGCGCAGGCGTTGCAGCTTCGCTACCTTCAGACTTTGACGACGATCGCCGGTGACAAGAATCCGACGATCGCGTCCCCGATGCCGATGGACTCAACTACGTCCCTGCTGGACAAGCTGAAGCGGGATTGATAGCGTGCAGGCTCAGGAGACAGCAGGGAAGTCGATGACGGTGTCGTTGACCCGGTTCACCAGGTTCGTGAACGTGACCGCGCTGATGGCGTAGAGCATGCCGATCACCTGGGCTTCGCTGTAGCCGGCCGCGCGCACCTCATCGAGGCTCGCCTGGTCGATGGTGCCGCGCGTGGTCACAAGGTGGCGAACGAAAGCAACGAGCGCGTCGCGTTTTTCATTGCCCGTTGCGTGGCCCGCACGAATCCGTTTCGCATCATCGGGCGGCAGGCCCACCATTTTGGCGATCGCACTATGAGCGGCGACGCAGTAGTCACAGCCGGCCACTTCGCTGACCGTGAGCATGATCGCTTCGATATCGCGCTTGTCGAGCCCGCTCTTGGCGAGCACGGCGTCGCCGCCGAGTGCCACGGAAAGCGCTGCCGGGCTGTGCGTACCGATGGTCGCGTAGACGTTCGGCACGCGGCCGATGGCCTTGGTGATGCCAGCGAAGAGATCGCCGGTGACGCCGGTGGCTTCGTTGACGTTGATGGTTGCGAGGCGTGACATGAGCGATTCCTTTTTTAGTTGGCTTTCCTGATGGAAGGCCGGGAATTGTATCCTTGCAGAAGGTGATTCGGGACGCTAGCCGTGCTTGAAATTGCTTTCCTGGTTGAAGTCTTTGTGGTTTCAAAAAAGAGAAGGATTCCGGATGGACTACCTGACGACCCTGAAGGTGTTCTGCACGGTGGTCGAGGCAAAGAGCTTCACGCGCGCGGCCGACATTCTCGGCGTGACGCCGCCCGTCGTTTCGCGTGCGATTTCGACGCTCGAACAGCGCCTCGGCAGCCGCCTCTTCAACCGCACGACGCGGCAGATTTCGCTGACCGAGACGGCCGAGCACTTCTTCGCGGGCTGCTCGCGCCTGCTCGACGAACTCGACGCGCTCGAGGAGAGCGCCTCGACGCGCGCGAGCGAGGCGACCGGCGTGCTGCGGCTCGTCGCACATACGACCGCGACGGTCAATCGCCTCGTGCCGCTGATCGCCGCGTTCCGGCGCCGGCATCCGCAGGTGCGGCTCGACGTGACGCTGACCGAGCGCCCGGTCGATCTCGTCGCGGAAGGGTACGACCTCGCGCTCGTGCTGCCCTTCATGCTGACGACCGATAACGTCATCACGCGTCTTCTGGAGCGCATTCCGCTCGTGCTCGTGGCGGCGCCCGCTTATCTCGAAACGCATCCGGCGCCGCGGCATCCGTCGGAACTCGTGGATCACGAATTCGTGCCGATGTCGGCATCGATACGCAAGCCCGAGCTGACGTTTCGCATCGGCGGGGAGGAAATCACGGTGCCGCTGAGGTTCGACATCTCGTCGAACAGCGCCGATTTCAATCGACAAATGGTGCTGGAGGGCTTCGGAATCGGGATATTGCCGCTTGGGCTGGTGCAGGGGGAAATCGCGTCGGGGAGGATGGTGACGCTGCTCGACCCGTTCGAACTGATGAGCGGCGCGATCGAGATCCGGCTCGCATACAGCACGCGCGCGCTGCTGCCCGCAAAAGTGCGCGCGTTCGTCGATCTCGCGGCGGAATTCTTCGACGGCGGCGGACCGGCCTGAACCGCGCGGAGGCTTATCCGATAGGCCTCACCGCCGATTATTGCCAGCCGCGTTATTCACTCATGTGCGCGATGCGGCTTGACGTGGTGCATATGCACAACTAGCCTGTCGCCTATCCACAAGTGTCATTGAAAGGCACTTCTTCCAATCTCTATGGTGCATATGCACTTTATACGACAATGTCCAGCCCCTCAACTGACGTTTCACCGGTAATTACCCCAGCGCTGCCGAAAGCGGCGCGGCGCACGCCGTGGATGCTGCTCGCCCTCGGCGCGGTTGGTGTCGTGGTGATCGCTGCAACGACGTACTGGGCGCTCGTGCTGCGCTTCGTCCAGACGACCGACGATGCCTACGTCGGCGGCAACGTGACGGTGATGGCGCCGAAGGTCAACGGCTTCGTCGCCGATCTGCTCGTACAGGACAACCAGCGCGTGACCGCGGGCCAGGAACTCGTGCGCCTCGATGCCCGCGACTACGACGCGCGCCTCGCGCAGGCAGGCGCGGAAGTGTCGAGCGCACAGGCCGCCGTCGCCGAATTGCAGGCGAAGCGCGACTTGCAGGCCGCCGTGATCAACCAGCAGCAGGCGGAAGTGCGGGCGTCGTCGGCGGAATTGACGCGCAGCGCGTCGGACCGCGTGCGCTATCGCGAGCTGGTGAAGGACGACGCCGTATCGAGCCAGATCGTCGAGCGCGCGGACGCCGATTACACGAAGGCGAGCGCGTCCGTCGAGCGCAGCGGGGCGTCGCTCGTCGCGGCAAAACGCCAGTTGGCCGTGATCGAAGCGCAGATCGCCGATGCCAATGCGCGCGTCGCGACGGCCGAAGCGGCGCGTCGCGTCGCGGAACTGAACGTCGAGTACACGACGATCCGCTCGCCGGTGGACGGCTACGTCGGCAACCGCACGGCGCGGGTCGGGATGCTGGCGAACACGGGCGTGGCGCTTCTGACGATCGTGCCGTCGTCGGGACTCTGGATCGACGCCAATTTCAAGGAGGATCAGCTCAAAAAGATGCGCGTCGGCGATGAAGTCGACGTCGATCTCGACGCCTCCAGCACGCCGATCCACGGCCGCGTGGAAAGCCTCGCCCCGGCGACCGGCGCAACCTTCAGCGTGCTCCCCGCCGAAAACGCGACCGGCAACTTCACGAAGATCGTGCAGCGCGTGCCGGTGCGCGTACGACTCGACATACCGAAGGAGATGCAGGCGGTGCTGCGCCCGGGCTTGTCGGCGACGGTCACGGTGCATCTGGCCGGCGCGAACTGACATGACCGCGACCCTTCCACTCGATCCCGCCAGCCAGCCCACGAAACAGCGCGTGTTCGCGTTCGCGCTGATGTGCCTCGGCTTTTTCATGGCGACGCTCGACATCCAGATCGTCGCGTCGTCGCTGAAGGACATCGGCGGCGGTTTATCGGCGAGCCAGGACGAGCTTTCGTGGGTCCAGACGTCGTACCTGATCGCCGAAATCCTCGTGATCCCGATGTCCGGCTGGCTCTCGAAGGTGTTCTCCACGCGCTGGCTCTTCGCCGCGTCGGCGGTCGGTTTCACGATTACGAGCATGCTGTGCGGCATCGCATGGGACATCAACTCGATGATCCTCTTTCGCGGCCTGCAGGGCGCGCTCGGCGCCGCGATGATCCCGACCGTCTTCACGACTGCCTTTGTGCTATTCCCCGGCAAGCAGCGCCTGATCGCCTCGACGACGATCGGCGCGCTCGCCTCGCTGGCGCCGGCGATCGGCCCGGTGATCGGCGGGTGGATCACGTCGCAATGGTCGTGGCACTGGCTGTTCTATTTGAACGTCGTGCCGGGCATCGCGGTCGCGGCGCTCGTGCCGAAGTTCGTGCACATCGACGAGCCCGATCTCTCGCTCCTGAAAAAAGGCGACTACCTCGGCATCGTGCTGATGTCCGGTTTTCTCGGCTGTCTCGAATATGTGCTGGAAGAAGGGCCGCGCAAGAACTGGTTCGGCGATCACGTCATCGTCGCGTGTACGTGGATTTCGGCGATTTGTGGCTTTTTGTTCTTCGTGCACGCGTTCACGGCGAAGGACCCGATCGTCGATCTGAAGGCGCTCGCGGTGCGCAATTTCGCGATCGGCAGCCTGCTGTCGTTCGTGACGGGCATCGGAATTTTCGTATCGGTGTTCCTGACGCCGGTGTTCCTGAGCCGCGTGCGGGGCTTCGATTCGCTCGAAATCGGGATCGCGCTGCTGTCGGTCGGATGTTTCCAGTTGCTCGCGCTCGGCGCCTACGCGCTCGCGACGAAGTTCATCGATATGCGCGTGCTGCTGGTTTTCGGCCTCGTGTGTTTCGGCGCGGGTTGCTATCTCTACACACCGCTCACGAACCAGTGGGGCTGGCATGAACTGCTGCTGCCGCAGGCGCTGCGCGGCATCGGCCAGCAGTTCGCCGTACCGCCGATCGTCACGATGGCGCTCGGCTCGTTGCCGCCGTCGCGGCTGAAATCGGCGAGCGGGCTTTTCAACCTGATGCGCAATCTCGGCGGCGCGATCGGCATCGCGGTCAGCGCGACGATGCTCAACGATCGCCTGAATCTCCACTATCTGCGGCTGAACGAGGGCGTGACGGTCGGCAATCCGCAGGTCGAGGGGCTGCTCGCGCGCAGTGCGGGGCACTTCGCGTCGGTGGCGGGCGATGCGCTCGACGCCACGCAGGCCGGGCTCGCGAACCTGCACGCGCTCGTGTTTCGCGAGGCGCTCGTACTGACGTTCGCCGATTGCTTCTACTTGCTGGCGCTGTGTTTCACGGTGGGCGTGGTCAGCGTCCTGTTCTCGCGGCCGATCACTAGCGCGCCGCCTTCTTCCGACGCGCACTGAGCCTCCACGCGGAAATTTGAGACGATCATGAGAAAACTTCTCGTTGAAATCCTGGCTTGTCTGTCGCTGGCCGCGTGTGCGGTGCAACCCGCGACGCACGCCGATTTGCCGGCCACGGTCACAGCTACGGCACCCGCCGCCTGGAGCGTGGACGTGCCGCGCGATCCCGCCGATCCTGCCGCGTGGTGGACCCAGTTCGGCGACCCGGTGCTGCACGAACTCGTGGCGTCGGTATTGAACGACAACCTCGACTTGCAAGCCGCCGTCGAGCGCGTGAAGCAGGCGCAGGCGCTCACGACGCAGCGCCGCGCCGCGCTCCTCCCGCAACTCGATGCGAACGCCGGCGCCTCCGATGCCCGCCAGAACACGCCGCCGCCGCTCGGCTACGTGCGTCAGGCGGGGATCGGGTTGTCGTTGAGCTGGACGCCCGATGTGTTCGGCGGTGAGCGGCTGGAACTGCTGGCGTCGCAGGCGCAACTCGTCGGACGCGAACATGCCGCCGATCAGTTGCGGCTCGCGCTCGCAGCCGATACGGCGTCAGCGTATGTCGATTTGCGCTGGGCGCAGGCGGAACTGAAGATCCTGCAGGACAATCTCGCGATCCGCGAACGCGCGCTGCGGCTGACGCAGCGCCGCCTGCAATACGGCCTCTCGACGCAACTCGACGTCTCGCGCGCGCAGAATCAGTTGAGCGACCTCCAATCGCGCATTCCGCGCGCTCAGTCGACGATTCAGCATCAGTTGAGCCTGATCGCCGTGTACTCGGGGCGGACGCCCGAATCCGTCGACCGGCTGATGCTCGCGAACGCTGGCGACGCACCCGTGATCCCGATGCCCGCGAGCGGCGTGCCGCAGACGCTGCCGTCGGACGCTCTCCTGCGCCGCCCCGACGTGCTCGCCGCGTACGCGACCGTCCAGCAGCGCGCGGCGGAGGTCGGGGTATCGAGGGCGGAGCGCTATCCGAAGTTTTCGCTGCGGCTGACGGACGGCTTGCTGGCGTCGTCGTATCTTGGACTGCCCACCCTCACCGACAACCTCTTCAGCGCCGCCCTCAACGCGACCAGCCCGATTTTCAATGCGGGCCGGATCACGGCCGGGATCGAGCAGAGCGAGAGCCGGTTGCGCGAATCTGATCTGAACCTGCGGCAGACGATGCTCCAGGCGCTGAAGGAAGTCGAAGATACGAGGAGCGACCTCGTCAGCACGACCGAGCAGTCCGCGCGTCTCACGGATGCGCTCGCCGCATCGGACAAGTCGTTGACACTTTCGACGCAGCTATACAAAGGCGGCGCGGCGAGCTTCCTGGACGTGCTGGCGGCGCAGGAGTCATATCTGCAGGACGCGGATTCACTGAATCTGGCGAAGCGCGAGCATGCGCTGGCGGCGGTGGCGCTGTACCGGTCGCTCGGCGGCGGATGGAGCCAGACGCCCGCCGATGCCGATGCGCTCGCGAGCCGCACGCCGTCGCTCGTCGAAGCGGTCAAGTAAGGAGAACGGGAATATGAGCCTGATCGAAGAAACCGGCGCCGGCCTCGACGGCCTGTCGCAACTGCGCGCGCTGATCGCCTCGGGACGCAAGCCCGGAATTCTCGTCGCGCTCGATTTCGACTTCGTGGAAGTCGAGGCGGGCAGGGCGGTGTTCGCGGGCATCGCGGGCGAACACGCATACAACCCGATCGGCACCGTGCACGGCGGCTACGCGGCCACACTGCTCGACTCGGCGTGCGGATGCGCCGTGCACTCGTGTCTCACGCCGGCGCAGGCCTACACGACGCTCGAACTGAAGGTGGCGTACCACAAGGCGATCACGCGCGATTCGGGTCTGCTGCGCGCCGAAGGCCGAGTGCTGTCGATCGGACGGCGCGCCGCGTTCGCCGAGGCGACGCTCAAGGACGCGAGCGGCCGCCTGCACGCCTCCGCGACCTCGACGCTACTTGTCATCGACCGGTAAAGGGCGCGCTTACGGCGAGGCGGGCGAGTTCCGCGGCGAGTTCGTCGATATAGGCGTCGGTGAGGCCGCACTCCGCGAGCGCGTGCTGCAGCATAAACACATACTCCGCGTTCGTGCCGAACAAACCCGCCGCGACGTGCATCAGCGGCGCAATCGTGGACGGGCGCGCGTCGGCTTCGTATTGTGACTTTTCGTGATCCGCGACGAAGGCGATCGCGGACGTTTCGGTGCCGTCGTCGAGCGTGACGGGCGCCCACGTTGGGCGATAGGCGCCGGTCACCATCTCGCGCGTCCAGAGGATTCTGAGTTCTTCGTCGAGCGTGGCGTTGCACAGCCGCAGCGCGACGCCTTGCGTACTGCCGCCCGGCTCCAGCGACAGCATCCGTCCGGGCCGCTCTGGCGTGCCGCGCCCGGCGATCACGCTGAGACAGAAGCTGCGGTGCCAGTCGTGCAGCGTCGCGATACGCCGGCTGTCGTAGACGGAAATCGGGTTCCACATCAGCGAGCCGTAGGCGAAAACCCAGACGTCGCCGTCGGTGGGACGCAACCGCATGGTCTCCGTGAGCGATTGATCGATGCGCTCCTGGCTCCAGAGGATTTCCTTCGGCAGCGTGTCGAAGCTCTCGAGATACGCTCCCGAGTTGATGGCGTCTCTGTTCAGCATCCGGTTTTTCCCGTCTTCATGGCTCGTGCAGGGTCACGCCGCTTCGCGCGGAGCAATGGTGCGCGCGATCTCCTCCGCGTGCTCCCGCTCGGCAATCTTCAGGTCGTACGTCACTTGCAGATTGAGCCACGTCTGGGCGTCGCCGCCGAAGTAGCGCGCGAGCCGCAGCGCCGTTTCGGGCGTGATGCCGCGCCGCTCGAGCACGATGTCGTTGATGCGGTTCGCCGTGACGTCGAGCGCGCGGGCGAGCGCGTTCGCGGTCATGTTGAGCGGCACGAGATAGTCCTCGCGCAGCACTTCGCCCGGGTGGACCGGCCGCATGCCGTTCGTGAAATTGGCCATGTGTGTAGTCTCGCTTAATGGTGGTCGCTTAGTGGTAGTCGATTAGCCGCACGTCGGCGGGTCCGTCCGGCGTCCATGAAAAAAGAAGGCGCCACTGATTGTTCACGCGAATGCTGTACGTATTGGCGAGATCGCCGCGCAATACTTCGAGCCGATTGCCCGGCGGCGTGCGCAACGCGCTGAGCGTGGCGGCGGCGTCGAGCAACGTGAGCTTGCGCTCGGCTGCGGCCAGAATGTTCGCGAAGAGCCGGGAGCTCCCGGTTTCAAACAGCGCCCTCGTTTCGGCGCACTCGAAAGAAACAATCATTGGTCGTTATTCTATGCCGTTTGCCGGCAAGCGGCAAACTATTTTTCGTGGATTCCGCTGGGGCGGAACGGCTTCTGCTGGACTACCGCGTGCTCGGCTCTTTTTGCGACAAACACTGTATGAGTGTACAGTGGCGAGCTTGGCGGCCGGGAGCCTGCGGATGGCATAAGCCGTGTGCACACCGAGCCGGACCTGAGCGACATAACTCATTGAACCGGTTAGCAAAAAAGTGGCATTGAATAACGCAATCCGCATCCGCGGCGCCCGTCAGCACAACCTCAAGAACCTCGATCTCGACCTCTTCACCGGCCAGATGACGGTCGTCACGGGCCCGTCGGGCTCGGGTAAATCGAGCCTCGTGTTCGACACGCTTTACGCGGAAGGCCAGCGTCGCTACGTCGAAACCTTCAGCGCCTACGCCCGCCAGTTTCTCGACCGGATGGACCGGCCGCAGGTGGATCGCGTGGACGGCGTGCCGCCCGCGATCGCCATCGACCAGACGAATCCGGTGCGCAGTTCGCGCTCGACGGTCGGCACAATGACCGAGCTGAACGACCACTTGAAGCTCTTCTACGCGCGCGCCGCCGAACTGTTCGATCGAAAGACGTCGCATCAGGTGCGGCACGATACGCCCGAAACGATCTACGCCGAGCTGCTGGAACGCACGCGCGCCGGCGATCCGCGCATCGCGATCACGTTTCCGGTCGAACTCCCCGATACCGCCAGCGACGAGGAAGTCACGCAATGGCTCTCCGCGAGCGGCTACACGCGCGTGCAGGCGAAGCGCCACGTCGAGACGGAGAGCGGCGCGCGGCAATTGCTCGATGTCGTCGCGGACCGGTTCCGCTTGCAGAACACCGAGCGCTCGCGCGCGCTGGAGGCGATCGAAGGCGCGCTGCTGCGGGGTACGGGGCGCGTGAACGTCTACGTCCTCGCCGACGAAGGGGAGCCGGAAATCTGGCGCTTTTCGACCGGCCTGCACAGCCCGGAGAGCGATATCCGCTATGCCGATCCGCAACCCGCGCTCTTTTCCTTCAATTCGGCCTATGGCGCGTGCGAGACGTGCCGCGGCTTTGGCCGGGTAATCGGCGTCGATCTGGGGCTCGTGATCCCCGACGAGCGCAAGACGCTCAAGGAAGGCGCGGTCAAGACGCTGCAGACGCCCGCGTGGAAGGAGAACCAGGACGATCTGGTGCGCTACGGCGCGAAGGCGGGCATTCGTCTCGGCGTGCCGTGGAGCGAACTGACGCAAAAGGAACGCGACTGGGTCATCAAGGGCTCGCCGGAGTGGACGGGCAAATGGGGCAACCAGTGGTACGGCGTGCAGCGCTTCTTCGACTATCTGGAGTCGAAGGCGTACAAGATGCACATCCGCGTGCTGCTGTCCAAATATCGTAGCTACACGAAGTGTCCCGCTTGCGACGGCGCGCGCCTGAAAACCGAAGCGCTCCTGTGGCGGCTCGGCACGAAGGAACAGGCCGACGCGGTGCTTTCGCCGGCGGATCGCTTCATGCCGACCGGCGTCGAATGGACACGTCCGCAGCTCGAAGCGATGCCCGGCCTCACGCTGCACGACCTGATGCTGATGCCGATCGAGCGTATCCGCCGTTTCTTCGATTCGCTGACGCTGCCGAGCACGCTCCTCGACGAAGCCCTGAAGCTGCTGCACGCCGAAGTCCGCACGCGTCTCAAATACCTGTGCGACGTCGGCCTCGGCTATCTGACGCTCGATCGCCAGAGCCGCACGCTATCGGGCGGCGAAGTGCAGCGGATCAACCTGACGACGGCGCTCGGAACGTCGCTCGTCAACACGCTGTTCGTCCTCGACGAACCAAGCATCGGGCTGCATCCACGCGACCTGAACCGAATCGTCGAGGCAATGCACCGGCTGCGCGACGCCGGCAACACGCTCGTCGTGGTGGAGCACGATCCTTCGGTGATGCTGGCCGCCGATCGCCTGATCGACATGGGGCCGGGCCCCGGCGAGCGCGGCGGCGACATTGTCTACGACGGTTCGCCCAACGAAATCCAGAACAGTGACACGCTGACCGGCGCCTATCTCGGTGGCCGGAAACACGTGGCGCATGCGTCGAACTGGCTGCGCCGTCTGGTCGACGGCAGCACGCCGCGCCTGATTCTCGAAGGCGCGAGCGACCACAACCTGCGCGACGTCACGGTCGAGATTCCGCTGCAACGGCTCGTCTGCGTGACGGGCGTATCCGGTTCGGGCAAGTCGACGCTGATCCAGGACGTGCTCGCGCCCGCGCTCGCCCGCCATTTCGGCAAGGCGACGGAAGCGCCGGGTGCGTTCCGTACGCTGCAAGGCGCCGACCAGTTGAGCGACGTCGTTTTCGTCGACCAGTCGCCGATCGGGCGCACGGCGCGCTCGAATCCGGCGAGCTACGTCGGCGCGTTCGACGAAATCCGCAAGCTGTTCGCGAAGGCGCCGCTCGCCGCCCAGCGTGGCTACGGCGCCAGTATGTTCAGCTTCAACTCAGGCGACGGGCGCTGCCCGACCTGCGGCGGCTCGGGCTTCGAGCACGTCGAAATGCAGTTCCTGAGCGACGTCTACCTGCGCTGCCCGGACTGCGACGGACGGCGTTATCGCGCGGAAATCCTCGAAGTGAAGATCGAACGCGGCGGGCGTCATCTGAGCGTCGCCGACGTGCTCGAACTGACGGTGAGCGAGGCCGTCGCGCTCTTCGCGAACGACGCCGAAGTGCTGCGCGTGCTGCAACCGATCGTCGATGTCGGGCTGGAATACGTGAAACTCGGCCAGCCGGTTCCCACTCTTTCCGGCGGCGAGGCGCAACGTCTCAAATTGGCTGGCTTCCTTGCGGAAACGTCTCAAGCGAAGGGCGGAAAGCAAGGCCGCCTCTTCATGTTCGACGAACCGACGACCGGCCTTCATTTCGACGACATCGCCAAGCTGATGCAGGCGCTGCGCCGGTTGCTGGAGCGCGGCCATTCGCTGATCGTGATCGAGCACAACCTCGACGTGATCCGCGCCGCCGACTGGATCATCGACCTCGGCCCGGAAGGCGGAGACGGTGGCGGGCAGGTCGTGTGCATCGGCACGCCGGACGACGTCGCCGCGTGCGAGCAGTCGCACACGGGCCGCGCGCTCCTCGACTACGAGGAATCGATGGCGCCCGGCGCCGCCGAAAAACGCGCGTCGGGCGTCCCGCTGCAGCTCGCGGCGGAAGTCGCGAGCGCGCGGCGCGCGTTGCAGGGCGAGGACGTGGTGCGCATCGTCAACGCGCGCGAGCACAACCTGAAGTCGCTCGACGTCGACATTCCGCACGGCAAGTTTAACGTGATCACGGGCGTCTCCGGCTCCGGCAAATCGACGCTCGCATTCGACATCCTGTTTCACGAAGGCCAGCGCCGCTATCTCGAATCTCTCAACGCATACGCGCGCTCGATCGTGCAGCCGGCCGGACGCCCGGAAGTCGATGCCGTCTACGGCATTCCGCCGACGGTCGCGATCGAACAGCGTTTGTCGCGCGGCGGGCGCAAAAGTACGGTCGCGACGACTTCCGAGGTGTGGCACTTCCTGCGGTTGCTGTATGTGAAGCTCGGCATCCAGCACTGCGTCCACGACGGCGCGCCGGTTCAGGCGCAGAGCGCCGAATCGATCGCCGCGCAGATCCTGCGCGATTTCAAGGGCCAGCACGTCGGGCTGCTCGCGCCGCTCGTCGTGAACCGGAAGGGCGTCTATACCGATATTGCGAAATGGGCGAAGGCGCGCGGGAATACGCATCTGCGCGTCGACGGCGAGTTTTTGCCCGTCAGCCCGTGGCCGAAGCTCGATCGCTTTCGCGAGCACACGATCGAACTGCCGGTCGGCGATCTCGTCGTGTCGGCGAACGACGAATCGGCTCTGCGCAAGCTGCTCGACGAGACGCTCGAAATCGGCAAAGGCGTGATGCATCTGCTCGCGCCGCTCGACGACCTGCACGGCGCGCTCAGCAACGGGCATCGTCGCGGGAAGGAGGAAACGCGTGTGTTCTCGACAAAACGCGCCTGTCCGGTGTGCGGCACGAGCTATCCGGAACTCGATCCGCGCATGTTTTCGTACAACAGCAAGCACGGGTGGTGCGGGACCTGCGTCGGCACGGGCCTGAAGCTCACGCGCGAACAACGCGCCGCCTACGACGACACGATCCTCGCCGGCGACGACCGCGGCCGCGAGCAGACCATCGGCTCGGTCGATCAGGAACCGGACGACGTCGTGGACGTGCCGTGTCCCGATTGCGAAGGCACGCGCCTGAACGAGGTCGCGCGCGCCGTGACATTCGGCAACTTCCCGATCACGGAAGTTGGCCGCTGGACGGTCAGCGACACGCGCCAGTGGGTGCGCAAGCTCGCGTTGAAAGGCCGCGACGCCGATATCGCGCGCGACGTCGTCAGCGAAATCGAAGGGCGCCTGCAGTTTCTGGAGGAGGTCGGCCTCGGCTATCTGAGCCTCGACCGCGCCGCGCCGACGCTCTCGGGCGGCGAAGCGCAGCGCATCCGGCTCGCGGCGCAGCTCGGCAGCAATCTGCAGGGCGTCTGCTATGTGCTCGACGAACCGACCATCGGCCTGCATCCGCGCGACAACCAGATCCTGCTCGACGCCCTGAAAAAGCTCGGCGACAAGGGCAATACGCTCGTCGTCGTGGAGCATGACGAGGACACGATTCGGCGCGCCGATCACATCATCGATATCGGGCCGGGCGCGGGCAAGCGCGGCGGGACGGTGGTCGCGCAGGGCGGCGTCGGCGATCTGGCGGCGCACAAGGATTCGCTGACCGGCCAGTTTCTCGCCAACCCGATCGTGCATCCGCTCAAACCGCGCCGCGACGTGCGCGCGGGCACAGCCAAGCGCGCGGCGACGCCCGAGCAATGGCTGACGGTCGAAGGCGCAACGCTGCACAATCTGCGCAACATCACGGCAAGCATGCCGCTTACGCGTCTCGTCGCGATTACGGGCGTCTCCGGCTCCGGCAAATCGACGCTCGCCCGCGACGTTTTGATGACGAATCTGCTCGATGCGGTCGGCCGTTCGGTGCTGTCGTCGCCCGCGACGCGCCGCGCGCGCAAAGCCGCACAAGCCGACGCGCCCGCGCGCAACCGCTCGAGCGTCCTGTCCCGCGAGGCGCCGCGTCCCAAATTCGACGTCGCGCACAACTGGCAGGGCTGCTCGGGTGTCACCGGCTGGGAATCGATCGATCGCGTGCTCGAAGTCGACCAGACGCCGATCGGCAAGACGCCGCGCTCGTGTCCGGCGACCTATATCGGCATGTGGGACACGATCCGCAAGCTGTTCGCCGATACGCTCGAAGCTCGCGCGCGCGGTTACACGCCGTCGCGTTTTTCGTTTAACACCGGCGACGGCCGTTGCCCCGCGTGCGAGGGGCAGGGCGTGCGCACGATCGCGATGAGCTTCCTGCCCGACGTGAAAGTGCCGTGCGATGTCTGTCACGGCCAGCGCTTCAACCCGGAAACGCTCGCGGTGACGTGGCGCGGCAAGAATATCGGCGAAGTGCTGACGATGGAAATCGACGAGGCCGTCGAATTTTTCGGCTCGATGACGAGCATCGCGCATCCGCTGCAGTTGATGAAAGACGTCGGGCTCGGGTATCTGACGCTCGGCCAGCCGTCGCCGACGCTCTCGGGCGGCGAGGCGCAGCGCATCAAGCTCGTGACGGAACTGAGCAAGGTTCGCGACGATGTCACACGGCGCGGGCAAAAAGTGCCACACACGCTCTACGTGCTCGACGAGCCGACTGTCGGCCTGCATATGGCGGACGTCGCAAAATTGATCCGCGTGCTTCACCGGCTGGTGGACGGCGGCCATAGCGTCGTCGTGATCGAGCACGATCTCGACGTGATCGCTGAAGCCGACTGGGTGTTGGACCTCGGCCCGGAAGGCGGTGTGAACGGCGGGATGATCGTCGCGGCCGCCGATCCCGAGACGCTCGCACGCAACGCGCGCAGCCATACCGGCGCGGCGTTGCGGCCGGTGCTGGCGCGGGTGGCGGCGGAGGAAAACGCCGCCTGACTGCGGTTGGGTCACCGTTCAATAACTCTTGTAGGGCAGAAACTTGCCCGACAGCACCACGTTGACCCGATCCCCCTTGGGATCGGGTTGGCGCTGAATGTCCATCGAAAAATCGATCGCGCTCATGATGCCGTCGCCGAATTCCTCGTGAATCAGTTCCTTGATCGTCGTCCCGTAGACGCTGACGATTTCGTACCAGCGGTAGATCAGCGGATCGGTCGGCACGGCGCTTGGCAGCGAGCCTTTATACGGAACGATCTGAAGCCACGCGACGGCTTCATCGGAAAGTTCGAATATTTCGCCTACGGTCGTCGCCTTGTCTTTGGTGAAGGTCATCTGGCCGAGGCAGCCAGCCGTCACCCATTCCTTGCTCAGGCCGACTTTTTGCGCGACATCGGCCCATTTCAGCCCCTTGCCGACCTTCGCGGCGAGAATCATCCGCGTCACTTCGCTACGATCTGAAATCATCGCTGTCACTCCTTGAAAGAAACCGATCGAGTTTAGGTGGACAAAAATCATGACTCAGGCGATCTCGAATCTCGACGTGCTGCTTGCTTCGATGCAACCCGAATTGCACGCGGGCGTGTATGTTTTCGCGTCGGTGCCGTTCGATGCCGATTTGCGTGGTATTGAACCGATCGCGACTGTCCGCGAATGGGAAGGGCTAACCGTGGTCGTCGAGGAAAGCGAAGCCGCGAGAGCCGGGCTGACACCACTCTTTCGCGCTGCCTGGATTACGCTGACGGTTCACTCCGATTTGAACGCCGTCGGCCTAACCGCCGCCTTCGCCCGCGCACTCGGCGACGCGAACATCAGTTGCAATGTCGTCGCGGCCGCGTTTCATGACCATATTTTCGTACCTGTCGACGATGCCGGGCGTGCCTTGGCCGCGCTCGAAGCGCTCCAAAAACGCGCTTCGGCGAGAGAATGAAGCACACGCTACACGCTGGTATGCTTGCCCCCTCGACCAATCAGGACCAGAACAAACTTCAAGATGGAAACGCAGGATAAAGCAGCAGCACTCAAACGCATGAAGTGGTTCGCGGCGGCCTTGCTGGTGGCGGCTGGCGCGTTGTTCGCGCTCGCCAAGAGCCAGCACGATGCCGGCGCGTGGGCGTGGGTCTCGGCGTTCGCAGAAGCGGCGATGGTCGGCGCGCTCGCGGACTGGTTCGCGGTCGTCGCGCTCTTTCGCCATCCGCTCGGCGTGCCCATCCCGCACACGGCGATCCTGCCCGCGAACAAGGCACGCGTCGCCGACAACCTCGCCGCGTTCGTGCGCGACCGCTTTCTCGGCACCGACGCGTTGGTCGATCGCGTGAACGCGTTCGACCCCGCCGGCCGTCTCTCGATATGGCTCGCCGAGCCGAAGAACGCCGAACTGCTCGGCAGAAAGGCGGTGACGTCGGCAAGCCAGCTCTTGAACTTCATCGACGACGCGCGCATCAAGACGATGCTCTACGACGCGCTGCGCCGCCGCGCCGAGAAATTCGACCTCGCGGGCGCGGCGGGTGGCCTGCTCTCCACGCTGACCGCCGACCAGCGCCATCAACTGCTGCTCGACGAAGGCCTGCGCGAACTGGCCGACTGGCTGGACCGCGGCGACGTGCAGCAGATGCTCGCCGACAAGATCGTGCAAGTGGCGGGCGAGGAGTATCCGAAGCTCGTCGGCGCGCTTGGTTTCATCGGACTGAACGCCGAGGAACTCGGCAACAAGTTCGCTGCGGGCCTCGTGCGCGGCGCGAACACGTGGCTGCACGACATCAGCAGCGACCCGGAACACGAGCGCCGCAAGGCATTCGACCGCGCGGTGGAAGGGTTCGTCGAACGGCTGAAGTCCGATCCGGCGTTCAAGTCGCGCATCGACGAGCACAAGCGGCAATGGCTCGATCGGCCGGAACTGCGCGCGTACGTCAACGGCCTGTGGGACGAGTTCACCGCTTGGCTGCACGCTGATCTTGAACGCCCGTCTTCGACGCTGCATACCAAGGTGGTCAGCGTGGCCGCGACTTTCGCGCAGGCGCTCGGCAGCGATCCGGCGCTGCGCGGCTCGATCAACGAGCACATGCGCGATGCGTTGAAGGCGCTCGCGCCCGAACTGCGCGAAGGCATCGCGAAGCACATCGCGACGACCGTTCGCCAATGGGACGATGCCACGCTCGTACGCGACGTCGAACTGAACATCGGTCGCGACCTGCAGTTCATCCGCGTGAACGGTACGCTGGTAGGCGGCGCGGTCGGGCTGCTGATTCATGCGGTGTCGCTTTTGACCGTTTGAGACGAATCGCGCGGTCTGAGGGGTTTCGAACATTTTCGTGAGCTCGTTAAATATGGCCAATCCGAACACCGAACTGATCGAGCGCTTCTACCGCGCCTTTCAGAACCTCGACGCCGAAGCGATGACCGAGTGCTACGCGCACGACATCCGCTTCGAGGACCCGGTGTTCGGCACGCTGCGCGGCCGCGAAGCGGGCGACATGTGGCGCATGCTGCTCGCGCGCGCGTCGGACTTTTCGCTGACGTATAGCGATATCAAGACTTCGGGCCAGACCGCGACCGCAAGCTGCGTCGCGACGTATCTGTTCTCGCGCACCAGACGCAAGGTGATCAACGAAATCCACTCGAAGTTCGCGATCCGCGATGGCCTGATCGTCGAACACACCGATACCTTCGATCTCTGGCGCTGGAGCCGGCAGGCGCTCGGCCTGAAAGGCTGGCTGCTCGGCGGGACGTCGTTCGTGCAAGACAAGATCCGCAAGGAAGCGCGCAAAGGTCTGGCGGAATATCGCAGGCAGGCCGCGTCATGACGCGCGTCGATCAGCCTTTCGATCGCGCGCGCCTCGAAGACGAATGGCTCGAAGCGGATGGCTTCGGCGGTTTCGCGTCGGGCACCGTCGGTTTGATGCGTACACGCCGCTATCACGCGCTGCTGCTCACCGCGACGCAGCCGCCGACGGGCCGCGTCGTGCTGGTGAACGGCATCGAGGCCTGGCTCGACGTGAACGACACGCGTTTTCCGCTGACGATGCAGTGCTACGCGCCGGACGTGATCTACCCCGACGCCTCCGCCAGCCTGCTTTCTTTCGACACCACGCCTTGGCCCACTTGGCGTTTCCGAATCAATGAGCGGTTGGTGGTCATTGCGGAAGTGTTTGTCGCGAAAGAGAGCCGCGAAACGGTATTGAGATGGCGCTTCGAAGGCGCTGACGTCCCGAACGCCGCCACGCTGCACGTGCGGCCGCTGCTCTCGGGCCGCGACTACCACTCGATGCATCACGAGAATCCGGCGTTCGGCTTCGACGCGCATGTCGATGGCGAGCGCGTGAGTTGGCAGCCCTACGGCGGCTTGCCTGTCGTCGTGGCGTCGACGAATGGCGTGTATGCCCATGCGCCCGACTGGTATCGCAATTTCTGCTATGTCCGCGAGCGGGAGCGGGGCCTCGATTTCACTGAGGACCTCGCGACGCCAGGCGTCTTTTCGTTCGACCTGACGCAAGGCGAGGCAGTGATGATCCTGAGCGCAGAGACAGGCACTGCGAGCCCTGCGCGGGAACGCGTAGTTGGACTCGCTGAAATCGAAGTGGAACGCCGCGCCGCGCTCGGCTCGCGCCTCCAGCGTTCTGCCGACGCCTACGTCATCGCGCGCGGTGACGGGCACACGATCCTCGCGGGCTTCCCGTGGTTCACCGATTGGGGCCGCGACACGTTCATCTCGATGCGCGGCCTGCTGATCGCGCAGGGACGCCTTCAATACGCGGAATCGATCCTGCTCGAATGGGCCGACATGCTTTCCGATGGCATGCTGCCAAACCGCTTTCCCGACCGCGGCGGCATGCCGGAATACAACTCGGTCGATGCCTCGCTGTGGTTTGCGGTGGCTGTGCACGATTACCTTGCGACAAATCACGCGCTCGCCGCTACTCGCAGCCGGCTGCAACGGGCCGTCGACGCGATCCTCGACGGTTATACGCGAGGCACGCGCTTCGGCATCGCGGTCGATGACGACGGCCTCGTGCGCGCCGGTGTGCCGGGCGTGCAACTGACGTGGATGGACGCGAAAGTCGACGGCTGGGTGGTGACTCCGCGCATCGGCAAGCCGGTCGAGGTGCAGGCGCTCTGGATCAACGCGCTGCGCATCGCACTCGACTGGAACCCGAATTGGAGCGAACTCGAAGCGCGCGCCCGGCGCTCGTTCGAACAGCGTTTCGTCGATCCGTCGACGGGTGCGCTGTTCGACGTCGTCGATGTGGATCACGAGCCGGGGAAAATCGACCGCTCGATTCGTCCGAACCAGATTTTCGCTGTGGGCGGCTTGCCGTTCGCGTTGCTCAACGGCGCCGCCGCAAATGCCGTGGTCGCGCAGGTCGAAGCGCATCTGCTCACACCGCTTGGGCTGCGCACGCTCGCGCCTTCCGACCCGGCTTATCGAGGGCTCTACAGTGGTGGTCTTTTTGAACGCGATTCGGCCTATCACCAGGGCACGGTGTGGCCGTGGCTCATCGGCCCGTTCATCGAAGCGTGGATCAGGCTGCACGGGACGCAAGGCGTACGCGAGCGCTTCCTCGCGCCGCTCTACGCGCATCTGGATCATGGCGGCCTCGGTCACATTTGCGAAGTGGCGGATGGCGACGCGCCGCATATGCCCGGCGGCACGCCGTGCCAGGCGTGGTCGCTCGGGGAACTGCTGCGAATGGAGAAGCTGATCGGCAGACGATGACCGATGTGCGTGAGTGGTGCCTGTGTTCATGTGCTTGCCTTGTTCAATCGACGGGCCGATGTTAGCAATACCGAGCTTTTGGCTGTCCAGCGAAATTTCATCATGGCGGTTATGAGTTTTCATCGATACCCGTTCGCCAAAGTCATGAGCGATACTGCGGCTTCGCTAAGTTTTCCGTTAAGCAATGGTCAAACACATCACTGGCCAAAAGCGCTAAATTGTGGGTCTTTCCGCGGTGGGAAACCCTGAAGTTCAGTACGAAGGAGACATCCATGCCACCTCTGCGCGCCACCAACCTTCTCGACACCATCGAAGGTGCCCGGCTCCATTCCAGCGAGTGCGCCCGCTGGCAGCGCTGGGGGCCGTATCTCAGCGAGCGCCAGTGGGGTACTGTCCGCGAGGATTACAGCGAGAACGGCACCGCGTGGGACTATTTTCCGCACGATCACGCGCGCAGTCGGGCGTATCGGTGGGGTGAGGACGGCGTCGCCGGCTTCGGTGACGATAAATTGAATTGGTGCGTCTCGCTGGCGCTCTGGAACGGCCGCGACCCGATCCTGAAGGAGCGCCTCTTCGGCCTCACGAACGCGCAGGGCAATCATGGCGAGGACGTGAAGGAATTGTATTTCTATGTCGACGGCACGCCCACGCATTCGTATATGCGCATGCTGTACAAGTATCCTCAGGGCGCGTATCCGTATGATGACCTGATTCGCGAGAACGCACGTCGCGGTCCCGATCTTCCCGAGTACGAGGTGCTAGACACTGGCGTATTTGATGACAACCGTTACTTCGACGTCCAGGTCGAATACGCGAAGCACACGGCCGACGACATCGTGATGCGCGTGACGATCGAGAACCGCGCCTCGGACGAAGCCGCGATCGACGTGCTGCCGCTCATCTGGGCGCGCAATACGTGGTCGTGGAAGGCTGCGTCGAAGAAGCCGTCGCTGACCATGATGACGAATTCGGGTGAACCGCACCTCGTCGCGCGGCATGACGGGCACGAGCCGATGATCGTCACGGCATCGGCGAATGGCGCGAACGTAACGTGGCTCTTCTGCGAGAACGAAACCAATGTCAAGCGCCTGTTCAACATGGACGGCCCGGGCCCGTTCAAGGACGGCTTTAACGATTACATCGTGCAGCACGATCAAGACGCCGTGAGCCACACGTCGGGCACGCGCGCAGCGGCGCATGTGCATCTGACACTGGAAGCTCACGGCCGCGCAGTCGTGGTGATGCGCTGGCGGCCGGAGTCAGCGCCGGACGTCGTGCCGCTCGACATCGACGCGCTTTTTGCGCGACGCATCGCAGAGGCCGACGCTTTTTACGCGGCACTGCAAGCCGATATCGACAATGCCGACGCACGCCTCGTCCAACGGCAAGCGCTTGCGGGCATGTTGTGGTCGAAGCAGTACTACCAGTTCGACGTCACACGTTGGATGGACGGCGATCCCGCGCAGCCGAAGCCGCCGAAAGGCCGCCGGCATGGGCGTAACGCCGATTGGCGGCATCTGTGCAACGCGGACATCGTGTCGATGCCGGATAAGTGGGAGTACCCGTGGTACGCATCATGGGATCTCGCGTTTCACGCGGCGGCGTTCGCGCTGATCGATCCGGCGTTCGCAAAGCGTCAGTTGCTGTTGCTGGTGAAGGACCGCTATCAACATCCGAACGGCCAGTTGCCGGCTTACGAATGGGCGTTCAGCGACGCCAATCCACCGGTGCATGCGTGGGCCACGTGGCGTGTCTACGAAATCGATCGTGCGATCACCGGCAAGGGCGATCGCGACTTCCTGGAACTAGTGTTCCACAAGCTGCTGCTCAACTTTTCGTGGTGGGTCAACCGTAAGGACGCCGACGGTCACAACATTTTCCAAGGCGGTTTCCTGGGGCTAGACAACGTCGGCATCTTCGACCGTTCGTCGCCGCTACCGACAGGTGGCCACATCGATCAAGCCGACGGCACCGCGTGGATGGCGGCCTACGCGCTCGACTTGATGCGCATCGCGCTCGAACTCGCCTACGCAAACCATGTGTTCGTCGATATCGCTGTGAAGTTTTTCGAGCATTTCCTGTACATCGCGGAAGCCGTCAGTTGCGAGGACGGCTGCGACACAGGACTATGGGACACGCCGGACGAGTTCTTCTACGACAAGCTGCGCCTGCCCGACGGTACGAATTTTCCGCTGCGCATCCGCTCGATCGTCGGGCTGATTCCGCTATTCGCCGTCCATGTGCTGGAGCAGAGCGTCCACGGCGATCTGCCGGGGCTGCGCGACCGCCTTGTGTGGTTCCTCGAGCATCGGCCGGATCTCGCGCGGCTCGTGTCTCGGTGGAATCAACCGGGCAAGGGCAATAGCCTCCTGCTGTCGCTATTGCGCGGGCATCGGATGAAGGCGCTGCTCAAGCGCATGCTGGATGAATCGGAATTTCTGTCGGCGCACGGCGTACGGGCGCTGTCGCGCGTGCATCGCGACGAGCCGTTTGTGTTCCACCACAACGGCGACAGCTTCTGCGTGCGGTATCTGCCGGCTGAATCGAATTCGCGCGTGTTCGGCGGGAACTCGAATTGGCGCGGGCCGGTGTGGATGCCGGTCAACTATTTGCTGATCGAATCGCTGTACGAATTCCATCGCTATTACGGCGACGAGTTTCGCGTCGAGTATCCGACCGGGTCGGGCACGACGCTCTCGCTCTCCGAAATCGCCGACGAACTCGCGCGCCGTGTCACCACGCTATTCCTGCTCGACAAGAACGGCGAGCGCCCGGTGATGGCTGCCTATCCGCTGCTTCAGACCGACGCGCGTTCACGCGATCTCGTGCTGTTCCACGAATACTTCCACGGCGACAACGGACGTGGCGTCGGAGCATCGCATCAAACCGGTTGGACGGGGCTCGTCGCGCTATTGCTGCAGCCGCGCGAGGTCGGCCCGTCGGGCGTGGTGCCGGTTCCGGGTGATGTCGAGGAGCAGAACGAGCTCGCTCCGGCGAAGTAGGGAGGTTCGCCGCTCTGCGTTTTCAAGCCGCCAGCACCTCCAGCGCCCTCGTCAGCAGCACCGGAATCGACTTCGAAGTCGGCGTTCCCGCTCCATCTGCAATTGAGGAAAGCGGCACGAGCGGGTTTGTTTCCGGGTAGTACGCTCCGAGGCAACCGCGTGGAATGTCGTACTCGACGAGTAAAAACCCGTCCACGCGCCGCTCGATGCCATCGTCCCATACGCTCGTGATGTCCACGCGCTCGCCGGGTTCGAAGCCGAGCATGTCGATGTCTTCGCGGTTGGCGAACAGCACGCGCCGCTGGCCGTAGACGCCGCGATAGCGATCGTCGAGACCGTAGATCGTCGTGTTGTATTGATCGTGGGAGCGCGTCGTCATCAATGTGAGGAGGCGTTCGCCGTGCTGCGCGCGTGCCCGATGGATCGGCGTATCAACGGAAATCGCGTGCACGAGGAATTGCGCCTTGCCGCTGGGCGTCTTCCAGACGCGATCGCGTGACGCCACACCCAAATGGAACCCGCCAGGATGCTTCAGCCGTTCGTTGTAGTCATGAAAACCGTCGATCACCTGCGCTATGCCATCGCGGATCAGCGCGTAGTCGTTCGCGTGGGAGAGCCAATCAACCTTGCCGCTGCCGAGCGTAGCGTGCGCCATCCGCGCGACGATCGCGATCTCCGACAGCAGATTCGGCGAAGCAGGCTTGTTCATACCGTACGAAATATGCACCATGCTCATCGAATCCTCGACGCTCACGCCTTGCGCCAAGCCGTTCTGCGCGTCGATCTCGGTGCGGCCGAGCGTCGGCAGGATCAGCGCGTCGCGACCGTGAACGAGATGGCTTCGGTTCAATTTCGTCGTGATGTGGACGGTCAGGTCGCATGCGCGCATCGCTTGCCAGGTGCGCGGCGTGTCGGGCGTCGCGATCGAGAAATTGCCGCCCAAGCCGATGAACACCTTCACGCGACCGTCGAGCATCGCCTGGATTGTGCTTACGACGTCGAGTCCGTGTTCGCGCGGCGGCTTGAAATCGTAAACCTCGCCGAGGCGGTCGAGAAATTCCTGCGTCGGCTGCTCCTCGATACCGACTGTCCGGTCGCCCTGAACATTCGAATGCCCGCGCACCGGGCACAACCCCGCGCCGCGCCGGCCGATATTGCCGCGCATCATCATCAGGTTCGACAGGATCTGCACCGTCGGCACGGAGTTCTTGTGCTGCGTGAGCCCCATGCCCCACGTCGCGATGACGGCACGCCCCTTCGCGTAGATGTCGGCGAGTTGCAGGATGTCGTCCATCGGGACGCCCGATTCCGCGACGATCGACGCCCAGTTTTCGGCGCGCAGGTCCGCGGCGAAGGCGTCGAAACCGACGGTATGTTCGGCGATGAATTCGACGTCGAGCACGCGTTCGGCGCCGGTCAGCAGGGCGGCGTCATCCAGTTCGATCACGCGCTTGGCGACGCCCTTGATCAGCGCAAAATCGCCGCCGACCTTCGGCCGGATGAACACGGAACTGATCTTCGTGCTGCCCATCGTGAGCATTTCGACCGGGTGCTGCGGGCTAGCGAAGCGCTCAAGCCCGCGCTCCTTCAGCGGATTGATCGAGACGATCGTCGCGCCGCGTTTCGCGCACTCGCGCAGTTCGCCGAGCATGCGTGGGTGGTTCGTCGCGGGATTCTGGCCGAAGAGGAGCAGGGTGTCGGCGTGCTCGAAATCGTCGAGCGTGACCGTGCCCTTGCCGATGCCCACCGTGTGCGGCAGGCCGCGGCTCGTCGCTTCGTGGCACATGTTCGAGCAGTCAGGGAAGTTGTTCGTGCCAAACATTCTCACGAACAATTGATACAGAAACGCCGCTTCGTTGCTCGCGCGGCCGGAGGTGTAGAAGGCGGCGCGGTTGGGGTCGTCGAGCGCGTGGAGATGGCGGGCGATCAACGCGAACGCGTCGTCCCAGGCGATTGGCACGTAGCAATCGCTCAAGGCGTCGTAGACGAGCGGATCGGTCAGCCGGCCGTGCTGCTCCAGTTCGAAGTCCGATTGCGCCATCAGTTCCGAAACCGTGTGCTGCGCGAAGAACGCGGGCGTCACGCGCTTGCTCGTCGCTTCAGCGGCCACTGCCTTCACGCCGTTCTCGCAGAACTCGAACGTCGATGCATGCTCGCGATCCGGCCACGCGCAGCCCGGGCAATCGAAACCGTCCGGCTGGTTTTGGGAAAACAACGTGCGGTAGTTGCCGCCCGTCACCTTTTCCTTGATGAGGTTGATTGCGACGTACTTGAGCGCGCCCCAGCCGGCCGCCGGATGGGTATAGGGTTCGATGCGGGCTTCTGGTTTTTTCATGATCTTGGGACCGGGATCAGGCGAACTAGCCGATGGACTCAAGACTACTGTGTTCCGAAATCACCGCGGCGCACAGAAATCCGAAAAATTGAGGGATACAGTTCGTTGATATTTGTCATAGACTGGCGTGATCTCAAGTGCGCGAGAAACCTTGAACCTCTACGAAAAGCTTGCCGACGAAATCGAGGAAGCTGTACGGCGCGGCGTGTTCGCGCCCGGCGAGCGGATCGCGTCGGTGCGGCACGCGAGCCAGCAACACGGCGTGAGCATCAAGACCGTGCTGCATGCCTATGCGCTGCTGGAGAGTCGGGGCATCGTTGAGACGCGCCCACAGTCGGGCTACTTCGTGCGCGAACTCGCCGCGCCGCGCGCCGTTGGGAAGAAGGCGCAGGCGAGCACGGTCGCGTCGGAGGTCGATGTGAGCCGGCTCGTGCTTTCCACGTTGCGCAGCATCCGCGCGAACGACGCCGTGCCGCTGGGCTCGCCGTATCCCGACCCGACGCTTTTTCCCTGGCGCCGTATCAACCAGTACGCGAACGCGATCGCGCGACGTCACGCGAGCTGGAACCTGATCGACGACCTGCCGCCAGGCAATCCGGAGCTGATTCGCCAGATCGCGCGCCGCTATGCCGAGAACGGCGTGCCGGTCGATCCGGACGAGATCATCATCACCGTCGGCGCGACCGAAGCGATCAACCTGAGCCTGCAGGCGGTCGCGAAGCCGGGCGATACGGTGGCCGTCGAGTCGCCGACCTACTACGCGATGCTCCACGCGATCGAGCGCCTCGGCATGCGCGCGATCGAAGTGCCGACGCATCCCGCCGACGGCATCGATATCGACGTGCTGGCGCAGATCATCGAAAAGCAGGCGATCGCCGCCTGCATGGTGATGCCGAATTTTCAGAATCCTCTTGGTTTTCAGATGCCGGATGCGAGAAAGGAGCGGCTCGTCGCGCTGCTCGCCGCGCACGAGATTCCGGTGATCGAAAACGATGTCTATCAGGAGCTCTATTTCGGCGAGACGCGGCCTTCGACGCTCAAGAATTTCGATACGAAGGGCCTGGTGCTGCATTGCGCGTCGTTTTCGAAGAGCCTGACGGCGTCGTATCGGATCGGCTGGGCGATGCCGGGGCGCTATCGCGCGCAGGTCGAAAAGCTCAAGTTCCTCAACACGCTGACGACGCCTTCGGTGCCGCAAGTCGCGGTCGCGGATTATCTGCGGCAGGACGGCTACGACCGACATCTGCGTCAGGTGCGCAAGGCGTATCGCCAGCAGGCGCGCATCATGAGCGCGATGGTCTTGCGGTTTTTTCCGGCGGGTACGCGCGTTTCGTCGCCGCAGGGCGGGTATGTGCTGTGGGTGGAATTGCCGGAACGCGTCGATTCAATGCGGCTTTATCAGGCGGCGCTCGGGCATGGCATCACGATCGGCCCCGGCATGATGTTTTCGACAAAAAATGACTTTCGCCACTTTATCCGGCTGAACTACAGCTATCCGTGGACGTCGCAGACGGAAAGCGCGCTGCGGACGCTGGGTGAGTTGGTGGCGCAGATGGCTTGAGCAACTTCGTTGCAAGGGGACCGGAGTAAGGCGCATGGAATCAGATTAAGGCGCTAGAGCGCCGGCTCCGGCCGACAGCGCCCACCACGGTTGACAGCAACTTCGTTGCACGGGCCGGAGCAAGCACAAAAGCGCCAACTTGGCCGACTGCAACCTCGTTGCATAGGGCCGAAGCATGCGCTAAAGCGCTAACCTCCGGCCGACCGCAACTTCGTTGCTGGCGCCACAGTAAGGCGCGTAGGGCTGGAGTAAAACACTAAAGCGCCAACTTGGCCGACGGCAACTTCGTTGCATGGGGCCGGAGTGGGGCGCATTGGACCAAAGCAAGGCGTCGATGCCGACCGCAACTTCGTCGCATGAAGCTGGAGTAAGCGCATGGGATCAGAGTAAGGCGCATGGGGCCAGAGTAAGCGCTAAAGCGCCAACTCTGGCCGACAGCGCCATCTCTGATCGACAGCGCTAACTCCAGCCGACAAAGGAACCAATCCGAATGACCGAAGAAATTGACCCAGCCCTCGCCGCCGTGCTCTCACAACTCTGGCGCGCCGAACAGGAAAGGCCCAACGACGCCTGGTCTTTAGCAAAGCTCTCGAAGCAAGCCAACCTGCCGATGAGCGCGCTTCGCCGGCAACTAACCGCGCTCGCCGACGGCGGAATCGTCGAGACGACGTTCACTGAGGAGGGTACCGGTACCGCGCGCCTGACCGGCATGGGCAAGGTCCTGTGCTCGCAGGTTTTCGGCGGACCGCTTCACTGAAATGGATATCCACGTCACGCTGGAAGGCCGGCGCGATCTCACCGGCCAGATCTACCGGCAGTTGCGCGCGGGCATCATCGAAGGACGGCTCGCCGCGAACGCGCGCCTGCCGTCGACGCGCGACCTCGCGACACAACTCGGCGTATCCCGAAAAACGACGCTCGACGTTTTCGAACGCCTGATTGCCGAAGGCTTCCTGACGACGCGCGCCGGCGACGGCACGTTCGTCGCCGACGGACTCACGCGCCTGCCGACCGCGCCAAAAGAGCCATCGTCGGCGAAGGCGCGCGCGGCCGGAATCTGGAGCGCTATGCCGCAAGACATGTCGATTCCGCTGCCGGTTTCGGGCCCCGCGTTTGCCTACGACTTCAAGGGCGGCGTCACCGACAAGACGCTTTTTCCGTGGGACGTCTGGCGCCGCTGCATCAATCAGGCGCTGCGCACGCAGCAGCGCGCGGGCAGCGGCGTGGGCGGGTATCGCGAGCCGGGCGGCGAGCAGGAACTGCGGCTCGGCATCGCGCGTTATCTGGCGTTCAGTCGCGCGGTGGTGTGCAACTGGCAGGACGTCGTCGTGACGCAGGGCGCGCAGCAGGCGCTCGATCTGCTCGCGCGCGTCGTGCTGCAGCCGGGCGATACCGTCGCGCTGGAGGAGCCGGGCTATCCGCCGGCGCGCGCGCTTTTCGCCGCGCTCGGCGCAAAAATCGCGCACGTGGCGGTGGATCGCGAGGGGATCGTCGTCGAGCGGCTTCCGAGGAACACGCGGCTCGTCTACGTGACGCCGTCGCATCAGTTTCCGCTCGGCATGCCGATGAGCCTCGCCCGGCGCGTCGAGTTGCTGGAGTGGGCGAAGCGGCGCCAGGCGGTGATCGTGGAAGACGACTACGACGGCGAGTTTCGTTTCGAGGGGCGGCCGGTGGAATCGCTAAAAAGTTTGGACCGCGCAGGGCTCGTCGCCTATGTCGGCACGTTTTCGAAGACGATTTTTCCTGACTTGCGGATCGGCTACGTAGTGCCGCCGGCGTCGCTATCGGAACCGCTCTGGACGGCCAAGCGCACCGGCGACTGGCACAGTTGCATGCTCACGCAGACGGCGCTCGGCACGTTCATGCTAAACGGCGAATTCGCGAAGCACCTGCGCCGGATGCATAAAGCGTATGCCGAACGGCGTGCGACGCTCGTCGGCCTCTTGACGGGCGAACTCGCCGATTCGTTCGAACCGATGCCCGCGACGGCCGGCATTCACCTCGTCGCGCGCCTAGCCGCGCCGTGGCAAGAGGACGACGTGGTGAACGCCGCGCACGGCGCGTCGGTCGGGATTTACGGCATTGGCGGCTTCTATGCGGGGGAGCGCCACGAGCAGGGCGTGCTGATCGGCTACGGCGGCGCGAGCGTCGAGACGATTCGCGCCGGTTTCGGCCGATTGGCCGAGTTGATGCCGGCGCTCAAGCGGTGAAAATCCTCACCCACGCCTTATCAGCAGCTTCGCGTGCGCCGTGGACGCATGCTGGCGCACGCACTACGCCGCACGGTCGGTTGCCCTAGCTGATGGAGGCATTCAGCGCGAGAAAAGCGTCAATTACACGGCTCAGCACTGCTCCTGCGCCGTGCATGCCCGCTTGCACACGCGCTGCGCTGCACGGCCGTTCGGCCGAGTTAATGTCGGCGGTCAACCTTGAGCGCTGAATCTGAAGCGCTTCGATCACACACATCAGCACCTGCTCCTGCGCCGTGCATGCCCGCTTGCACACGCGCTGCGCTGCACGGCCGTTCGGCCAGGTTGATGTCGGCCGGTCAACCGCTAAAAGACTTCAATTACGCAACGTCACCCCTTCTCCCTGCGCCGAGCACGCTCGCCTGCCGCAGGCTCGGCACGGCACGGCCGCTAGGCTGAACTGATGCCAGCGCTCAAACGCTAGACCACCTCAGTCACACAGCATCAACACCTTCTCCTGCGCCGTACAAGCCTGCTTTCGAACCCTCTGCGTCGTATCCGCCTGTGTACGTGCCGCGCTCTTCGGCGTGGCATCGGCGGCAGCGGCGGCGGTCCTGTGCGCGATGCAGGAACGCAGCCGCTTTTCCATCGGCGGATAGTATTTCCAGCCGCGTCCGAGCGCAGGCAATTCGAGATGGACCTGTTTCCACTTCGGATGGCCGTTGGCCTGCAAATTGTCGAAATTCGTGCACAGCGAATCAGCAAACTTTGTCAGCGTGCCGACCGTGCCCTTCAGCCCATAGTCGTAGGTCACGAGGAACGCCTTCACGGTCAGCGTCGGGGTTTCTTCCTGAATCCAGTTCGGATAGCTCGTCGTGCGGATCGTCGCGGGGAAGTAGGTTTGCTTCGCGCGCGCGGTTTCAGGCGCGCTCGGGTCGAGGCGCAGCAGCTTGATCTGCTGCAGGAGTTCCGGATTCATGTCCTGAAACAGCTTCGCGGGCTGGCCGGCCACGACGATCGCGACGTCGATCTTGCGCACGATCAGCTTCGCGAGCGCGTCTTCGTTGCTGAAGTGCTGCGCGTTCTGCTCGGGGATCGCTTCGCCGAACATCAGTCGATAAAGCGTCGCCGCCGACTGCGCCGTGCCGCTGCCGATCAGCCCGACGCTGATGTTCTTGTCCTTGATTTCATGGATGTATTTGAGCGGCGAATCCGAGCGCACGACGAAATAGATCTCCTCGTCGTAGAGCGGCATGATGAGGCGCAGCGGCTGGATGATCTTGCCGGCATCGGCGTTGCCCGAGGTCGCCATGTCGACATAGGCCTGATACACGTCCGATTGCACGAGCGCAAATTTCACGTTCGGTTCATAGCGCATGCGCTGGACGTTCTCCGCCGATCCCTTGGAGGCCAGCACTTCGAGGTCGATACCGGCCGGGTCGGCGACCCATTTCGACAAATCCTGGCCGATCTGGATATAAGTGCCGCGCTCGGGGCCGGTCACGATCTTGTAGGCGACGTCGGCGGCGAGCGCCTGGCCCACGCCATTGAGGCCGCACAGGACAAGGAACGCCATTGCCCAGCGCGTGATTTTCGACGAGACCATGTTTTACCCTTTGTGTCGGAGTTGGACGGGTGTTACGAAACTCGCGCGACGAGGCGCGGCGCGTTCGGCGCGGCGCTCACGTCTCAAATGGCCGGACCCCACGTTCCGGCGCCCCTCGTGGCGATGGTTCAGCGCGCCGCTTTCGGCATCGAATCGCCGCCGCTCCAGCCGAACTGCTTGATCGCGCGCTCGATGTCGTCGGCGTTGCCGGTCGTCGGCACATCTGTCGCCGATGCGCCGTAAGTCGCGGCGGCACGGGTCGGCGTGGTGGCGGCCACGGCGGTCGGCGTGGCTCGCGCCGGCACCGGCGCCTGCGCACTGCCGTATGACGGCGCTTTCGTCGCCACGGGAGCAGGAGCGGGCGCAGTGACGGTAGTAGTAACGACGGCGGGCGGCGGCGTCATCGCAGCCGCGGTCGATGTGATTCTGGTGCTCGGGGTCGTGGGCGTCGTAGCGGCGGCTGGCGTCGCGGGATGGACGCTCGCGGTCGATGGCGACGTGGAAAGGATTGGCGGCGAGATGGCCGGGGCCGGCATCACCTTGACGCTGTTCGTCGACGAATCGGTTGCGGGTGCGCTGCGGGCGTATGCCGACGAGCGGCGGCTTTCGCGGGCCGTCGCCCGCGTTTCTGCGGGCTGCGCTGATGCAACCGATGGCTTCGGCGGCGCCGCAGCGGGCTTCGCAGCCGCGACTTTCGCTTGGGGAGCAGGCGCGGGAGCGGGCGCAAATACCGCAGACGGAGCGGGCGGTGCTGTCGAGGGAATCGCCGACATGATGGCGTCAGTCGCAGACGTCACAGGTGGCGTCGTAGCGACGGCCGGCGCAGGAGCCGCAGCCGGAGCCGCTTTCTTCTTGAGCGCAGCAATTGGCGGCGTGCCCGCAAGCCAGCCCGCGTGCGAGATGACGCGCTCGAGCATCGCCTGCGATTCGGTGTTGCTGCCGTCGATCGCCAGCGCTTCGCCCGCGTTCTGCTGCACGCACGCCCAGGCGGAGGTCTTCTCGCACGCCCGCGCGAGTTGCAGCGCGGCGTCGCGTTCGAGTTCGTGCTGCGCGAGTTCATCCTTGAGACGCTGCACGTCGGGCCGCGACTGCAACGACGGCGAGATACCCTTCAGCCGGGTGCGCGCCGCCATCAGATCGTGCTGCTCCATCGCGCCACGCGCGGCCAGCACGGCATCGCCGGTGGAAAGCGGCCGGTTCTCGGTGGGCACTACCTTGTCGATGGCAGCCGCCACGGCCGGCGGCAGCGAAACTGGCGGCGAGTCGCTCTGGACATAACCGCCCGATTTCGAATCGATGGAACCTGACGCGCTGTGTTGCGTCGACGGCGCCGCCGGTTCCTCGTCGGTGCTGTCGTGCATCAGGTAGGCGACACCGCCCGCGAGCAGCCCGATCGTGCACACGGCGGCGATCGCCGTCTTGCGACGACTCCATCCTTCGGATTCGGGGAGGACATCGGGATCGGCTTCGAATTCGGGCTGCGGTCGACTATCCGCGTTGTCCGGCGCGGCCCAGTCGGGCGCTACGGGTTCGGAAGCAAGCGGCGCCGAAGCCGATGCCATCGAAAACATGCCGGACGGCTCCTTCACGCGCTCTTTGGTGCGTTCCTCGCCGAACGCGGCGGCGCGGTCGGCGCCGCAATTCGGGCAACTGTCGGCGTTCTTGCGCAACGTGCTGCCGCAGCGCTGGCAGACGACGGAGAACATGGATGCAGGAAAGGTAAGACGGGTAGTCATGCTGAAGCCCTCGAAGGACATGTGCTTATTTCCATGCCGCCATGCATGCGGAAAGCGGGTCATCGCCACGGTTTCTCGCGAGCAGCAATCCTTCGTTCTCCCCATGCGCCACATGCACTGATAGTGGGAAGCGACAGGTCAAATATGTGTCAACTCGTAAAGGACGTCAATCACGGTTCGTACTGATGGAAACATCGAATCGGAGCATTGCCGACATTTGCACGACGGTCGAAAGCAGTGATTCTTCAGCCGAAACAGTCGCTGCGATCAGTCCAAAAACGCCGAGCTTCTGTCGGATTCATGCTTTCCAACATATTGAGCGCCGAGCGCCGGTTTTGAACCGCCAATTTCCAGCTTAAAAGAGACAAGGCCGCATTCGTTTCGATGCGGTAGCGGACGGGGGTATTGAGGGGACGCAATGCTAAAAAGAACTGTGCGACAGCGAACCGACCGCGGCCGGTTCGCATCGTCAAAAGAGGTGTGATGAGGGTTTACTTGCCCCAACGCAAAGCAAGCGGATCGAGGCGACGCGCGACTTTGAGCAACCCCTCGCGCACGGCCGGATGCATCGGCGCGAGCGGATGGCGCACGGCCTCCGAGCGGATCACGCCGCCTTCCTTCATCAGCACCTTGCAGGCGGCGAGACCGCACTGACGGTTTTCATAATTGATGAGCGGCAGCCATTGCTGATAGAGCGCGGCGGCTTTCTCGCTATCGCCAGCGAAATATGCATCGATGATCTGGCGGATGCCGTCCGGATAACCGCCGCCCGTCATCGCGCCGGTCGCGCCGGCATCGAAATCGGGGATCAGCGTGATCGCTTCCTCGCCGTCCCAGGGGCCGACGATCGCGTCGCCGCCCAGTTCGATCAGTTCGCGCAGCTTCGACGCCGCCTGCGCCGTCTCTATCTTGAAATACGACACGTTCGCGATTTCCTTCGCCAGCTTCGCGAGGAACGCGGCCGAAAGCGGCGTGCCGGCGACGGGCGCGTCCTGGATCATGATCGGGATGTCGATCGCGTCCGACACGCGGCTGTAGAACTCGTGAATACCGCGTTCGCCGACGCGAATCGTCGCCCCGTGATACGGCGGCATGATCATGACCATCGCGGCACCCGCGTCCTGCGCGGCGCGGCTGCGCTCGGCGCAGATGTGCGTGCTGAAGTGCGTCGTCGTGACGATTACCGGCACGCGTCCCGCGACGTGGTCCAGCACGGTCTTCTGCACGGCGCTGCGTTCGTCGTCGGTGAGCGCGAACTGCTCGGAGAAGTTCGCGAGGATGCAGATGCCGTCCGATCCGGCGTCGATCATGAAATCGATCGCGCGTTTCTGGCCTTCGAGGTCGAGGCGGCCTGCGTCGTCGAAGATGGTCGGCGCGACGGGGAACACGCCGCGATAGGGTTGCGCTTGGGCCATGGCACTCGTCTCCTTGATGTTGGTGTGCGCTGACTATACGGCCGCGCGAGCCGCGCTGTATAGTGAATCCTTTCCATCGCGTGATCGCTTTTGCGACTCACACAGCGCTTCGGTCCGGCTAATGAAAACCACGCTCGATGTCCTCATGACGCGGCTGCGCATGAAGCAGCTCCAACTGCTGATCGCACTCGACGATCACAAGTCGCTCCACAAGGCATCGAGCGCGATGGCGATGACGCAATCCGCCGCCAGCAAGGCGCTCGCCGAACTCGAGGCGATGCTGGAAGCGTCGCTTTTCGAGCGCGCGAAGAGCGGTTTGACGCCGAATCCGTTTGGCCGCTGCGTGATCCGCTACGCGCGCGTGCTCGCGACCGATCTCGCGTCGCTCTGTCAGGAGGTGGCGGACATGCGCGCGGGCACGGGCGGGCGGCTCGCGATCGGCGCGATCATGGGCGCGGTGCCGGATGTGGTCGCGCCGGCTGCGAACGAGTTGCACGCAAGCCATCCGGGTTTGTCGATCGAGATCGTCGAGGACACGAGCGCGCGCATGCTCACCCTGCTCGACGACGGTCATCTCGACCTCGTGATCGGCCGCGCGAGTGTGTCGGAGCAGCCGTCGAAGTATCACTATCAGCCGCTTTATGACGAACCGCTGTCGGTGGTCGTCGCGCCCGATCATCCGGCGGTGGAGGACGACACGCTGACGCTCGCCGATCTGACCGGGCACCGCTGGATCACTTACCCGAGCGCCATGCCGATGAACGCGCTGCTCGCGCGCGAACTCGATCTCGCCGGCCTGCCGATGCCCGCCAATCCGCTTTCGACCGCCTCCACGTTCGCGACCGTCGCGTTGCTGCAGCACGGCGCCGATCTCGTCTCTATCCTGCCGACGGACGTCGCGCAGCTTTTCGCCGCGCACGCTATGCTGCGCATCCTGCCGGTGCAGCTCAAGTCGAAGTCGCAGACCTTCGGGATCGTGACACGCAAGGGCGGGGCGTTGTCGCCATCGGCGAAGCAGTTCGTGCAGTTGCTGCGCGACCGGAGCCGGCTGGCGAGGGCTGCCGTCATTTAAGGAACCGTTTAAGGTGCCTTTGTCGGGTTTAGTTGATCCGCAATTGTGTCGGCCTATACTTTTGGTTCGCGCCCGGCACGCCGTCACAAAAAGCTCGCGCGGACCCTCAACGATCATAAACAGGCGCCAACGCGCCATAGCGAGCGGGAAATCGGCCATGAGTGACACCTCTGCCGGCGGGCTTGACGGCCTCGTCGCAACGCTGCGGGCGCAGCAGACGACGCTCACCGAACGGTGGATGAAGCTCGTATTCGGCGACCTCGACGTCGAACACTCCGACCAGCTCACGTATCGACAGCTCGCGGATCATCTGCCCAGCATCTTCGAAGAAATCTGCATCGTGCTGGAGCGGCGCAACCTGCGCGACCAGGAAGTCGCGATCGAGCGCAATGCGCGCCAGCACGGGCAATGGCGCTGGCAGCAGGGCTACCGGATCGACGAGCTTGTGCGCGAACTCGACCTCTTCCGGCAGGTGCTGCACGCCGCCATCGGCGAATACGCGCACGAGCACGCGGACTTCGAGCGTGCGGCGGAAGAACATGCGCGGCTCATGACCGATGAAATCGTCAGTTTCGTGACGCTTGCGTCGATTCGAGAGGCGGTCAGCGAACGCGACCGCAAGATCGACGAATACACCGGCATGCTGGAGCGCGCCAATCACGAACTGACGCTGCGTCAGCGACTGATCGGCGATCTGTACGAATCGCGGATGCAGGTGACGCGGCGCGTCGCGCACGACCTGCGCAATTTTCTGAACGTGTTCTCGACGGCGTTGCAACTCGTCGGCCGCTCGCCCGCGAAGAAGGACACCGCGCTCGCGTTAGCGAACCGGCAGGTCGGCGACATGGCGCTGCTCGTCGACGAGATGGTCGAATATTCGAAAGTGCTCGGCGACGATTCGGCGCTGACCGTCGAGCCGTTCGAACTGCCGGCCCTCTTCGACGAACTGATGCAGGCGAGCCACGGCGCCACCGAGGCGAAGGGTCTGAAACTCTCCGGCCACATCGATCCGGCGCTCGGCATCATCACGTCGAACCGGCTGAAGGTGAAGCAGGTCGCGTACAACCTGCTGTCGAACGCGATCAAGTACACGGCGTCGGGCGAGGTCGCGTTGTCGATGCTCGCGGCGGGCGAGGGCCTGTGGAAGCTGCGCGTCTCGGATACGGGCGTGGGCATCGGCGTGGCCGACCACGAGCGCGTGTTCGAAGAGTTCGAACGCGCCGCCACCGACGACATCCCGGGCACCGGCCTGGGGCTCGCGATCGTGAAGGAGCTCTCGCGCGCGCTGAAGGGCGATCTGCGGTTCCAGTCGTACAAGGGCAGCGGGAGCGTGTTCGAAGTCACGTTCCCGGTGACGCTCGTGGTCGAAGGCGGGGGCAATGGACCGGATGTCTTGCCCGGCGCGAACTGAAACAAAACCGACATCGTTTGCCTCTACCATCGACAACCTCGTGAAAACGCCACTCATCCGGGGAAACTTGTCATGTCAGAGCACGTCGTCAGGCCGTCGCGCCGCCTCCTTCTCAAAAGTCTCGCAAGCGGCGCGGGGCTTGCGCTCGCCGGCTCGCGCATCGGCGACGTGCTCGCGCAGGGCACCGCGCCCGCGGCCGTGACGTCGAACCGGCTGCGGCCGCTCGTGCCAAGCGGCGTGATGAGCGGCGACGTCACCGCGACGAGCGGCATCGTCTGGAGCCGCGCGGACCGGCCGTCGCGGATGATCGTCGAATATTCGATGAGCGAAAGCTTCAAGAGCGTCGAGCGCCGCATCGGGCCTGCCGCGCTCGAAAGCAGCGACTTCACCGCGCGCATGGACCTGACGGGCCTGCCACCGGGCGCCGACGTGTTCTATCGCGTGCGCTTCCAGGACCTCGTCAACGACAAGGCGTTCAGCGAACCGGCGACAGGACGCCTGCGCACCGCGACGCTGAGCGCCGACCGCCCGGTCACATTCGTCTTTTCCGGCGACGAAGCAGGGCAGGGCTGGGGCATCAACGAGCGCTTCGGCGGCTACCGCATCTACGAAGCGATGCGCCGCGAGTCGCCCGATTTCTTCATCCACTCGGGCGACCAGATTTACGCGGACAACCCGATCCAGGCCGAAGTCAACCTGCCCGACGGCTCGCTCTGGACCAATGTCGTGACCGAGGCGAAGTCGCACGTCGCGCAGACGCTCGACGATTATCGCGGCGCCTTCGCCTACAACCATCTCGATGCGAACAAGCGCCGCTTCATGGCGGAAGTGCCGTTTCTCGTCCAGTGGGACGACCACGAAGTGCGCAACAACTGGTATCCAGGCCAGCAGATCGGACCGGAGGAAAAGCGCTACCAGACGCGCGCCATCTCGCTGCTCGCCGCGCGAGCGAAGCAGGCGATGTTCGAATACAACCCGTTCCGCATCAATCAGCTCGATCCCGAGCAGGTGTATCGCGGTTTCCAGTTCGGGCCGCTGCTCGACGTGTTCATGCTCGACGAGCGCTCCTATCGCGGGCCGAATTCGCCGAACCGTCAGACGAAGCTCGACGCCGAGTCGCAGTTTCTCGGGCCGCAGCAGGCCGCGTGGCTCAAGCAGTCGCTGAAGGCATCGAAGGCGGCGTGGAAGGTGATCGCGAGCGACATGCCGATTTCGCTCGTCGTCCCCGACGGCAATCCGGACGTGCCGAAGGGCACCTACGAAGCGTGGGCGAACGCGGACGATGGCGCCCCGTCCGGCCGAGAGCTGGAACTGATGGACATCCTGCGCTTCATCAAACGCGAGAACATTGCGAATGTCGTGTGGGTCACGGCCGACGTGCACTACGCACAGGCGACGTATTACGATCCGTCGCGCGCGAAATTTTCGGAATTCAAGCCGTTCTGGGAATTCGTCGGCGGGCCGATCAACGCGGGTACGTTCGGCCCGAACGAGCTCGACATGACTTTCGGACCCGTACTGCGCTACGTGAGCATCCCGAAGGACAATCCGCAAAATCAGTCGCCGGCTGCGCGGCAGCAGTACTACGGCCGCGCGAAAATCGATCCGGCGAGCCGCGCGATGACCGTCTCGCTGCACGATCTCGACGGCAAGTCGCTCTGGGAAGTGAAGCTCGATCCCGAAGCTTGAGTCCCGTGGCGCATCGGTTCAAAGCCGATGCGCCACTCCATCGCGCTTACTGCCCGAAGAACGTATCGCACGCGGCAGGCGCGCTGCAACTCCCCTGACGATACCCCGACGCAGCCATGCTCTTGCTGTCCTGCGCGCCGCCATACGACGTCCAGTCGTCAGACGAAAGCGGGCGCGGTGCTTCGGCGGTCTTCTCCTGCGCGCCCGCGAGTGCGTCGTCCTGAGCCTCCTGCGCATAGCCCGCGCCCGTGACGGCGCACAGTGCAACGGCGGTCGCAGCGATCAACAGTCTTGCTTTCATGTCCAACTCCTTCGTTTGCGCACGCCTGACGTCATCGGCGGCGTGCTGTAGTGGATAAGCCGCTTTCCCGAAGGCGAGCAAAACCACGGGCAGACGCGTCGCGCCGCCGCATGTTCAAGCCGAAACGTGGAAAGCGAACCGATGCCGGTTCAGGCGATGCTGCGCGCCGTGCCGGCCTTGTTGCGTTTGCGCCGGACGTGGCGTGGGCTGCGTCCGTCGACGGACTTCATGGGTCCGCACGCACAAGCTGAAGTGCGTAGGCAAACGTTAAAGCGTGGCGCGGAGGCTGGACAGCCCTCTTGTGAAGGGCGAGGAACGGGGGGATTTGATGTGAAATAAACGCTCAATACGCGAGAAAGCCGCGACCCGAAGGTGCGCGGCTCTTTGCCTTTGGAGCGCGAAGCTTTCTTAGCTCACCACTTCCTCGACCTGCGTTTCTTCCTCATCGACCGAGCTCCGGATCAGATGATCGAACGCAGCGAGCGATGCCTTCGCGCCTTCGCCGACCGCAATCACGATCTGCTTGAACGGTACGGTCGTCACGTCGCCGGCGGCGAACACGCCGGGCACCGACGTCGCCCCCTTCGCATCGACGACGATCTCGCCATGACGCGACAATTCCACCGTGCCCTTCAGCCACTCGGTGTTCGGCACGAGGCCGATCTGCACGAAGACGCCTTCCAGATCGATGCGCTTCGTTTCGCCGGAGCGCAGGTCCTTGTACACGAGACCATCGACCTTCTTGCCGTCGCCGGTGATCTCTTGCGTCTGCGCTTGCGTGACGATCGTCACGTTCGCCAAGCTCCGCAGCTTTTTTTGCAGCACGGCATCGGCGCGCAATTCCGCACCAAACTCGATCAACGTCACCGCGCTCACGATGCCCGCGAGATCGATCGCCGCCTCGACGCCCGAATTGCCGCCGCCGATCACCGCGACGCGCTTGCCCTTGAAGAGCGGGCCGTCGCAGTGCGGGCAATACGCGACACCGTGATTGCGATACTCGCGCTCGCCCGGCACGCTGATTTCACGCCAGCGCGCGCCGGTCGCGAGGACGATCGTCTTCGCCTTCAGCACCGCGCCGTTCGCGAGCCGCACCTCGTTGATGCGCCCCGGAATCAGCGCGGCGGCGCGCTGCACGTCCATGATGTCGACGTCGTAGCTCTTCACGTGCTGTTCGAGCGCGGTTGCGAACTTCGGCCCTTCGGTTTCCTGCACGGAGACGAAGTTTTCGATCGCGAGCGTATCGAGCACCTGCCCGCCGAAGCGCTCGGCGACGACCCCCGTCGCGATGCCCTTGCGCGCCGCGTAGATCGCAGCCGCCGCGCCCGCCGGGCCGCCGCCGACGATCAGCACGTCGAACACCGGCTTCGTTTCCAGTGCCTTCGCGGCACGCGCGCCGGCGTTGCTGTCGAGCTTCGCGAGGATTTCCTTTACGCCGGTGCGGCCCTGCCCGAACACTTCGCCATTCATATAGACGGTCGGCACGGCCATGATCTCGCGCGCCTCGACTTCGCCCTGGAACAGCGCGCCGTCGATCGTCACCTGCTTGATGCGCGGATTGATGATGCTCATCACGTTCAGCGCCTGCACGACTTCCGGGCAGTTCTGGCATGAGAGCGAGATATACGTTTCGAATTCGTAGTCGCCGTCGAGATTGCGGATCTGTTCGATCACGGCATCATCGAGCTTGACCGGATGGCCGCCGACCTGCAGCAGCGCCAGCACGAGCGACGTGAATTCATGGCCCATCGGAATGCCGGCGAACCGGATACCCGCGTCCTTGCCCGGTTCGCCGATGGAAAACGACGGCTTGCGCTCGTCGTCGCTATGCTTTTCGATCACCGCGATGCGGTCCGACAGCGAAGCGATTTCCTCGAGCAGGCTCTGTAATTCGCGCGACTTTTCGCCGTCGTCGAGTGAGGCGACGATTTCGATCGGCCGGCTGACCTTCTGCAAATAGGCTTTCAACTGAGTCTTGAGATTGGCGTCCAGCATGGCGTTTTCGAATTCCGTGACGAGGCGTGTGATGCGCGGACCGGCTGCTTCCAACCGGCCCGCGTCGTGCGAGTGACTCAAGACGCTTAAATCTTGCCGATCAAATCGAGTGACGGCGTGAGCGTCTCGGCACCCGGCGTCCACTTGGCGGGGCAGACTTCGCCCGGATGCGACGCCACGTATTGCGCAGCCTGCACCTTGCGCAGCAATTCGCCCGCATCGCGGCCGATGCCGTTGTCATGGATTTCGCACAGCTTGATCTCGCCTTCCGGGTTGATCACGAACGTGCCGCGCAGCGCCATGCCTTCTTCTTCGATCAGAACGTCGAAGTTGCGCGAGAGGGTGAGCGTCGGATCGCCGATCATCGGGTATTGAATCTTGCCGATCGTGTCCGACGTGTCGTGCCATGCCTTGTGGGTGAAGTGCGTATCGGTCGACACGCCGTAGATCTCGACGCCAAGCTTCTTGAATTCCGCGTAACGGTCGGCCAGATCGCCGAGTTCGGTCGGGCAGACGAACGTGAAGTCGGCCGGGTAGAACACGACGACGGACCACTTGCCTTTGAAGTTCTCTTCCGTCACGTGGACGAAATCGCCCTTGTGGTAAGCGGTTGCCTTGAACGGTTTGACTTGGCTGTTGATGATCGGCATTGCGTGAATCCTTAAGTGGGTGTTGAAGAAGTGAATGAATTATGCGTTTTACCTATCGATTTAAGGAAATCGATTAATTTTATCAACGTGATACCGTTTCTCTATGGCCCCGATTCGCCACGGTTCAGTTCTGCTCGAAAACCGGACCGGCAGTAAGATCGGTCGCACCGGTCCTGCGCCGTGTGGCGCGGGTTGGCCGAAATCCATCTGGAGGTCGTAATGAAAATAGGCATCATCGGGGCGGGCAATATCGGCGCGGTGCTCGCGCTGCGTTTCGTCGAGCACGGGCACGACGTGAAGATCGGCAACTCGCGCGGACCGGCGACGCTTGGCGACGTCGAGCGGGAGACGGGGGCCAAACCGGCCGAATTGAAGGACGTGGTGAAGGGCGCTGACGTGATCGTCGTGACGATTCCCGAGGCGAAGGTGCCGAACCTGCCGACGGACCTGTTCGCGGACGTGCCGGCAAGCGTCGTCGTGATCGATACCGGCAACTACTATCCGCGGCAGCGTGACGGCCGCATCGCGGGGATCGAGGAGGGCGCGACCGAAAGCCGCTGGGTCGAGCAGCAGATCGGCCGGCCGGTGGTGAAGGCGTTCAACAATATCTACGCGGCGCACCTGCGCAACAAAGGTGCGCCGGCCGGCACGGCGGGGCGCGTCGCGCTGCCGGTCGCGGGCGATTATCCGCAGGCGAAGGCGGTTGTGCTAAAGCTCGTCGATGAAGTGGGCTTCGATGCCGTCGATGCCGGCACCATCGACGAATCGTGGCGCCAGCAGCCCGCGTCGCCCGTCTACACCGGCGATTTCGATGCAGAAGGCGTGAAGGCCGCGCTGGCGAAGGCCGACCCGGCGCGCAAGCCGGATTGGCGCGCCACCGACAAGAGCCCAGGCAACTTCGAAAATCCAGCCTAAGCGTGAGGCAGCCTAGTACAACATCACCTAAATAGCTTTAATAATTAGGCACGTTAATTATCGGGTTGCAAATACGGCTCCAGGAGCGTGACGACCAGCTGTGCCATCTTGTCGAGCGACCCGGCGCCTGGCAGAGGTTCCCAACGTCCACTATGGCTGCGAAAGGCCGCGCCATAACGATTACGGCCAAGCTCGGTCAGCCTCGCCACCACGGTCGGGTCCTCATCGTCCAGACGTTTGATCAGCAGGTGACGTCCGTAGGCTTGCGTGACGATCTGCTCATGGCCGAGCAGGCCGCGCAGTTGACGCTGCAGTTCGGCAGCGTAATGTTTGGTGGGTAAAGCTGGCATGTCGGTTCCTCGATTACGATGCGCCGCTTTGCAGTGGATAGCCCCGGAAGCTCCATTTGAACGGGCGTGCCACCTGATTGTGCTCGCGGATGAACTGCTCGGTGCGCTCGCGCAGATGCTCGGTACTGGTGTGGCTCGCATGGCGCAACACTCGGCGCGTGTAGCGGGCAAACCAGAGTTCGATCTGATTGACCCAGCTTGCGTGC
>NZ_FCOL02000018.1 GCF_001544515.1 Caballeronia terrestris
GTGCTGCACGTCTCGCCGGAAGCGGCGGCGGGCGGACCGCTCGCGTTCGTGCAGACCGGCGACATGATCGAACTCGACGTCGACGCGCGCCGTCTGCATCTGGAAGTCACCGACGAAGAACTCGCGCGTCGCCGTGCTGCCTGGCAGCCGCCGACGCCGCCCGCCCGCGGTTACTACAAGCTCTACGTCGAACACGTGTTGCAAGCGGATCAGGGCGCGGACCTCGACTTTCTGGTCGGATCGAGCGGCGCTCCGGTGCCGCGCGACTCCCACTGAACCAAACTTGACGGCAAATGACATCAATGGCACCTGACACCCATTCTTCCCCGAGCGGGATCTGGCCCGTACTCTATGCATATTTCGACGCCCGTAACCAATTGGATCGCCAGGCACTGCGCACGCAGATCGATGCGACGATCGCGGCTGGCGCGCGGAGCATCGTCATACTCGGTCTCGCGACAGAAGTACATCGGCTCACGCTCGATGAGAAACATCAACTGATCGACTGGACCAGCGCAGACCTCGCAGCACGCGTACCGCTCGTCGTCACGATCACGGGCGACACCGTGGATGCGCAAGTCGCACTGGCTGATTACGCTGTCGAGCGTGGCGCTTCGTGGTTGATTCTTCAGCCGCCTTCGATGCGAGACAAGCCGGAGTCGTTCTACTTCGACTTCTTCGCTGCGGTGATGCAGCGCACACGCGTTCCGGTCGGCATCCAGAACGCGCCGGAATACCTCGGCGTCGGTCTGTCGGCGGAATCGATTGTGGCGCTTGCGAGTCGATGTCCGAATTTTCGCCTGCTCAAAGGCGAGGGACCTGCGACCACCATTGAGCGCACCATCGACCGACTGCACGCGCTCGGTCATACGCTGCCGGTATTCAATGGCAGGGGTGGACAGGAACTTGTCGACAACCTGCGCGCCGGATGCGCCGGACTGATCGTTGCGCCGGACACATTCGACTGGCAGGTCGCGATACAACAGGCGTTCGCTGACGGGCGCGAGCAAAGAGCCGAAGCACTGTATGCCCAGACTCTACCGGCGATTGTCTTCGTGATGCAATCACTCGACGCTCTCACGTGTTACGGCAAGAGAATTGCAGCATGGCGAATGGGTTTCGATGTGCAGCACGATCGCGGCGTCGCACCCACCGCGTTCGGACTGGAATGTGCACGGCGCCTTGCAATGAGGCTGGGCACCTTCAAGTCTCAGAACGCTGATTTCCCGTGAGTCTGAGCGGTCCGCGTCCTTCCAGCATGTCAGGATTGCGGATCGCGAGCGCGTCCGTCGTTTTGTCCGTAGAAATCGTTCAACGCGCCAACTATGGAATTGAAGAATGCGGGGTCCAGCGCATGCCCCATTGCATCGATCACGTGCAATCGCGCACCCGGGATGACCGACGCAGCCCATCTGGCATGCTCGACGGGGAAAATCGGGTCGTCGCTGCCTTGAATGACAAGCACCGGCAGTTTGATCGATGCGAGTTCGTCGGGAGTGAGCGCTGGCGTCCGTTTCTGTGCTAACGCATGATTGCTATTGTTCGCGAGCGTGGGCGACAGTCCGTCGTTACGCGACAGGGCAGTTCCGCGAACGCACGACCTAGCGCCTGCCAGGCGCCTTCATCGAAAGGCGACCGAGGACCGGCGGCGAGTCGAAAGTTTTCGACGAATCGCTCTACGACTTGGCTGATGGTGGTTGGCGCGTTCGCGTTGAGCGCGACCACCTTTGCGACATAGTCGGGCGACGGACGAGGAAGTTCGCCCTCCCTTGCATCCGAGCCTGCGAACGCGTCGTTCTTTGGTCGCAAATCCGCCGACGACATCATGACGGCAAGGCTCAGCAAACGTTGAGGCCGCTTGATAGCCATCCGGTATCCGATGACCCCACCTTGAGATAACCCGATGACATGGGGCCGACTCACTCCAATGCCATCCAGAAGCGCAAACGCATCTTCGACGAGGTCGTCCAGCGTGTATGGCGCCTGGTTAAAGTCGACATACGTCGAGAGCCCCGTATCACGGGCGTCGAAACGTATCGCATATAGACCGGACGCCGCAAGCATCGCGCAGAATTCGTCGGGCCAGACGAGTCCCGGTGCGCTGTTTCCCATCACCAGAAGCGCCGCGGGGTCCATACGCGAACCGAATGCTTCGTAGTAAAGCTCCACTCCGGTGGCGCGAATCGCGTTTTTTCCTGGCATCCAGCCCTCCCTGTATGCTCGATTTGGAGCGCCCGTGCCTCGGTGAAACGATCGGACCGCCGAGGCTAAGTATGAACGCATCACGCGATCAGTCCAATGCGACGGCTGGTGCCTGCACGCTCCTCCGCGACGGTGCTGTCTCCTTCAGACTGAGCGCCACGACAAACCCTATCGCGAGCGCGGCCAACCCGAGATGCATGATGTACTGAATGCCGAAATGCTTCGCGATGTAACCCGCTATCGCCGGGGCAAGTCCGCCTCCGAACACTTCGCCGATGCCGACCACCAGCCCTGAAGCCGTCGACATCAACTTCGCCGGCACCGATTCCGCGCTCAAGGGTCCCACTGTCAGCGTGATCATGCTGAAGACGAAAAGAAGCGTGAGCGTTAGGTACGTGAAAAGCATCGACGGGCTCGCACCGGTTCGCATGAGAAGGAACAGGAAGACGGCCGCGCCGACTACCGAGAAGATCATGACCGGCTTTCTGCCCAGTCTATCGGAAAGAGCCGGCATCACGAGGGTGCCAAGCGTGCCGCCGAAACCGATCGCCGAAAGCACGTAGCCCATCTGCTGCATGCTCAGGTGGAGATAGTCGATCAGGTAGCTTGGGAAAAGCGCGCTAAGTACGACGAGGCACGTCAGCCAGCACAACATGCCGACGATGTTCAACGGTATGTTCCGATAGCGAAAAACATCGGTCCACTTGTGGGTGATGGCATCGTGCGTCGCCGTGTGCGGTGCAGCGGACGAAGCTTGAGTATTGCGCAACACCTTGAACATCAGGTAAGCAACCAGCAAACCAGGAATCGATACCACCGCGAAAATCCAGTGCCACGGCAGAACTTTGAGCAACTGCGTGACGAGGATCGGCGCGATGCCCAAACCAAAGAGCGGCAGCGCCATCTGCTGAATGCCGATGTTGCGCCCGTGACGCGTGGGCCTGGATGCGTCGAGAGTCGCGATAATGCTCGCGGGCGTGTACGCGCCCTCGGCAAAGCCCATCACGGCGCGTATCAGGATTAGCGAGCCGACGCCTGTTGCTAAACCACTCAAGCCCGCCAGCAACGAAAACACGATGATCGCCGGAATGATGACCTTGCGGTGGCCTATGCGATCGGACAGGTTGCCCATGAACATCGCCGAGATGCCCCATGCGACGGCGAGCGCGCCGGTGATGTGCCCGAGATCCTGATAGTCCAAATGCAGATCCGTCATCATGACGGGAAAGAGCGGCATGATCATGAATCGATCGATGCCGACCAGTCCGAAGCCAAGAGATAGTAAGGCCAAGGCTTTCCACTCATAGGCGGTATCCCACCTTGAACCGGTGTTGTGTTCCATGTGTGTAGTCTCCAAATCGTTGAGCGGCGGCGGCACGACGAATTCGCGCACGCTTTATGAACGCAATACGTGTCAAAAAGAAGTCTGCAAGCCGAGGCGGCCGATGACCTGATGCGTAGTGCTCGATTGACCCGCACCGTTGATCCAGGCGTTGTGTCCGCCTTCGACGTCGCCGCCCGTCCACTGATAGACCGCTTCGGCGTACAACGTCGTGCGCTTGGAGAGGAGATACTGGGCTACGCTCGTGACTTGCTGAGCCCTGTTGTGGCTCAGTTGCGCGTTGCCCTTCATGTACTGATAGTTCGCGCCGAACCGAATGTCCGGCATGAAGGTGTACAGCCCTCCGACCTGAACCGCCTGGACTACACCGCCCGTCAGCGTATTGCGCGTGTTGGTATAGAGCGCGTTGAGATACACGTCGTCGATGCTCTGACTGAGCCCGCCTCCAAAATTGCGGATTCCGTCGTGGCCTTCGTTCAACGCCGCGTACTTGGTTTCGTTGTAAGCAGCCGCGATACCGAAGCCGCCAATCGAGTAGTTCACGCCGAAGCCGATCGTGTTGTTAGCGGAAAACGATCCGGGCGTATTACCGAAGCCGTAGAGTGCACCAAGCCTTAAACCAGCGAAGGTCGCCGATACGATCTTGACTGAGTTCGACACGCGTGACGTTCCGCCGGTCTGGTCGAAGTCGAACGAGCCGGTCGGATTCTGGGGAATGCCGAGCGCGGCAAAAGGCCCCTGGCGCATGTTGTAAAGGCCGCCATAGGTGAAGGCTCCATCCAGTCTCGCGGGCGGGAAGAAGAGGAAATCAGCCATCAGGTTGTATTGCTGGCCGAACGTTATGCGCCCCACGTCGTCCTTCGACAGACCGACGAAAGCCTGTCGGTTGAAGTCGGCGTTCGGTCCCGGGATGCCCCCGCCGCTGTTCACCGAAAACTGTGACGCAAGCTCAAAGAGGGTCTTGTAGCCTCCGCCCAGATCTTCGACGCCACGGATGCCCCAGATGCTGGGCGTCCAGATCGAATCGTCGGCTTTGAAGTTGTGGCTGCCGTTTTCGTTGCTCACATAGCTCACGCCGACGTCGAGAATGCCGAACAGCGTCACGCTGCTTTGCGCTTGGGCGTGCGGGGTGAGCGCGCATGCAGCGGCCAGCGCGCTTAGTGTCTTCCTCATGTTCTCTTCCTCTTGTTTGAAGTCAGAAGACAGTCGCTTCTGCGTTCTCGTCGATCGAAAGCCGCGACACGAGATCGCTCAACAACGCCGGCAGTTGCTCGAGTGTCTTCACGCCGCCGAAGATGTAAAAGTCGGGCCGCACGACGATGGCTTTAACGCCGTGCTCATCGAAGAACTGCTTGTACTTGCCGCTGACGTCGAGCAGCACCCGGTCCTTGACCGCTTTGTCCGCGTCGGTCGTGATGCCGATCGAGCGCCCGCCGATGGCAGCAAGAGCCGCCTTGCCTTGCGCGTCGAGATACCGGTTCGGGTGTGCATCGAGCGCGATGACGTGAAACCCGTTGGGCACTGCGTCGTCGTAGCGGGATGCTTCGCCGAGGTTGCTTACCTGGCCATGAACGCTCAGCAGTCCGGCCACGCTTTCGCAGGCGAATCCAGGGTCCTTGCAGATCAGGCCATCGGTCAGGCCCGGGAACGGCGGCAGCGGAGGCACGTCGCCCGCGAGATACGCTTCGTCGCGCCGAGCCGCCTCTTTCTTGTCCGAGATGCAGACGACCTGACCCATCGCGATGGATGCATCGATCACCGCACGCACTTGCGGACGACGCTCAGGCGTATACCCTTCGAGCACACGATCCGATGAAATGCCCTTGAGGATCAGGTCGAAACGCCAAGCGAGATTGCATGCGTCCCGGACGCCGGAGCACATGCCCTGTCCCATGAACGGCGGCATTTGGTGGGCAGCGTCGCCCGCGAGCACCACGCGCCCGCTATGCCAGTTTCTCGCGATCAGCGAGCGGAACTTGTAGACGGCATAGCGCACGAGCGTTGCGTTCTCTGGCGTGACCCAAGGCGAAAGCAGTTCCCACACCTTCTCCGGCTTTTGCAGGTCTTCGATCGATTCGTGCGGCAGACGCATGAACTCCCAGCGACGGAAGCCCGGGCCGCCCGGCACCATCGTCGTCGGCCGCGCCGGGTTGCACCACTGGCCGATATCGGGCACGTCGAGCTTCACGCCATCGTTCGGCTTCAGATCGATGACGAGCCAGTCTTCCTGGAAGCCGAGATCATCGAAATCGATCTTCTGCGACTTGCGGACGAAGCTGTTCGCGCCGTCGGCCCCGACGATGTAGCGTGCGCGCACCGTCTGCGTCTCGCCGGTTGGGTCCCAACTCGCGCCGTTCATCACGCCGCGACGCAGGGTCAATTCGCAGCAATCGGACAACTGCCGCAGTTCGGTTGCTTCCCAGCCTTGTTGCACGGAGACATTCGGAAGCGACTTTGCCTTCTTGTCCAGCAGCGCTTCGAGCGATGGCTGATTGAAGAGGTAGCCCACCGGGCCATCGCTGATCGATTCCGCCGACCAGTCGATTTCGACGAGCGTCTTCCAGTCCGCGTTGAACCACTGATACTTGGACGAAGGTTGCGAGATGCGCTCGACCTCTTCTCCCATATCCATCGCATGAAATACGCGGCGAATCTCGTGGTCGTGAAATACCGCACGCGGAAGCGGATACAGCGAAGGCCAGCGATCGAAGACCGCGACGTTATAGCCGCGTTCTCCAAGGAGAATTGAGAGAGACTGCCCGACCGGTCCGTATCCAACAATCGCGACGTCGAGGATGGTTTGATCTGTCATTTCGGTTCACCTGCGGAAAAAAGAGCGAGTTGTGCCCTGGCGCCGGATGAACCGGCAGCCATCGAATCGATGCAAAGGGTGTGAAGCGATCAGTCTTCTGAAACGACGCCGGCTTCGGTGTTATGGATGAAGTCGTCGGGGACCGGCGGGCCCCACAAATAGAGCGAGTCTTCCGGCGCGAAGTCGCCAGCGGCCCACGCCTGGCCTGCAGACACGAAATCGATGTCGGCGGAGTACTCGCAGAACGAACCCCACGGGTCCTGGACGTAGTGGAAGTAGTTCGAGCCCAGCACGTGTCTGCCGGTACCCCAGCCCTTTGTAAAGCCGGCCGCGGCCATCTGCGATGCACCTTGACCGACGAGGTTCACGTTGTCGACGTCCCAAGCCGCGTGGTGCCAGCCGCGCGCGCTGCTCTTGGCGAACGCAACCAGATGATGGTCGCTGCCATGCGGCGCATGTGTGAACGCGATGATGTCGAGCGACTTGTCCGACAAACGCAGGCCGAGCGCCTTGCCATAGAAATCGAGCGCGCCAAGTACGTCGGGCGAGAAGAGCAACACATGCGAAAGACGCCTCGGACGCACGGTCTTCGCTTCCGAGCGCATGTGCGCACCGCGCTGGTCCGCGTTGCTCGATGCGACGACGCATGGTTCCTTATGGAATGGCGTCGTCTTCGGTCCGATCTTTACCTGGATCAGGTTGCCGTCCGGATCGCGGAACCAGACGTCTTGATTGGGTGATGCAACCAGGTCCGCGCCTGCCGCCTCGACCTGTTCGCGGATCGCTGCGAAATCCTCTTCGAAGCAGTTGAAACTCAAATACGCCAGCGACTTTCTCGACGCAGGGAAGATGCGCGCCCAGCGATGTCCATCGGCTGCGCGCAGTTCAAGTTCTTTGTCCGTCGCTGCCACGTCGAGACCGAACGCTTCGAAAAAGCGCCCGGCGTCAGCCAGCGAGGGAACGTTGAGCGCAAAGTGATCGATCGAGTGAACACTCGCGGATGCGGATGCTACGGTAGGGTCGCTCATGACTGTGTCTCCATGTTCGATAAGCGCCGGCTCTGCGTCCGGCTTCGCGGACGAGGAATTAGTGTGCGGCTTCGTCAGCGATGACATTGCGCAGGGTGCCGATCTTCTCGACCGACACTTCGCATACGTCTCCCGCTTTCATCAGAAGCCGCGGCGTGCGAGCCCAGCCAATGCCTGACGGCGTACCGGTCACGATCACGTCACCCGGTTCGAGCGTGATGGCTTCGCTGATCACGCTGATGAGCGTCGCGACGTCGAAGACCATGTCGTCGGTGCTGGCCGACTGAACCACTTCACCGTTCACGCGCGTTTCCAGCAGCAAGCCTTTCGCGCCTGCGGGCAACTCGTCGGCGGTAACGAGATCGGGACCGAATGCGCCCGTGCCATCGAAATTCTTGCCGACGGTCCACTGCGGTGTCTTGAACTGATACTCGCGCACCGAGCCGTCGTTGAAGAGCGCATAGCCCGCTACGTGCGAGAGCGCGTCTGCCTTCGAAATATGGCGGCCTCCCTTGCCTAACACGACGGCGACCTCGCCTTCGTAATCGAGGCCTTCGGAATCGGTCACATTCGGACGAATCATCGGCTGCTCGTGCGCGATGAGACTCGTGTTGACGCGCAGGAACAGGGTCGGGTAATCAGGCTGTTCGTACTTGCTTTCCTTCGTGTGGTCGGCGTAGTTCAAACCCACGCAAACGATCTTCGGCGGCTTTTGCAGCGGCGGAAGGTACTTCAGGCCGGCGGCAGGCACTTTGTCCTCCGTTGCGTTTGTCTTCGCATACTCATCGAGACGGACGCCGCGAGCGAGGAGCGACTCCAGCGACTCGTCGCCGATGACGCGCACATAATCTCCTTCCCGAACGCCGAGGGTTGCCTTGCCATTCCTTTCGAAACTGACGAACCGCATATCTGCCTCCTGTGACCCGAGCGAAAAGACGACTCGGGATTGCTGAATCTCGTGTTGACGAATTTGTCAGTTCCAATTTTATGCAAAATGACAATCTCGTCAATATGAATCAACATAGGACAAACCCGCAGGGCGCTCGCGCTGCTAAAATCAAACCAGATCAACGGGACAGCCAATGGAAGCGACAGAATCGAGTGAAAATCATCGAACTCGCGTGGGTGCGTTGCGACGGGAAAAGACCCGCATTCGTCTGATCGAAAGTGCGTTGGCGGTTTTTGCCGAGAAGGGAGCGGACGCCCCGACGATCGACGATTTCATCGCAGCGGCGGGAGTCGCACGCGGGACGTTCTACAACTACTTCCGCACGACTGCAGAACTCCTGTCGGCGGTGGCAGGCGAAAGCAGCGATGAAGTGCTCGCGGTCATCGATCCGCTCGTGCGCGCGATCGATGATCCGGCGCAGCGCGTGGTAGTGGGTTCGCGGCTTTATATGGGGATGGCGGCACGGTATCCGCTGTGGGGCGCGTTCATCACGCGGGTGGGCACGAAACGGGGATCGCGAGGCCGCTTGCTCGACGAGTACCTCACGCGAGATCTGCAGATGGCTGTCGATGCCGGTCGATTCGACGTAGCGGATGTGGTTGTCGCGCGCGATATTGCGCTCGGCTCGATCATGTACGGCATCGAAACGTTGCTATCTGGCGACGCGCCTGTCGACTACTCCGAGCAATCGATGTTTGCGCTCATGCGCGCCTTTGGCATCGGAGCGAAGGAAGCCAGAAAACTCGCCTTTGCGCCGATCGCCGATCCTTCAGCACCACGCGGTGCCATCTTCGAACGAGTCGACGCATTGGCAAACGAAGACGGTGAACAACCTGATGACGCGACGAGTTAGAGCGCATACCGACGATGCCACCTTGTATGTCGCATACATTCCAGAACTCCCCTGTCTATTCCATCGCCTGATCGGAGCGCTTCTGCCTGGTCCATCGCTTACGTCATTAACACGCTCCTCGTGGAAACGAACAGAGCCGCGTTATGCGCTTTCACGATCAATAAAAATAACCACGCCCCTTTCTTTCCGTGGGCTTTCTGGTCAATAACGCGAAGTCATGACGACTTCGCCAAGTAGACGTAAGGCTGAATCACATTCGGTCGAGTCGGAACGTCCGAGGCCACCAAGCTAACGTTTGCTTGAATGCTTTTTGTTGCATCACATGCCATAGCGAATTTCTTATCATCGTCGGCGCACAGACTGGAGCGAAGAAGTGTGTTAAACACTCGCATGCGCTGATGTTCGATACGACAGTGCGCCTGCGCTAAACATTCGCCGCTTGAACATCTCCGCACGGCTCCCTTGGTCGGACCTGAAGCAACGACGCGTTGTTAGCTCTCGATCGCGCGGAATATGCGATGCGCACTGCTCCGCGCATGCTCGCGGAGCCGCGCCGCGATCACGTCATGTCGTGACGCTGCATCGACCTCGATGAAGGCACAATCAAGCGCTCGGGCCAAAGAATGTTTCATCAGACAACAACCTTCTTAGAGGTGACAACGCTGTGCAAGTCAAGCGCCTCGTTAAGCATTCGTGGGAGAACCTCTCACGTCGAAGATTCGACTGGAAGCATCATGTGGAAGCGGGCAAGATCCTCCGCGCCATCGAAGAGAAGCATGGCAAGACCGATCCTGCTCAAATGCGGCTAGCGGATGCCTACGCCCGCGATGTCTTCGGCGACACGTGCTATGCGCCCTGGCTTCACGCCTACACGGCCTTTAACCGGACCTTCAAGGAAGGCTGGATCCCGGACAACTATTACGGCTGGGTCGTCGTGCCGAAGATGAAGGGCATGTATGGCAAGATCTCTCACCTGAAGCCGCTTGCGAGACTGCTCTTTCACGATGACGTGTTTCCGGACATCGGCTACTACGTGAACGGCATGTTCTTCTCCGCCGATCACGTTGCGATTCCCGACGCGAAGGTGGCAGAGTCGTTGTTCTCCAGGACGGATACGGTCGTCTTCAAACTAGACCAGTCTTCGCAGGGACGCGGCGTCTTCTTCCTGAACCGCGCGAACTTCGACGTGGCGCGCATCAAGCAACTGGGCAACGGCGTACTGCAACGATTCATCGTCCAGCATGAGTCGTTTCGCCAGTTTGCGTCGAAGGCGGTCGCGACGGTACGTCTCACCACCGTCGTCGACAATGCGGGCGATATCTCGCTGCGCGCCTGCTTCCTTCGACTCGGCCGGACCACCGATTCATTCATCCGCCCCGACAGCGAAATCTGCGTCCCTGCCGATCTCGCAAGCGGACGGTTAAATCGCGAGGGATATTCAAGCGACTGGATCGGTGTCGACGCGCATCCCGATTCCAGGACGCGATTCGAAGGCGTGACGCTACCAGCATACGAGCAGTGCGTGCGCAAGGTGATCGAGTTGCATGCAAAGGTGCCGTACGCGCGCTGCATAGGTTGGGATGTGACCGTCGATGCCGACGAGCAAGTCATGCTGATGGAGTGGAACGCGGAACACAACGACGTCAAGTTCAGCGAAGCCACGCAAGGACCTTGTTTTTCCGACCTCAAGTGGGAAAAGCTGAAGCTGGGCGCATAGTCGATACTTCACATACGGCATCATTTGATGCCGAGGACAAAACCGTTCAATGGCTTCATTCAAGAGGAACTTCACGATCCTGATGACGTTGCAGGTGTCCACTTACCTGGCACCGCTTCTGACTCTGCCGTGGCTCGCGCGCGTGCTCGGTCCGAACGAATACGGACGTCTTTCATTCGCGCTGGCGTTCACCGCTTACTTCATCACGCTGACGAATTTCAGCTTCTCGCTCACGGCCACGCCGAAAATATCGATCAACCGGGACGACCGCGCGACGCGTTCGCGAGTCTTCTGGGAAACGATGTCGGCGCAGGTACTGCTCGTGGTCAGCAGCTTTCTCGTACTGCTGGCGCTGACGTTCACCGTGCCCCAGCTCGCCGAGAACCGTGACCTGCTTCTGACCGGCTTCGGCATGGCCGTCGGTGCGATGCTGATTCCGACATGGTACTTCCAGGGTGTGGAAGATCTCGCGCCGATCAGCATTTTCGTGTTCGCGGGCCGTGCGCTCAGCGTGCCCGCGATGTATCTGTTCGTGCGTCATCGCGACGATGTCTACATCGCGATGCTGGTCAACACGCTGGTGCCGCTGTTGTCCGGCATCGCGATCTGCACGTTCCTCTATTTCCGCCGCGAGATCGACTTCGTGCCGGTGTCGGTCAAGGCTGCGCTGGCACGGCTGAGGGAAGGATGGAGCGTGTTCATCGCGACGTCGCTCGTCGAGATCTATGCGTCGAGCAATATCGTGCTGCTGACGCTCATGGCGGGCAACGTGGCGGGCGGCTACTTCGCCGCGGGCGACAAGCTCATCCGCGCGGCGCTCGGGATGTTGCAGCCGCTGAGAACCGCCGCTTATCCGCGCGTGAGCTTTCTGATGCATCACGCGCGCGACGAAGCGTTCGTCTTTTTGCGCAAGATGTTCGTCCTGCAGGGCGGCATCGCGTCGATGATCTCGCTATGCATTTTCTTCGGCGCGCCGCTCGCAGTGAAGCTGCTCTACGGGCCGCAATACGAGCCTACCGTCGACGTGCTGCGATGGATGGCGTTCGTACCGCTAATGTCGAGCCTGTCCGATCTGTTTGGCGTTCAGACCATGCTTCCGCTCGGCATGAACTCGGCATTCAGCCGTGTGCTGATCGCATCGGCCGTGCTCAACTTCGGCTTGCTCGCGGTGCTTGCGAAGCTGTTCGGCGAACAAGGCGCCGCCGCGACGGCGCTGATCGTCGAAACATCGATTGCGGCGGCGATGGCGTTGACGCTGCATCTCGAAGGCGTGCAGTTTCTTAGGCGCCCTGCCACGACCGAAAGCGCGGAATCGTGATCGGCCTTCTAAGCCCCGATCAACACCCCGGTCCGGAACGCCTTCTCGCCTGAAACGCGCCCCATCGGCGCGCCCGCATACGCGAACCGGATCGCCCGCCGCATGTAGAACACGCCATCGTTTTTGGCATACAGCGTCGTCACTTCATCGGTCAGCGGATCGACGATATCGAACACGGGATCGCCCGCCTTCAAACGCGCCCCGACCCCCGCACGATAAACCACCACCCCGCTCACCGGCGCGACGAACTGCTCGCTGCCGGCAAGCGGCGTCGCCGGGTGCAGCAGCGCCGGCATCTCGCGCGCCTCGCCTTCGATCACCCCGCGCCGCACAAGAAACTCGACGATCGCATCCGCATCCTCACGCGCCGTCTCGTACGACACGTCGCGCTGTCCGCGATGCTCGACCGTCACCGCGACGTTCGGCGCTGCGAGCGGCATCTCGCCGAGCAGCGCGCGCACTTCGTTCCACAGCAGCGTGTGAATCTCGTCGAACGATTGGCCGCCCGAATCGGTCGCGAGCAGCACGCCATTCGCACCGATGTAGCGCGCAAGCGGCTCGACCTCCGGCCAGCTCGCCGGGCTCGTGTACAGATGCATCGTCGCTTCGAGCGAGCAATGCAGGTCGAGGATGACATCGGCATCGGAGGCAAGCGTGAGCAGCGTCAGGCGCAGCGATTCGAATTCGTTCTTCGCCGTGCTTTCGGCCAGCATGTCGCGCAATGCGCGCCGCAAAAGCCGCGTGTTCTCCCTTGCATCGCGCGTCCACTTCGGACCGATGCGCGTGACCAGCGCCGCAGCGGTCGGCATCGGAAAACTGCGGTTGAAGTTGTGGCCGCTATTCGCCTCGAAGCGTCCGAGGAACTGTCCGAGCACGTGCTGCGAGAGCCCGACCGGATTCGCCACCGGCACGAGCACCACTTCACCGCGCAAGCGCCTATCGGCTTCGAGTTTCTTCAGACGCTGCTTGAGCTGCCACGCGGTCAGCATCGCGGGCGTTTCGTCGGCGTGAAGCGACGCCTGTACATAAACCTTCTCGCCCGCGCCCGGCGTGCCGAAGTGAAAGCTGACGAGTTCGCGCTGGGTTCCTAACGTCGTCGAAACGAGCGGCGTGCGTTGCGTTTGCATCGATGATCCTTGAATGGAGAGCGTCAGTCGCCGTAGACGTCGAAGTCGAAATACTTGCGGGCGATCTTCTGGTATGTGCCGTCGGCGCGCATGTCGGAGACCGCGCGATCGACCTTCGCCTTGAGCGCCGTGTCGTCCTGCCGCAGGCCCATGCCGACGCCGTGATCGCCCATCGAAAGCGGCTCGCCGACGAACGCGAACCCCGTCCCGCGCGATGTCTTCAGGAAGCCGTGCTCAGCTTCCACCGAGCCGAGCAGCGCGGCGTCGATGCGCCCCGCGACGAGGTCGTTGAACACGCCCTCCTGGCTCTGATAAGCGACCACTTCGACGCCGCCCGGCTGCCAGTTCTTGAGCGCATACGTTTCGAACTGGCTGCCGCTCTGCACGCCGATGCGCTTGCCGCGCAGCCCCTGCGCGCTCGCGGTGATCGATGCGCCGCTTTTCGCGATCAGCCGCGACTTGAACTGGAACAGCTTCGTGGAAAACGCGATCTGCTTCATGCGCTTGTCGGTGATTGCCATCGACGACATGATCCCGTCGATCTTGCGCGCCTGCAGCGCCGGGATCATCCCCGAGAACTCGAGCTCGACCCACTCGCAGTGCATCGCGATGCGGCGGCAGATTTCATCGCCGAGATCGACGTCGAAGCCGGCAACGTGCCCGTCCGGCGTCTTCACGTCCATCGGCGGATAGCCGGGATCGATCCCGAGGCGCAGTGCGTTGGAGTCTTTGGCGAAAGCGAAGGCGGGCGACGCGGCAAGAACCGCGGCGAGCGTCGAAGTCATCAGAAGCGAGGTGAGTTTGGTCATCGAAGGGAGCCGGCTGGTTTTTTGAGAAGTCGCCAACCGATAGTAAGGCGGCAAAACGCCACTAAAAAGGCCCGATTTGCTTATCATGATCACTTTTCGAGATCACTCGACGAGGGCGGCCGAATCGTGGAATTGACGCTTGCACAGTTGCGCATGTTCATCGCGGTGGCGGAAGCGGGCAGCCTGCGCGCGGCGGCGCGGAGTTTAAATGTCGCGCAGAGCGGCGTGACACAGCAGTTACGCAAGCTCGAAGCGAGCGTCGGCGGGCCGCTTTTCGAGCGCGGCCATCGCGGCGCGCGGCTCACCGCGATTGGCGAACGCTTGCGGCTGCGCGCCGACGTGATTCTCGGCGAGTGTCTGCGCACAGAAGAGGAGATGCGGCAGTTGCGCGGCGAATCAACGGGACAGGTGGCGCTCGGCCTTGCCGCCGAAGCAACGATGCGGCTCTTTCCCGCGCTGCTTGCGAGTTTTCGGGAGCGCTGCCCGCGCATCGACGTGCATCTGACGAGCGCGACCTCGCGCGTGCTGACGTCATGGGTACGCGACGGCAGCCTCGATTTCGCGCTGGCACTCGTCTCGCAGGAAGCGGACGTGCACGATCTGGAGACCACGCGTCTGTTCGATTCGGAGGTCGCTGTGATCGCGCGGCGCGGTCACCCACTCGCCAACGCGCGCACCCTCGCCGAGTTGAGCGATGCAGAATGGGTCAGCACGCGGCCGCGCAGGGTCGTATCGACGGCGAACCGCTTGTCGATGCTCTTCGACACCGCCGGGCTCGACGCGCCGCGCATCGCTGCGACGACCGAAGCCGTGTTCGACACGATGCACTGCGTCGCGAACTCCGACTATCTCGCGCTGGAACCGGCGCGACTAGCGGAGCATGCGTTCTTCCGCGAGCACGTCACCGTTGTGCCGATCGCCGAGCACGCGGCAAGCACGCCGGTCTGCCTGCTGCGCCGCGCGGGCGTGCCGCTCACGCCCGCCGCGCAGGAGCTCGCGACGATGGCGGTCTCGTTCGCGCGGATGTTGCCGGCTTCAGCGCGACGCGTGCCGTCGGCCTGAACTGCTCGCGCCCTTCGCGGCAGCGGCCTTGCGGCGCGTCGCCCAGCCCTTCTTCGCGGCGGCGGAACGGTCGGCAGCGGAACGGCGCGATGCGCTTGCATGCGCCTGCCGCGAGAGCGCGGTATGCGACGCGGCCTTCGTGCCTTCGCGCTTGAGCACGCGTGTGGCGACGGCCGAGCGCTTGCTCTTCGACTCCGTGCTCGCGCTCTTCTTGGTCTTGTGCGGGCCCGCGGCGGTATCCTTCGCGGCCTTCTTGCGCGTGGCTTCGGACGTGGCGCCCTTATTCGGCGCCTTCACGCCGACGCCTGAGCGCCGCGCTTCCGACAGGCCGATCGCGATCGCCTGCTTGGCCGACTTCGCGCCGTGCCTGCCCTCGCGAATATGGTCGATTTGTTCCTCGACGAAGGCGCCGGCCTGCGTGCTCGGCGATTTGCCTGCGCGCTTGGCGGCGTGGGCGCGCTCCACGGTTTTCTTCTCGGGCATGTCGACTCTCCTTAAAGAGTTCAGGTTGACCTGCACGGAAGGGCGCAGCAACACGCGTGCCCGCGACTTGCATCACGGGCACGGGGCTTCATTGCACGAGTCGCAGGATGCCGAGATTGCCCGCGATCTGCTGGAAGATCTGATCGAGCGTCGCGTTGGTCGGCGCGTGATAGTAGTTGCCCGGCGACGCGCAAGACTGCATTACCTGCTGCGCGACGCCGCTCGACGCGTCGGCGCCGAACGTGATCGCGTAGATGATGATGCCGCTGTTCTTCATCGCCGTGCAGACGCCGAGCTGGAACGCGTTGATGTCCGTCACCGACGACATCGACCCGTTCACGAGCGACGTACCATCCGTGCGCGTGAGCGTGGGTGCCTTGAGCACGTTGTTGCCGACACCCGACAAGCCGTTGAACGACGGCATCGGCATGATGCCGCTCGCGCTGCCCGGATCGTTCTGGCCATCTGTCAGCACGATCGCGACGCGCTGCAACGCCTGCGTGGTCTCAGGCCGCGGCAGCGTGGAATCCGTCGAGATCCAGCCGTTGCCGCTGCCCGCCACGGCGTTCGACCAGTCCGACGACAGCATGCGCCAGCCCCACAGCAGGCCGGTCGGAATGATGGTCGAGCCGGCCGCCTTCATCCGCCCGATGGAGGCCGTGAGCGCGTTCGAATCGCGCGTGAGGAAAGTCGCGGGCTCAATGCCGCAGGGGCCGTTGCTCGAACCGGTCGTGTTCGTGTTGCCGTTCTGGTAGACCGTCGTGGTCGTGGGATTGTTCGTGCTCGGCTGGCCCCAGGCGCTTGCGATCGTCGCGCCGTTCTTCGTGCCGCAGTACGTCAGTGAGCCGTTGTTCTGCAGCGTGAGCGGGCCGCCCATGTTGGTCGCGGTGCTGACCACCTTGCAACTATTGCCGTTGTCGTAGGTCGTGACCTTGAAGCCCGTGCTCGGCACGTTGTAGTAGAACGGCGTGAAGCCCGGCACGCTCTTCGGCGCGTAGGCCTTCGGATACAGGTTGCCCGATGCGTCGCGCGGCTCGACCGGGCAGCCGTCCCAACCCGATTGCGTGACCTTGGAATTGTCCGCGAGCGAGACGTTCAGCGGGTTGTAAGTGAACGACGGCGTGAGCCAGCTTCCGCCCGACGTCAGCGAATTGCTGACGTTCACCATCGTCGTGAACGGCACGAGGCCGACGTAAGAATCGTTCGACGATTGATTGAAGAGCGCCGTCACGAGGTTCGTCGCCGCGGCGCGCAGCCCCGCGATCTTCGTGCCCTGTGTCTTGTCGCTGCTCGCGTAGTCGGACATCGAGCCAGTGTTGTCGAGCACCATCACCAGTTCGAGCGTGCTCTTCGGCAAGCGCAGCGCCGCGTTCGACGCCGTGACGGTGCCGACGGTCGGCATATCGCCCGTGCCAGTGCCGTTGCCCGAGCCGCCCGTCGTGTCGCTGCCGAAGATGTACGGCGCCATGAGCGGCATCGAACCAGACGCCGACAGCTTGATCGTCTGCCCCGTCGCGGGCGAGCCGGTGACCGTCGGGACGAACTTGTTGTCGGGCATCACGAGGTCGAGATAACCCTTCGGCATGTTGGCGTCGTAGTAGGCGCGTGCGTCCTTCTGCCAGTTCGCGAGATCGGTGCCGGTCGTCGTGGCGTAGTGCGAGAGATCGGCACCCGCCGAGAGCGTCGCGACGTCGAGCGCCATCTGCATACGCGCCTGCGTCATCTCGTAGTGGATCATGTCCATCGTGGTCGCCATCGAGCCGATCATCAGGCTCGCGCACACCGCGAACAACATCGTGACGGCGCCATCGTCGCCTTTAAAGAGCGTTTTCGTTGCAGCTTTCCTCATGACGCCGCCTTGAGCAACAGCGGCTGGCCGTCGCGCTGGCGCACGTAGACGCGCGTGTAGATCGTCTGCGTGCCGGGGGCCTTCGTCCAGAACGGCGCGGTCATCGCGAACGGCGTGTACGTGTAGAACACTTCGACGACGATTGCCGAGTCGCCGCTGCGAAACGGCCACGTCTTCGGCAGGATGTTCGTGGACGTGACCCGCGAGGTCATGCCGGAAGCCGCCCACGGTGCCTTGCGCTGCCACGTGATCTGCGGCGTGCCCGCTCCCCACGACTGGGCGGGCGTCGTGAGCGGCGTCGTGCAGCCGGTCGTCTGGTCGCACACGGAGGTCACGACGACCCCGCCCTTCGCCTGCAGCGTATTGGGCGCCGCGATCAGCGTGGCCGCCTTCCAGATCGAGCCGAGGGTGTTCGAGTTGCTGGTCGAGGTGTCGTCGATGACCTGCTGCATCTGGCCGATCGAATCGGCGAGCGTGAACGCCGTGCGCTCTACGATGCTCACCGCGCGCATGTACAGGTACAACTCCGTGAAGCCGAGCAGCACGAGCAGCAAGAGCGGAACGACGATGACGAACTCGATCGCCACGTTACCGCGTTCGGAGCGCCAGAAGCGGTGCACGAAGCGGCGCACGAACGGCCGCAGCCGTTTGGTTTCAGACGTGCTTTTCATTTTTCGTTTTGCACGAGATAGTTGCGTTGGAACGTCATCGACTTCACGCCGAAAAGCTTTGGAATGCCCGAGAAGCCCGGAATGGTCACGGCGATGTTGTACGACACGACATCGCCGAGATTGCCCATGTTCGCCTGGTAGTTGCTGGTACCGACGTTGCTGTAGGTGCCGTAGTTGAGCGTGGAGATGCTCACCGTGCCGCCAATGTTCTGCCAGCGGCCCACGATGGCCATCACGATGCGCTTCGCCTGATCATCGCGCGTGCCGCTCGCCGGATTGACGGTCGTCAGGCCGACGCGCGAGGCCGCCTGCGCCGCGATCTGCACCGACGCATCGACGATCATGTCGAGCGCGAGTTCCACCGTGCCGAGCGTCAGGAAGATCACGACCGGCCCGACGAGCGCGAATTCGATGGAGGACATGCCCCGGCTGTCGCGAGCGATGCGCGCGAGGCAGCCCTGGCGGCGCCGGTCGAGGAGCGGCTTCATCTTCATCGCACGCTTGCGGCCGGAATCGCTGCGACCTTGGCGGGCGTCGCTTGCGCGGAAGGCTGCGTCATGCGCGTGCGCTGGATCTCGTAGTAGCGCAGGTTGTCCTGCACCGACGCCTTCGGCAAATCGTGCGAGAGGATTTCCGCCGCCGCTTCCGTATTGCCGAGCAGGCCGTACGCGAGCGCGAGGTTCTGCCGTGCCTGCGGCGGCGCTGCCGGATAGCGCGTCACGTCGAGCAGCACGTTCGCCCCTTCGCGCGGATTGCCGGCGAGAATCAGCGAAAGGCCGAGGTTCACGCTCAGCACCGGATCGCCGGGATTGGTCTTGAGCGCCTGGCGCAGCACCGACTGCGCGAGCGCGTGATCGCCCTGCAAATCGAGTGCGGCGCCGAGGCCCGCGGCTGCCAGCGGATCGTTCGGCGAGACGGTCAGGACGCGCTTATAGGTCGCGATGGCATCGTCGAAACGGCGCTGATGGATCGCCACGCGCGCGATGCCGATGAGCGGCGCCGTCGCGTTCGGATCGCTCTGGCTCGCGCGCTGATAGTAGACGCCGGCACGCGTGAAATCGCCCACCGCATAGAGCGTGTTGCCGAGTCCGGTCAGGCCCGGCACCGACTTCGGATCGGCCTGCACGGCCTTCTCGAAGAGGCTCGTCGCGAGTTCGAGGTTGCCGGAATCGAGCGCCGTATCCGCGATGCGCAGTTCGCTCATCGTATTCGGCGCCGTGTTGCGCGTGATGGGCCGGGCGGTATCGGAGACCTGGCGGGTCGTCGTCGTGCAGGCGGCGAATGCGAGCACGATCGATGCGCCACAGGCCAGCGTCACGACGCGGCGGAAAAGTTCGGTTGAGTTCATTGTTATTGCCCCGCGACGAAAGCGAGAAGTTGAATGACGGCCGGGCCGGCTGCGATCGCGATGATCGCGGGGAGAATGAAAAGCATCATCGGCACGACCATCTTCGGTGCGAGCTTTGCGGCCTTTTCTTCGAGCGACACGATATGCGCGAGCCGCTCGGTGCGCGAGAGCGTGCGCAGTGCCTGCGTGATCGGCGTGCCGTAGCGCATCGATTGGGTGAGCGTGGAAATGAGCGCGCGGATCGACGGCAGGTCGATGCGTTCGGCAAGCGCCTGCAGTGCGCGCGTGCTGTCGCCGGAGAGCTTGAGCTCGTCGGCGGTGAGCGAGAATTCGTCGGAGAGCGGCGGGCAGATCGACTTCAGTTCGTCCGCGACGCGCCGGATACTTACGCCGAGGCTGTTACCCGCGTTGGTGCAGATCACGAGCAGGTCGAGCGCATCGGGCAGGCACCCCGCCATCGCCTTGCGGCGGCGCGCCGCGCGAAACGCGACCACGTACTCCGGCAGAATCATGCCGACGATGAACACCATCAGCATCGCGATGCCGCGCGCCGCCGGATACTCGCCGATCATCGGAATGTGCGAGCCCATCATCACGGTGAGCGCCGCGCAGATCAGCCCGACGCAAAACTTGATCGCGAGCAGGATCGAGACGGCCACGTTGCTGCGATAGCCGCTGCGCACCATTTCCTTTTGCAGCTTCAACCGGTACTTGGCATCGAAGAGCGGAATCTTGTCGCCGATTCGCGCGAGCCGGCGCAGGAGGCGCGTGCGAAAGCCTGCGTCTTCGCCTGCGTCCTCGAGTTCCGCGCGATCGCTGCGATGCGTGAGCGCGGCAAGACGCGCGCGCTCCGCGATCCGGCCACGCCGTCCGCCGTGCTTCGTCGCCCACCACACGGCCAGCACCGCGAACAGTGCGAACAGCATCAGCAGGTTGATCAGTGTTTCGGCGTTATCTTGCGTCATCGTGGTATCAGCGCGAGGTATCGAGTTTGGACATCTTGGTGATCACGACGATGCCCATCACGATCGAAATGACCCCGAACGTCAGCAGCTTGTTGCCTGCTTCCGTGTCGAACAGGACCATCAGGTAGTCGTGGTTGGCGAAGTACATCGAGAGCATGATGACGACCGGGATCGCCGCAAGGATCTTCGTCGTGATGCGCGCTTCGCCGGTCAGCGCCTTCGTCTTCTGGCGAATCTCGCGGCGCGTGCGCACGATTCCCGCGAGGTTTTCCAGCGTCTCGCCGAGTTGCCCGCCGGTTTCGCGCTGCAGCAAAAGACACACGCAAAAGAACGAGAAGTCGGCGACCTGAATGCGGCCCACGGCAACCGCGAGCACTTCCTCGAGATCGAGCCCGACCTGCAGCGAGTCGCCCATCAGCTTGAACTCGGTGCTCAGCGGCTCGGGACATTCGCTCGCCGCCGAGGCAATCACCTGCGTCACCGGCACGCCCGCGCGCACGGCCCGCACGATCAGATCGATCACGTCGGGGAAGGCATCTAGAAAGCGCTTGCGAAAGCGGTCGACGAGAAAGCGGTACGCCTGCACGACGGCGGCCGCTGGCAGTCCGAGCATGAGCAGCGGCGTGGCGAAATCGGGCAGCGGCATGAAGTGCACCATCAGCAGCGCGACGATTTCGCCCACGATCCCCGCGCCGATCACGATCTGCACGCCGCGCGCGGCCGCGACCGTCTTCAGGCGCACGAGCTTCGGGCCGAACCAGCGGCTCAGGATGTTGTCGTGGCGGCTCACCTTGAAGAGATCGTTGTCGCTCTTGGCGCCTTCCTTGCCGCGCACGACCTGTGTCACGAACGACTGCTGCATGCGCGTGCGGATGCGTGCATGCGGCTGGTGGTTGCGCATGTCCTGCACGGTCAGCCACATCACGCCGAGCAGGATCACGCCGATGAACGAACAGATCGTGATGAGGTTGACGAGGTTCATGGCGTCATTGCTTCGAGCAAAGCGGCTTCGAGGCCGTAGTACGCGGCGCGCGCGGAGAACGCCGGCCGTACCGATGCCGATTCGTACGTACCCTTCACTTCCTCGCTATACGCGCTGGCGTCGTAGCGGAACGTGAAGAGATCCTGCGTGATGATCACGTCGCCTTCCATGCCTACGAGTTCGGTGATGCGCGTCACGCGTCGCATGCCGTCGCGCATCCGTTCGATCTGCACGATCAGATGTACCGCGCTCGCGATCTGCCGGCGGATCGAGAGCAGCGGCAGGTTGCCGTTCGCCATCATCACCATGCTCTCCAGACGCGTGATGCCGTCGCGCGGCGTGTTCGCGTGGATCGTCGTCATCGAACCGTCGTGGCCGGTGTTCATTGCCTGCAGCACGTCGAAGGCTTCGGGGCCGCGCGTTTCGCCGAGGATGATGCGATCGGGTCGCATCCGCAGCGCGTTACGCACGAGGTCGCGCTGCGTGACGGCGCCGAGTCCTTCGGCATTCTCGGGCCGCGTTTCGAGGCTCACGACGTGCGGCTGCACGAGCTGCAATTCGGCCGCATCCTCGATCGTCACGGTGCGCTCGCCCAGGCCGATGAAGTGCGACAGCGCGTTGAGCAGCGTCGTCTTGCCCGAGCCTGTACCGCCCGACACGATCACGTTCAGGCGGCAAGTGCTCGCGAGTTTGAGCACGGTCGCCATCGCGAGCGACATGTTGCCCTGCTGCGCCATCCGGTGCAGCGTGATGTTGCGCTTGGAAAACTTACGAATGGAGATCGACGCGCCGTGAATCGCGAGCGGCGGCAGCACGACGTTGACCCGGCTGCCGTCGGCGAGACGGGCATCGACCATCGGGCTGCTTTCGTCGACGCGGCGCCCCACGCCCGCCGCGATCCGCTGCGCGACGTTGATCACGTGCGCGTTGTCGCGGAACTTGCAAGACGTCAGTTCGAGCCGGCCATGGCGTTCCACATAGACCTGGTCGGGCCCGTTCACGAGCACGTCGGTGATGGTTTCATCGGCGAGAAGCGGCTCGATCGGACCGAGGCCGAACATGTCGTTGAGCAATTCCCCGACGATCTGCCCCTGCTCCGACAGCGTGATGTTCAGCCGTTCGCGTTCGGCGACTTCCAGCACGAGTTGCTCGACGGCGGGCTTCATCTGCTCGCGCGTCTTGCCGACCGCCGCCGACGCGTTCATCGCGCTGAACACGCCGTTGCGGATCAGCTTGAAGAGGTCGGAACGGACCAGCGTCTCGTTACCTTCCGACGCCGCCGAACGCGACGCAGGCGGCGCCACCGGTTGAGCGGGTGCGGCCGGCGCCGGCTCGGCCAGCGCGAGCGCGGCGCCCGCCTGCGCCACGCTGGATGGGTCGATCGCCGGCTGCGGCCGGGAAGCCTGCTTCTGCCCGAACATTATTTCCTCCTCAGCTTGAGCTTCTGGAGGAACGTGCGCTCGGCTGCCGCATGCTGTCCGGTGAGGTCGCTCGCGATGCGCGCGATGGCCTGGTTGAAGCCCGTCGGCGATTTTTCGAGCGGCGCCTCGCCAAGGTTTTCGGCGGTGGCGATTGCCTTCGATTCGAACTGCACTTCGTGCAGCACCGTGCGTCCGACGGCCGACATGAAGTCGGTCGGCTGCACCTTGCCCGCGGTCGCGGCGTTCGGGTTGTTCAAAAGGAGCGAGGTCGGCGGATTGTTGTCCCGGTCTTCGATGTAGCGCAGCAGGCGTATCGTCTCGCGCGTCGAATGCACGGAGCGGTCCACCACGAGATACACGCGCGACGCATGATCGAAGGCTTCCTGCGCGAGCGTATCGGCGGGGTTGCCGACATCGAGGATCACGTAATGGAAGCTGTCGCACAGCAACTCGATCACGCGCGTCAAGGCGCCCGGCTCGAAGTCCTTCGCGGTGCCGTAGTCGAGATCGGCGGACAGCACATACAGGCGGCTGCCCTTCGCGACCAGCGTGCGCTCCACGTATTGTGGATCGAGCCGCCGCACGTTTTGCAGCACGTCGATCAGGCCGTTGTTGCTCTGCATGCCGAGCATGCCGTTCGCCGCGCCGCCGTGCATATTCAGGTCGACGTAGGCGACTCGCCGGTGCGTGTCCTCGGCGAGGTGGCGCGCGAGATTCAGGCCGAGCGTCGTCACGCCCACGCCGCCGCGCGTGCCGGCGAACGCGATGGTCTTGCCCGCGCGCGCGAGCGTCACCGGGCTCACCTTGCCCTCCGCCACGTTCACCGTGCGCTTGAGGAGCTCGACCGTGAGCGGCTTGACGAGATAGTCGCGCACGCCGAGCTTGAGCAGGCTGCGAAAAAGGCCCACGTCGTTGCGTTCGCCGAGCGCCACCACCTGCACCGACGGCTCGCAGACTTCCGCGAGGCGCCCGAGGTCCGAGAGCGGCATCACCGAATCCTGCAGGTCGACGAGCAGGAAGAGCGGCGAGCGCTCGATCTTCGACAGGTGCGCGATCGCATCGTCGACGTTGCCGATCGCGATATGCGCGTGCGGCATCGCCTGTTCGAGCACGAAGGTCTTCAGCACCTGCTCGGTCTTTCGATCCGCGACGAACGCGATGAAATCGGCGATCCGCACTCCGGTCTTCGGCTTGAGGAAACTCAGTTCTGTCGTGCTCATGGTGTTCTTCTTCTTCGAGTGTGGCGCGTTACTTGGAATCGCGCGACGTCGTGGCGTCGAGCGGGATCACGCGACCCAGTTCATAGCGGCGCACCGCGCTCGCCGCGACGGCGGCATCGGCCGGGCCGAGCGTTTGCGGCTTCACGATGTCCTCGGGGTGCGCCAACTGCGCGGCGAGATTCGTGTAGGTCGCGCAGCCCCATTGCATGCTCGGGCGGCGGATGCCGCCGTCCGTCAAAAGCGAAGGTTGCGCCAGGCTCGCGCAGTCGGGCGGCACGGCGCCGTGGCCGTCGTAGTTGATGACCGTCTCGTTGGGCATGCCGCGCGGCGGCTTGAAGCAGCCGCTCGCACCGGCCGCGAACGCGCAGGCGAGAAGAAGCGAAAGAAGTCTCGTGTGTTTCATGGCTGGGCGCTCAATAGACATATCCGGCCGCGCCGACGAGACGCGGTTGACCAGCAGCCGGCGGCTCGTCGCCGGACTGGTGCGTGAAGCTGTATTCGACGTCGCTGCTCGGCGAGGTCAGCGACTCGAGCGGCGAGCGCAGCTTCGCAGGATCGGTCGGCTCGACGAGGTACGGCGTCACCATGATCACGAGTTCGGTCTTGTTGTTCTGGTAGTTCGACGACGAGAAGAGCTTGCCCAGCACCGGAATCGACCCGACGCCCGGTACCTGCGAAATGATGTCGGTCGTGTTGCTCTGCAAAAGGCCGCCGATCGCGAAGCTCTGTCCGCTCGCGAGTTCCACCGTCGTATCCGCGCGGCGCACCGAGAGGCCCGGCACCGTGATGCCGCCTGTCGTCACGCTCACGGACGTATCGATCTGGCTCACTTCCGGACGCACCTTCAGGCTGATGCGGTGTTCGCTGAGCACTGTCGGCGTGAAGTCGAGCTTGACGCCGAACTGCTTGAATTCGACCGAGATCGCACCGTTCGTCTGCGAGACCGGGATCGGGAATTCGCCGCCAGCGAGAAAGCTCGCTGTCTGGCCCGACAGCGCAACGAGGTTCGGCTCGGCGAGCACGGTCAGCAAGCCTTCCTGGTTCAGCGCATCGACGAGCGCGCGGATATCGACGTTGCCCGTCCTGAACGCGCCGAACATCGAATAGGCGTTGTTGGTCGGCAGGTTCACCGGATATGTCACGCCGCCGGCACCGTTCGCGAGCGGCTGGTTCAGGTTGTAGATCGGGCGGCCGCTGAAAAGGCCGCCGTAGAAATTGCCGACCGCGCTGCCCATCGCCTGCCAGTTGATGCCAAGTTGCTGCGTGACGTTGCGGTCCACTTCCGTGATTCGCACGCGCAATTGCACTTGCAGCGGCCGGTCGATCGTCATGCGGTTGATCAGCGTTTCCTTCTCGGCGAGATAGGGTGTCACGGCCTGCACGATGGCGTCGGCATCGGACGAGTTGGACACCTGGCCCGTCAGCAGCAGTGAGCCCTGCCCCGTGGTCAACTGCACGTTCAGGTTCGGAAAGCGCGACGAGATCATGTTGCGTACCGCGATCATGTCGCGCGAGACCACGACCGTGCGTTGCAGGAGCGTGCGGTTGTTCGCGCCGAGCACGTAGACCGTCGTCATGCCGGTCTTCTTGCCGAGGACGAACACCGCTCTCGGCGACGGGGCCTGCACGTCCGCGATGCTCGGATCGGCGACGAACACCGAGGTCGCGTCTTCGTTCAGGTTCAGCATCGTGCCCTTGCCGGCATCGAGGGAAAGCGGGCCCTGCATGCTGGCGGGCAGCGGCGGCGGGTTGACCATGCCGCTCGACGACGACGCCCTGGGCGCCTGCGTCGGCACGCGCACCTGCGCCATCTGTACGGACGGCTCGGGATGGTAGGCCGGCGCGCTATCCATCGAAGGAAGGCCGATGGCGGCGGGCTGCGCCGCGAGCGCCGCGGCGCCGGGCATCAGCGCCGCGCACGCCAAAGCGAGCGCGATGCGCGCGGCTTCGGTGCGGCTCGAACTGGACTGCGTTTTCATGACTTTCTTGTCCTGGCGGTATGAGTCGGCATGGCGTCAGCGCTGCGAGGCGACGGTCGGCAGCGGCGGCGCGCCGTCCGCGGCACCGGTCACCTGCGCGGCGGCCCCGTCGGCTTTCTCGGAGCCGCGATAGATGACCACCGTGCGCGGCACGGGCGGCGGTGCGTTGTTCGTGCTGGCGCTGGCCTTGTGCGAGCGCGGCAGGTCGCGCACTGCGCGCGAGATGTCGCCGGCCCAGATCGGCGAGCGTTCCGACGACGAAGCTGCCGTGACAGCCGCAGCCGGATCGCGCGTGACCGTCGCGAAACTGCGCAGCGCGAGCGAAAGGCTGCCCAGGCGCGCGGCGACCGCGACCACTTCGCCCATGCGCGGCGTCACTTCGAGCGTCACGGTGCGAGCGCGGCTGCCGGTTTCGGGCGCGTCGGTGGCGTTGTTCTTCGGGCGCTTGATCTCCGAGCCGACCGCGAGAACGCGGACATGCTCGACCACCGTTTCGCTCGATACCGCCATGTCCGGCGAATCCGTGCGGCGGTCCATCTGCTGCGTGAGCAGGAGGTCGACGTAATCGCCCGGCTGGATGAGGCCCGCGTTGCCGGACACGTCGTCCACCGCCACCGATACCGCGCGCATCTCGGGCTTGAGCGTTGCCGCGAGGAAGCCGGGGGCGCTCGGCAGGATCACGTCGTCGGCGACGAGCACCGCGCCGCTTGCCACCGGATGGCGCAGCAGCGCGCCCTTCAGGTCCGGTGCGTTCGGCGCGCCGGAGATGATCGCGTTGGGCGGAATCTGCGCGGCGGGCACTTGCTTCCAGACGAGGTCTTCGTCGCGCAAGAGGAGGCCCTGCGGAAGATCGGCGGCGCTGACCTGCACTTTCTCCGTCGTGACGGCGGGCGGTCCGGACGGACGCGTCGCGCTCGCGATGACTACGCGCACGATCAGCGCGATCAAAATCGCACCTACGAGGAGCACGGCAAACTTGATGATGTTGGACATAGGGACGCCGTCCTATCGCGTCAGAAGCAAAGGCAAAAGTGCGGGCAGCACGATGACGAGACCGCCGCCAAGCGCAAGCGCCACGCCGTAAGGCACGCCGCGCGCGCCGGAGAACATCGCCAGTGCCCGCATCGGCTGCGAGCGCTGCGACGGATCCATGTTCCGCGTGGCAAGACTGACCAGGGACACGAGCGTCCCGATCACCGAAATCAGGGTTAGGGCAGCCAGCGAGAGACCCAGGCCTGCCCACAGAAAGATGACGGAGGCGAGCTTCGCATCGCCGCCGCCCAGCATCCGGGCCGCGAACAGCGCGGCGCAGATCAAAAAGACGCCGAGCGCGAGCAGCAGATGCGCGAGGACGTCATCGACGGACATGCCTTGCAGCATCGCATCCGCGAAAAATAGAGCACCGATCGTGAGGACGATGTTCGTCGGCAAGCGCCGCGAACGAACGTCGATGACGGCGAGCCAAAGCAGCACGCACAGTACGACGAGGCGAATGGCAAGCGACAGGATCTGCACGATGGTTACGTTGTGAGTTCGGGGGAAACAAAGGGAGAGCCGGCCAGACAGCGTCCGGACTCCCGACACGTCAGATCAGTTCGCGTTGTTCTGCGAGGTCGTGACCTTGGTGAACAGCGTGCTGAACATCGTGCCGATGCTCGTCTTGAACGTGGCTGCCATGCCGCCGAGAGCGATCACGACGATGCCTGCCAGGACGGCATATTCCATGGCGCTGACGCCGCGTTCGTCGCGGACAAACGCTTTGAAAAGCTTGCGCATTTTTGAAAATCCTTTTACGAGAAGGTAGGTGTGGACCCGATCCAAAACCGAATCGAGTACGCCAATCCTAGCGACTCTTAAAAGAAATAGTCTCGCCATTTGAGGCACAAACTGGCCTCAATTCCCGCGTTTGATTTGCCGCGTTAAAACCGCTAATCGGCAGAAACCGGGAAAACTTTAGGGAGTAGAAATTTGCTTTTTCGCCTTTTGCCGGCAAAACCGGAAGAGCCCGCCGGGAGCGCCGATTGGCGCCAAACGTTTGCGGCTGGCCAAGCTGCGGCAAGGGTTTTGGCGAAATTCGCGCCGCGTTTTTGTCTTGATTCTTTTTGCGGCGCTTTTACCCCGGTTCACTCGGCAGCGTTAAAGCCGCTTTAAACCGTCCGTCCATGTTTCGTACGGCATTTCCACATTTTATCCCGTAAACACCCGCCATTGGCAAGTGCAATTACGCAGTTTGATTGAAGTTATCGTAAATGCCGCCGATAAACGCCCCGGCTATTACCTTTGCGGTCGATCCACGGAAGGAAGGTCGATTTCCCGGCTCGCGTCGCGCAAGTCGTCGCGGGCGTCTCTCGCGAGCTTTTCGTAGCGCTCGCGAAACCGCGCGAGATCCTTCTCGTCGAGTTCTTCGAGATCGAGCAGCGCGTTATGTGCCTTGTCGACCGCGCGGATCAGCTCGTCGAGCTTGATCTGCATTGCAGCGGTATCGCGATTCTGCGTGTTCTGGATGAGGAAGACCATCAGGAACGTCACGATGGTCGTCGACGTATTGATGACGAGCTGCCACGTATCGCTGAAGTGAAAGAGCGGCCCGGAGATCGCCCACACGATCACGAGCCCCACCGCGATCACGAACGTCGAGGCGTGGCCGGCTATCTGCGCGAGCTTGTTCGAGAACTTGAGGAACCACGAGCTTTTCATGTCCGTTTCTCCGCGATGATCGAGTGGGCGAGCCCGGCTAGAATAAGGCCTGTGACTTTCTCCATCGATTTTTCCGCTCCCTCCGAACACGTCGCGCGCGTTTTGATCGGCGCCGTGGTGACGCTCGACGACGTTGGCGGACGCATCGTCGAAACCGAGGCGTACGACCGCGAAGACCCGGCCTCGCACACCTTCTCAGGCTTAACGCCGCGTAACGCGGTCATGTTCGGGCCGCCCGCGCACGTGTACGTGTATCGCTCCTACGGCATCCACTGGTGCCTGAACTTCGTGTGCCGCGAGGCCGGCCACGGCGCCGGGGTGCTGATCCGCGCGATCGAGCCGCTGCACGGTATCGACGTGATGCGCGAACGGCGCGGGCTCGAACCGCTCAAGCTGCTGTGCTCGGGGCCGGGGCGTTTGGCTCAGGCGCTCGGCATCACGCATCGAAACAACGGGATGTCGTTGCTCGAACCGCCGTTTAGTGTCGAAGCGGCGAGCAGCGAAGTCGATATCGTCACCGGCCCGCGCATCGGGATAACGAAGGCGATGGACGTGCCCTGGCGCTTCGGGCTTGCAGGGTCAAAGTACGTCAGCAAGCCGTTTCCGAAAGCTTAATCGGCCGGACGCAGCTTCTTCACTTCGTCGTCCGACGGCTGCACGCTCGCACCGTCGATGTAACGATACGACGTCATCACGCCCTTCCCGTCTTTCAGCGCCGTCACGCCGACATACGCGCCCATCGTCGATTGATTGTCCTGCGGGCGGTACGTGATCGGCCCGAACGGCGAATCGACGACGAGGCCCTTGAACGCCGCGGCGAGCTTGTCCGAATCGGCGGACCCGGCCTTCTTCAAACCGTTCGCGAGCGACATCATCGCCGTATAGCCGACCACCGACCCGAGCCGCGGATAGTCGTGATACTTCGCGCGATAGTCGGCGACGAACTTCTTGTTGGCCGGCGTATCGATCGAATACCAGGGATAGCCCGTCACGATCCAGCCCGCGGGCGCCTCCGCGCCGAGCGGATCGAGGTAGTCGGGCTCACCCGTCAGCAGCGACACGACCGCGCGATCCTTGAAGAGCCCGCGCGTGTTGCCTTCGCGCACGAACTTGCCGAGGTCGGCGCTGAAGAGCACGTTGAAAATCGCATCGGGCTTCGCATCGGCGAGCGCCTGCGTGACGGCGCCCGCATCGACGTTGCCGAGCGGGGTCGCCTGCTCGGTCACGAACTCGACGTCCGGTTGCGCCGCCTTCAAGAGCCGCTTGAACGTGGCGACCGCCGACTGCCCATACTCGTAGTTCGGATACACGAGCGCCCAGCGCTTCTTCTTGAGCTTCGCGGCCTCGGGCACGAGCATCGCGACCTGCATGTAGGTGGACGGCCGCAGACGATACGTGTACTTGTTGCCGTCCTGCCAGACGATCTTGTCGGTAAGCGGCTCGGCGGCGAGGAAGAAGATGCGCCGCTGCTTCGCGTAGTCGGTCAGCGCGAGACCCGTGTTCGACAGATAGCCGCCGAACAGCAGCTTCACCTGCTCGCGCGCGACGAGTTCCTGCGCGACGCGGATCGTATCGCCCGGATTGCCGTTGTCATCGCGCGAAACGACTTCGAGCTGATTGCCGTTGACGCCGCCCGCCGCGTTGATCTGATCGAGCGCGAGGTTCCAGCCGTTCTTGTACGGCACGAGAAACGCCGGTTGCGCCTTGTAGCTGTTGATCTCGCCGATTTTGATCGTCTCGGCCCGTGCGCCGAATGCCGCGCACGAGGCCGTCGCGATGACCGTCAGGCGAAGAAGCGTTGCCGCGCGCATCATGGAAATCTCTCCGTTAAATATTCGGTTAAAACGCGATTGTGCCAGCGCTCATACGCTCAGGTAATCGCGCCGCAGCGCTTCGTCGCGCGCGAGTTCGTCCATCGTCCCGCTGAAGCGAACCTGTCCTTTTTCCAGCACGTAGGCGCGATCGCTGACGAGTTCGGCGAAATGCAGATTCTGCTCGGACAGCAGGATCGACAACCCCTCGCGCTTCAGTTCGAGAATCATGTTCGCCATCTGCTCTACGATTACCGGCGCAACGCCCTCCGACGGTTCATCGAGCAGCACGAGATGCGGATTGCCCATCAGTGTGCGCGAGACGGTGAGCATCTGCTGCTCGCCGCCGCTCATGCGGCTCGCGAGACGCTCGCGCATCTCGCCGAGATTCGGGAACAGGCGAAAAAGCTTCTCGGGCGTCCACACAGGCGCGCCTTCGCGCGGCGGCTGGCGGCCGGTGTCGAGGTTCTCCATCACGGTGAGGTCGCCGAACACGCGCCGGTCCTCCGGCACGAAGCCGAGCCCGAGTCGCGCGATGCGATACGGCTGCCATCCGCCGATCTCGTGTTCCCTGAAGCCAACCGTGCCCGACGTGCGCGACATCAGCCCCATGACGGCTTTCATCGTCGTCGATTTGCCCGCGCCGTTGCGGCCCATCAGCGCCACGACTTCGCCGCGCCCCACTTCGAAACCGACGTCGAACAGCACCTGCGCGCGGCCGTAGAACGCGTTCAGGCCGGAGACGGTGAGCATCGGTTGATCGCCCCTCATCGCCTGACTCCGCCAGCGAAAGTCGCGCGCGGCGTGAACGACTTGCCGGTGCCGAGATACACCTCCTGCACGTGCGCGTGATTGCGCACGGTCTCCGCGTCGCCCTGCGCGATCAGCTTGCCGCGCGCGAGCACGATCAGCTTGTCGGCGTATTCGAACACCACGTCCATGCTGTGCTCCGTGAAGAGCACGCCGATGTTGCGTTCCTTCACGAGCTGCTTCGTCAGTGCCATCAGTTCGTTGCGCTCCTTCGGCGCCATGCCCGCGGTGGGTTCGTCCATCAGCAAGAGCTTCGGCTGGTTCGACAGCGCGATCGCCAGCTCGACGCGCTTCACGTCGCCATACGCGAGCACGCCGCATGCGCGCCGCGCATGGCCCGCCATGCCGACCTGTTCGAGCAGCGCCATCGCTTCATCGGTATGCGATGCCGACGCAGGTTTCCACAAGCCGAACAGGCGCCCATCGCGCGATGCAAGTGCCATCTGCACATTCTCGATGACGGTCATCGAGTTGAACGTCGCCGCGATCTGGAACGTGCGCCCGACGCCGAGCCGCCAGATGTCACGCGGACGCATGCCGGCGGTTTCCTGGTTGTTGAAGCGGATCGATCCCGAGGTCGGCTTCAACTGGCCGTTGACCATGTTGAAGCAGGTGGACTTGCCCGCGCCGTTCGGACCAATCAGCGCGACGAGCCGCCCGGCGGGGACTTCAAACGTGACGCCATCGACGGCCTTGAATCCATCGAACGATTTGGAGAGGTTGCCGACGCGAAGCAGCATCACTCGGCCTCCGCGAATCGTTCGCGCACGAAGCCGACGATACCCTGCGGGAACGCGATCACGAGCAGCAGGATCGCGGCGCCGAGGAGCGCCTGCCAGTAGTCGGTCTGACGCGCGACCGTGTCTTCGAGCCACGTGAACACCGCGGCGCCGACGATCGGCCCAGTGAGCGTCTGCACGCCGCCGAGCAGCACCATCACGAGGCCGTCGACGGAGCGCCCGACGCTGATCACGTCCGGCGAGATGTTGCCCTTCGAGAATGCATAGAGCGAACCCGCGAGGCCGCAGAAAACCGACGCGATCACGAACGCGGTCCACTGGATGCGCTGTACGTCGATGCCGATGGCCTCGGCACGCAGCGTCGAATCGCGCGAGGCGCGCATCGCGTGGCCGAGCGGCGCGAAGAGCATGCGTCGCAGCAACCACACGCCGGCCACGACGAAGATCAACGTCACGTAGTAATACGCGATGGGCGAACTCAGCCAAGGCGAAGGCCACAGACCGAGGATGCCATTGCTGCCGCCCGTCACTGCATCCCACTGGAACACGACCGACCACACGATCTGCGCAAACGCGAGGGTAAGCATCGCGAGATAGACGCCCGATAGCCGCACGCAGAACCAGCCGAACACGATTGCACCGAGCGCCGCGAGCAGCGGGCCGAACACGAGCGCGAGCTCCATCGGCCACGAGAACACTTTGAGGAAGAGCGCCGCGCCGTATGCGCCGAGCCCGAAATACGCGGCATGCCCGAACGAATGCATGCCACCCGGCCCCATGATGAAGTGCAGGCTCGTGGCGAACAGCACGGCGATCATGATCTCGACGAGCAGCACGGGCAGATACGGAAACTGTCCGGCCAGAAGCGGCGCGAGCGCGAGCAGCAGCACGACGATCGCAGCGCCCCGTTTCAGGCGCTTGCTTGCTGGACGCAACGGCGTTTCAGCGGCGCCCATCGCACGCACGGCGGTTTGCGCGCGTCCGAATAGACCCCACGGCCGCACGACGAGCACGATCGCCATGACGACGAACTCCGCGACGAGCGTGAACTTGCTCAGCGAAAAGTCGATGCCGAACACCGACACATGTCCAATGCCGATAAGCAAAGCCTTGATCTCCGCGATCAGCAGCGCCGCAACGAACGCGCCCGGAATCGACCCCATGCCGCCGACCACGACGACCACGAACGCGTTACCGATCGTATCGAGATCGAGCGAGAGGTTTGCCGACATGCGCGGCACCTGCAACGCGCCGCCGAGCCCGGCGAGAAACGCGCCCGCGAAGAACACGCTGGTGAAGAGCCACGCCTGATTGATGCCGAGCGCGCCGAGCATCTCGCGGTCGCTCGTCGCCGCTCGCACGAGCGTGCCCCAGCGCGTGCGCGTGAGCGCATACCAGAGCGCGCCGAGCACGAGCGGACCGGTGACGATCAGCACGACGTTGTATGCGGGCAGTTGATGGCCGAGCAATTCGACGGCGCCTGCAAGATGTGGCGCGCGCGGGCCGAAGATATCCTGCGGCCCCCAGATGTAGAGCGCGGCGTCGCGGAAGATCAGCACGAGCGCGAACGTCGCGAGCAGATGGAACAACTCGGGCGCCTGATAGATCCGCCGCAGCACGATTATCTCGACGAGCGCGCCGAGCACCGCGATCACGAATGCTGCCGCTACTACCGAAAGCCAGAAGCCGGCGACCGTCGAGCCGAAGCGGTTCGCGAGGCTGCACGCGACATACACGCCGAGCATGTAGAACGAGCCATGCGCGAAGTTGACGATTCGGGTCACGCCGAAGATCAGCGAGAGGCCCGAGGCGACGAGAAAGAGCGCGCAGGCATCGGCGAGTCCGTTGACGAGTTGTACAGCCAGGTTGGAAAGCATCGGCTCTGTGGCGATTGGCGAAAGAGGCGTAATTATCGATGAAATGTTTCCTGCGGTGTCGCGGTTGCCGAATAAGCATCACAGGCTGCTGGAAAAAACGTATTGACGATGATATTGGCTCGTATATCCTGAATGACAGGGAATCGTCAGCCTGAACTGTGACACCGCCCTGCACCCTCAACATCCGAGTGAAATCGTGAGAGTCCGAAGCCCGTTGGTCATATGGAGCAGAAGCCAGTACGCGGGCCATCCCCGTGCTGAGTGCTCCATCATCGGTCGCTGCGGCAAGCTACTCGATCGCCGCTTCCAGTCCGCCTTCACCATTCTGTCGCGCCGCTCCGTGCGACGCCACAACTCCGTCGCCGCACGCGCGTTCATCGCGGTTCATTGCGTCGGCGTGTCGTCGCTGCTGCCGTAGCGCCTCTCAAGCCTCGCCTTTCCCTTCGTCGTTCGATTCGTTTATCGCGCTTGAGCGTGCGCTTCGTCGCGTCTGCTCGACGCTGACGATCGATCGTTATTTCCAGCGGTTTTGCCACGCGCAAATGCCGGGGCGAAGTGCTGTCCACTTATTAAAAGCTGTTATGAGAACACTACCTGTCATCGGCATTAGCGCCGATCGAACGATGATCGGCGCGCATCCCTCGCACGTCGCGGGAGAAAAGTACATCACGGCGATCGTCGAGGGCGCAAAGGCGCTCGCCTTCGTGCTGCCCGCGCTGGGCGCAAGGCAACCCATCGACGCCGTGCTCGCAGCCGTCGATGGCCTGCTCTTCACCGGCAGCTATTCGAACGTCGAGCCGCATCGTTATGGCGCTGCTGCGAGCGCTCCCGGTACGCAGCACGATCCCGCACGCGATGCAACCACGCTGCCGCTGATGCGCGCGGCAATCGACCGCGGCGTGCCTGTCCTTGCGATCTGCCGGGGCTTTCAGGAGATGAACGTCGTCTTCGGCGGCACGCTGAATGAGGACATTCACGAAGCGCATCGCGAGCGCAAGGACGATCCGCTCGACGCGCAATACGGTCCGTCGCATCCGGTCGAAATCAGCGCGGGCGGCATGTTGCACCGTTTGAGCGGCCTGCGCGAAGCACGCGTGAATTCGCTGCATACGCAAGGCATCGACCGCTTAGGCGACGGTCTCGAAGTCGAGGCCGTCGCGCCCGACGGCGTCATCGAAGCGATCAGCGTCAAGCACGCGAAGAACTTCGCGCTCGCGCTGCAATGGCACCCCGAATGGAAGCACGCCGACGATCCGCTCTCGCGCGCGATCTTCCGCGCTTTCGGCGACGCTTGCCGCACCACTTCAACCCAAGGATGAAGCCATGCAATACATCGACGAGTTTCTGAAGAAGCATCGCATCACCGAGATCGAGGCGATCATCCCCGACATGGCCGGCACCGCGCGCGGCAAGATCATTCCGCGCAGCAAGTTCGAATCGGGCGAGTCGATGCGGCTGCCGCAAGCCGTGATGATCCAGACCGTCACCGGCGACTATCCCGCCGACGGCAGCTTCACCGGCGTCACCGATCCCGACATGGTCTGCGTGCCCGATCCATCGACGATTCGCCTGATCCCGTGGGCCGTCGATCCGACCGCGCAGGTGATTCACGATTGCGTCCACTTCGACGGCACGCCCGTCGCGATCTCGCCGCGCCGCGTGCTGCGCCAGGTGCTGGAGAAGTACGCGGCGAAGGGCTGGAAGCCGGTCGTCGCGCCCGAACTGGAGTTCTTTCTCGTCGACATGAACAAGGACCCGGACCTGCCGCTGCAACCGCCGATCGGCAGAACGGGGCGACCCGAAACGGGACGTCAGGCGTATTCGATCGAGGCCGTGAACGAGTTCGATCCGTTGTTCGAAGACATCTACGAGTATTGCGACGTGCAGGAACTCGAAGTCGATACGCTGATCCACGAGGTCGGCGCGGCGCAGATGGAGATCAACTTCCTGCATGGCGATCCACTCAATCTCGCGGACCGCGTGTTTCTCTTCAAGCGCACGGTGCGCGAGGCCGCGCTGCGCCACAAGATGTACGCGACGTTCATGGCGAAGCCGATGGAAAACGAACCGGGCTCGGCGATGCACGTGCACCAGAGCCTCGTCGATGCCGAGAGCGGGCGAAATCTCTTCACCGGCCGCGACGGCGAAGCGACCGCGCTCTTTCACGGTTATCTCGCGGGGCTGCAGAAATACACGCCCGCGCTGATGCCGATCTTCGCGCCGTACATCAATTCGTATCGTCGGCTGTCGCGCTTCATGGCTGCACCGATCAACGTGCAATGGGGCTACGACAACCGCACCGTCGGCTTTCGCATTCCGCATTCGGCGCCGGCCGCGCGGCGTATCGAGAACCGCATTCCGGGCGTCGACTGCAATCCGTATCTCGCGATCGCGGCGACGCTCGCCGCGGGCTATCTCGGCATGACGCAGCATCTCGAACCGACAGAGCCGCTCGCCAGCGACGGCTACGCGCTCGCGTATCAGTTGCCGCGCAATCTTGAAGAAGGGCTCACTTTGATGGGCGCGTGCGAGCCGCTTGCAGAGATGCTCGGCGAGAAGTTCGTGCGCGCGTATCTCGCGCTGAAGGAAACCGAATTCGAAGCGTTCTTTCGCGTGATCAGTTCGTGGGAACGCAAGCATTTGCTATTGCACGTCTAAGACAACGAGAGACCACCATGAACGACAGAATCGCTTTGAAACAGGCGCGCACCACCGCCGAATACCGCGCGCTCGACGCCGCGCATCACATCCATCCGTTCTCCGACATGGGCGCGCTCAACCGCGCGGGCAGCCGCGTGATCGTGAAGGCTGATGGCGTGTATCTATGGGACTCGGACGGCAATCGCATGATCGACGGCATGGCGGGCCTGTGGTGCGTGAACGTGGGCTACGGCCGCCGCGAACTGGCCGATGCCGCGTATCGTCAGATGCAGGAATTGCCCTTCTACAACACGTTCTTCAAGACGACGCATCCGCCCGTCATTGAACTATCGGCCTTGCTCGCCGAGCTCACGCCCGCGCCGTTCAATCACTTCTTCTATTGCAACAGCGGCTCGGAAGGCAACGATACGATGCTGCGTATCGTGCATCGTTACTGGGCCGCGCTCGGCCAGCCGCAGAAGAAAATCGTGATCTCGCGCAGGAACGGCTATCACGGTTCGACGATCGCGGGCGGCACGCTCGGCGGCATGGACTACATGCACGAGCAGATGCCGTCGACGGTGCCGAACATCGTCCATATCGATCAGCCGTACTGGTTCGGCGAAGGCGGCGACACGACGCCCGACGAGTTCGGCCTCGCGCGCGCACGCCAGCTTGAGGCGGCAATCCTCGAAGCGGGTGCGGAGAACGTCGCGGCGTTCGTCGGCGAACCGTTCCAGGGCGCGGGCGGCGTGATCTTTCCGCCGCGAACGTACTGGCCGGAGATTCAGCGCATCTGCCGCAAGTACGACGTGCTGCTCGCCGCCGACGAAGTCATCGGAGGATTCGGGCGCACCGGCGAATGGTTCGCGAATCAGCACTTCGGCTTCGAGCCTGATCTCATGACGCTGGCTAAGGGGCTTACCAGCGGCTACGTGCCGATGGGCGCGGTGGGTCTGCATGATCGCGTGGCGCGCGTGATCGTCGAGAACGGCGAGTTCAATCACGGGCTCACGTATTCGGGGCATCCGGTCGCGGCGGCGGTGGCAGTCGCGAATCTCACGCTGCTGCGCGACGAAGGCATCATCGAGCGCGTGAAGCACGACACCGGCCCGTACTTTCAAAAGCGCTTGCGCGAGACGTTCGAAGCACATCCGATCGTCGGCGAAATCAGCGGCGTTGGATTGGTCGCGGGGATACAGCTTGCCGAGGAGCCGCGCACCAGGAAGCGCTTCGCGAACGGCGGTGACGTGGGCACGATGTGCCGCGACTTCTGCTTCAACGGCAACCTCGTGATGCGCGCGACCGGCGATCGCATGCTGCTCTCGCCGCCGCTCGTCATATCGCATTCGGAAATCGACGAGATCATGGCGAAGGCGAAGACCGCGATCGACTCAACCGCTCGGCAGCTCGGCCTGCTGTGACGCTCTAAATGCCCTTCTCGACCATGTCGAGAAGGCGCTCGCCCAAAGTTGCAGCCTGCGCGCGATCGAGCCGCTGCAACGGCCCTTCGATCAGCAGCATCGCGAAGCCATGCACCGCCGACCACGCGAGGTATTCCGCATCGGCGCGCCGCTCGGCGGGCATCACGCCGGCCTCGACCATGCGGTCGAGCGCCGCGCCCAGCAACTGGAACGGATCGAGCCCGCTCTCTCCCGCACTCGCAGGATCGTGCGTGCCCCACTCTGCCTTCGGTGCGGCGAACGCGGTGCGAAAAAGCCCCGTCTGCGTCTGCGCGAATCGCAGATAACCCGTGCCGACCGCCCGCAAGCTCGCGCGCGCCCCGTCAGCGCGACGGCGTTTTTTCGGCAGCGCGGCAAGCTCGGCTTCCATCGCCACCGCCACCGCCGAAAGCGCCGCTGCGCGCACCGCGACGAGCAGTTCGTGGCGACTCGCGAAGTGCCGATAAGCAGCGTTCGGCACGACGCCCGCGCGCCGCGTGGCTTCGCGCAGGACGACGGCGTCCGGGCCGCCGTCGCGCGCAAGTTCGATGCCCGCGTCGAGCAACGCTCGGCGCAAGTCGCCGTGTCGATACGTGCTGCGTGGCTTCGCTTTTGTCATATTGTTCTTGTTAAAGCTTTCGCATGTGGACGCCGTCCATTATCTCTGCTATTTTTTGTGGACGGTGTACACAAATCGAAAAATGCCTTGTTTTACAGGGTTTTTCAAGGAGACGATCATGGTCGAGTCAAACGGAAGCGAGCGCGACGAAGCGCGCATCCGCGAAATCATCGAGGAATGGCGGCAGGCAGTGGTCGCGAAAGACGTGAACGCGCTGATCCGTCACTATGCAAGCGATGTCGTCGTGTTCGATATCGTGCCGCCTGCGTCCTTTACCGGCACGGAGCGCTATCGCGAGCACTGGCAGGGCTGGTTCGATTCGATGAAAGGACCGTTCTCGTTCGAGATGCCCGACGTGAAAGTGGCGGCGAGCGGTGACATCGCTTTTGCGCACAGCGTGAATCGCGTGGTCGTCGGCGAGCAGGACAATCTGACTCGGGGCACCGCGTGTTTTCGCAGGATCGACGGCGAATGGCGCGTGGTGCACGAACACGTATCGATGCCGCTCAATATGGACATGGACCCCGACGACCATTCATAACCCAAGGAGTAGACATGCTGGTACAACCCTATCTGTTCTTCGAAGGCCGTTGCGAGGAAGCGCTCGCGTTCTACACGGAAAAGCTCGGCGCGCAACCGGCGATGATGATGCGCTACAAGGAAGGCCCACCGGAGAACAACGCCTGCAACAGCCGCCCCGAGATGGCGGAGAAGATCATGCATGCGTCGTTTCGTGTCGGCGAGTCGGTGATCATGGCGTCCGACGGCATGTGCTCCGGCAAGCCGAATTTCCAGGGCGTGTCGCTGTCGCTGACCGTAGAGGACATCGAAAAGGCCGAGCAGTGTTTCAACGCGCTCGCCGATGGCGGACAAGTGCAACTGCCGCTCACGCAGACGTTTTTCGCCAAGCGCTTCGGCATGGTCGCGGACAAGTTCGGCCTGTCGTGGATGGTGCTTGGCGGCATGGAAGAGCACCACCCGCAGTAAGCGCTACGGGAACACACTGTCACTCTCAAGCATTGGCGCGCTTCGTGCATATGGATGCGCGAAGCCGTATTCCCTTTGGACCGCCACTCGTTCACAGGAAGACCGCATCGCCCAGCGCAAAGGCCAGAAGCAGAAGGCCGACGAGCAGCAGGGCGGCTTGATGGCGCAGGAAGGCACGCAGCCCGACAAGGACCACAGCAGCGGCAAGCTGACCGAAGAAGGAAAGGAAGCCTGGCGTACGGGCTCGGGCATCGACGGCGGCGGAAAGACCTGACCGGCCTGTCGGAATCTCGAAACATGGAACAATGGCCCTCTTCAACCAAGAGGAACAGGAGTCTTCGATGAGCGTCTCGGGCAAAACCACCCCTTCCGCTTCGGACATGCCGGCGGGTTCCGCCGATCGTCCCAGCCGCGAAGAAGCCGAAGCCGCCGTGCGCATCTTGCTGCGCTGGGCCGGCGACGATCCGCGCCGCGAAGGTCTGCGCGATACGCCAGCGCGCGTCATCCGCGCGTATGAGGAATTCTTCCGGGGCTACGAGCAGGACCCGCGCGAAATCCTCCAGCGCACTTTCTCGGAGGTCCAGGGCTACGACGAGATGATTGTCCTCAAGGACATCCGCTTCGAGAGCTACTGCGAGCATCACATGGTGCCGATCATCGGGCGCGCGCACGTCGCGTATCTGCCGAGCAAGCGCGTCGTCGGCATTTCGAAGCTGGCGCGGCTCGTCGATGCCTTCGCCAAGCGCCTGCAGATTCAGGAAAAGATGACCGCGCAAATCGCCGACACGCTCGATGAAGTGCTGCAACCGCTCGGCGTCGGCGTGATTCTGGAGGCTGCACATCAGTGCATGTCGACGCGCGGCGTGCACAAGGCGGGCGCGTCGATGGTCACGTCGCGCATGCTCGGCGCTTTCCGCGACGATCCGTCGACACGTCGCGAATTTCTCGCGATCGTCGGCAATCAGAACGCCTACAGCGTCTCGAACACCTGAGTCAGGCGCCGTAGCTGTGGTGCCCGTTGTCCGGCGGCTCGGCGCCAGCGCCTTCGCGTACCTTCCCCTGTGACACATTGCTCCCCGGCGGCACACTGTGCGTAAGCCACACGTTGCCGCCGATCACCGAGCCGCGTCCGATCGTCACGCGGCCGAGAATCGTCGCGCCCGCGTAGATCACGACGTCGTCCTCGACGATCGGATGGCGCGCGTTGCCCTTCACGAGCGTGCCGTCGCTGCTCGACGGAAAGCTCTTTGCGCCGAGCGTCACCGCCTGATACACACGCACCCGCTCGCCGATGATCGCCGTCTCGCCGATCACCACGCCCGTGCCGTGATCGATGAAAAAGCTCGGGCCGATGGTCGCGCCCGGATGGATGTCGATGCCGGTCGCCGAGTGCGCGATCTCGTTGATGAAGCGCGCGAGGAGCGGCACGCCCAAGCGATGCAGCGCATGCGCGAGCCGGTGATGCGTCATCGCCCAGACGCCCGGATAGCACAGAAGAATCTCCGTGATGTGCTGCGCGGCCGGGTCGCCGGTGAACGCGGCCTGGATGTCGGAGACGAGCAGCGCGCGGATCGCCGGCAACTGCGTGCCGAACTCGCGCGCGATGTCGAACGCGTGATTACTCAACTCCGCGTCGCTCGAGTCCCGGTACTGAGGCAGAAAGCGCAGCGCGCGGCGCATCTGCTCGTGCAGCAGACGCAGCGTGCTTTCGAGCGTCTGGCCGACGTAGTAGTCGACGCTTTCGTCGGTCAGATCGGGCGCGCCGTAGTGCGTCGGAAAGAGCGCCGAGCGCAGGCCGTTGACGATCCGCACGATCGCGTCGCGCGACGGCAATTCACGAATGCCGAGCGGATGGCGCGTGCGATGCAAGTCCTCGCGCGATGCCCGCAGGCCGGCGACGATTTCAGCCAGTCCCCACTCGCGGGACGGATCGTTGGGAGGCGATGACAGTTTGTTCGGCATGGTGGCGATAGACGGAGAGGACGATTCGCCTGGAGCGGCGCGTTGGAAACAGTGTCCCAAGATTAACCGTTTTTCGCGGATCGCTGTGACAGCGCCGGTTTCGCAGCCGGTTTGGAGCCGCTTCCGCAGCCGCTTGAGCGGCGCGTCTCACGCGGGCTTGCGCTGAGCTTTCAGAGAGACGCGTTCAGACGGTGATGTTGCTCGCATCGATCCATCGGACGGCCCAGTCGCGCGCGTGTGCGATCGCTTCGTCCGGATTGCGGAAGCGCAGTTCCGACGGAAAGAAGCGGTTCGCGACGAGTTCGCCATCGCTCGATCGCGAGATCACGACGTAGGGCTGAAAGCTGCCATCTCCGGCCCGGGCGGGCGCACAATTGAGCAGATAGCCGCGATGTGAAAAGGCAGCATCGTGTTGCATGAGTCACCTGTGTGAAAGTGCCCTGCTAATTCGATTTGGCAGCGCTCCTGCACAGTGGCAAAGCCCGTTGACTTATGGCGCGTGAGACGCGCGACCTTGATAAAGCATGGGACTTGAGCGCTGGCAGGTCCAAATCATACTCTGTAGAAAACGTGCCTTGGGTTGAAAAACGTTCGTGATTTCTAATGGTAATCTGAAGGTTCGCTCCGACAAGGCTCACGGGTCCGTCGCTATAAAGCCGGAACGAGTCTTGCAAGCGCATCCCCTCGTTTGGCTGAACAGGAGCGCATGATGAGCAACGCAAAGAACGACGAAACGCAGGACAAGCAGGCGCAACGGGCAGCCGATAGCCCGATCAAGAAGCCCGAGACCGAGACGGCTCACGTCAAGCTCCAGGATGCCGCGAAGGCCGCGAGCGGGCAGGAAGCGGGGCTCGGGCAGGCGAGCGGCGAACGGCCCTCGAAGCCTGCGGCTGCCGCTGATACGAAGGCGGGATTCCATCATCCAATCGGGCTAGACGTGCTCAACGACGGCTCGCTCGACGACACCGTCGACACCGACGGCAAGAACCGCGATGCGAAGCGCGAGATGGAGATGCGTGAGCGCGAACCGGACGCCATCATCACGTCGAATGCCACGCTCGTGAACTTCGTCGGCGAGATGGGTGATGGCCTCGGCGGCTTCGACAGCCGTCCCGCGCGCAACGGCCTCTTGCTCGCGCTGGAGCGCGGCTATCTGATGATCGACAAGGGCATGGTCGCGCCGCCAGTTCGCGAGATCGAAGGGAAGCTGCGCTTCGAAGGACGCGATCCGCATGGGCACACGCTGCGCGGGCGCAAGCACTATGCGCTCAATCACATGCGGCCGTCGCGGCTGATCGAGTTGCAGCGGCGGGAAAAGTAACCTTTTTCCGACTGATCAAAGCGTAGGGGCCGCAAAATTCGCGGCCCCTTTATTCTCAAGGCGAATCACTCCGCCTTCTTGCCCTTCTCATCCTCGCTTTCGATGCGTGTCACGCCGCCCGTCGCAGGCGGATCGCTCGCGGGGAAACTGTCCTCGACGGCCTTGTCCACGTCCTCTTCGTCGCGTTCGGAATGCGGGTTCTGCTCTTTCGTGTCGCTCATTGCGGGCTCCTTTGCCGTGTGACGAATGGTGTCGTCCATCCGTCGAGCAACCGCCGTTCCACCAGGCGCGAGGAGCAGGCACGAGTTGTGCGCATGCCCTCCCGGATTCCAAAAATTATCGGGCCGACCAACCTTGGGGAGCAGGACATGAGTGCTGTGAACGCGTATTCCCGCGACGCCGTCAGTGCCATCGAAACGAATCGTGCAGCGGCGTGGATCGCGCGCCTCATGCGCGGCGAGCGTCACGCCGCCGCGCTCACGAGCCTAGCGCTCGCCTATGCTCTTTCCTGGGCGGAACTCTGTTTGTCGCTGCTGATCGGCCTTCCCGCCGATGCTGCGGGCGGCCATCCATTCGCGGCATCGGTCGTGGCGCGGGTGCTGGTCGGCGTGCTGTATCTGTGCGTCGCGGCGCGCTTGCAGTGGGCGCGCTGGGTGACGGCCGCGCTGGGCTTCGCATCGGTGGCGCTCGTCGCGCCCACGCTCGCGCTCCAGTGGCAGGTTTTCCCCGCGGCGGCGGTCGTGTCAGGGCTGGCGGTGGTCTGCAAGCTGAGCGCTTCGCTGTTTCTTCTCGCTCCGGCGGACCGCGCAGTAACCCAGGCAGCATAAGGATTCAAAACCGCTGGTTGGTAAAGCTCCAATGAGACGCGGCTTTGTTTCGCCGCGCCGCCCGCGCACAATGGCTCATTCCCTTTCGAGTGAGCCAAAGCCATGAAAATCGCTGTGATCGGTGCAACCGGCACCGTCGGCCGGGCCGTCTTCGCGGAACTCGCAAAGCGCCACGAGACGTTCGAAATCGGCGCGACGCGCGGCGCGCATCGCGTGGATCTGACCGACATCGACAGCATCCGCCGCCTGTTCGACTCCATCGGCCGCGTCGACGCGATCGTCGCCGCTGCCGGCCACGTCCACTTCGGCCCGCTCGTCGACATGACGCCCGCGCAGTTCCGCCGCGGCCTCGACGACAAGCTGATGGGTCAGGTCAACCTCGTCCTCACCGCGCGCGACTACCTGAACGACGGCGGCTCGTTCACGCTGACGAGCGGTATCGTCGGCGCGGAGGTGATTCTCCAGGGCGCGAGCGCGGCTGCCGTGAACGGCGCGATCGAGGGTTTCGTGCGGGGCGCTGCGATTGAACTGCCGCGCGGACTGCGCATCAACGCCGTCAGCCCGACGATGCTCGAAGAAGCCGCCGAGAGTTTCGGCCCGTACTTCCGGGGCTTCGAGCCGGCGCCGGGCGCGCGCGTCGCGCTGGCGTACAGCCGAAGCGTGGAAGGCGCGGAGACCGGACGCGTGTACAAGGTGCATTGACCTCGCTTATGCTCGAACCCGGCCAGAACCGGGAGCGCATCGATGCAATGGACGAAGGACGAATACCGCGTGACGACGAACGTCGACGAATTCCAGTTCGACGTCATCCACCGCTATTTGAGCGAAGTCGCGTACTGGTCGCCGGGGATTGCACGCGCGAGGGTCGAGCGCGCGGCGCGGCGATCGCTCGCGTTTGGCCTGTTCGAGCGCGACGCGCAGATCGGCTACGCGCGCATGATCACCGATGCCACGACCTTCGCCTATCTCGCCGACGTCTTCGTGCTGGCCGGGCATCAGGGCAAGGGGCTCGGCACGTGGCTGATGGCGTGCATCCTGTCGCACGAGGATTTGCAAGACCTGCGGCGCATGATGCTCGTCACCTCCGACGCGCATGGCCTCTACGCGAAATTCGGCTTCACCGCGCCGGCCAATCCCGAGCGGATCATGGAACGCAAGCCCTGACGCGCCTTTACCCGCGCGGCTGGAACGCGATCACACCCATGCCGGCGAGCGCGATCGCCGCGCCGGCCAAGTCCCACACGGTCGGCCGAATGCGATCGACCGCCCACAGCCAGCCAATCGCCACGCCGATATACACGCCCCCGTACGCCGCATAGACGCGCCCGGCAGCGGTGGCGTGCAGTGTCAGCAGCCACGCGAACAGCGCGAGCGAGAACGCCCCCGGCACGAGCAGCCACGGCGAGCCGCCCTCCTTCAGCCATCGATACGGAAAATAGCAGCCGACGATCTCCGCGATCGCCGTCACGACGTAGAGCAGGAAGGTTTTCATAGGCGCACATTATCGTCCGTGGAAATCGTGCGCGGTTGCATCACAATAGCGCCTTCGCCGCCTCCACCTAGTCCAATTGACCACTCCCCTCGATCCACCGCCGCTGCCCGTGCGCTGGCATCGCCGCGTGCTGATGCTTGCGTTTCCGATCGTCGTCGCGAATCTGACGCAGCCGATCCTCGGTGCCGTCGATACTGCCGTCGCCGGGCATCTCGACGGCCCGCAGTATCTGGGCGGCGTCGCGCTGGGCGGGCTCGTCTTCAGCTTCGTGTTGTGGGGCTTCGGCTTCCTGCGCATGGGCACGACGGGCCTCGCCGCGCAAGCATTCGGCGCCCGCGACGACGACGCCCTGCGCGCCACGCTCCTGCGCGCGCTGCTGCTCGCCGCCGCGATCGGCTTAGTGGTGCTCGCCGTGCAGACGCCGCTGATCGCGTTCGGCGTCGGCGCGCTCGGTGGCAGCGAGGCCGTGCAGGCGACCGCGCGCCTCTATTGCCACGCGCGCATCTGGGCGGCGCCTTTCGCGCTTGCCAACTACGTCGTGCTGGGCTACCTGCTCGGCTGCCAGCGCGTGCGGCTCGCGCTCCTCACGCAGGTGTTCATCAACGCGATAAACATCGTCGCGGTGCTGCTTTTCGTCTATCGATTCGACTGGGGGATCGCGGGCATCGGCGCCGCGACCGCCGCCGCGGACGCCTGCGGGTTCGCGCTGGGCATGGCGATATTGTGGCAACTGCGTCCGCGCGGGCTCGCGCCGCTCGCGTGGAGCGCGCTCTCCGATCCGCATGCGTTGAAGCGCCTCGTCGCGATCAATCGCGATATTTTCGTGCGCACGCTGTGTCTGCTCGGCGCGTTCGGCTGGTTCGCGCACCTCGGCGCGCGCGAAGGCGACGCGATTCTCGCCGCGAACGCGCTGCTGCTCAATTTCCAGACGTTCATGGCGTTCGGACTCGATGGCATCGCGCACGCGGCCGAGGCGCTCGTCGGCGCGGCGACGGGCGCGCGCGACCGGCATGCGTTCCGGCAGGCCGTGAAGGTGACGATGTTCTGGTCGATGATCGGCGCGGCGGGGTTTTCGCTGGTGTACTGGGCGGGCGGCGCGTGGATCGTCGGCTTGCTGACCGACCAGGCTTCGATCCGCGCCGCCGCGTTGCAGTATCTGCCGTGGGCGGCGGCGTTGCCGTTGGCGTCGGTGGCGGGCTTCCAGCTCGACGGCGTGTTCATCGGCGCGACGCGCACGCGTGAGCTGATGCTGGCGATGACGGTGTCATCTGCGGTCTTCCTGCTGGCGGCGTGGGCGCTGGCGGGGCCGTTCGGGAACCACGGGCTGTGGCTCGCGATGACGGTTTTTATGGTCGCGCGTGGGGTGACGCTGGGGGTGCAGTTGCCGGGGGTCGAGCGGAGGACTGGTTTGGGTTAGAACGGGCGGCGAGTTCCGCTTGGAACTGCGCCTCGCATCTCCCACCCGCTAAACCACACTAAAAGCACCTGCATTTCACAGCGGAGGGCGCTTCAGGGCGAGCCAACGTTGAATAGACGGCCTCTGCCAATGATGCGCGGCGTAGCCGGCAAATCTTCCCGGTACCGGATCACCATTCAGCACGAGCCGGTTCAGCATTAGCGCAACGTCGGCGTCCGCTATACACCATTCTCCAAAGAGGTTCGGCGAATGGTCGGTGAGCAATATCTCGCAAGCAGAAAACAGTTTCGCAGCGGCCGTTCGTGCTGAAGCAGATAGGGGCGCGGCGGGAGCGCCGTAAAAGACCACCTCGGTGGAGCGCTCTTGCCGGATGGGCAACAGATCGCTTCGCAGCCACGCTTGGACTTGACGTGCCCGAGCGCGGCTGATCGGATCTTTGGGGTACAGCAAGGTGCCCGGAAAAACCTCGTCGAGGTACTCCGTTATTGCAGAGGACTCGGACAATGCGAAACCGTCGTGAATCAGCGTAGGCACTCGCTGCGTGATTGAACGCGCTGCATATTCGGGTTCGAGGTTTGCATGTTGGGCCAGGTCGACGCTTACAAGCTCAAACGACAACCCCTTTTCATGAAGGGCCACGAACGCCGACATCGCATAGGGACTTGCGAATTGAGCATCGGCGTAGAGGCGCAGATTCGTTGATGGCAAAGCGGACTCCTGTCATCTCAAGCAACGAAAACGATTGTCAACGATCCACGCGTCGATGTCGATTGTCCGCGCGTGGCCGACTACAGCCTGTCCACAAGCGCTCTCCCTGGAAATCCGCGAAGCCGTTTCACCTGGCCGCGAACGACGCAGGAGTACGGTGGCGGACGAGAAAGCCGCTTGAACCCTCAGCGGTTCGTCGGCGCCTTCGCCAGCCCCTCCAGCAACGCCTTATGAAACGCCGCCGGGTCCTGCATCTGCGGCGCATGTCCGAGCTCCGGAAACTCGACGAGCTTCGCCCCCGCGATCCTTTCCGCCGCCAATTTCGCCAGATCGGGGTAGCGTCCGAGCGTAGGGCGAACCTCCGGCGGCGCGAAATCCTTGCCGATCGCGGTCGTGTCCTTGTCGCCGATCAGAAGCAGCGTCGGCGTGCGCAACTGGTCGAATTCATACACGACCGGCTGCGTATAGATCATGTCGTAGAGCAGCGCCGAGTTCCAGGCGACCACTTCCTTCCCCGATCCGCGTTACATGCCCGCGAGCATCTGCACCCACGGCTCGTAGTCCGCGCGCCAGTTTCCCGCGTAATACGTGCTCTGCTCATAGCGACGAATGCCGTCGGCGCTGGTCTTCAGCTCGCGCGCGTACCAGTCGTCGATCGAAATCGACGGCACGCCTTTCGCCTTCCAGTCCTCCAGCCCGATCGGATTGACGAGCACGAGTTGCTCCGTCTCGCGCGGATACATCAGCGCATAGCGCACGGCGATCATGCCGCCCGTCGAATGCGCGACGAGCGTCGCCTCCGTCACGTTGAGCGCCTGGAGCAGCGCGTGCGTGTTGCGCGCGAGTTGCTGGAAGCTGTACTGATAGCGCACGGGCTTCGTCGACTTGCAGAAGCCGATCTGATCCGGCGCGATCACACGATAACCCGCGTCGGTCAATGTCTCGATCGTCTGACGCCACGTCGCCGCGCAGAAGTTCTTGCCGTGCAGCAGCACCGCCGTGCGACCGTTCGGACGCGCCGGATGCACGTCCATGTAGGCCATCTTCACCACTTGCCGCTGCGACGTGATTGCGAACTGCGCGACCGGATACGGGTAATCGAAGCCTTGCAGCTCGGGGCCGTACACGGGGCCGTCGTTGCCGGTGGGTTGCGACGCGGGTTCGTCGGCGTGGGCGTGAAGCGCAGCGACAGCGATCAAAGCAGAAAACAAGCGGCTCTTGAAGGTCATGGAAGCGATCGAAGTGGGCGAACTCGGTGCGGAAGATTCTATCGCGCGTGGTTTTTGATCGCCTGCGCGCGCTAAAGTCTTATACTTTGCGGCCATCATTTGCCGCGCGTCTCAAGCGCCCTCAAGCCCCGAGCATGACAACACGCCTCAAGGCATTCGTCGCCGCGCTTCTTTGCGCCTCGTCCCTCACCGCCGCCGCCAGCGACTGCGCGCAATTCAGCCCCGGCGGCCAGCCGCCCGTCGTCGTCAACCAGAAGATGCGCGCGGCCACGCAGGAACTCTGCTATTCCGACTTCGCCGTTCTGCACTCCGGCGTGACGAAAGGACCGCTCTGGTCGGCGGAACACCTGACGGCCGAACACGTCGACGACGCCAAGAACAACACGCGCACCAATCGCTTCTTCGCCGAGCGCAAGCTGCCGCCCGGAGAGAGCGCGCAACTCTCCGATTACAAGAAGAGCGGCTACGATCGCGGGCACATGAGCCCCGCCGGCGACCGCTGGAGCAAGAAAGGCATGTCCGAATCCTTTTCGCTTGCGAACATCGTGCCGCAAAATCCGTCGAATAACCGGCGCATCTGGTCGCGCATCGAGGAAGCGGTGCGGCGTCTGACGGAAGAATCGGGCGATGCCTACGTCGTGACCGGGCCGCTGTTCTCGGGCGGTGAACTGCAGACGATCGGCGAATCGCGCGTGTTCGTGCCGACGCAGCTCTACAAGGTCGTGTATCTGCCCGCGCGCGAATTGTCCTTCGCGGTCGTCGTCGACAACAGCGCGCCGACCAAGGACTACACGGTCAAGACCGTGCACGAACTCGAGACGATGAGCGGGCTGCGGTTTCCCGGCATCCCCGAGTCGCTGAAAGACAAACGAATTGGAGGACTGAAAGGTGTTTAAACCATTTGCCAACGATACCGACGCGCTCAACGTCAACGGCGACGCGTTCACGGTCACCAACGGCAAGACGCGCATCGCGATCGCTGCCGATATCGAGATTCCCCGCGACAAGACCGGCCTCACGACGGCGCTCGCGTTGCAAAAGGCGGTAAACGCAATCGTCGATGCGTTGCAGAAGGACGCCGCGCTGCCCGCCAAACTCGCAGACGAACCCGCCGCGCCTGCTGCCAAGACCGACAATCCGTTCATCTGACGCGACGCATCGCAAGCCGGGACGTGAAATGATCGAATGCCATGTGGCGCCGAGTCCGCTCGGGCACATCCTGTACCGCTCCGAGGGCGACAGCCTGACGGGCCTCTTCTTCGTCGGACAGAAGCATTTTCCGGCGGGTATCGCGCAGCCGACGCTCTCGGAGGGCGCGCCACTGCCGCGCGTGATCGAGGAAGCGCGCAAACAGGTCGACGAGTATTTCGCCGGCGAGCGGCGCGCGTTTTCGGTGAAGCTGCGGCTAGAGGGCACGGCATTCCAGCAGCGCGTGTGGAGCGCGCTGCGCGAAATCGCTTTCGGCGACGCCTGGACCTACGGCGATCTCGCGCGGCACCTCGGCTTGCCGGCGGCAGCTTCGCGCGCGGTGGGCGGTGCGAACGGGCGCAATCCGGTGGCGATCATCGTTCCGTGCCATCGGGTGATCGGCGGCGACGGCACCTTGACGGGCTATGCGGGCGGTATCGAACGCAAACAGCATTTGCTGACGCTCGAAGGCGGTCCGGGGCGCGCGCAGCTCACGCTCTTCTGAATCCAAGCGACTGAGCACACAAAACAAAAACCCCGCAAGCCTTTTGGGCTTGCGGGGTTTTTTGCGTCATGCGGACAATCCGCGATTCAGCTTATTGCTGCGTGCTGACGCTTACTTCGACGCGGCGATTCTGCGCGCGCCCAGCCGTCGTCGCGTTCGATGCCACCGGATTCGATGCGCCGAAGCCTTGCGCCGAGTAGTTCTGCGAACGCAGGCCGTGGCTCTTCAGGTACGACATGACCGACTGCGCGCGGCGCTCGGAAAGCTTCTGGTTATGCGAAGCCGAACCCGTCGAGTCCGTGTAGCCGGCGACGTGCACCGACTTGAACGTCACGTTCTGACCAGCCTGGATGAACTGGTCGAGCGTGTCCGTGGCTTTCGCCGTCAGCGTGGCGCTGTCGGTTGCGAAGTTCGCGTCGCCGCTCAGGTTGATCTGGCGCGGCATTTCCGGCGCCGGTTGCTGAGCCGGCTCGGGTGCCGGCGCCGGCGCCGGTGCGGCGGTTTGCGGCGCGCCGCACTGGAACGTGACGATACGCGGATCGTTCGCGTCTTCGTTCGGCGCGAGCAGGCGTTCCATCGTGTCGAGCTTGTACGCGGGCTGGTCGCCGCAGACCTTCTGCGCAGCCGAGACGCACGCGGCGACTGTTTCGAACGCGCCGTGGCATTCCGCGCGATACGCCTTCATGCCGTTCGCCGTCTGGATCTGATACACGTTGAACGTCGGACCCTGGGCGGCGGTGGTGCAACCGGCGATCACGCCGATCGAGAGAATACTTGCGACTACTAGTTTTTTGGACATCCTGGTTACCGTTCTGAAATTACTCTATGACTGAAAAAATCGAGACAAATACGCACTGCAGGGGCACCGACGACAACCCGATCTTCACAGCCACCCTATTCGCCTCATGCCGACGACCCAGATCTCGAAATAATCGGGAATCCGAAAATCGCGCGGAATCTTAGCACGGGGTATACAGCGCTTTTCACGCGAAAACTCTTAAAGCGGAGCGTGCGTTTGCACCGCGTTGCTCACCTCTTGCGAGCGGCGCGCTTAATTGAAAAAGCGCTCGCCGCTATCTCGAATTAGCCTGCCCTGGAGTCACTTGGAAGGCGTCGGCAGATCGCCTTCCTGCTGCTTCTGCAGATCCTGCACGCGCGCCTGCAATGCGCGCAGTTGCGCCTGCGCCGCCGCCTGTTCGTTGCGCAGCGCGCGGATCGCTTCCTGTTGCTGTTGCTGCCGATCGGCGACCTGGCTTTGCTGCGCCCGCGCGACTTCGAGGTCGGCCTGCAGGCGGCTCGCCCGGTTTTGCTGCGTCGCGATCAGGCGGTCCGCGTACGATTTCTCCGCTTCCAGTTTAATGCGGCGGATTTCGGTATCGGAAAGCTGCATCGTCGATTTGGCGAAATCCGCATATACCGTTTCAGCGCGCGCATCATTTTGTGTCTTGATTACGCGCCAGAATTTCTTTTGCTGAAACATTGCGACGTAGTAAAGCATTTCGTCGGGGTAGTACAAGAGGCTCGCGCCATAACTGCCGTTATAAGTCGTGCGCAATTCCCGGACTTTTCCGTCGCGAATCATTTGCTGTAACTCGGTTATATCGCCGGTTGCGGGGGTTGGCGAGTCGTCGGTAGTGCCTGATAGCACGTCGCGGCGCATGCCTGTGTCCCCGAGCGCATTGCTGGCCGGGCCTGCGGCGATTGCGCCCGCAGTCGACAGCAACAATCCTGCGACCACGGCGGCTTCCCTGAAGATCGATTTGTAATTCATTGAGTGTCCGTGTCCGCTTAAAGAGAAAAGCATGGTCTTTTGGATTATGGCGACTGGAAACGTCGAATTCCAGATTTAAGTGAGCGCTACCGGCTGGCTGGATCGGTTTTTAACCGGAAGTTAATGTCCGGCGCTTAAAGCGCTTCGCCCGGCGCCCACAGGTCCCGGTGTGCAATTTCCGAATCCGTGGGCTGCCATTTCTCACGTTCCATAAAGAAGCGCAGATCGACGGGCGTTTCCGGCAGACGCTTGAAAATCTCGCGGTCGGCCTTGAAGCGGAATGGAGCGGCGGCGAGGATGCCGGCATCGGGAAGTCCGTCGGCGGCGGCGGGCGACGGCGTGGAAGCCGGCGACGGCAGATTGACGAAAACGCCCGACGTAAAGATCGCGGCGGCAACAGCGGCGTGAGACACGGACATGGTGTGGGTCGATGCTGAAACCCGCGCGCTCGAGAATTCAAGAGAATATTCCGACACGCACCGGGCAAATTAAGGAAGAGACGCGGTTTGAAACTGCTAAAACACGAGGGCCCTAATGAGACCATCGACGGGTTGAGACCGGCATCGGAGCCATCCCAATTGATCCGACCAAACCAGCGGCACCGGGCGCAAAAAATGCTGCACATCCCGACCAACACCGAATGCAGTGTGAAAGGCGGCGGTCAGTCGGTCGACATCAAGCGTCACGAAAACGCGCCGATCGAGCGGCCAAGCCCTGCCGAAACGCGACACTCGCCGTGCTGTCGTCCATAATTCGCGTTCACGCAAGCGCCCTGCCACAAAAAAAGACACATTCATGATCAAAGACGACACGCCATCGACCCCGCCGCCCGACGAGCCGGCGATCGATACGACCAATATCACGACCGGCGTCCCCGGCTTCGACGACATTCTCGGCGGCGGCCTCGTGGAGGGCGGCCTGTACCTGATCGAAGGCATGGCGGGCGCGGGCAAGACGATCCTGTCCTCGCAGATCGGTTTCCACCGCGTGGCCCAGGGCGACATGGTGCTCTACGTCACGCTGATCGCCGAGTCGCATACGAAGCTGCTGTCGCACCTGAAGCGCCTGTCGTTCTACGATGCCGACGCGATTTCCGACCGCATGCTCTTCGTCTCTGGCTATCACGAGCTGATGCGCGACGGCCTGTCGGGCTTTCTCGCGCTGATCGCGCAGACGATCAAGATGAACCGGCCGCGCTTCATGGTCATCGACGGATTCCGCAGCGCGCGCGAATTCAGCTCGACCGAGCTGGAATTGTCGCAGTTCATCCACGAATTGAGCGCGTTCGTCACGGCCGCGCGCTGCACGACGCTGATCCTCGCGCCCTTGTCCGGCAACGAGCCGCATCCAGAACACACGCTCGTCGACGGCCTGGTCGAGCTGAACCGCTATAGCACCGGCATGCGCCGCGCGCGCGAAATCGAGGTCCACAAGCTGCGCGCGCGCGACCATCTGCTCGGCAAGCATTTCATCAAGATCACTGACGACGGAATCGTCACGTTCCCGCGGCTGGAAGCACGGCCGTCGCTCTTCGAAGGCGCGCCCGACCTCAAGTCGCGGCTCGGTTTCGGCATGCCGGAATTCGACATGATGACGGGCGGCGGCGTCGTGAAAGGGTCGACCACGACGCTGATCGGTCCGTCCGGCGTCGGCAAGACGCTGCTCGCGCTGAAGTTTCTCGAAGCGGGGCTGGAGCGCGGCGAGAAGTGCGTCTACTTCGGTTTCTACGAATCGCCGGAGCGGCTGGTTGCGAAGGCCGAGTCGGTGTCGATCCGGCTCGAGGAAGCGGTGCGCGACGGGCGGCTCACGATCCAGTGGCAGCCGGCGGTCGAACTCGCCATCGACGAACTCGCCGCCGATCTGATGGCGGTCCTCGAGCGGACGAACGCGTCGCGGCTCGTGGTGGACGGCATCGAAGGCTTTCACGATTCGGCGAACCGCGTCGAGCGCTTCGGGCTCTTTCTGAACGCGCTGTCGCACCGGCTGCGCCAGTCCGGCGTCACGACGATCCTGACCGAAGAACTGCCGCTCTACACCGACGCAATCCCCGGCGTGGCGTTGCGCGCCTCTGCCATGACCGAGAACATCGTGCTCCTGCGCTATGTCGAGTCGAACTCGGGGCTGTACCGGATGCTGTCGGTCGTCAAGCAGCGCGAAAGCTCGCACGATTCGGCGATCCGCCGCTTCATCATCGACGAGCGCGGGCTGCACGTAACCGAGGGCTTCATCGGCGCGACGGGCCTTCTGTCGGGACGCGGCTCGATCGGGCCGTCGCTTTCAGTGTCCGATGCCGGCGCGCGGACATGAAAAAAATCCTCGTTGTCGATGACGAATTCGACATCCTCACCACCTGGCGCCTCGTGCTGGAGATGGAGGGGTATGAAATCGTCACGGCATCAAACGGCATCCTGGCGCTCGACGCCGCGCGCGCGCACGTCCCTGACCTGATCATCACCGACTGGATGATGCCGCGCATGGACGGCGTCGCGCTGATCGGTGCGCTCACGCTCGACGCGGCGCTTTCAAGCGTGCCGGTCGTGTTGATGAGCGCGGCCGCGAAGGCGCCGCGCCTGGAACACGACGGCGTGGAATTCCATCGCAAGCCGGTTTCCATCGACGATTTGCTGGCTATCGTCGTACGCTTGATCGGGGCGGCTTGATTTTCCCGGCCAGCGCTCGACGCGCTGGGCATGAACCGTGCTGTAACTAGCGTTCCGGAGACACCGGACAACTTTGAACACGCAATCATCCAGAACGGGAGGCACCATGGTGCAGGATCAGGTAGAAGGCGCGGCGCAGAACGTCGTGGGCAAGGTGCAGGACGCCGTCGGCGCCATTACCGGCGATGCCTCGACCCAGGTCGAAGGCAAGGCGCGCCAGGCACTCGGCTCGCTTCAGCAGAGCTACGGCCAGACCATCGACAACGTCCGTACAGCCGTCGTCAGCCAGCCGATCAACGGCGTGCTGATCGCGGCGGCGGTCGGCTTCGTGCTCGGTGCGCTGTGGAATCGGGATCGTTGACGATTTGTTGTCGAATGTAAAAACGGCGGTCCTTTTGAATGCGGACCGCCGTTTTGCTTTTTATTTCGACAGATAGGGCCCACGCGACTCAATCGCGCTCGCGTGCGACGCGGCGCAGCCGATCGCGAGCGCCACGCCCGTTACCAGCAGCGCGCCGTTGCCCGTGACGACTCCGGCTGCGACCACGGAACACGCGGCGATGCCGTTCATCGTCGAGACGAGTGCGGGCCAGGCCGTGCCGGCGAGCGCCATCGTCAGGTGGAAGGCGATCAGCGCGGCCATCGCGATGACGATCATGACCGCCAGCACGCCCTGCTCGTGCCCTGCCACATAGCCGATCACCGCGCACACGCCCGCGCACGCGAAATGCAGCGAGTCGTTTGGGGCGAAGCGACGAGCCCGGGCGAGTGCCGCCACGCCCGCCAGCGCACCTGCCGCGCCCAGGACAGCGAAAAGCGGTGTGTCCGACGGCCCGAAAAGCGTCGAGGCGAGCGCCGCCGCCGCGATTGGGCCCTGCAAGTGCGTCAGACGCGGCGCGCGGTCCAACCCGAGGTGCCGGCACACCGCCGCCGCGCACCCCGCGATAGCAAGCGCGACGATCACCGACAGCACCGCACTCTCGCTCCCGCCAAGCGCTTGCGCCACGACGACGCCCGCGCCCAGCGCGCCGATTTCCCACAGCACGCGCCGCCGCGCCGTCGAGAGGCGAAGCGCCTCCATCGTCGCGACGACCGCCAGAACGCACACCACGCCGCCGGCAGCTTCGAACATGGCTAGATCGCGAGCCGGTTCGTGAGCGTGCCTATACCGTCGATCGATACATCGACGCTTGCGCCGTCCTTGATCGAGCCGACGCCGATCGACGTGCCGCACATGATCACGTCGCCGGGGACGAGCGTCATGTCGGCGGAGATCATCGCAACCTGTTGGGCGGGTGTGAAGATCATGTCGTCGAGCGGATAGTTCTGGCGCTCGACGCCGTCGACCTTCGTCACGACGTGCGCGCCGCGCCAGTCGAAACCCGTCACGATCGACGGTCCGAGGCAACTGAACGTGTCGAAACCCTTCGAACGGCACCACTGCGCGAAATTCGGGTCTTCCTGCAACAGTTCGACCGCGGTGACGTCGTTCACGCAGGTGTAGCCGAAGATCGCGGCCTCGGCTTCTTCGGGCGTGGCGTTGCTGCACGTCTTGCCGATCACGATGCCAAGTTCGCCCTCATACGCGATCTTGCCCTGATAACTCTTCGGCCGGCGAATGTCCGCGCCCGGCCCGATCACCGACATCGGCGGCTTGATCAGGAAAAGCGGATGCTGCGGCGGCGCCTTGTCGAGCTTCTGCGACAACGCGTAATAGTTGTTCCAGAGCGCGATGATTTTCGTCGGCTCGCACGGCGCGAGCAGCGTCATTTCCTTCACCGGGAACGAGTGGTTCGTCGGCTTGGGTTTGTCAAAAATGTTGCCGTCGTATTGCAGGACGCGGGTGGCGTGCTGATCGAGCGTGCCGAAGCCGATGCGGCCCTCGGCGTCGCGAAAGCGAATCCAGTTGGTCACGAAGAAATCCTCGAAGGTGAAATAGGAAACGTGCTCAGATCGCGCCCAGGCTCTTGAGCGTCGCGATCTGGTCGGCGTTGTAGCCGAGTTCGGCCATCACCTCGTCGGTATGCTCGCCGAGCAGCGGCGAACGCGTGACCTCGGTCGGGCTGTCGGAGAGCTTGATCGGGTTGCCGACCGTCAGATACTTGCCGCGCACCGGATGATCCACTTCGACGATCGTCCCCGTCTTGCGCAGCGATTCGTCCTCCGCGATTTCCTTCATCGACAGGATCGGGCCGCACGGAATGTCGTGCTTGTTGAGGATTTCCATCGCCTGGAACTTGGTCTTCGACATCGTCCAGCGCTCGATTTCCGCGAAAATGTCCTTCAGGTGCGGCAGGCGCGCGGCGGGCGTCTTGTAGTCGGGATGGTCGATCCATTCCTCCTTGCCGATCACCTTGCAGATTTCGCCCCACACCGGCGCCTGCGTGATGAAGTAGATGTACGCGTTCGGATCGGTTTCCCAGCCCTTGCACTTCAGAATCCAGCCCGGCTGGCCGCCGCCCGACGCATTGCCGGCGCGCGGCACGGCGTCGCCGAAGGTGCCGTTCGGGAACTGCGGATATTCCTTCATGACGCCCGTGCGCTCGAGCCGCTGCTGGTCGCGCAGTTTCACGCGGCAGAGGTTGAGCACGCCGTCCTGCATCGCGGCCAGTACTTTCTGGCCGCGACCGGTGGTGTTGCGCTGAAAGAGCGCCGCGACGATACCGAGCGCGAGATGCAGCCCCGTGCCCGAATCGCCGATCTGCGCGCCGGAGACGACGGGCGGGCCGTCGTCGAACCCCGTCGTCGATGCCGCGCCGCCCGCGCACTGCGCGACGTTCTCATAGACCTTGCAGTCCTCGTACGGGCCGGGGCCGAAGCCCTTCACTGATGCCACGATCATCTTCGGATTCAGTTCCTGGATGCGCTCCCACGTGAAGCCCATGCGATCGAGCGCGCCCGGCGCGAAGTTCTCGACCAGCACGTCGCACTTTTTCACGAGCGATTCGAGAACCTTCTTGCCTTCCGGATTCTTCGTATCGATGGTGATCGAACGCTTGTTGTGGTTGAGCATCGTGAAATAGAGGCTGTCGGCGTCGGGGATATCGCGCAACTGCTCGCGCGTGATATCGCCCGCGCCCGCGCGCTCGACCTTGATCACATCCGCGCCGAACCACGCAAGCAACTGCGTGCAGGTCGGACCCGATTGAACGTGCGTGAAATCGAGGATGCGCACACCATCCAGTGCCTTGCTCATAACCGTCTCCCTATCGTTTTTGCACATTCGTCGGCGCCGTTGCGACAGCGCGTGGACAGCTTTCTTTGGCCCCTGGCCTTGTCAAGCTGCCTCACAGTTGTGATATACAATATTCCAGACACAGTATTAGTCAAGCGTTCGACGCATCTCGGAAACCCTGTATTGCGATGCAGCACGTCGCTCAGGCTTATGCTTGCTAGGTTCTCTTGCGACGATCCTGCATTGCAACAACGTAGTCTGAGCCACATATCTCCTTATCTTCGCGCTAAGCGTCCGCTTACATCTTCTAGCCTTCTTCTCTTGCCCAAAACCGTTTTTGGCGTTCGTGAAATGTGATATATCATATTTCAGCGCAAGACTTCGGCTTCTTCGACAGCTCGCGCTCATTCCCATCAGAGGATCAGGAGACGCAATGAACATCCACGAATATCAGGCGAAAACGCTGCTGCGAAAGTACGGCGTGGCGGTGCCGGACGGCCGCGTCGCGTTTTCAGCGCAGGAAGCCGCCGACGCCGCGCACGCGCTCGGCGGCTCGGTCTGGGTCGTCAAATCGCAGATTCACGCAGGCGGGCGCGGCGCCGGCCGCTTCACCAACGACCCCGACGGCAAAGGCGGCGTGCGTGTCGTCAAATCGGTCGAGGACGTGAGCGCGAACGCGCAGAAAATGCTGTCGTCGGTGCTCGTCACGAAGCAGACCGGCCCGGCGGGCAAGGAGGTCAAGCGCCTCTACGTCGAGCAAGGCTGCGACATCGCGCGCGAGCTGTATCTCGGCATGCTCGTCGATCGCGCGACGTCGCGCATCACGATCATGGCGTCGACCGAAGGCGGCATGGAAATCGAGGAGGTCGCGCATCACTCGCCTGAGAAGATTCTGAAGGTCGCGATCGATCCGGCCACGGGACTGCAGCCGTTCCACGCGCGCCAGGTGGCGTTCGGGCTCGGGCTGACGGGCAAGCAAATCGGCGCGGCGTCGAAGTTCATCGGCGCGCTGTATCAGGCGTTCGTCGAGTTGGATGCGTCGGTCGTCGAGGTAAATCCGCTCGTCGTGACGAGTGCGGGCGACGTGATCGCGCTCGACGCCAAGCTTAATTTCGACGACAACGCCCTCTACCGTCATCCCGATATCGAAGCCCTGCGCGACGAGGACGAGGAAGAGCCGACCGAAATCGAGGCGGCGAAACACGGCCTGAACTACGTGAAGCTCGACGGCAACATCGGCTGCATGGTGAACGGCGCCGGCCTCGCGATGGCGACGATGGACATCATCAAGCTCTACGGCGGCGAGCCCGCCAATTTCCTGGATGTCGGCGGCGGCGCGACGCGCGAGCGCGTCTCGACGGCATTCAAGCTGATCCTGCGCGATCCGAAAGTCGAAGGGATTCTGGTCAACATCTTCGGCGGCATCATGCGCTGCGACGTGATCGCCGAGGGCGTGGTCGCGGCGGCGCGCGAAGTGAGCCTGTGCGTACCGCTCGTCGTGCGCCTCGCCGGCACGAACGTGGACGCGGGCCGCGAGATCCTGAGCGCCTCAGGCCTCACGATCATTCCCGCCGACAACCTCGCCGACGGCGCTGACAAGATCGTCAGCGCCGTCGCCGCCGCACGCCATTGAAGGGGACAGCACATGAGCGTTCTGATCGACAAAAACACGCGGGTGATCTGCCAGGGCTTCACCGGCGCGCAGGGCACGTTCCATTCGGAGCAGGCGATCGCGTACGGCACACGGATGGTCGGCGGCGTGACGCCGGGTAAGGGCGGCACGACGCATCTCGATTTACCCGTCTTCGATACCGTCGCGGATGCCGTCGCGAAAACCGGCGCCGAGGCGTCGGTGATCTACGTGCCACCGCCCTTCGCCGCCGACGCGATCCTCGAAGCGATCGACGCCGGGGTGCCGTTCATTGTCTGCATCACCGAGGGCATACCGGTGCTCGACATGCTGCGCGTGAAGCGCGCGCTGGCTGGATCGGCGAGCCGGCTCGTCGGGCCGAACTGTCCGGGCGTCATTACGCCGGGCGAGTGCAAGATCGGCATCATGCCGGGGCACATCCACCGGCCGGGGAAGATCGGCGTGGTGTCGCGCTCGGGGACGCTGACCTACGAAGCCGTGGCGCAGACGACGGCGGCCGGGCTCGGGCAGACGACGTGCATCGGCATCGGCGGCGATCCGGTGAACGGGACGAATTTCATCGATTGCCTGTCCCTTTTCATCGACGACGATGCGACCGAGGGGATCATCATGATCGGCGAGATCGGCGGATCGGCCGAGGAGGAAGCGGCGCAGTTTCTGAAGGATTCCGGGACGAAGAAGCCGGTTGTCGGATTCATCGCGGGGACGACGGCGCCGCCCGGGCGGCGGATGGGACACGCGGGCGCGATTATCTCGGGCGGATCAGGGACGGCGAGCGCGAAGATCGACGCGATGAAGGCGGCGGGGATTCTCGTTGCAGATTCGCCGGCGGCGCTGGGTGAGACGATGTGGAAGGCGATGGGCTAAAAACAAAGGCCGCCCGGCGATTTGATTCACCGGGCGGCCTTGATCGTTCAAGCGCGTCTAACTAACGCGTCAATCCAAAAAATCGCAATTAGCTTCAACAAACGCGGCCAAATCGAGCGAATGCTGCCGAACGAGCCGCTCGACCAGCTCCGTATCGCGCTTCTCCAGCGCCTCGATGATCCGCATGTGATCGACGATCGAGCGCGACGCGCGGTCGCTCTGCGAAATCGTCATCTTCCGGATCGCGCGGACGTGCACAAAAATGTTCTTGATCGTATCGAAAATGATCTGCGACTTGCCTAGCTGCACGATCGCCTGATGGAACGCGATGTTCGCTTCCGAATACTCGTCGATGTGCTCGGCGGGCGTCGCGTCGCGAAAATTGTCGAACATGTGGCGCAGGCGGGCGATTTCCTCGTCCGTCGCGCGCTGCGTGGCCAAGCGCGCCGCCATGCTCTCGAGCGCCGCCCACATATGAATCATCTCGACGATTTCACGCTTCGTCTTGCGCAATATGTATACGCCCCGGCGCGGCACCGTGCGGAGGAAACCCTCCTGCTCGAGCAGCGTCATCGCTTCGCGGATCGGCGTGCGGCTGACGCCGAGCGCTTCGGTCAGCTCTTTTTCGTCGAGCCGAATCTCTTCGCGAGAACGATAGATGTCCGCTTCGGCGATCGCCTGCCGCAATTTCGCGTACGCCTGGTCGCGCAGCGAAACCGTGGCATTGATCGGTTCCAGCGAAAGCGTCAGTCCATGCGGACGGACGTCGGGTCTGTCTACAGATTGAGTATCAGATGGCATTGATGGTTCGATTTCCCAAGTGCGGCTGGCCGGCCGAGACACGCTTGCCCGAGCCGCCGTTCTGATCGTCCGCCGCCAAGCCGGCAAAGCGACCGTGATCCTGTGCGCGCTGCAACATCGCTTGCGGCACTGCCGATGCAATCATAAACGTAACGCCGACACCCATGGCTACCAATGCGATTCCCAAGATGACTACAAGTGCGATGCTCATTTCAAGGCTCCGGGTAAGTACTTAAGAGCCTTCAGTATATGTTGCGTCGCAGCAGGACGCAACATATTTTGCATCTTGTATATCACAAACAACAGTGACGGCTTAATACCCAGTTTAGGCCGCTTTCTGCGTTTCGACAGGCGCTCGTGGCTTGGCTGTGCCCTGATTCACGCCTTCGCGCAGCTTGATCAATGCGAGAACCGCATCGAGCATCGGCGTCTCGACGTGGACCAAGCGGCCGATTTCCTGCACGACGGTCATCAGCGGATCGATTTCCATCGGACGGCCGGCTTCGCAGTCCATCAGCATCGATGTCTTGTGCGCGCCCACCGCGCCCGCTCCGTTGATGCGCTTCTCGACATCGACGCGGAAGTTCACGCCGATCTTGTCGCCGATCGCCTTGGCTTCCAGCATCATCGCCTTCGACAGCGCGCGGGTGCCCGGGTCGCTCGTCAGGACGTCGAGCGTGGCGTGCGTCAGTGCGCTGATCGGGTTGAAGCAGAGGTTGCCCCAAAGCTTCAGCCAGATTTCGTCGCGGATGTTGTCGCGCATCGGCGCTTCCATGTCGGCGGCGGCCATGATGTCGTGGAACGCCTGCAGGCGCGGCGTGATCTCGCCGCTCGGCTCGCCGATCGGGAATTTCTTTCCGTAGACGTGCTTGATCACGCCCGGCTCGGCGATCTCGGCGGCCGGCAGCAGCACGCAGCCGATCGCGCGTTCCGGTCCGAGCACGTTCCATTGCTTGCCGCCCGGGTCGACGCTTTGCAGCGTCGTGCCGGCGAGCGCGCCGCCGTGGTTGTAGAAGTACCAGTACGGCAAGCCGTTAACCGCGGTGACGACCGACGTGTTCGGCCCGAGCAGCGGCGGCATCAGATCGACGACGCTCGGCACCGAATGCGCCTTCAAAGCGATGATTACGTAGTCCTGCGGCCCGAGTTCTGCGGGGTTATTCGTGCAGCGCACCTTGACGGTGTGCTCCTCGCCGTCGATTTGCAGGCGTACGCCGTTCGCCTGCATCGCCGCGAGGTGCGGCCCGCGTGCGACGAAACTGACATCCGCTCCGGCACGCGCGAGCTGCGCGCCCATGTAGCCACCGATTGCACCCGCTCCGTAAACGCAGATCTTCATGCTCGTCTCCTTAGGATGATTTTGCCTTCTGATATACAACATACTACATTCCACATAGCCTCATAACAAGGCGAATCGTGAGGGTTGGGGTACGCCAAAACCCGCATGTTTCGCGGGTTTTGCGTAGAAGTTCAGGTGTGAAGCGAGGCGGTCGCGCCTCGAGGAAAATCAGGCTTCGACAGCCTGCGGCACGGACGCGCCCGAACGCTGCGCCGTCGATGACGCCACGAAATGCGCCCACAGATTCGCCGCGCCCGGCCGCAGCGCGCGGCTTTGCCGGCGCACGAGCATGACGGTGCGCGACACGGCGGGCGCGAGCGCGATCGCCTGCACGCCGCGCCCGGTCGACGCGCACGCGTGCATCGGCAGGACGCCAATGCCGAGCCCCGCTTCGACCATCCGCGCGACCGATGCTGCTTGCGCGAGCAGCTGACGCGTCACATCAGCGACTTCGTGCAGTGCGAGCGCGCGGTCGATGGCGGCCTGGCTGCCGGTATCGTCGTCGAGGGTGAGGAGCGATGCGCCGCGCAGCATCCGCCAGTTCGCGCTCGTCTGCGCGGCGAGCGGATGCCGCGCTGGCACGAGCGCGCATAGCGGATCGTGGAAGAGCGGCTCGGCGACGAGTTCATCGAAGTTTTGCGACTCTTCGCCCACGATCACGATTCCCAGGTCCGCCTCGCCCGCGCGCACGAGTTGCAGCACCGTGCCCTGCGGCCGATCCACAAGCGCAATCGACAATTCGGGATAGCGCGCCTGACACGAGGCGAAAAGCGCGGGCAGCACGCTCGCCGTCAGGCTCGAACTGCTCGCGAGCTGCACGACGCCCGCTTCGCTCTCGTCGTCGAAACCGGGGCGCAACGCCGCTTCGAGTTCTTCGACGAGCGGCGCCACGCGCGCGAGCAGCCTGCGCCCGGCATCGGTCAGTGCGACCTGGCGGGTCGTCCGATCAAAAAGCCGCAGCGCGATTTCGTCCTCGAGTTCGCGGATGCTGCGACTCACTGCCGACTGCGTGATGCCGTATTCGTCGCCCGCGCGGGTGAAGCTGCGATGCCGCGCGAGCGTGATGAAAAGCCGCAATTGATGCATCGACACGCTGAGCGATTTCGGGACATGCGCGACATCGGACGGCACATCACGCATGTCATACCCCTCGACACTCATTGCGCGGACGACTTGCTCGGCGTATCCACCCAGGCGGCCTTGAACGACGCATCCATCGAACCGGACGACGACGTCTGCGCGACCGTGTTCTCGATCCAGCGCTTTCTCATCGGCGCGAGCACGAATTTCGCGCACAGGCCCGCCGCAATCGAAATCACGGCCGCCGTGATGAACACCGCGTTCCACGAGCCGATCGCGGAGAGCACCGAGGCGAGCGGCACCAGCATCGACGCCGTGCCTTTCGCCGTGTACAGCGTGCCGGCGTTGGCCGCTGCGTACTTGCTGCCGAAGGTGTCGGCGCAGGTCGCCGGGAAGATCGAGAAGATTTCGCCCCAGCAGAGGAACGTCATCGCCGCGAAGAAGATGAACAGATACGGGTTGTGACCGAACTCCATCAGGCCGAGCAGCGCGAGCCCTTCACCGATGAAGATAAAGAACATCGTGTTTTCGCGACCGATCTTGTCCGAGATGAAGCCGCACAGCGGACGCGTGAAGCCGTTGCAGAGGTTGTCGATGGAGAGCGCCATCGTGAGGAGCGGCAGCGTCACACCGAGCAGGTTCACCGGCATCGTCGCGAAGCCGTATTCCTTCGCGATCGGTCCGAGCTGCGCGGTCGCGATCACGCCGCCCGCCGCGACGAACACGAACATCAGGTACAGCACCCAGAAGAGCGGCGAGCGCACCATTTGACCCGTCGTGTAGTCGATTTTCGTCGCGACGATGCGCTTCGCCGGCGCCGCGAAAGCGGGCGGATTCGGCCGCACGAGCATCAGCGCGAGCAGGAAAATGCACACGCCCTGGAAGATGCCGAAGAACATGAACGCCTGCTCGTAGCCCGAGCTCTGGATCATGTTGGAGATCGGAATCACGGTGACGGCCGCGCCCGCGCCAAAGCCAGCGGCCGTGAGGCCAGCGGCGAGGCCGCGCTTGTCCGGGAACCACTTGAGCGCCGTGCCGACGCAGGTGCCGTACACGCAGCCCGCGCCCACGCCCGCCACGACCGCGCCGATATAGAGATGCACGAGGCTCGTCGCGTGGGCGTCGATGATCCAGCCGAGCGCCGCGCAGATCGATCCGCCGATCACGACGGGACGCGGCCCGAACTTGTCGACGAGCCAGCCTTCGACGGGAACGAGCCAGGTTTCGGTGACGATGAAGATGGTGAACGCGGTCTGGATCGCCGCCTGTCCCCAGTGGTGCTTGGCGTCCATCGGAATGACGAAGAGCGTCCAAGCGTATTGCAGATTGGCGACGAGCCCCATGCAGATGATGCCGATCGCCAGTTGAATCCATCGATTGTGGTGACGGCCGAGCGAATGCCCGGGCGTGACTGTGCCTGCGTTTGCCATGTCTGTCTCCGATTTTCGTTTTCAGCGCTCGTGCGGCGCTTGATTTGATGCAGGATCACCGGCGTATTTTTGCCGATGCAGCAGCGGTCGGTCTGTCAGGGGAAATGCTAAAGCCATGCGGCGCAGGCTGGCGGCGCACGTCGGACGCAGTCGTTTTGCTGCACTGCCCACATCGCTCGTGGTTTACGTGTGCTCGGGGCAAAGCACGGCTTTCCACGCCGATGAACGACGGTCCGCTTACAACTTGCGCGGAACGTGAAAGCATCGTGGGGGAGAAAAACGATTAGGGAAAGTTAGAAAAATTTATTGTATAAGTTAGCCATCGTGTATGGATGGAGGGCTTCGCCGTGATGCGCAATGCCACGCTGCGACAGTTGAAGATCTTCGAAACCGTCGCGCGCCGCCTGAGTTTTTCGCGGGCGGCCGAGGAGCTCTACCTTACGCAGCCTGCCGTTTCGACCCAGGTCAAGCAGTTGGAGGAGCACGCGGGTCTGCCGCTTTTCGAGCAACTCGGCAAGAAAATCTATCTGACGCCGGCTGGCAATGAAATGCTTCATTACAGCCGCGCCATTCTCGAACAGTTCCGCGAAGCTGACGACGCGATGGCGCGGCTGAAAGGCATTTCCGGCGGCACGCTGAACGTCGCGGTGATCAGCGCCGGCGATTATTTTTTCCCGCGCCTGCTCGCCGCCTTCACGAAGCGCAACACCGACGTGCGCCTCAATCTCGCAGTGCACAATCGCGAGGAACTGCTACATCAGTTGACGGACAATCTGACCGATCTCGCGATCATGGTCCGTCCGCCGAAGGACATGGACACGGCGAACGTTTCGTTTGCGCCGCATCCGTACGTGATCGTCGCGCCGCCGGATCACCCGCTCGTCGGCAAGACGAATATTCCGCTCGAAGCGCTTGCGGAGGAGCCGTTTATCGTCCGCGAGAAGGGATCGGATACGTGGAATTCGATGGAGGAAGGCTTCGCCGGGCGGCTGCCGAACCTGAATATCGCGATGGAAATCACCAGTACCGAGACGATCAAGCAGGCCGTGATCGCGGGCATGGGCATCAGCTTTCTATCGGCGCACACGATCAGCATGGAACTACAGGTCGGCAAACTCGCCGTGCTCGATGTCGCGGGCTTTCCCGTGATGCTCAACTGGTTCGTCGTGCACCGGAACAACAAGCGCCTGCCGCCGGTCGCGCTGGCGTTCAAGGAATTCCTCATCGAAGAAGGCGCGGCGCAGATCGAGGAAATCACCCATATCGGTGCAGAAACCGGCAGGCCGAATTCATAAAGTTTTACTTATCGTTATTCGAAAAAACTTTAACTGTCGTATATGGATCGAACTTCTTATCCTGCATGTAACCCCTCACGGCCAAACAGGAACAGGAGACGACCATGATCCACGCCACTCACAGCGACGACCGCGAAATCCAGGCGCAACTCTGCGCGTACAACAACGCCTTCGAAGAACTCGACCTCATGTTCCGCTGGGACGCCGACACCTATCGCGCCCTCGCCGCCGCCGACAGCGATTACGTCCGGATTGCGCAGTACATCGAGTCGCACTGCCCGCATTTGTTGACGGCCTACAGCGCCGATTTCCTGTGCCAGGCGATCGTCGACAGGAAGAACGCGGTGCTGGAAGCGTGCCGGGCGAACACCGTGAAGAACGACGACAGCGCCCGCCGCGCGCGGCTCTGGCGTTCGCGCAACGAGCAATCGGTTGCGCATGCCTGAAGCGTTTGATTGCATTTGATCAAAAAAGCCGTTCACGTTTGAACGGCTTTTTTGCGATTCTGAGCGGCCCGCGGGCCGCTCCTTGCTTAGGTTCAAGGCGTCAGCGACACCCAGATCGCCTTTGGCTCGGTGAAGTTTTCGATGGCAACATCGCCATGTTCGCGCCCGAAACCCGAATCGCCGGAGCCGCCCCACGGCAGGCGCACGTCCGTGTAGCCGTACGTGTTGACCCAGACGGTGCCCGCCTTCAGCTCCGCCGCCATCCGGTGCACGCGGCCGATGTCCGCGCTCCACACGCCCGCCGCGAGGCTGTAGGCGGTGCCGTTGGCGATGCGCAGGGCGTCGGCTTCGTCGTCGAAGGGAATCACGCTTACCACCGGGCCGAAGATTTCCTCCTGCGAGATGCGCATTTCGTGCGCGACGTTCGCGAACACTGTCGGCTCGACGAAATAGCCGCGCTCGCCGGTGCGCCGTCCGCCCGTCACGAGCGACGCACCCTCGCCCTTGCCGATATCGACGTAATCGAGCACCGTCTTCATCTGTTTCGACGAAATCAGCGGGCCCATGGTGGTCTCGCGCTGCGACGGATCGCCGAGCTTGATCGACTTGGCGCGCTGCGCCAGCATCTCGACGACGTCGTCGTAGACCGCGCGCTGCACCAGCACGCGCGAGCCCGCCGAGCACACCTGCCCCGCGTTGAAGAATATGCCGGAGGCGGCGGCGCGGGTGGCGGCGTCGAGGTTGGCATCGGCGAAAATCACGTTCGCCGACTTGCCGCCGAGTTCCAGCGTCACGCGCTTGAAGTTGCTCGCGGCGCCCTGCAGAATGCCGCGCCCCACTGACGGCGACCCGGTGAACGTGATTTTGTCGACGCCCGGATGCGCTACGAGCGCGTCGCCGACCACCGATCCCTTGCCGGTGACGATATTCAGCACGCCCGGCAGGACGCCCGCTTCGAGCGCGAGCTTGCCGATCATCAGCGCCGAGAGCGGCGTGATTTCGGCCGGTTTCACGATCAGCGTGCAGCCGCAGGCGAGCGCCGGCGCGATCTTCCACATGCCGATCATCAGCGGGAAGTTCCACGGGACGATCGCCGCGACCACGCCGACCGGCTCGCGCACCGTGTAAGTGAGCGCGTCGGGGCGCGCCGGCACGACCTGGCCGTTGATCTTGTCGCACCAGCCGGCGTAGTAGGCGAGCGTATCGATGGCGGCGGGCACGTCCTGACGCTGCACGCCCGCGATCGGCTTACCGCAGTCGAGGCTCTCGACGGCGGCGATTTCCTCCTGGTTCTGACGCAGCAATTCGGCGAAGCGCATCAGGATGCGGCCGCGCTCGCTTGCGCGGATCGCGTTCCACGGCTTGAGCGCGGCGCGCGCGGCAGCAACCGCGCGATCGACGTCGGCGGCAGTGCCCTGCGCGACGCGCGCGATCGGCTGCTCGGTCGCGGGATCGAGATTGATCGAGTAGTCACCGCCGCTCGGCGGCACGGATTCCCCGCCGATCAACAGGTCGTAGCGCTTCAAGTCTGCTGTGTTTTCCATTTGTCTCACTCCTTTTGCACTCGTAGGTCCAATCATGCTGGACCAGATCATTCATAAACGATAGCAAAACATTCTTATCTGATTCATTCAGATGGCCTTATGTTTCGGCGATAAAGACCGCGTCCGCTGACAAGAATTCTAGTGTGCGCTCGTTGCGCGAGAGGGGCACAGCGGCGGCGAAGCGCCGGGGGCACAGGGACGAGAATGGTGGGCCGGGTGGGACTCGAACCCACTATCGGTCGATTATGAGTCGACAGCTTATACCAATTAAGCTTCCGGCCCTTTTGAGGAAAAAGGGCAAAAAGAAAGCGCCGGGCGGCGCTTTTTCGTTACATCGGAACAATGCGCCCGCTCTGCGAGGGTTGCGAGTTTGCCTCACAACGCCTCACAAAACAAGGGCCTTTCAGTTCCCTTCGAGGAACGACTTGAGCTTGTCCGAACGGCTCGGATGACGCAGCTTGCGCAGCGCTTTCGCCTCGATCTGACGGATCCGCTCACGCGTCACGTCGAACTGCTTGCCGACTTCCTCGAGCGTATGGTCCGTGCTCATTTCGATGCCGAAACGCATGCGCAGCACCTTCGCCTCGCGCGGCGTCAGCGAATCGAGCACGTCCTTCACGACGTCGCGCATGCTGGCGTGCAGCGCGGCATCGGCCGGGGCGACCGTGTTGGTGTCCTCGATGAAATCGCCGAGATGCGAATCGTCGTCGTCGCCGATGGGCGTTTCCATCGAGATCGGCTCCTTCGCGATCTTCATGATCTTGCGGATCTTGTCTTCCGGCATCTCCATCTTCTCGGCAAGCGTCGCCGGATCCGGCTCGAGACCGGTTTCCTGCAAAATCTGCCGCGAAATCCGGTTCATCTTGTTGATCGTTTCGATCATGTGAACCGGAATCCGGATGGTGCGTGCCTGGTCCGCAATCGACCGCGTAATCGCCTGACGAATCCACCACGTCGCGTACGTCGAGAACTTGTAACCGCGACGATATTCGAACTTGTCCACCGCCTTCATCAGGCCGATGTTGCCTTCCTGGATCAGGTCGAGGAACTGCAGGCCGCGGTTCGTGTATTTCTTCGCAATCGAAATCACGAGACGCAGGTTGGCCTCGGTCATTTCGCGTTTCGCCTGACGCGCCTTCAGTTCGCCCGCCGCCATCTGGCGGTTGGTTTCCTTCAGGTCCTTCAAAGGCAACACGACGCGCGCCTGCAAATCGAGCAGACGCTGCTGCTGCTCGCGGATCGCCGGAACGTTGCGCTCGAGGATCGCGCTGTAGCCGTGCCCTTCCGCGACAACCTTTTCCGACCAGTCGAGATCCGTCTCATTGCCCGGGAAACGGGCGATGAATTCGGCGCGCGGCATGCCGCACTTGTCCACGACGGTATGCAGAATCTGCCGCTCGACCTGACGCACTTCGTCGACCTGCGCGCGCAGCGTATCGCACAGACGCTCGACGGTGCGCGCCGTGAAGCGGATCGACATCAGCTCGGTCTGGATGGCTTCCTGCGCCTTCAGATACGCCTTCGACTTGTAACCTTCCTTCTCGTAGGCGCGACGCATCTTGTCGAACCATTCGCTGATCAGCGAAAACTTCTCCAGCGACGCGCGTTTGAGCGCTTCGAGCTGAGCCGCGTTGGCATTCGCTTGCGCGGTGCTTTCGTCCTCTTCCTCCTCGTCGTCGCTCTCTTCCTCGGTCGCCTCTTCCTCGTCCTCGCTTTCGATCGCTTCCGCTTCCTGCTCGGAGAAACCGTCGGCGTCGGCGGCGTTCGGATCGATCAGGCCGTCGACGAGTTCGTCCACGCGCGTCTCTTCGTTCTGCACGCGCTCGGCCATCGCGAGGATATCGGCGATGGTCGTCGGGCAGGCGGAGATCGCCATGACCATGTGCTTCAGGCCGTCTTCGATCCGCTTCGCGATCTCGATTTCGCCTTCGCGCGTCAGCAACTCGACCGTACCCATTTCGCGCATGTACATGCGCACGGGATCGGTCGTGCGGCCGAATTCGGAATCGACGGTGGACAGCGCGACTTCCGCTTCTTCCTCGACTTCGTCGTCGGTGGAGGCGGCGGGCGCGTTGTCGTTCAGGAGCAGCGTCTCGGCATCGGGCGCCTGCTCGTAGACGGCGACGCCCATGTCGTTGAACGTGCTGATGATCCCTTCGATCGCTTCCGTTTCCGTGAAGTTGTCGGGCAGGTGATCGTTGATTTCCGCGTACGTCAGGAAGCCGCGCTCCTTGCCGAGCTTGATCAGCGCGCGCAGTTTCGAACGGCGCTCCTCGAGTTCTTCGAGCGTGCCGGGCGCGGCGGAAGCGAACGCGTCTTTCAGCAGCGCTTTTTCCTTCGCGCGGCGATCGCGTGCCTTCACCTTTTCCACCTTGGCCGGCGGAGCGGCGACGGCGGGCTCTGCGTTTTGCGTTGCGTCGTCTTCGACGGGTACTTCGTTCAGCTTTTTCGTCATGGAATTCGCCGTGCCGGCTTTAGTCTCGACTCGCGGCTGCTGGACGGCAGCCGATGGAACCGTGGAATCTGAATGTGCGCGCGCTACTTCGTCCCGCGTGCCCTGCCCGGGGTCGTGCCGCGGGCCATCGCGTTCGCGATGACTTCGACCCTCGCTCCGTCCCTCAATAGCAGCCGCTTCCCTTATGCCCGTCTGTTCGTCTGCGATCGTATCCGCCCGGCCGGGGTCCTCCGGAGCACGCACGGCCTTCACCGACGTAGCGGACGCCTTCTTCCCAGCCAGTTCAGCCAGCGCCCTCTTCCTCGAACGCGCCTCGTCGCGCGGTTCGGCACGGGCCTTCGATTCACCGGAGGAGGAAGTTGACGCACCGGGAACCCCCGTGGGGGCCACTGCCCGGTCCGGCTCCGTCGAGCCGCCGTGTCCTGTCACTTTCTTCCCGCTCGTAGTCTTTGCCATTTGCCTTTTTCGCCTGTGCCCTTAACACATCTTCAAGCTGATATGCGGGCGCCGTACAAGGAAAACAAACTCAGAAAAAACAACTTGCTGAAAACCTGAAATTATAGCATCGCCGGTCTAGCTATCCCGGCTCACAACCCGCGCCGCCTTGATCTGTGCAGCCTTGGCCGAGAGCTCGCTGAACTCGGCAACTTCCTCCGCCGACAGCGTCGCCTGCCGCGCCAGCTGGTCCAGTCGCGCGCGATAGCTGTCGTGGCGCAGCTTGATAACCGTCGCCTGCAGCTCTTCGGCGAGCAGTTTCTTCTGTTCCTGGACCCTTTCGGACGCGCTTTCGTCCGCCGGATCGATCATCAAATCCCGTCCATTTTCATCATAGGCGAGAATTTCCTGAAAGATATCTTCGTACGTGGGCGCATTCGGACCGTTTTGCAGGAGATCCTTGAGCACCGGAAACTCCGCGTCCGCCCCGAGTTCGCGTGCATGGCCGATCACTTCGCCGAACAGCTCGCCATGCTCGGTCATCAAGACGAGCGTCTGCTCGCTCTCCTGGTCGAGCGCTTTCGCGATGCTCGGATACATCACCAGATTGCGCAGCGCCCGCTGCTCCTGGCCCGTCACGCGCCGACGCTCGCTCTTCGGCACCGCGCGGCGCGCGACCGCCGCCGCGCGCGAATCGATGTCGCAGAGCGCGGCGATTTCCGCAAATGGCGTCGAGAGCCGGTCTGCCAGCATGTGCAATATCTGCACCCGCAGCGCGTTCGCCGGCAGCGCCTGCAGAAGCGGCTTCGCGTCGAACAGCGCCTTCGCGCGGCCTTCCGGCTGATCCAGCTCCTTATCGTTCAGCACTTCGTTGAGCAGAAACTGCGACAGCGGCATCGCCCGGTCGACCTGTTCGCCGAAACCATCCGCGCCGAATTCGCGCACGTAACTGTCCGGATCGTGCTCCTTCGGCAGGAACAGGAAACGGATCGTGCGGTTGTCGGCGGCGTGCGGCAGGCACGCTTCAAGCGCACGGCGGGCGGCGCGCCGTCCGGCCGAATCGCCGTCGAAACTGAAGACGACCGTCTCCGTCTGCCGGAACAGCTTCTGGACATGGACCGGCGTGCACGCGGTGCCAAGCGTCGCGACGGCGTTCGCGAACCCGAGTTGCGCGAGCGCCACGACGTCCATATACCCTTCGACGACCAGCACATAGCCCAGTTCGCGGATCGCGAGACGCGCCTCGAACAGCCCGTAAAGCTCGCTGCCCTTGCTAAATAGCGGCGTTTCGGGCGAATTCAAATACTTGGGCTCGCCGCTGTCGAGAATGCGCCCGCCGAAGCCGATCACGTTCCCCTTCACGTTGCGGATCGGGAACATCACGCGTTCGCGGAAACGGTCGTATCGACGGGATTGGCCCTGCGCGTCGTTCTTCTCGCTGACGATCACAAGTCCCGCCTCGACCAAATTGTCGCTGCGGTAGTCGGGGAATGCGGTTTCGAGGTTCTGCCAGCCGTCGGGCGCGTAGCCGAGGCCGAAGCGCGCGGCGATCTCGCCCGTCAGCCCGCGCTTTTTGAGGTACGCGATCGCATTCGGCGCGCCGCGCAACTGCTTGCGATAAAAATCGCAGGCAGCCTGCATGACTTCGGTCAGCGCGACGCTCACGGCCTTGCTCGGCCCGGGCGCGTAGCCTTCGCCGCTGCCGCCCCTGAACGAAGACGGTTCCTGCGGCACGGTCAGCCCGCACGATTGCGCGAGTTCCTTGACGGCTTCCGGGAACGTGAGGCCGGTGTGATCCATGAGAAAGCTGATCGCCGTGCCGTGCGCGCCGCAACCGAAGCAGTGATAGAACTGCTTGGTCGGGCTGACCGTGAACGACGGGCTTTTCTCGTTGTGGAACGGACAAAGCCCCATGAAATTCGCGCCGCCCTTCTTCAACTGGACGAAGCGGCCCACCACGTCGACGATATCGACGCGGTTGAGCAGGTCCTGCAGGAAAGCGTGCGGAATCACCGTGGAAACGCGCTTACTTCGTCAGCGCCGCTTTCACCTGCGCCGAGACGGCCGTCATGTCGGCCTTGCCCGCGAGCTTCGGCTTCAGCACGCCCATCACCTTGCCCATGTCTTGCGGGCCGGCGGCGCCCGTCGCGGCGACGGCGGCCGCGACTTCCGCCGCGATCGCTTCCGCCGAGAGTTGCTCCGGCATGTAGGCGGCGAGCACGGTCAGCTCGGCGCTTTCCTTTGCGACCAGATCGTCGCGGCCGGCGGCCTGGAACTGGCTGATCGAGTCCTTGCGCTGCTTCATCATCTTGTCGATGACGGCGGTCACGGCGGCGTCGTCAAGGGTGACGCGCTCGTCGACCTCACGCTGCTTGATCGCGGCGAGCAACAGGCGAATAGTTCCGAGGCGCTCGGTTTCCCGCGCGCGCATCGCGTTTTTCATGTCGTCGCTGATCTGGTCCTTGAGGCTCATCATTTACCCGTGCAATTGCAATTTTTGAAAAGATTGGGCCGGCGGCTTTTGCTTCGAACGCTTGGAAAAACCGCGCGAAATAAAGCAAAAACCCGCTTGGGATGCTTCCTCAAGCGGGACCGTGGAGTGGCGAACAGGCCGGCTGGTGCGAAACAAATGGAGCTTCCTTGTCGCGTTTCAATGTGACTGTTCGCTTCGCGTCTCCTGATTCGCGCGTTCGGGCATTTTTACGCTTCGTATTCAGCCCGCGCCGATCGACCCGATGGTTCAATCGAGTATAGCAGTTCGATAGTGCCGTTTCGAGATAGCGGCAAACCCTGCAAGCGCCGCGCCGCAAGGCTCGTAGCGCTGCTCTATACGGAGTCGCGCAACGCCTGTTCGCGGGCGAATTCGGCGGCGGCTTGCCCCGCCACCACGCCCGATGCCCACGCCCACTGGAAGTTGTAGCCGCCAAGCCAGCCGGTAACGTCTACCGCCTCGCCGATGAAATAGAGGCCGGGGACGCGCGCGCTCATCATCGTCGCAGAAGAAAGCTCGCGCGTATCGACACCGCCGCGCGTCACTTCCGCCTTGCGATAGCCTTCGGTGCCGTTCGGGGTGAGCGTCCAGCGCGACAACGACTCACCGATCGCCTTGAGCGTGCGGTCGGGGAGATCGGCCAGGCGCGCGTCGGCGGGCACGCGTTGCGCTTCGAGCCACGTATGCGCGAGGCGCGCCGGTACGTGCTCGGACAGAAATGTGCCAATCTGCTTTTTCGAGCCGGCCTTTGCAACGACCAGCGTTTCAGCCGGATCGAGGCCCGGCAGCAGGTCGATGTGAATTGGCTCAGAAGGATTCCAGTAGCTCGAAATCTGCAGCACGCCGGGGCCGGAGAGCCCGCGATGGGTGAGCAGCAGATCCTCGGAGAACTCACCGCGCGTCTTGCCCTTGCCCGTGCTCAACTCCACCGCCACCGACAGCCCCGACAGCGCCGAGAACGGCGCCCAGTCGTCGGCGGCGAAGGTAAGCGGGACGAGTGCCGGACGCGTATCGATGAGCTTGTGGCCGAACTGCTTCGCGACGCGATAGCCGAAATCCGTCGCGCCGATCTTCGGGATCGACAGGCCGCCGGTCGCGATGATCAACGCGGCGGCGTCGATCGTGCCGGCGGTCGTGTCCAGCGCGAAGCGCTCGCCGTCGCGGCGGATCGCATCGACCGTCACCGGACGGCGCCACGCCACCTGGCCGCCGTCGCACTCGCTTTTCAGGACGTCGATGACCGATTCGCTGGAGTCGTCGCAAAAAAGCTGGCCCTTGTGCTTCTCGTGCCAACTGACGCGGTACTTCTTGAGCAGCGCCAGAAAATCGCGTGGCGTGTAGCGCGCGAGCGCCGAGCGGCAAAAATGCGGATTCGCCGACAAAAAGTTCGCCGGTCCCGCGTTGATGTTCGTGAAGTTGCAGCGCCCGCCGCCCGAGATGCGGATTTTTTCGGCGAGACGCTCGGCGTGGTCGATCAGCACGACGCGGCGGCCGCTTTGTGCTGCGACCGCGGCGCTCATCATGCCCGCCGCGCCGGCGCCGATGACGGCGATATCGAAGGATTTCATGGCGCGCATTGTAACCGGGGCGCCCTCGCCAAGCCCTTGACCGGAAACGCGCAAAGGGCCCCGCTGCTATACTTTGACGTTACCCTGACCCCCAATCCCATGCTAGTTCTCGGCATCGAAAGCTCCTGCGACGAAACCGGCCTCGCGCTCTACGACACCGAGCGCGGCCTGCTTTCGCACGCGCTGCACTCGCAGATCGCGATGCATCGCGAATACGGCGGCGTCGTGCCCGAACTCGCGTCGCGCGATCACATCCGGCGGGCACTGCCGCTGCTCGAACAGGTGATGGCCGAAGCGGGCACGGCGCGCGGCGACATCGACGCCATTGCGTTCACGCAGGGCCCGGGCCTCGCGGGCGCGCTGCTGGTGGGCGCGAGCATCGCGAATTCGCTCGCGATGGCGTGGGACAAACCGACCGTCGGCATCCATCATCTCGAAGGGCATCTGCTCTCGCCGCTCCTGGTGGATGAACCGCCGCCGTTTCCATTCGTCGCGCTGCTGGTGTCGGGCGGGCACACGCAACTGATGCGCGTGACCGACGTCGGCGAGTACGAAACGCTCGGCGAAACGCTTGACGACGCCGCTGGCGAAGCCTTCGACAAAACCGCCAAGCTGCTCGGCCTGGGCTACCCGGGTGGCCCCGAAGTCTCACGGATGGCGGAATTCGGCACGCCGGGCGCCATCACGCTGCCGCGCCCGATGCTGCATTCCGGCGACCTCGATTTCAGCTTCAGCGGCCTGAAAACCGCCGTCCTCACGCAGAGTCGCAAGCTCGGCGCGAACGTCTGCGAGCAGGCGAAGGCGGATCTGGCACGCGGTTTCGTCGATGCCGCCGTCGACGTGCTCGTCGCGAAATCGCTCGCGGCGCTGAAGCGCACGGGGCTGAATCGCCTCGTGGTGGCGGGCGGCGTGGGTGCCAACCGGCAGCTGCGCGAGGCGCTCTCGGCGGCGGCGAAAAAGCGCCGCTTCGACGTCCACTATCCCGATCTGTCGCTCTGCACCGACAACGGCGCGATGATCGCGCTCGCCGGCGCGCTGCGTCTCACGCGCTGGCCCGAGCAGGCCGTGCGCGACTACGCGTTCACCGTCAAGCCGCGCTGGGACCTCACTTCGCTCGCGACCGCCTAACTCGGCGGATTGAACGGCTGCACGATCGCCTTGAACGCGGGCAGCGCCTCGCACTTGTCCGCGTGCGCGATCAGCGTCGGCCAGCGGGTCGGCGTAAAGAGCGCCGGATGCGCCTCGCGAGCAAAACGCAGCGCGCAGGCCACCGCGATATCCGCGTGGCCGATCGCATCGCCGAACCAGTACGGCGTCGCGCGCGGGGCACGGTCGGCTTCGAGCACGTCCAGCACGCGCTCCACTTGCCCCGTGCAACGTTTCACCCACACTTCCGACTCTTCCTTGTGCAGCACACGCTCATAGACGAGCGCGACGGCCTTGTCGCCGAGACCCGTCGCGAGCGCGCAGATCTTCTGCGCCTGACGCCGCGCCGGGCCTGATGCCGCCATCATTCGTTTCGCTTCGCCCGCTTCTTCATCGAGATAGTCGAGGATCATCGCGCTTTCGATCAACACCTCGCCCGAATCGAGGACGAGCGTCGGCACGCGGACGAGCGGATTGAACGGCGCGACCTTGTCGGCATCGCCGAAGACGGACCACGGCTTGTGCTCGAAGGGCATCCCGTAAAGCGTCAACGCGATGGCGACGCGCCGCACGAACGGTGAATCGTATTGGCCGATCAGGATCACGGCATGGCTCCGCTTTTTATTTTGGGACAGCCAGTTTAAGGTCGCGCGGGCCTCGGAAACAATGGCCATGCGGCGAGCGCGACGGCGCTTGCGACGAACCATACCGTGCCCCACGAGCCCACAGCGAGCACATGCGGAATCGCGAGCGGCGTAAGGAACAGTCCGAAGTAGACCGCTGTGTTCGCCATGCCGAGCGCGGTGCCGGCGCGTTCGGTACCGGCGAGCGTCGCGAGTTCGGTGTACGCGACGCCGTGCCACGCCGACACGCAAATCCCGGCGAACGCGACGAGTGCCATCAGCAGCGCGCCCGACGCGTGTCCGAACGCAAACGCGAGTGCCAGCACGATGAACGAAGCGGCGGCGACGATCGTCGAGCCGCGCAGATACGCGCGCCGGTTCCCGCGACGATCGGTTAAACGCCCGCTCCAGACACGCATCGCCATCGCGCCGATCTGGACGGCGGCCATCGTCCCGCTGATCGCCGCGATGCCGAGGTGCGCGGCGTCGTGCAGAAAGACGGTCGCGAAGGTCAGCACGGCCATCTGCGGCGAGCACAGAATGCCGATGCCGAGCACGATGCGCCAGATCCGCCGGTCGCGCAGGGGCTCGCCGCCTTTTCTGGCGCCCGGTGCGGCTTGTGAATAAGGCGCTTCGTGCAGCCAGCGCCACGCAAACCCTGCCGATACCGCGCACATCGCCGCGAGCACGCCGTACACGGCCGCGAATCCGGACGAAGCCGCGAGCCACGGCAGCAAAAGTGCGCCGAGCCCGCCGCCGAGCGGTACGGCCGTCTGGCGGATGCTCATCGCGAGGCCGCGCTCGCCTTCGCGGAACCACGCCATCACCGCGCGCCCGCTCGACCCGTTGACGCTCCCGCCGACCAACCCCGTCACGCACATCGCGGCGACGAGCCAGCCGAGCGCGGGCACCGCGTCCCCCGCCGACGGCGCGAGAAACAACGCCATCGCAAAAAGTGCGGCGGCGGTGGCCGCGAGGCCGGAGAGCAACACGGGGCGGTCGCCCCAGCGGTCAGTGAGCATGCCCCACGGCAGTTCCGACAGCGCGACGCCCAGCCCCATCGCGCCGAGCACGAGGCCGAGTTCCGCATTGCCGAGGTGATACGCCGAGCGCAGCCAGATGGCGGTCGTCGGGATGCCGGCTGCCGCCGCCGAGAAACTCGCGTTGGCCGCGACGCCGACGGCCAGCACTTTCCAGCGATGCCCTTCGTCGTGCGCGTTCGACTGCCATGTCAGCGATGTCGCCATGATCCTGTTCTCCTGAAATTGACCGGAGCAGTGTCGCGCGTTAGGATCGTCCTGAATATCGGAAATTTTGGTATCGATAGTTCGATAAAACAGGACGTTGACCATGAACCAAGTGTCATTCGATCTCGCGGTGCTGCGCAGCTTTGTCGCGGGGATGGATTTGGGGAGTTTCGCGAAGGCGGCGGATCGCGTCGGCCGCTCGACGTCGGCGGTAAGCGCGCAGATCCGCAAGCTCGAGGAGCAGGCGGGCACGACGCTTTTTCGCAAATCAGGCCGCGGTCTGGCGCTGACCGAAGCCGGCGAGATCATGCTGCGATACGCGCGGCGGCTCGTCGAACTGAACGACGAAGCCGTCGTCGCGATGCGCGGCGTCGATCTGGAGGGCTGGATTCGGCTCGGCTTGCAGGAGGATTTCGGCGAGGTCGTGCTGCCGGACGTGCTCGGGCGCTTTGCGCGGGCGCATCCGAAGGTGCGGATCGAAGCGCGGGTCGCGCGTAATGCCGAACTGATGGAGCGCATCGAGACGAATCAGCTCGATCTTGCGCTTGTCTGGGGCGGTTCGACGGAGCCGATCGCGGTGCCGCCGATGTGCTGGATCGGCTCGTCAGCGGTGCCGTTTTCGCGCGATGCGGGTGAGCCGCTGCCGCTCGTCGCGTTCGACCGGCAGTGTCTCTTTTTCAGCGCCGCGACCGCTGCGCTCGATCGCGCGGGGATCGAATGGCGCGTGGCGTTCACGAGTCCGAGTCTCGCCGGATTGTGGGCCGCGGCGGCCGCGGGGCTCGGGGTGACGGTGCGCACGCGTTACGGTTTGCCGTCGACCGTGCGCGCCCTCGATTCGCAGGAGTCCGGCCTCCCATCGCTGCCAACGATCCCGCTGACGCTCGAACGCGCCTCGGCGACGGCGCCCGCGCCGATCGAACGGCTCGCGTCGATTTTGCTCGACGCGGTGCGCGGCGGGCCGTCGGCGCTTGAGAGGATCACGGCGTAAACGAATAAGCCGATCTCGCGACCGGCTTTTCTTTCTGCGTCAAAGCGAGGGATTTCAGCCGCGCTTGTCCCGCTCAATCACCGCATACGCGCTGTGATTGTGAATCGACTCGAAATTCTCGGCTTCCAGCACATAAGCGACGATCCGCGCGTCTTCGTTCAGCCGCGTCGCGACATCGCGCACCAGATCCTCGACGAACTTCGGATTCTCATACGCCCGCTCGGTGACGAACTTCTCGTCGGGCCGCTTGAGCATGCCCCACAACTCGCACGACGCCTCTTCCTCCGCGACCCGGATCAAATCCTCCACGGGCATATCGCTGGCGAGTTCAGCGGAAATCGTCACGTGGGAGCGCTGATTGTGCGCACCGTACTGCGAAATCTTCTTCGAGCACGGGCACAGGCTCGTGACCGGAACGAGCACCTTCAGCGACATACGCGTCTCGCCGTCGCGCAATTCGCCCGTCAGCGTCACCTCGTAGTCCATCAGGCTCTCGACGCCCGACACCGGCGCCGTCTTCATCACGAAATACGGAAACGACACCTCGATGCGCCCCGCCTGCGCTTCCAGCTTCGCCAGCATCGAAGCAAGCATCGTGCCGAACGCGGCCTGATCGAGCGGCGCGCGATGTTCGTCGAGCAGCGCGACAAATCGCGACATATGCGTGCCCTTCTGCTCGGCGGGCAGGTGAACGTCGAGATTCCACACGCCGATGCTCGGCTGCAGTTCGCCGCTTTGCGTGCGCACGGTCAGCGGATAGCGCACGCCCTTCACGCCGACGCGCTGGATCGGAATCTGGCGGGTGTCGGGCGTGCTTTGCACGTCGGGCATCACGAAGGCGGGATTCATCTGATTCATGTTCTTATGTCCTGATCCGCCGCGCGCTTGAGTCCGGGGCGACGCGCGGCGTGAAATCGGTAAGGCGGACTTCGCGGGGCGAAGTCGCTTTGTAGTGACTGTCGTATTCGATGTGACGAGCGAGGCGCGCGTTCCCCGGACGCGCCTTTCACATCGTGTTGCAGTTACGCGACGCGCTTGGTCAGCTTGCCCGGCACGGCTTCGACGGCGGCGACGTTCAGAAACCGCTCGCGAATCGACTTGGCGATACCCGCGCCGTCCAGCCCGACGCTCGCCAGGAGCTTCACCGGATCGCCGTGATCGATGAAGACGTCGGGCAGACCGAGCTGCAACACCGGCTTGATGACCTGCTGCGCGAGCAGCGCCTCGACGCACGCCGAACCCGCACCGCCCATGATCGCGCCCTCTTCGACCGTCACGAGCACATCGTGCGTCGCGGCGAGTTCGCGCAGCAAGTCGGCGTCGATCGGCTTCACGAAGCGCATGTTGGCGACGGTAGCGTCCAGCTCCGCGCCGGCCGCAAGCGACGGCGCGACCATCGTGCCGAACGCGAGGATCGCAATGCGCTGGCCGGAGCCGAGCTTTTGCGACGATTCGCGACGAATTTCGCCCTTGCCGAGCGGAATCTCGGTCATCTGCTTGACCGTCGCGACGCCCGTGCCGGCGCCGCGCGGATATCGCACGGCGGTCGGATTCGGCTGCTGGAGCGCGGTGTAGAGCATCTGGCGGCATTCGTTTTCGTCGGATGCGGCCATCACCGTCATGTTCGGGATGCAGCGCAGGAACGCGAGGTCGTAGTTGCCCGCGTGCGTCGCGCCGTCCGCGCCGACGAGACCCGCGCGGTCGATCGCGAACACGACCGGCAGATTCTGCAGCGCGACGTCGTGGATCAACTGATCGTAGGCGCGTTGCAGGAACGTCGAATAGATCGCGACGACCGGCTTCATGCCGTCAGCGGCGAGCCCGCCCGCGAAGGTCACCGCATGTTGCTCGGCGATGCCGACGTCGAAATACCGGTCCGGGAAGCGCTTTTCGAACTCCACCATGCCGGAGCCCTCGCGCATGGCCGGCGTGATGCCGACGACGCGCGAATCCTGCGCGGCGGCGTCGCACAGCCACTCGCCGAACACCTGCGTGTAGGTTTTCTTCGAAGGCGCCGTCGACGGCTTGATGCCTTCGGCCGGATTGAACTTGCCCGGGCCGTGGTACAGCACCGGATCGGCCTCGGCGAGCTTGTAGCCCTGTCCCTTTTTCGTCACGACGTGCAGGAATTGCGGGCCGCGCAGTTCCTTGATGTTCTGCAGCGTCGGGATCAGCGAATCGAGATCGTGGCCGTCAATCGGGCCGATGTAGTTGAAGCCGAATTCCTCGAAAAGCGTGGCCGGCACGATCATGCCCTTTGCGTGCTCCTCGAGCTTGCGGGCGAGATCGAGCATGGGCGGCGCGACGCGCAGCACGCGCTCGACGCCCGCGCGCGCCGCCGCGTAGAAACGCCCCGACATCAGTCGCGCGAGATGGCGATTCAGCGCGCCGACCGGCGGCGAAATCGACATGTCGTTGTCGTTCAGGATCACGAGGAGCGGCACGTCGTCTTCCACGCCCGCGTTGTTCATCGCCTCGAAGGCCATGCCGGCGGTCATTGCGCCGTCGCCGATCACGGCGATCGAGTAGCGGTTCTCGCCCTGCAGCTTGCTCGCGATCGCCATGCCGAGCGCCGCCGAAATCGACGTGCTCGAATGCGCCGTGCCGAACGTGTCGTACTCGGACTCGCTGCGGCGCGGGAAGCCGGAAATGCCACCGAGCTGGCGCAGCGTGGGCATCTGGTCGCGGCGGCCGGTCAGGATCTTGTGCGGATACGTCTGATGACCGACGTCCCAGACGATGCGGTCACCGGGGGTGTCGAATACATAGTGCAGCGCGATCGTCAGCTCGACCGTGCCGAGATTCGACGACAGATGACCGCCCGTTTGCGACACGCTGTCGAGCACGTAAGCCCGCAGTTCGTCGGCAAGCGGTTGCAGTTGGCGGCGATCGAGGGCGCGCAGGGCGGCCGGATCGTCGATGGTTTTCAGCAAGTCGTACATCGTCGTCCCATTTTAGGAAAACTGGCGTGGTTCCGTGGCGCGCATTTTGCACTCACGCGCGGGATCACGCATTCAACGTTCAGTGCACCCGGTTCACGACCAGGTCGGCAAGCTCGGCCAGGCGCTGGGCGCGCGCGCCGAACGGTTCGAGCGCGGCGTGCGCGTCGCGGCGCAGTTGCGCGGCGAGTTCGCGCGAGGCGTCGAGTCCGATGATGGAAACGTAGGTGGGTTTATCGTCCTTCGCGTCCTTGCCCGCGGTTTTGCCGAGGGTGGCGGAGTCGGCGGTGACGTCGAGGATGTCGTCCACCACCTGGAATGCAAGGCCTACAGCAGCCGAGTAATCGTCGAGCGCCTTGAGCGCCGCCGCGTCGGGCGTGGCGCCGGCAAGCGCGCCCATGCGTACCGAGGCGCGCAGCAATGCGCCCGTCTTCTTCCGATGCATCGTTTCGAGCTCCGGCCGCGACAGCTTGCGCCCGACGCTTTCAAGGTCGATCGCCTGCCCGCCCGCCATGCCGATCGAACCGCTCGCCAGCGCCAGTTCGCGCACGAGCGCGGCCTGCTGGGCATCGTTCAGACCATTGCCGGCGGTCGTCAACGCGATGAACGCCTGCGATTGCAGCGCATCGCCGACGAGCAGTGCCGTCGCTTCGTCATATTGGACGTGTACCGTAGGCTTTCCGCGACGCAGTGCGTCGTCGTCCATTGCGGGCATGTCGTCATGCACGAGCGAATACACGTGGATCATTTCGAGCGCGGCGCTCGCCGTCTCCACCGCCTGCGCGCTCGCGCCGGTCAGTTCACCCGCGGCCTGGCACAGAAGCGGGCGAACCCGCTTGCCGCCGCCGAGAACCGCGTAGCGCATCGCGTCATGCAGCTTCGCCGGGGCGATGTCCGTGCCCGGCAGGTAGTGTTCCAAGGCCGTCTCGACCCGGTCAAGACTTTCGCGCATCCATTTTTCGAATGTCATAGATCGTCCCCGTTGCCTTGGGCCAAGCGTGCCGCATCGGCGGGCAGGGCCTTGAGCGTCTCGCCATCGAGCACGCGAACCTGTTGCTCGACCTTTTCGAGCTGCTGCTGGCAGAAGCCCACGAGCGCGGCGCCGCGGCGATACGCCGCAAGCGACGCCTCGAGACTCAGCGCCCCGCCTTCCATGTGCGAGACGAGTCCTTCGAGTTCGGTCAGCGCCGCTTCGTAATTCTCCGGAAGCGTCGTGCTATCGGCGTCCGGCGCGCTGGCGGCGGCTTCCTCTATTGCGGTTTTCGCCATGAATCGTTGGTGTGGAATCGAATTTTGGGAACAAGTCGCACATTCTACGGCAAAAGCCGGTTTTCCGACCCTCACCCCGTCCCCACCTTCTGCCCGTTAGCCCACCGGCCAAGGGGGCGGTGTCCGAAAACGCCGCCAATCGTCCAGCCTGCCTTCCCGCGGGATGCGGAACTCCCCGCGCGAATTCGACCCCAAAAGAGACCTTGGCGCCCCGAAAACGGGGTTTTCGGTATAATCGCGGGCTCCCTAAATCGAATTTTCGATGGTTGGGTTGTTCACTGCTTTCACGTTTTCATCGGGAGTGGGAATGTCCAATCTGAGCAATGCATTGCAGCTGAAGGCTGTCCACAGCCAGTTGCCAGTCACGGCTTACTTTGACGAAGCGCTTCTTACGCGCGAAATCGACACACTTTTCAAGCAGGGTCCTCGCTACATCGGGCACGAACTCATGGTGCCCGATGCGGGAAGCTATTTCGCGCTTCCAGGTGAAGGCGAAGGGCGCGTGCTCGTGCGCAACCAGCAATCGCAGATCGAATTGCTGTCGAACGTCTGCCGCCATCGGCAGGCGATCATGCTCAACGGCCGCGGCCGGGCGGACAACATCGTCTGTCCCCTGCATCGCTGGACCTACGATCTCAACGGCCAGTTGCTCGGCGCGCCGCATTTCGCCGACAACCCGTGCCTGAATCTCGGCGCCACGCCGCTGCAGAACTGGCAGGGCCTGCTCTTCGAATCGCAGGGCCGCAACGTCGCGGCGGATCTCGCGCGCCTCGGCACGGCGAAACACTTCGACTTCTCGGGCTTCATGTTCGATCACGTTGAGGTGCATGAGTGCAACTACAACTGGAAGTCCTTCATCGAGGTGTATCTGGAGGATTACCACGTCGCGCCGTTCCATCCGGGCCTCGGCAGCTTCGTCTCGTGCGACGACCTGACCTGGGAATTCGGCGACTGGTACAGCGTCCAGACGGTCGGCGTGCACAAGAATCTCGAGAAGCCGGGCAGCCCGACTTACCGGAAGTGGCACGACCAGGTGCTCAAGTTCCGTAACGGCACGCCGCCTGAATTCGGCGCGATCTGGATGGTGTATTACCCGGGCCTGATGATCGAGTGGTATCCGCACGTGCTGGTCGTGTCATGGCTGATTCCGCGCGGGGCGCAGAAGACGACGAATATCGTCGAGTTCTATTACCCGGAGGAAATTGCGCTGTTCGAGCGCGGGTTCATCGAGGCCGAGCGCGCCGCATATATGGAAACCGCGCGCGAGGACGATGAAATCGCCGAACGCATGGATGCCGGGCGGCGCGCACTGATGTCGCGCGGGGAATCGCAGGTCGGGCCGTATCAGAGTCCGATGGAATCAGGGATGCAGCACTTCCACGAGTTCCTGCGGCATCAGTTGGGCGAGATCTGAGCGGCACGGATCGATCAAAAGACGGGCGTTGAGCCCGTCTTTTTTTGTTTAGACTTAGTCAATCCACTACTCGAAAGCCCAAGCCCTTCCCGCCGATCGGCACATCGGGCGCATCAGGAGCCGCCATGCCGCACACCCGCTACACCACACTCATTTCCGCCGCCAACCTCGCCAGCCGGCTCGACGCCGCCCCAGGCAGCGTGCTTATCTTCGATTGTCGCTTCGACCTCGCCGCGCCCGAATCCGGCGAATCCGAGTACACGGCGGGCCATCTGCCGGGCGCGCATTATCTGCATCTGGATCGCGATCTGTCGGGCACGAAGAACGGCACGAACGGGCGGCATCCGCTGCCGGATCGTGCGGCGCTCGTCGCGACGCTCGCTGCTTTCGGGCTGAACGACGGTCAGCAAGTCGTCGCGTACGACGCGCAGGGCGGCATGTACGCCGCGCGGCTCTGGTGGTTGCTGCGCTGGCTGGGCCACGATTCAGCGGCGCTCCTCGACGGCGGCCTGCAGGCGTGGAAAGCCACCGGCAAGCAGCTTGAAGCCGGCGCGCCCGCGAAGACGCCCGGGAATTTCAAGGCGGCGGCGCCGCTTGCGGTGACCGTCGATGTCCAGGCGGTCGAGCGCAATCTGACAACGCGCGATCACGTCCTGATCGACGCGCGCGCCAACGACCGCTATCGCGGCGAGAACGAGACGATCGACCGGGTCGGCGGGCACATTCCGGGCGCGCTCAATCATTTCTTCAAGGACAACCTGAACGCCGAGGGGCGCTTCAAGACCGCCCACGAACTGCGCGACGCCTACGGCGCGCTGCTTGGCACGACGCCGCCGGATCGCGTCGTGCTGCAATGCGGCTCGGGCGTGACAGCGTGTCACAACGCGCTCGCGATGGAAATCGCCGGTCTGCACGGCGCGGCGCTCTATCCGGGCTCCTGGAGCGAGTGGAGCGCAAACCCCGCACGGCCCGTGGCGACGGGCCCGGCGGCCTGAGAACGCCCTGCGTTACTTCACGCCGTGCTCCTTGAACCACGCAATGGCACGGCGCCAGCCGTCCTCGGCATCCGCCTTCCGGTAGCTCGGGCGATAGTCGGCGAAGAACGCGTGCGGCGCGTCGTCGTACACGACAAATTGCGAGCCGCGCGCACTAGGCGGGCCGTTCGCGATCGCCTGCTTCATCGCCTCGATCGTGTCTTGCGGGATGCTCTGGTCCTGCCGTCCGTACAGACCGAGCACCGGCACCTTCAATTGCGCCGCGTTGTCGATCGGGAAGCTCGGCTTGTTGGCTGTCTTCGGGCCGGTGAGCTGGCCGTACCACGCGACGGCCGCCTTTACGCGCGGATTGTGCTCGGCATAGAGCCACGCGATCCGCCCGCCCAAGCAAAATCCAGTAATGCCGAGCTTGTTCACATCGCCGCCATGCTCGCCTGCCCAGGCGACGGCCGCGTCGACATCGGACAGCACTTGCGAGTCCGGCACCTTCGACGCAATCTGGTCGTTTATCTGCTGAATCGACGGGACAGTCGCCGGGTCGCCTTGACGGATGAAGAACTGCGGAGCGATCGCCAGATAGCCGAGCTTGGCGAAGCGGCGGCAGATATCGGCGATATGTTCGTGCACGCCGAAAATCTCATGCACGACGATGATTACCGGCAGCTTCGTTTTGCCCTTCGGCTGCGCGCGATATGCGGGCACGAGCGTGCCGTCGGCGGCGCGGATGCCGATCGCGCCGGCCTCCAGCCCTTCGGTGTCGGTGGTGATGGTTTGCGCCGAGACGGGCAGCACGGCGGCGGCGAAGCCGGTGCCGATCGTGGCCTTGATGAAGGTGCGGCGGTCGAACGGGACGTGCGGGACGAGGCTGTCGACTTCAGGCTTAAGCATGCGAACTCCTGCGGCAAAGGCCGCCAAGGGCCGCCGGCTGCGCGTAGACGCGCCGGGCGACGCTGATTCGGAGACCGCGCGTCGTGAATCACAAGCCTCGCCACGCGCGGCGCTGCACTGCGGAAAGAGCGCGGCTCAACGTCGCAAGCTGCGTCTTCGGACTGCACGCGCCAGAAGGCGCGCCAGCCATTCTAAACAGCTTTCGCGCGTGCCTGCACGGGTGCCAAACCTCAGTGCAGCTTGACGCGCGGCGCGGTGGAGCGCCGCAGCCAGTGCGCGAAGGTATCGAGCACCATGCGCGGATAGCCGTGCAGCGCGGCGATATGCAGCCGGTACAGCGACATGTACATGAAACGCGCAAAGAGCCCTTCGATCAACATGTTCCCACCGATCAGCCCGCCCATCAGGTTGCCGACCGCGCTGTAATGCCCGAGCGACACCAGCGAGCCGAAGTCGCGATACGTATATTCCGGCAGCGCTTTGCCTTCGAGCCGCCGCGCGAGCGACTTCATCAGGAAGCTCGCCTGCTGGTGCGCGGCCTGCGCGCGCGGCGGCACGTTGCGCTCGTTGCCCGGCCACGCGCACGCGGCGCAATCGCCGATGGCGAAGATGTTGTCGTCGATTTCGGTTTGCAGCGTGCGCCGCACGACGAGCTGACCGAGCCGGTTGGTCGGCAGGCCGTCGAGGTTCGCGAGCACCGCCGGCGCCTTGATGCCGGCCGCCCACACGGTCAAGTCGGCGCGAATGATCTTGCCACTCGCCGTGCGGATCGAATCGCGCGACACTTCGGCCACCGTCTCGCCCGTCATCAGCCTGACGCCGACCTTATTGAGCAACTCGGCGGTCGCCGTCGATACACGCTCCTGCAGCGCCGGCAGAATGCGCGGCCCGGCTTCGATCAGCGCGATGCCGATATCGTGCTTCGGATCGAGCTTGTGCAGCCCGTAGGCGGAAAGCACCTGCGCCGTGTTGCGCAATTCCGCCGACAATTCGACGCCCGTCGCGCCCGCCCCGACGATCGCCACCTGAATGCGCGGCTGCTCCGGCTGTCCTTCGATCACCGGGTCCGGCGCCCGATGCTCCGCGCGCATGCACGCGGCGATCAGGCGTTTGCGAAACAGCTCGGCCTGGCCGACGGTATCGAGCGCGATCGAATTTTCCTGCGCGCCCGCAACGCCGAAGAAGTGTGTCGTGCTGCCGATGGAGATGACGAGCGTGTCGTAGTCGAATTCGCGTTGCGGGATCAGCTCTCCGGCTTCGTCGTCGAGAAGCGGGCCGATCGTGACGCGCTTCGCGGCCCGGTCCAGCCCGATCAATTCGCCCTGCGCGAACTCGAAGCCGTGCCAGAGCGCCTGCGCAGCGTATTCGAGTTCCTGCGTGAACGGGTCCATGCTGCCCGCCGCGACTTCGTGCAGGAGCGGCTTCCAGATGTGCGTCGGGTTGCGGTCGATCAGCGTGATCTGCGCTTGCGGCGTCTTCTTGGGATCGGTCGAACCGTAGCGGTCGCCGAGACGCGTCGCCAGTTCAAGCCCTCCGGCCCCGCCGCCTACGATGATGAAGCGATGCATTGAACTCTCCCTGTGCCGTTACTTGGACTCGTCGATTCTTCGGACATTGGCTTCCTGCTCGCCTCGACAGGCATTGTGCGCGCCCTCCCCATCCGCTCACAAGCCCGTGTTCCGCATGCGCGACATGCGGCTCATGGAAAATCAGTGTGCTTCTTCCCAGTTCGCGCCCGCGCCGACTTCAGCCACGAGCGGCACCTTAAGCGACGCCACGCCGCACATCAGTTCCGGCAGCCGCTTGCGCACTTCCGACAATTCGTCCTCCGGCACTTCGAGCACGAGTTCATCGTGGACCTGCATGATCATCTTCGCCTTGACGTTCGAAGCCTCGATCCAGTCCTGCACCGCGATCATCGAGAGCTTGATGAGGTCGGCTGCGGTGCCCTGCATCGGCGCGTTGATTGCGGCGCGCTCGGCGGCCTGACGGCGCGGTCCGCTGCCTCCATTGATCTCGGGCAACCACAAACGCCTGCCGAAGACGGTCTCGACGAAGCCATCGCGCTTCGCACTCGTGCGCGTGTTCTCCATGTACGCCGCGACGCCCGGATAGCGCGCGAAATAGCGGTCGATGTAGAGCTTTGCGGCATCGCGCGTGATGCCGAGGTTCGACGCAAGGCCGAACGAGCTCATGCCGTAGATCAGCCCGAAGTTGATGACCTTCGCGATGCGCCGCTGATCGCTCGATACTTCGATCGGCGTGACGCTGAAGATCTCCGATGCGGTCGCGCGATGCACGTCCTCGCCCTCGGCGAACGAGCGCATCAGCGATGCGTCGCCGGAGATGTGGGCCATGATGCGCAACTCGATCTGCGAGTAATCCGCCGATACGATCCTGCTGCCCGGCGGCGCGATGAACGCCTCGCGAATGCGCCGCCCTTCGCCCGTGCGCACCGGGATGTTCTGCAAGTTCGGCTCGTTCGACGACAGCCGCCCCGTCACCGCCACAGCCTGCGCATAGTTCGTATGCACGCGTCCCGTCGATGCGTTGACCATGCGGGGCAGCTTGTCGGTGTACGTCGACTTGAGCTTCGACAAGCCGCGATGTTCGAGCAGGATCTTCGGCAGCGGATAGTCTTCGGCGAGTTTCTGAAGTACTTCTTCATCGGTCGATGGCGCGCCGCTCGGCGTCTTCTTGACCACCGGCAATTGCAGCTTCTCAAAGAAGATCTGCCCGATCTGCTTCGGCGAGCCGAGGTTGAATTCGCCGCCCGCGAGTTCATACGCCTCGCCTTCGAGCTGGATCAGGCGCGTCGCGATCTCGCTGCTTTGCTTCTGCAATTTCTCGCGATCGATCAGCACGCCGTTGCGCTCCATCTTGCGCAACACACGCGCCGTCGGCAGTTCGATGTCACGATAGACGTGCAGCAAGCCGTCTTCATTCGCGACTTGCGGATAGAGCGCCTGATGCAATCGCAGCGTGATGTCCGCGTCTTCGGCAGCGTACTCGGCCGCCTTGTCGAGCGCGACTTCATCGAAGCCGATCTGCGATGCGCCCTTGCCCGCCACCTCTTCATACTTGATGGTTTTGACGCCGAGATGGCGCAGCGCGAGGTTGTCCATGTCGTGCGGACGATGCGACTCCAGCACATACGACTGCAACAACGTATCGTGCTCGACGCCCCTGAGTTCGATGCCATAGTTAGCGAGCACCTGCTCGTCGTACTTCAAATGCTGGCCGACCTTCTTCTTCGATGCATCCTCGAGCCACGGCTTGAGCTTCTGCAGAACTTCATCGCGCGGCAACTGCTCGGGTGCATCCGGCCCGCGATGCGCGACCGGAACATAAGCCGCATGCCCCGGCTCGACCGACACCGACAAGCCCACCAGTTGCGCGACCATCGGATCGAGCGCGGTCGTCTCGGTATCGAACGAAGTCAGTTCGGCCGCGTTGATCTTCGCGAGCCATGCGTCGAGTTGCTCCCACGTCTGCACGGTGTCGTAGTGATGGACGATCTCGGTGGCTTCGGCGGGCGGTGTATCGGTCGGGCCCTCCACCGCATCGGCGATCTCGACTTCGCGCAGCCACGTCTTGAAGCCGTGGCGCGTGAAGAGATCGCGCAGTTCATCGCGCGCTTCGGGGCAGCTCGGCAACGTTGCCTGGATCGATTCGATTTGCGAACTCAGGTCGCATTCCGTGTCCACGGTGACGAGTTTTTTCGCCAGCGGCAGGAAGTCGAGAGCCTTGCGCAGATTGTCTCCTACCGCACCTTTGATCTCGCCCGCGTGTGCGACGATGCCATCGAGGGTGTCGTATTGCGTGAGCCACTTCAATGCCGTCTTGGGCCCGCATTTCTCGACGCCCGGCACGTTGTCGACCGTATCGCCGATGAGCGACAGGTAATCGACGATCCGCTCCGGCGGCACGCCGAACTTCCCCAGCACGCCGGCACGATCGAGCGTCTCGTTCGTCATCGTATTGATGAGGGTGACATGATCAGTCACGAGCTGTGCCAAATCCTTGTCGCCCGTCGACACGATCACCTTCATGCCGCGCTTCTCGGCAGCGACGGCCAGCGTACCGATGACGTCATCCGCTTCCACGCCCTCGATCATGACGAGCGGCCAGCCGAGCGCGCGCACGGTCACGTGAATGGGTTCGATCTGACGCGAGAGATCGTCGGGCATCGATGGCCGGTTGGCCTTGTAGTCCGCATACCAGTCGTCGCGAAACGTCTTGCCTTTGGCGTCGAATACGCACGCGCTATACTCTGCATTGATCTCGCGCCGCAAGCGGCGCAACATGTTGATCATCCCATACAGCGCGCCCGTCGGCCCGCCATCGGGTCCGCGTAAATCCGGCATCGCGTGATAAGCACGGTAGAGATAGCTGGATCCGTCGACCAATAGCAGGGTCTTACCTTCAAGACTTAGTTCTTCAGGCATTATGAACAAGAGAAAAGTGATTCCGAGTCTGCGATCGCTCGCAGATCAAGAGCGCGCGACGGCCAAGAAGGCTCGCGCATCGTGGCAGATGTTCACGATTATGGCAGAGTTTATCGAGGCGACCGAGTACCTCTCGGAGATCCGCCCGGCCATCAGCATCTATGGTTCGGCGCGTCTGAAACCCGAGTCGCCTTACTACAAACTCACGATCGAGATCGCCCAAAGATTCTCCGATGCGGGCTTCGCCGTCATCTCCGGCGGTGGCCCCGGCATCATGGAAGCGGCCAATAAAGGCGCGCACGCGGGCAAGTCTCCGTCGGTCGGGCTGAACATCGAGTTGCCGCACGAGCAGTCGGGCAACCAGTGGCAGGACATCTCGCTGCGCTTCCGGCATTTCTTCACGCGCAAGGTCACGTTCGTGAAGAATTCGGATGCGGTCGTGGTGATGCCCGGCGGCTTCGGCACGCTCGACGAACTCGCCGAAGTGCTCACGCTCATTCAGACGAAGAAGTCGCGCCACGTGCCGATCGTTCTGGTGGGCGCGGAGTTCTGGGCGGGTCTCCTCGACTGGTTCAAGACCACGCTGCTCACGAACGGTGTGATCGGCGAGAAGGACCTGAACCTGATGCAGGTGATCGACGATCCGGACCAGGTGCTCGAAGCGGTGCTGAAGTTCTACGAAGACCGCGAGGACGCGGGCGAACAGCCGGCCGAAGGCAAGTCCGACGAAGACCGGATGTTCTATCTCTGATAACGCGATGCGGGCGGCTTTTCGAAGCCGCCCGTTTTCGTTTCGGGCAGGGTTTTCTTCGCAGACTTACTGAAACGCGACTTCCGCGAAGCTGCGCAGCTTGCGGCTGTGGAGCTTCGAGAGCCCGTTCATGCGCAAGAGCTCCATCGCCTTCACGCCGATCTGCAAGTGCTGATCGACTTGCGCGCGATAGAACTGGTCGGCCATGCCGGGCAACTTCAGTTCGCCGTGCAGCGGCTTGTCGGAGACGCACAAGAGCGTGCCGTAGGGAACGCGAAAGCGAAAGCCGTTCGCGGCGATCGTCGCGCTTTCCATGTCGAGCGCAATGGCACGGCTTTGCGACAACCGCTGCACTGGCTCGCGATGATCGCGCAGTTCCCAGTTGCGGTTGTCGACGCTCGCCACCGTTCCCGTACGCATCACGCGCTTCAATTCGACGCCTTCGAGTTGCGTCACCTGCGCGACCGCTTTTTCCAGCGCGACCTGCACTTCGGCCAGCGCCGGAATCGGCACCCAGAGCGGCAGGTCGGCATCGAGAACGTGGTCTTCGCGCACGTAGCCGTGCGCGAGCACATAGTCGCCGAGACGTTGCGTGTTGCGCAGCCCCGCGCAGTGCCCGAGCATGATCCACGCGTGCGGGCGCAGCACGGCGATGTGATCGGTGATCGTCTTGGCATTCGATGGTCCGACGCCGATGTTCACCATCGTGATGCCGCTGCCGTCGGCGCGTTTCAGGTGGTACGCGGGCATCTGCGGCAGACGGGCGGGCTGCGTGCCTTCGTCCTCGAACTGCTCGCTCAGGTTCGCGTTGTAGGTGATCACGTCACCCGGTTCGACGAACGACGAATACTCACTGCGATACGCGCGCGTTTCTTCATCGTCGGCACGCGACATGATCGTGCGGCCGAGCTTCACGAACTCGTCGATATAGAACTGGTAGTTCGTGTAGAGCACGTAGTTCTGGAAATGCGTCGGGAGCGTGGCGGTGTAATGCCGCAGCCGATGCAGCGAGAAATCCACGCGCGCCGCCGTGAAAAGCGCCAGCGGATGCGGCTCGCCCGCTGCCGGCTCGTACGTGCCGTTGACGATGCGATCGTCGAGCAGCGCGAGATCCGGCGTATCGAAGATGTTGCGCATTGCGAGCAGCCGATCGCGATCCAGATCGCCTTCGAGATGGATGCCCTCGGCGAACGCGAAGTGAATCGGGATCGGTTGCGCTGAAACGCCCACTTCGATGCCGACGTGATGGTTCTTCGCCAAAAGCCGCAACTGCTCGCGATAGTAGTCACCGAAGAGATCGGGACGCGTGAGCGTCGTCTCGAAGATGCCGGGCCCCGCGACGAATCCATACGAGCGGCGCGAGTCGATCTGTGTGTTGAGCTCGGTGCGCACGCGCACGAACGGATAGCACGCGCGCACGCGATGCGTGAAGTGCTCGTTCCTCCGATAACGCGCGAAGGCATCGCGCAGGAACGCGGTATTCGCTTCATAAATCGCGTTGACGCGCGAGACGGCGGCGCCGGGATCGTCGAAGGATTCCGTCGGGAAATCGTTGGCGGGTGTGGCCTGGGTGCTCTGAGTCCGGTCGTTTGTCATGATCTTGCGCGCTCTTGTGATGAATCGACATTACCACGGAAGAACGCCAGAACCATGAAGCCCATGCTCGCTGCGTGCGCGCTGCAACACCTTTATGACGCGGCATCGAATTCCGCAAAAGCGGCGCAAAATAAGGCTTTGCACGGCCCTGTGGCGGGTACGGTTTGCTAGAATCCGGCCACATATTTGGAGAATCATCATGAAGCCGCTTCTTTTCGCCGCCGTCGCGGCAGTCCTCGCCGCCGGCAGCATGAGCGCGATCGCGCAGCCGTCGAGCGCGGCGGACCAGCCCCCGGCGCAAAAGATGTCGCCAGAAGAAGCTGCCGGCCTGCCGGACCTGAAGGCCATCAACCGCCCGCCCGCAACGGCGAGCTCGAAGGTCGAGATTTCGCCGCCGCGCCTGCCGAGCTATCACGAACTCAGCACGAACGGCACGGAAATCACCGAGTATCGCGACAAGGGCAAGCCCGTCGAGATCAACGTGCAGTCGAACTTCGGCACGCGCTATCAGATGAGCGCGCCGGCCGACACGTCGCCCGCCGTGCGCGACAACGGCAAGGCAAGCACGCGCCTGCCGTCGGTGAATTTGCGCTACTGATCGTCGAGCCCGCGCTACCCTTGTTCCCGCCTGGGCCACCGCGCGCACGTCGCGCGGCGCCGCCCGACTGGCTGCGTTCAGAGCGCGCCAGCCGTCCAACCCGACCGACGTTCCCCGCATGGCCGTATTCACTCCTGTCACCGCTTCCCAGCTCGAAGACTGGCTGCAAAACTACGATCTCGGCGACGTCGTCGAATTTCGCGGCATCCAGTCGGGCATTGAAAACAGCAACTTCTTTCTGACCACGACGCACGGCCAGTACGTCCTCACGATCTTCGAGAAGCTCACGGCCGAGCAACTGCCGTTCTACCTCGACCTGATGCGGCATCTCGCGTCGCATCGCGTGCCGGTTCCCGATCCGATGCCGCGCCGCGACGGCTCGCTCTTCGCCGAGTTGAACGGCAAGCCCGCGACCATCGTGACGAAGCTCGAAGGCGCGCCCGAACTCGCGCCGACGCCCGCGCACTGCATCGAAGTCGGCCAGATGCTCGCGCGCCTTCATCTCGCCGGGCGCGACTTCGGGCAGCATCAGCACAACCTGCGCAGTCTCGCGTGGTGGCAGGAGAACGTGCCCGCGATCCTGCCTTTCCTCACCGACAGCCAGCGCGCGCTGATCGAAGACGAACTCGCGCATCAGTCAGCGTTCTTCGGCTCAGCCGATTACGCGTCGTTGCCCGAAGGCCCGTGCCACTGCGACCTCTTCCGCGACAACGTACTCTTCTCGCACACGGCGGACCACGCGCGCCTTGGCGGCTTCTTCGACTTCTATTTCGCCGGCGTCGACAAGTGGCTCTTCGACGTCGCCGTCTGCGTGAACGACTGGTGCATCGACCTCGAGACGGGCGTGCTCGACCGCGCACGCGTCGACGCGATGCTGCGCGCCTATCAGACGGTGCGGCCGTTCACGCCGGCCGAAGAGCGCCACTGGAACGACATGCTGCGCGCCGGCGCGTTGCGCTTCTGGGTGTCGCGCCTGTACGACTTCCACCGTCCGCGCGAGGCCGAAATGCTCAAGCCGCACGACCCGGGCCATTTCGAACGCATTCTGTGCGAGCGCGTCAAAGCCGCTGCTCCTTCCGCCACCCGGTAAGCCAATTTATGCAACTGATCGAAGTCCCCGCCAAAACCGGTTACGTGTGGTTCCGCCAGGGAATCTGGCTGTTCAGACGCAATCCGCTTGCGTTTCTCACGGTGTTCTTCGCATATCTGTTCATCATGACGCTGATTTCGCGCATTCCGCTGATCGGCCCGTTCCTGCCGCTGGTGCTGATTCCGGGCGTCGCCGTCGGTTTCATGGCCGCGTGCCGCAACACGATCGCGGGCAAGCCCGTCTGGCCGACCGTCCTCGTCGACGGCTTTCGCTCCTATGGCAGCGTCGTCTCGCGGCGGCTGCTGGTGCTCGGCGCGCTGTATGTCCTCGCGATGGGGGCGATTTTCGCGCTATCGGCGCTCGTCGACGGCGGCATCCTGCTCTCGATGATGCTCGGCAGCGGCCCGACCGGTGACCCGGAGACCGTCGCGGCCAGCTTCAGCCCGCTGGCCGTGCTCGTCGCGATGGCGGGCTACCTGCCCGTCGCGATGCTCTTCTGGTTCGCGCCGATCCTCGTCGCGTGGCACGACGTGCCGCCCGCAAAAGCGCTCTTTTTTAGCTTCGTCGGCTGCTGGCGCAATCGCGGCGCGTTCATCTTCTACGGCGTACTGTGGATCGCAATCGCGATCACGGTGTCGTTCGGGCTGACCGCGCTGATGCAGGCGCTTGGCGCGGGACAGGAAGTGGCGCTCGCGGTGCTGATGCCCGCATCGATTCTCGTCACGACCGCGCTTTACTGCTCGTTCTACGCCACCTATCGCGGCTGTTTCGGCGTGCAATCGCCCGATACGCCGGATATTCCGACTGCAACGCCGGGCGTCTGACGCGGTCGAATGCTGGATTCCGGGCGCCTCGTAGCGCCCGTTTTCATTTCCGCGATCGGTTTCATTCGTGCGCGAAGGAATTCCGTACACTAGCGCTATCGGCCACTCGCGCTTTGGGCTTCCGCCATGAACACGCCGCAGAATTTTCCGCTCGAACTCGATCAGCAACTCTGTTTCGCACTCTATTCCACATCGCTCGCGATGACGAAGGCGTACAAGCCGCTGCTCGAAAATCTCGGGCTGACCTATCCGCAATACCTCGCGATGCTCGTCCTGTGGGAAAGCGACGACCTCACCGTCAAGGAAATGGCGGCGCGCCTGAGCCTCGATTCCGCGACGATGACGCCGCTCCTCAAGCGTCTCGAGGCGCAGGGTTACGTTGAACGGCTGCGCGGCGTCGAGGACGAGCGGCAGGTTCATATCCGCTTGACCGACACCGGTCGCGAACTGAAGCAGTCAGCGCGCGCGATTCCCGGCGAGATCTACTGCGCGGCCGGCAGCGATGCCGACCGCCTGATTAAGCTGCGCGATTCGTTGGTACAACTGCGCGCGTCGCTGAACGAATACATCGGTGCCTGATAGACGGAATCAAACGCGCCGATCATAATAATTTATTTTGCGCACTAATGATTAGCGCGATATATTTCAACCCGTGGTTGGCGCTTCACAACTCAACACCCAGGAGAATCCAAATGAGCATCCTCTACAAGGCAACGGCAACGAGCAACGGCGGCCGCGACGGCCGGGCGGTATCGTTGGATCAGCAACTCGACGTGAAACTGAGCGCGCCGAAGGAACTCGGCGGCACGGGCGCACCGGGCACGAACCCGGAACAACTGTTCGCCGCTGGCTATTCGGCGTGTTTTTTGAGCGCAATGAAGTTCGTCGCGGGCCAGCAAAAGCGCATCATCCCCGCCGATACGACCGTCACCGCTGACGTCGGCGTCGGCCCGAACGACAACGGCGGCTTCAAGCTCGACATCGAACTGCGCGTCACCCTGCCGGGCCTGCCGGCTGGCGAAGCGCAACAACTCGTCGATGCCGCGCACCAGGTCTGCCCGTACTCGAACGCTACGCGCGGCAACGTCGACGTTCGCGTGAAACTCGTCTGAAGCATCAACGCCCGAGCACAACCCGGGCGTCAAAAAGCAAATGCCGGCTGGGAAGCCGGCATTTGTGTTTGCTGCTTGCGCGCGGTTGTTGCGCGCTGCGCCTTCTACGGCGCCCCGCTCTTACTGAGCGAGCCACGACGGATGACGCTTCGAACCACGGCGATCCAGATTCTTCATACGATATTCGAGATCGTAGATGTCAGTGGCTTCGGCGAGGTAAGCGTCGTCGCGTTCACGATCGCGCTGGTCGGGAGACTTCGTCAGGAACAGGAAAAGGCGGCTGAGCAGATACATGGTAGGGCCTCGAAAGATTAGGGTATTTACCTATGACAGAATCGATTATAGGGTAATCCCTAGCAAAACACCAGTGTGCATCTATAGAACTTTGATCCTAAAGACTTTTTTGCGACATATGAAACGTCCGATGGCCGTCAGGCAAGCAGTTCGTCGTTGACGGAGTGCCGCTCGACGCGCCGCTGATGCTTGAAGAACTCCCACATCAGCGCCGACGAATCCGGCCCCTTTGACGAATGGAATGCGACTGTATCGTCGCCGCCGGCCCACGAATGGCCGAGCCCGCGCACGATGCAGGTCTTCACGACGCGGCGTCCGCTCTTCACGAAGTCGCGCACGACGCCGTCCGGCTGCTTTTCTTCTCGCGTTTCGCCTGCACGCCGCGCGCCAGCGGCATCGATAAAGCCGTTCAGCCGCAGGAATTGCGTGGTCAGTTGCTCGGCGTTCGTCGCCGAAACGACGGAATCGAGCTCGCCATGCACGATGACGGCCGGCATTCCCGGAAAGGCGCGCACGTTGACGCTGGCGTCGATCAGCGCGACCGGGTCGCTGCGGCTGCCACGGCGCATCACGTCCATCGCGGCGATAGCCGAGCGCGCCTCGCCGAATACGACGCCCGAGTGCAGGCCGACCGCCGCGAACACCGACGGGTAGCGGATCGCGAGCAGCGCAGCGAGCCCCGCGCCCGCCGACATCCCCCCGACATAGACGCGCTCGCTATCCAGCCGATGCTCCGCGACCACCGACTGCACCAGCGACACGACCGATGCCGCCTCGCCGCCGCCCGCGTTGCTCGCATCGTCATACCAGCGCCAGCAACGGTGCGCGTGGTCATGCTTGGACTGCTCGGGGTAAAGAACGGCAAAGCCGTAGCGGTCGGCGAGCAGATTGAGGCGCGTGCCTTGGGCGAATTCGTCGGCGTTTTGCTTACAGCCGTGCAGCATCACCACCAGAGGCATACGCCCGAGCGCCACGCCCGGCGGAAGATACAGCGCGTACGACATGTGATTGACGAAGCGGCCGGCCGTCGGGGGCGCGGAATGGAACGAGCGTTCCCATTTGCCACCCGCCCAGGCCGAAGCGCGGGGACGCACGCGCGACTCGCGCACCGGAGAACGCACAGCGATGCGCGGCGGCGGTGCGGCCTTGATCGGTGTCGGGGCTTTCGCCTTCTGGACGGTCGCAGCGCGCTTTTGCTTGGCGGGCGAGCGCGGCTTGGGCGCACGAGCCGGTTCGGGCTGACCGGCAATCAGGCGGCGCAGTCCGCGCAGCCAGAGATTGGTGAGACTTTTGGGCATCGAATGGGACCTCCACAGCATGCAGTTTGATCCGGCGCGACGGGGGGCGCGCAGCGGAAGTTGTTGCGATGCACAATAACATCGATCGCGACGGCATGTGTGTAATAGGATGTTTAAAAACCTACCTATTTCCGTCTGATCATGTATTTAATCCGACTTTAGACGAACTTGATGCATTTTAGCCGCACGAACACCGCAGCCGGACGGTAAAATTCAGCAATATCTTGTACGGGTATACTCTTAATAAGCCTACAAATAACGTTCGTTGCGCCGCCCGGTCGCGGGCTTGGCTTCCGCGTTGCAGCAACCATCGTTCCACCTGCTAAAAAAAATTCGATGCCTATTTTTTCCCCTTCGCTCTGGTCTTCGATTACCGCGCTCGGCAGTGTCGGCGTGATGACTCCGCTCGCGCTCGCCGTCGCCTTGTGGCTCGCGCTGGGCTATCCGCGCCGTTACGCGCTTGGCTGGCTCGGACTGCTCGCGGGCGCAGTCGGGCTCGTGTTTCTCAGCAAGATCGCGTTCATCGGATGGGGCATGGGCGTGCGCGGCTGGGATTTCACCGGCATCAGCGGGCACGCGATGGTCGCGACCGCGGTGCTTCCCGTGGCGCTCTTCGTCGCGTTTGTGCCCACGCGCGGTGCATGGCGCGCGGCCGGCGTGTCGATTGGGCTCGTGGCGGGGATCGTCGTCGGAGTGTCGCGCGTTGTGCTGGGTGCGCATTCGGCGTCGGAGGTGATTGCCGGTTGTGCGCTTGGTGCCGTGGTCGCGGTCGGGTTCGCGCGGATGGCCTGGCGCGCGGAGGCTGGACGGCTGTCGCCGGCGCCGGTCGCGACGAGCCTCGCGGTGGTGGCGATCACGCTGCACGGCGTGCCGGTGCCGAGCCATCAGTGGATCACACAGATCGCGCTGCAGTTGTCGGGCCACGAGCGGCCGTACGTGCGCGCGCGCTGGAAAGCGGGGCGCTACGACGCGCCGATGCGGCGTACCGAGGTCGTCGTGCCCCGCGCTGCAGACGCCTGAAGGCGCAAGCCGTTTGCCTGTCGCGGCGGCCGATCGAAGGCTTGCTTCGCCAGAGTCGTTGGAGCAGTTCCTAGTCGTCCACGCCGAGAATCACGCTCGATCCCTTGATGACCGCTACCGCAGTTTCCCCCGGCGCAAGTCCGAGCGCATCGACGCTCTGATTAGTAATGATCGCCGTGATCGTGCTCGACCCGCCGATCGCGAGCGATACCTCCGCATTCACCGCCCCGCGCGTCACGCGCTCGATGGTGCCCTTCAGCTGATTGCGCGCCGAGATCCGCACCGGTTCGTCGGCCATCAGCATGACCCACGACGCCTTGATCAGCGCCACCGCGTCGCGCCCGGGCGTGAGTCCAAGCACCTCCGCGCTCTCATGCGTGACGACCGCGACGATCGATTGGCCGCCCGGCAACGCGAGTTCCACCTCGTCGTTGACTGAGCCGCGCGTGACTCTCGTCACCTTTCCCGCCAGTTGGTTGCGCGCGCTCGTCTTCATGCCGATTCTCCCGATCAACGGCCAGTTTTCGGCAAATCCGTCGATTGCCGCGCCCGCCTGCTCCAGAAACTTGCGATGCTCGCGCTCGATGGCGCGAAACGTATCGATGAGACGCAGCGCCGCGGGCGTCAGCGTCGTGCCACCGCCGCCCTTGCCGCCGCTCGCGCGCACGACGAGCGGCTCGCCGGCGAGATTGTTCATCGCGTCGATGGCGTCCCACGCCGCCTTGTAGCTCATGCCGACCGCTTTCGCCGCGCCTGTGATGGATCCTGTCTCGCGGATCGCCGCCAGGAGGCCGATGCGTGCCGCGCCGCCGAGCGTCTGCTCGCCGCTTCGCAGCCACACGGACCCGTCGACGTCGAGCGATTCATCCTTCATTCGTGCGCCCCCGTTTTTTTGAGACGCGGTTTTTCGATCGATCGCAGAATGCGCTCGCCCTCCTCCGCATCCTTATGCTCCGATACCGCCGCCCACGCGCGCGCGAAGCCGCGCTGGTAGTCGCTGGCCTCGGGGAGCGCCGAGAGACGCTCGGCGGCCACCGCGGCGTCGTTACCTTCGCCGAGCACGGTCTGCAGTCGCGACAGCTTTTTCGCTGTGTCACCGCGCGCTTGCCGCGTCGTCAGCGAGCGCAGGAATTCGAGCGCATAGCGCAGCCGCTTCGCATGAATTCGCACGCGATGCCGCGTGCGTACGTCGAGCGTCGTCAGGTCAGGCACGTTGACGATTTTCCGGTAATTCTTGCGGATTCGTTTCTTCGCAAAGTCGGCGAGCGCGACGGGCGCGTCGTCCGGACGCAGCCCGATTCGCGCCAGCCATTCGATGAACGCAAGCGAAAGCCGCGCATAGCGCTTCGCGTGCAGCGCATGGGCGAGCCTCGTGCGCGCGGCGTGGCGCTTGGCGTCTGCGGCGTCGATCACGGCCTGCCACGACGGGCCGCCCGCGTCCGCGGCGGCATAGGCTGGAAGCGTGGTATCCGTGAAAACGTCCCAGTCGCGGGCGTCGCCTAGCAATTCGCCGAACCATTTCAGATCGGGCGCGATGGTTTCGTTCCATACGGCGTCGACGTCGTCGGGGAAAAGCTTGAGCAGCGTCTTCAGCCGCCGCTGCGCGACGCGCAACTGATGCACGCGTTCGACTTCGAGCGAATGGCGCGCGCCGGCGTCGTTGCCGAACCAGTGCATCGCGATCGATGCCGCGATAGTCACAAACGCCTCGCGGGCCGTCGATTCCAGCGGCAAATCGATCTTCGATGCATGGACTTCCGGCGCTTCGGGCGATTCGTCGCCGACGGCCAGCAGAGAGAACGGCGCGGCATCTACCGCTTCGCGCGCCAGGCGGAACACGGCATCGAGCACGGTTTCATCGTCGCCGGGGGCGGACAGGCATAGCGTCGGGCGTTCGTCGTCTTGCGCGGCAAGCGTGGCCAGCACGTCGCCGATGCGCCATTCGATGCGCCGCGATTCGCGTGCAGGGCCGGCGTCCAGCGCGATGCCCTTGAGCGCCGAGAGCGCGTGGCCGGAGTCGGCGAGTTCGTCGAGCGTGGCGGAGACGTCGCCCGGGGCGGGCCGCGCGAACTTGCGGCAGCGCGTGAGGCCCGGCAGCACAGGCGCCAGGATTTCGACCGCGTGCAGCGTGCCCGCGCCGTCCTGCGTCTCGATCCAGAGACACCAGCCGTGTGCGTCGCTTTCGAGTTCCTGCAGGACGGCACGCGAGCGCGCCGCCTCGACCTCCGCGAACGACGGCAGCGCCGCCACCGCCCTCGCCAGTTGGTCGAACGTCTTTTCCTGCGAGCCCAGCGCCAGTTCCACCCAAGCCGTCATAAATCCCTCGCACGTTACGCACGCCGCCCCGCGTCAGATCAGACGATTTCGGGCACGGCGTGCGGTCATCAAAGCGACACAAAGCGCATGCAACCATGCTGGATCGTCAGCAGTTCAGCCTACCTCGCCACGCCCAATCAAGGACGCATCATGACTGATCTCGCCTTTCCACAATCAAGAGCAGGCCGCTCGCCCGGTCAGCGGCTCGCGCTGCTGCTCTTCGTCATCGTTATCGTGGCGGGCGCGATTTACTGCGTCACGCACCTGCTGAGCGATCTCGAATCCGTGCAGCAGTCGTCGGTTATGCCGTACGTGCTGCTCGGCGTTGCGCTCCTGATCGCGCTCGGTTTCGAATTCGTCAACGGTTTCCACGATACCGCCAACGCGGTCGCCACGGTCATCTACACGCACTCGCTCACGCCGAATCTCGCGGTCGTCTGGTCCGGTGCCTGGAACTTCATCGGCGTCCTGGTTTCGAGCGGCGCCGTCGCGTTCGGCATCCTGCAATTGTTGCCCGTCGAGCTGATCATCGGCGTCGGGTCGTCGCAGGGCTTCGCGATGGTCTTCGCGCTCCTCATCGCCGCAATCATCTGGAATCTTGGCACGTGGGCCCTCGGCCTTCCTTCTTCGAGTTCCCATACGCTGATCGGTTCGGTGATCGGGGTCGGATTGATGAACCAGATGTTGCACGGGACCAACGGCACGTCGGGCGTCGACTGGAGCCAGGCGCTTTCGGTCGGCAAGTCGCTGCTGTTTTCGCCGTTGATCGGCTTCGTGGCCGCGGGCTTTTTGCTCTACGTGCTCAAGCTCGTCGTGAAGATTCCCGCGCTCTACAAGGAGCCGGAAAAGAACACGCCGCCGCCGTTCTGGATCCGCTGCCTGCTGATCCTGACGTGCACGGGCGTGTCGTTCGCGCACGGCTCCAATGACGGCCAGAAGGGTATGGGTCTCATCATGCTGATCCTGATCGGTACGGTGCCGACCGCCTACGCGCTTAACAAGGCCGTAACCACCGGCGAAACGCAGACGTTCCTGTCGGTCAGCCACCACGCGTCGGAAACGCTGCAGCGCTACAGCAACGGCGCGGCGCCCGTCGCCGATCCGCGCGCCGACGTCCAGCATTACGTGCAGACGAAGACGCTCGCGCCGAATACGGTCGTCGCGGTGAAACAGGTGGTCGATCTCATCGATTCGCAGGTGCGCCCGAACGGCTCAATCTCGGCGCTGCCGCAGGGCATCGTCAACAACGTGCGCAACAACATGTACATCGTGTCCGAGGCGCTGCGCCTGATGGAAAAGCAGAAATCGCCCGCGTTCGCGGCCGTCGACGTCGCCGTCCTTGAAAACTACAAGCATCAGCTCGACCACGCGACCAAGTTCATCCCGACGTGGGTGAAGGTGGCGGTCGCCGTCGCGCTTGGCCTCGGGACGATGGTCGGCTGGAAGCGCATCGTGGTGACGGTCGGCGAGCGCATCGGCAAGACGCATCTGACGTATGGACAAGGCGCATCGGCGGAACTCGTCGCGATGCTGACGATCGGCGCCGCCGACGTCTACGGCCTGCCGGTAAGTACGACGCACGTGCTGTCGTCGGGCGTCGCGGGGACGATGGCCGCCAACGGCTCCGGGCTGCAATGGCGCACGGTGCGCAGCCTCGCGCTCGCGTGGATTCTGACGCTGCCGGTCTCGATCGCGCTGGCGGGCGGCCTCTTCTGGGCGTTCCGCGGCATCTTCTGAAGCGCGCTTACAAAAACGCGCGGACGAGTGTGCAACTTTTTCCGACCGCACTCGTTTGCGACGTGACTGCGTCGGTCGTGGCGCGGTCCAGACTCCTTATGGCGCAAGGCCTTCGCATAAGTGGCACGCACTTTGCTGAAAGCCTAGTGTCGATCGCAATCCACCAAGGGAATCGCGGCGGCGGGACATCCGCCGCGTGACGCGCCGTTGTCCGACGTGCGCGCAGTGCCCGCCAAATCCTGCGATCTTTGAATAAGGAGAAGTCGAAATGACGATCGGAACCATCTTGCTGATCATCCTGATCCTGATGCTCGTCGGGGCCATTCCGTCGTGGCCGCATAGCCGCAGCTGGGGCTATGGGCCGAGCGGTATCCTCGGTGTCGTGCTGGTCGTGGTGATCGTGCTGCTGCTCATGGGACGTTTATAAGAACACTCTGACGCTATCTGCGTTTTGATTTGAACGGTGCTAAGTTTCTGATCTTGGCCCGTTCGATACGACTCGGTTGACGGGCTGCCCTCTGGCCCGTCAACCGTTTTTTTTGGGAGACCCACCGATGGACTTGCACCTCGACAACAAGCTCGCACTCGTATCCGGATCGACGAAGGGGATCGGCCACGCGATCGCGGTGAGCCTCGCGCGCGAAGGCGCGCGCGTGATCGTGAACGGCCGCACGCAGGCCTCCGTCGACGATGCGCTCGCGAAACTGCGCGAGCAGGTGCCTGGCGCGAAGGCCGAGGGTTTCGCCGGCAACCTTGCGGAGCGCGAGCAGGTGGACGCGATCGTCGCGCGCTATCCGGCGGTCGACGTGCTCGTGAACAACCTCGGCATCTTCGATCCGAAACCGTTCGACGAGATCCCCGACGAGGACTGGCAACACTTTTTCGAGACGAACGTGATGTCGGGCGTGCGGCTTTCGCGCGCGTATCTGCCGAAGATGAAGGAGAAGAACTGGGGGCGCGTGGTGTTCATCAGCAGCGAGAGCGGCATCCAGATTCCGGTCGAGATGATTCACTACGGCGTGACGAAGACGGCGCAGCTCGGGTTGTCGCGTGGACTCGCCGAGAGTTGCGCGGGAACCGGCGTGACGGTCAACGCGGTGCTGCCGGGGCCGACGCATTCCGATGGCGTCGAGGAAATGGCGCGGAAGATGGGCGGCGGGAAGTCGTTCGCGGAGTTCGAGAAGGAGTTTTTCGAGACGGCGCGGGCGAGTTCGCTGATCAAGCGCTTCGCGACGACGGAAGAGGTCGCGAACATGGTGGTGTATGTGTGCTCGGAGGCGTCGTCGGCAACGAACGGGGCGGCGCTGAGGGTCGATGGAGGGGTGGTCAAGTCGGCGTTTTGATGCTCCGCGCGCGCGACGCTATAATCGCGCGCCAATAGGTCGGGATCAGCGTCGGCAGCTATCTACGGATGGGCGGACCCCCGGCTTTCCACATACAAGAAGGGCGCTCATTCGAGCGCCCTTCTTCATTTTGATCAGCCTTTTTATCGCGCCGGATAACCCACGCGCATCACCAGCCCATCCGGCCCGATCTTGCGCGGCAATTGCGGGATCGGATCGACAGCCGGATTCGGCTTCGGTGCCTGCTTCACGCGCGGCAAGGCAGGCGTCTGCGCTACTGAAGTCTTATCGGCGACTTTCTTCACCGTCGTCACGTTCTTGCGCTTCTTCTTGGCCTGCACCGGCACGACATTGCGCGCCTTCGCCTTGCTCTTCGAAGCGGCGCTTGCTTCCGGCGGATTCCAGACTTCGGTGTAGCGTTCGGCCGAAAACGCCGTCGACGATGCCACCAACAGCAAAACAGTGAGGAATACAGGCTTCAAGACAGTCGCTCCATGAATTTAGTGATCGACAGCGCGCGAGAGTATAGCGTCAAGCGTTTGTTCCGAGGTTTCCAGTTCCTGCAGCGCCGCGTCGAGCCTGGCAAGCGCCCGAGCCACCGACTTCGAGCCGCGTTGGAAGACCGGCTCGCCGCGCGTGGCGTCGAATGCCGCCGATACCGCTCGCGTCGCGCGCATGAAGCGTTCGAGCGCGGCCGCCTCCGAGGAACCATTGCGAGCATTCATCATTCGATGTGCCTCCGATGTGCTTCTTCTTGCAATTGGACTGTATGAATATACAGTGAAAGCAGGTAGCGGAAAAGCGCGCTCAAAAAACCGTCGCAAAAATGCCAAACGTTTCCGTCCGATCGATTTAAGTCGCGCTTAATTCTCGCTCGCCACACTCATGTCAACAAAATCTGCCGCCGACGCCGGGTCGGCGGTCCCAACGTGAGTGAGGACAGTCATGTCTGCCAAGGCATTGGTAAGGAATCTCGCATCGGAGATGAAGTCCCAGCATGCGCTGACGCTGCGCGAATGCCGCGTCTCCGCGCCCTTCGACCAGCCGTTCGGGCCGCCGTATCGGCTCGTCGAATGGGTTCTGAAGAACGATCCGTGCATCCAGCGCCGCGTCGTTCCGGCCGATTGCACGACCTCGCAGATCGCCGACGTGCTTCGGACCCACATCCCCGGCAAGCGCTATGGCCCTGCGGATAACGATTGACCCTATCCGCTTGACAAATCGCTTGACCGAATCCAGATATGGACTATTATAAAAATCAAGTTCCACTGGAGACTAATCGACATGAACAACGCCGCCCGTGTAACTTCAGCGGCTCCCGAAGAGGCGCCGCGTCTCGCGCCCGGCATCGGTGACCTATCGGCGGCCGGGTTGCGCGCTTTCTTCAACATCGCGCGCGACTGGTCGCTCTCCGCCGACGAGCAGATCATCCTCCTCGGTGAGCCGGGCCGCTCCACGTTTTTCAAGTGGAAAGCGCAGCCGCATACCGCGCGCCTCGGCCGCGACACGCTCGAGCGACTATCGCTGATTCTCGGCATCTACAAGGCGCTTCAGATTCTTCTGCCCCAACCCGAAGCCGCCGATACCTGGGTCAAGCGCGCGAACAGCGCCCCGCCGTTTGGCGGACGCACGGCGCTCGACCGCATGCTGGCGGGCAATGTCAGCGATCTCGTCGCCGTCCGGCAATATCTCGATGCCATGCGAGGCGGATGGGCGTGACAGAAAGGAATGCTGCAAACACCTGGCGCGAGCTCTGGCCGCACAGCAAACTCGACTGGTCGCCCGCGTATCGTGTGATTCCCACTCGTTTTCCCGCCGTGAACCTGTTCGACCGCGTCGCGTCACCGGACGACTTCGAGGCGCTTTACGCGCTCGAAGCGATGACCAACGACCGCCTGCGCAACGAAGTCGGCGAACTGGATCTCGTGCCGGCCGAGGAGCGCTGTTTCGGCGCGGGCTGCGGCCCGATCATGGCGGCGTTCACGCACCTGAACCCGAGCGGTAGCCGTTTCTCCGACGGCAGCTACGGCGTGTTCTATTGCGCGCGCGAGCGGCGGACGGCGATCGCGGAGACGCGCTATCACTCGGCGCTCTTTCTCGCCGCGACGAACGAAGCGCCACTGCGGCAGCAGATGCGTTTGTACACGGTGATGGCGCACGGCGATGTGGTGGATCTGCGCGGGGCGTTGCTGGCGGAAGCGTCGCTGGACCCGCGCATCCTCGATCCCGACGATTACGGCCCCGGCAAGGCGATCGGCCGCGCGGCGCGCAAGGCGGGAGCGTGGGGAATCGCGTATCCGTCGGTGCGGGATGCCGAGGGGGAATGTCTCGCCGCGTTCCGCACGATGCTGCTGCGCGATTGCCGCCATGCAGCGCATCTCGAATACAACTGGAACGGCGAGACGATCGACTACGTGCTGGAGATGAATCAGGTCGGCTGAAGCGCGCTCACCCAATCGCCAGCGCGGTCGGCGACCGGGTACGCGCCAGCTTTTTCGTCGCCGGCCGCGCCGCCTTCGGCGCGCTCTTGCGCGCGGCGCTTTCCAGAGCCTGCGCCGCGACATCCTTCCCGCTCCCCTTCAGCGCCCCCGCGCGCGCCTTCCGGCTCGACTTGGCGAGGAGACCGGTCAGTTGCATATCCGTCGCCGCCGCACCGTTCCTGCTCTTGCGCACCGCTTCACGCGCCCGGCGCTTCGCGTCCTTTTCGAGAAAGATCGCGAGTGCGGCTTCGTCGGCTTTCAGGCCGTGGCGGCGCGACGCGGGCATCGCATCCGCGAGCGCGCCCGCCTCGAACGCCTCGATCACCGCCGGATGCACGTAGCACTTGCGGCACACGGCGGGCGTATTGCGCAGCAGTTGCGACACCTCCTTGATCGTCCCGACGACGTGCTTCCTCGCCTCCGTGACGGTTTCCCACGTCAGCCGCCGCAGCGACGCCAGCGCGAACACGCTGCCCGCCCAAGTGCGGTAATCCTTCGCGGTGAAATCTGCGCCGGTGATTTCGCGCAGATAGTCGTTGATGTCGGATGAACTGACCGAATGACGCGCGCCGTCGGCGTCGAGGTACTGGAAGAGATCCTGTCCCGCGAGATCCATGCAGCGCTTGACGATTTTCGCGACGCGCGCATCGTTCACCGATACGTCGTGCTCGATGCCGCTCTTGCCGCGAAACTGGAATCGCAGCGTGCCGGCCGTCATCTTCAGATGTTTCTTACGCAGCGTGGTCAGCCCATAAGAGCGATTCTCGCGCGCGTATTCCTCGCTGCCGACGCGGATCAGCGTCGTATCGAGCAGCCGGACGACGGTCGCGAGCACCTTGTCGCGCGGCATGCCGTCGAGGGTGAGATCGCGCGTCACGCGGGCGCGCAGCTTCGGCAGCACGGCGCCGAACGCGAGCATGCGCTCGTACTTGGTGGCGTCGCGCGTCTCGCGCCATTGCGGGTGATAGCGATATTGCTTGCGGCCGCGCGCATCGCGGCCGGTCGCCTGCAGATGTCCGCGCGAATCGGGGCAGATCCAGACGTCGATGTAGGCTGGCGGGATCGCGAGAGCGTTCACGCGGCGGATTTCCGCGGCGTCGTCGATGCGTTTGCCTTGAGTGTTGAAGTAGGCGAAAGCGCCGTCGATCCACTGGCGCGTATAGCCGGGGCGCGAATCGTCGACGTAGCGCAGTCCGGGCGGAAGGTCTTCGGGGCAGCCTTGCGGGCCGCCATTACCGGTCGATGTGTCGTGTTGTGCCACTGCGCGCCTCGCCGTCCCGTTTCGATTTCCGACGAAACAAGCAAGCGACGTGCCGCTATGGCAACGGCATCACGGCAGCGTCAGTTCCCGCGCGCCTTCCGACGCCGCCCAGCGTTCTTTCACGGACCAGCGCCGGTCGGTGCCGGCTTCGACGATCGTCAGCCGTCCGTCGGACGAAAACGCGCCGGTATCGATGAAAACCTGCGAGCCGATGCTTTTCACGTTCTTGGTCGGCGTGTGGCCGCAGTACGTGAGCGACAAGCCCTGCTGACGCGAAGGGTCCGCGCTGCCGAGCGCGAGGCCGCGGCCCCACAGCAGCGTGTTGCGCGTTTCGGGCGCGAATTCGGCGACTTCGAGGTCGGCATCGGTGCCGAAGAATTCGGCGTGGAGCACGTTGAAGCGCTCGGTGCCGTCGCCGACGATGCGCACGAGCGGCAGCACCGACAGTCGCGCGGCGAGCGCGGCGAGCTGATCGTCGGCGAGGGTTTCGGCCCACGCGCCGCCGATTCCGTACCACGCCTGGCGGCGCATCCGGCCGGACGCGACCGCGATCAGCGCGTCCTCGTGATTGCCGAGCACCGGAAAGAACCACGGTTTGTCGATGAGATCGATGGCGGCGAGCGAGTCCGTGCCGCGATCGACGAGATCGCCGACGGAGAAAAGCCGGTCGCGCGCGCCGTCAAAGCCTATCTCCTGCAGGAGATAGCGCAACGAATCGACACAGCCGTGAATGTCGCCGACGACGAAGTCGCGACCCGCACGGTTGGCCGGATGTCGAAGTACGACAGGATGAGTAGGAGCATTCATGGGAATTATCTTAGCTCCGCAAAGGTCAAGCATGTGCGCGCTTGCTCTCTTTCGCAACGCAATTTGAGCGCAACTTTTTTGCGCGGGCGGAATGGCTCGCAAACGAAGGCATCGGCGGGTAAAACGCGGGCATCGTCCTCGACAAAATCCCATCAAGGCGGCAGTTATTGCGCGTTCCCCCGGCAGGCGATTGAAAGGCTCGTAGTCAATAATCAGCGCGCATCGAAATCCCAAAGGCTCGCATGTTTCCGCTTCCGACTGTCTTCCGCTACCGACCGCGCGCGCTGATCGCCCTCGTGATCGGCATCCTTGTCGGGTTCCTCGCGCCGGTCCACGCGTCGCACATCGCGCGCGTGCTTCTGGGCTGGGATACCACCGTGTGGCTCTACCTGATCCTGATCTGGATCAAGATGGCGCGCGCGCATCAGCAGCAGGTCCAGGAACTCGCCGAGCGCGAGGACGAAACGGCCGCCACCGTGCTGCTCGTCGTGAGCCTGGCGGCGCTGGCGAGCATCGTCGCGATCGTGCTGGAGCTGGCGGGGCCAAAGCACGTGAGCATCGGTGCAGCCGTGCTGCAGTACACGCTGACCGGCGCGACGATGCTCGGCGCCTGGTTCCTGATCCCGACGATGTTCACCCTCCACTACGCGCGCCACTACTACCAATCCGACGACGACGACACCGCCCTCCTCTTCCCCGATCGTCATCTGTTGCCCGATTACTGGGATTTCCTCTACTTCGCGTTCACTATCGCCGTCGCCTCGCAGACGTCCGACGTCGTGCTGCGTTCCAGGGAAGTGCGGCGCACGGCGCTCGCGCAATCGGTGCTGTCGTTCTTCTTCAACCTCGCCGTGCTCGGCCTGAGCGTGAACATCGCGGCGAGCCTTGTCGGCAGCTGAGATTTCCTTCTACCTTAAACAAGCTGTCACATCGGCTTCATAAGCTTTGCAGCGGGCACTGTGTAAAAAGGCGCCTTCCGCCGCATCAGTTTTACACGCCGCACGATCGCCGTTTCACACGCACTCGCGCGGGCGCATTGCAGCGCCGCAATTTCTCTTTCAAATGCACTTTGGGCGACGCGTGGCATACGCCTTGCTCTTCCTATGCGGCCGCATAAAAACAACCTGAAGAAGAGCCGCGAACGTGCGGTCCGGAACAAACCGGACACGCCATCGACGGGCTTCCTCTCTCGCTCCGGGAGCCGAATTTTGTCCTTGAATGTACTGCTTGTCGCCTCTGAAGCCGTCCCGCTCGCCAAGACCGGCGGCCTCGGCGACATGGTTAGTGCCTATGCCGCCGCGCTGCGCGAGGCGGGCGTCGATGCCACCATCCTGATGCCCGCCTATCCGGAAGCGATCGCCGCAGCCGTTGGGCTGCACGAGGTCTGCGCGTTGCCGGGCCTGCCCGGCGGCGACGCCGCACTGCTGCGCGGCCGGATGCCGGACACCGGCGTACCGCTTCTGCTCGTACGCTCCGATGCGCTTTACGCGCGCGACGGCCTCTATCAGGACGAGCAGGGCCGCGACTACACGGACAACGCCGTGCGCTTCGCGGCGCTGTCGGCGGCGGCGGTGCGGATCGCGCAAGGCATCCACGGCGTGAAGAAGCTGGACATCGTCCACGCGCACGACTGGCATTCCGGCCTTACGCCGCTGCTCATGAAGCGCGCGGGCGTGAAGGCGAAGAGCGTCTACACGATCCACAACCTTGCGTTTCAGGGCAATTATTCGCTTGCGCTGGGACCGTCGCTCGGCGTGCCGGCGGAATGGCTCGTGCCCGCGCTGACGAACCCCGAGAGCATCGAGTTCTACGGTGCGTTGAGTCTGATGAAAGCGGGCATCGTCCACGCCGACCGTGTGACAACCGTCAGCGAGACCTACGCCCGCGAAATCCTCACGCCGCGTTTCGGCCATTTGATGGAAGGGGTGCTGCAAAGCTGCGCGGCCAAGCTCTCGGGCGTGATCAACGGCATCGACGAAAAGACGTGGAATCCCGCGACCGATCCGCTGATCGCGCGCCACTATTCGTTCGACGACATGCGCGGCAAGCACGCCTGCAAGCGCGCGCTGCAGCAGATGTTCGGCCTCCCCGCCGATCCGTTCGCGCCGCTGATCGCGATCGGCAGCCGGATGACGGGGCAGAAACTGGCCGATGTCGTCATCGAAGCGATTCCAGCGCTGCTCGAGCGGCATCCTCGCCTGCAAATCGCGGTGATCGGCAAGGGCGAGGCGTATATCGAAGCCGGTTTCCGGCGGTTTGCGCTCGACTGGCCGGATCGCGTGGGCGTGCATATCGGCTACGACGAGCGACGCGCCCACGCGCTGCACGCGGGCGCCGACATCCTGCTGCACGGCAGCCGTTTCGAGCCCTGCGGCCTCACGCAAATCTACGCGATGCGCTACGGCACCTTGCCGGTTGCCTCGCGCGTGGGCGGCTTGGCCGATACGATCGTCGATCACACTTTTCATCAAAACGATGCGCCGACCGGCTTCCTTTTCGACGGCGAAACGGTTCATGATGTGATCGCCGGCGCAACCCGGGCAATCGATGCCTTCATGCGGCCCCAACAATGGCGCACACTTCAACGCAGCGCGATGTCGCGTGGCTACGGCTGGGGCCAGGCCGTCGCGCGTTTCGTCGATCTGTACACGGGCCTGACCGATGCACGCCCGGCGAAGAGCGCGCTCGGTACGACCCGGCGCGTGGTCGAGACCAGGAAGCCTGCCTTCGCGGGCGCCGAAGCGCCACGGGTTGCGCGCAGTGCTTGAAAGAAGCACACACGCTGAAGTAGCCTGAACACCCCGCAGTACCAGAAAGCACCCCAAGAGAAGCCGCTCGACAAGCGGCTCGCGAGAAAACCGCCGGTTCGCATGGCGGGTGCGGCACGCTACATGCTGCTACCCCCCGTGCGACCCTGGCGCCGCACCGAATGGCGCATTGCCCGGAAGCGGTGCGCGCCGCATTCGTGACCTCGGAAAGGTGATCTTCCAGTTGTCTGAGGCTCGTCTGCCGCAGCCATCCGATGTGGATTGGCTGAATGTGCCGCCCGTGAGCGTGATCGCGTCGATTGCCCGCATCCCCGCCACCGCAGGACGACTCTGGAAAAGACGAACGATGGAAAACCATCCCGCCCATCATGCGTACGCGCCGCGTATTTATTTCATCGACCCGCTTCTCGTCGGACCCATCCCGAAATGGCCCGCTCACTTCGAGCACGCGGCCGCGCTGGGTTTCGACCACATATTGATCGGCTCGCCGTTCGTGCCCGGCGCAAACGGGCACCGGCAGGCCGTCTCCGATCATCACCGGCTGCATCCCGTCTTCGAATCCGATGAACCGGCCGCGGCCGGTCTCGCCAAGCTCGCCGATGCCGCGAAAAAGCACGGCCTGACGCTGCTCGTCGATGTCGTGATCGACCGCGTGAGCGCCGACGGCGGCCTCTTTCACGAGAACAAGCACTGGTTCCACCCGTTCGAAAGCGCCGAGGCGCGGCTCGATCCGCGCCACGCGCCGCGCGAGGAAAACGTCGCGCACGCGAATTTCGGTGACGCCGAGGCCGCGCAACACCTCACCGAATGGTGGGCGCGCGAGCTGTTGCTGCTCGCCGACGCGGGCATCGGCGGATTTCGCTTCGACGCGCCGCACAAGGTGCCCGCGCACGTCTGGCGTCGGCTCGGCGCGGCCGTGCGCGAGCGTCATCCGGAAACGCGCTGGCTTGCGTGGACTGTCGGCATCAGCCGGCACGATCTGCACGGCCTGACCGACGCGGGCTTCGACGCCGTGTTTTCGTCGTCGCGCTGGTGGGATTACCAGAGCGCGTGGCTCGCCGATGAGCACGCGGCGCTCGTGCGCGTCGCGCCGCCGATTTCGTTTCCCGAGGAGCCGTTCGGCACGCGCCTGCTGTCCGACTTGCCCGATACCAGCGACACCGCGCTTGTCGAGCGCGCGTACCAGCGCGCGCTGTACGCGGCCGCCGCGATCGGCACGGGGATTCTCGTGCCGATGGGCTTCGAGTACGGCGTTGGCCTGCCGATGTCGTACCAGTACGGGGTGGCGGCTGAATACGACCGCGCGCAGAGCCAGGCGCGCTTCGATTTGTCGAAGGATGTCGCGCGGGCGAACGCTTTGCAGCGCGATACCGGCACGCTCGCGACCACGGGCGAACTGCGCTCGCTGACGGGCGCCGGCACGCACTTCGCCGCGCTCGTGCGCGCGAACGGCCCGGACCTGCGCAACGCCAATGCCGCCGCGCTCGTCGTCATCAATCCCGATCTCGCGACGCCGGTGCGCGTCGATCCGCTGCATCTGCTCGAAGCGGTGCCGGGCAATTTCACGCGTTTCGCGCCGCTCGGCGATGCGAAAGCCACGCCCGCCCCGCTCGCCGAATTCACGCTCGGCGCGGGCGAAGCGCGCATGTTCCGCGCGAGCGCCGAGCCGTTCGTGCTGCTCGCGCAGCCGCAGGTCAAACGCGGCGCGAAGACCGCCGACAAGAAGTCGGTCGCCGAGGCGATCACGAATCCGCGCGTCGCGATCGAAAGCGTGACGCCGTCCGTCGATCACGGGCGCTTTCCGGCGAAGCGGATCGTCGGCGAGGCAGTCGAAGTGCGTGCGGCGATCTTCGCCGAAGGGCACGACAAGATCGCGGCGGCCGTCCAGTGGCGCGCCGCCGATGAAACCGACTGGCACGAAGCGCCGATGGTCCCCGTCCTGCCGCTCGGCAACGACCTGTGGACGACGCTGATCCCGCTCGATCGCGTGGGGCGGCACGAATTCACCGTGATGGCGTGGCGCGACGATTTCGCGTCGCTCGTCGATCACATGCAGAAGAAGCTGAAGGCCGGGCAGACGGTCGAACTCGAACTCGAGGAAGCGCGGCATCTGTTCGCGCTGATGCTGGCCGAAGTGCAGACGGTCGAAGAGGCCGAGAAGGAACCTCTCGATAGCATCGTCAAGGAGTTCACGAAGGCGGATGCCGAGCGTAAGCTCGAACTCGTGCTCGCCGAGGACACGGCAAAGGCGGTCGCGGCCGCGCGGCACCGGCCGTTCCTGTCGCGCGATCCGGTGATCTATCGCGTCGATGCCGAGCGCGCGGCCGCGCGGTTCGCGAGCTGGTACGAGATCTTCCCGCGCTCGATGAGCGACGACGAGAACCGCCACGGCACCTTCGTCGACGTGATCGGCAAGATGCCGCGCATCCGCGACATGGGTTTCGACGTGCTGTATTTCCCGCCGATCAACCCGATCGGCATGGCGAATCGAAAGGGCAAGAACAACTCGTTGACGGCTCAACCGGGCGATGTGGGCAGCCCGTATGCGATCGGCGGCAAGGAAGGCGGACATACGGCGGTGCATCCGGAACTCGGCACGCTCGAGGATTTCCGCCAGATGCTCGACGCCGCGCACGCGCACGGTCTTGAGATCGCGCTCGATTTCGCGGTGCAATGCTCGCCGGACCATCCGTGGCTGAAGGAGCATCCGACGTGGTTCGCGTGGCGTCCCGACGGCACGTTGCGTTACGCCGAGAATCCGCCGAAGAAGTATCAGGACATTGTCAATCCCGACTTCTATGCGAAGGACGCGAAGCCTGAATTGTGGGTATCGCTGCGGGACGTGTTCCTGTTCTGGATCGCGGCGGGCGTGAAGATTTTCCGCGTCGACAATCCGCATACGAAACCGTTCCCGTTCTGGGAATGGGCGATCAACGACGTGCGTGCGCGTCATCCGGACGTGATGTTCCTTGCCGAAGCGTTCACGCGGCCGCGCGTGATGAACCGGCTGGCGAAGCTCGGGTTCTCGCAGTCATACACGTACTTCACGTGGCGCGAGACGAAGCGCGATTTCATCGAGTACATGCACGACCTGACGCAGACCGACGCGAAGGAATTCTTCCGTCCGAACTTCTTCGTGAACACGCCGGACATCAATCCGCGCTTCTTGCAGCGCTCGGGGCGTGCGGGGTTTGTGATTCGTGCGGCGCTGGCCGCGACGCTTTCAGGCTTGTGGGGCGTGTATAGCGGCTTCGAGCTTTGCGAGGCGGCGGCGTTGCCGAACAGCGAGGAGTATCTGGATTCCGAGAAGTACCAGTTGCGTGCGTGGGACTGGAACCGGCCGGGCAACATCGTCGGCGAGGTGACGTTGCTCAATCGCATTCGTCGCGCGAATCCTGCGCTGCAGACGCACTTGGGTATCAACTTCCTGCCGGCGCACAATGAAAACATCCTGTTCTTCGAGAAGTCGAATGCGGCGGGGGACAACGTCGTGCTGGTGGCGATCAATCTCGATCCGTTCAACGAGCAAGGCGCGGACGTGGACTTGCCTTGGGCAACGCTCGAACGTTGGGGCGTGAAGGAATGGGATGCTGTCGCCGTCGAGGATCAGGTTACCGGACAGCGGTTTCAATGGACGGGACGCAGGCAGCACGTTCGACTGGATCCGAATTCCTTGCCGTTTGCCGTTTGGCGTATAGCACCTACTTGGGGCTTGCCAAAGCCTTAGCGGTTTATTTTTTGCTGCGGTTGGGGTTGGGGTTGGGGTTGATTTGGGCCGCTTGAACCGTTTGATGCACTTGGGCTTCTATGGAACTTGCTTTCTCATCGGTCTATTTACTCTGCCCCTGTCCGGGGCGGGACTCACTTTCTTTGCTGCTGCAAAGAAAGTAAGCAAAGAAAGCAGCTTCCAACCGCCAATGCTAACAATCCATCACTAGCGTTTGATTGGGATTGGCGCTGGAGAGTAAGTGTCGCCCTCACGATGGAACCGGGCTTGGCTCGCGGACCCACTGTGACAACTCGAAGTACACCGGACAGGTGCAGCAGTCATACATCCGTCCTCGCGCTACGCGCTCAGACGCTGGGTGCATTGAGCAGGATCAAGGTAAGTGGTGAGAACATGCAGAAGACAAAAGGCAATCGAAGCAATGGGTTTGCAGCAAACCCCTCGTCGGAGCGAAGCGAGGACGGAGCCAAACGGAGCGCATACCACTCAGAGGAAGTGCGCGTTGATACAGTGGGTCCGCGAGCCATGCCCGGTTCCACCGTGAGGGCGACACTTACTCTCCAGCGCCAATCCGTTTTTATGCGAGTGAGGGTTTGTTAGCTTTGGCGGTGGGAAGCTGCTTTCTTTGCTTACTTTCTTTGCAGCAGCAAAGAAAGTGAGTCCCGCCCCGGACAGGGGCAGAGCTAATAGACCGAAAAGAAAGCAAGTTCCACAGAAGCCCAAGTGCATCAAACGGTGTAAAGACCAAGGCAACAGCAAAGGGCAAACCAGCCTAAAGCGCCAGCGAAAACAAACATACGGAGCGAACCTGTGAAGCGCAACAAGACATCGACTCTCAGCAACGATCCGCTCTGGTACAAAGACGCGATCATCTACCAGATCCACATCAAGTCCTTCTTCGATGCGAACAACGACGGCATCGGCGATTTCCCCGGCCTGCTGGCGAAGCTCGACTACATCGCGGAACTGGGCGTCGATACAATCTGGCTCCTGCCCTTCTACCCCTCTCCGCGACGCGACGACGGCTACGACATCGCCGACTATCGCAACGTGCATCCGGATTACGGCACTCTCGGCGACGTGAAGCGCTTCATCCAGGAAGCGCACGCGCGCGATATCCGCGTGATCACGGAACTCGTCATCAACCACACGTCCGATCAGCACCCGTGGTTCCAGCGCGCGCGGCTGGCGAAGCCCGGCTCGAACCATCGCAACTACTACGTGTGGTCCGATACGGACAAGAAGTACGAAGAAACGCGCATCATCTTCATCGACTCGGAACCTTCGAACTGGACTCATGATCCGGTCGCGGGACAGTACTACTGGCACCGCTTCTTCAATCACCAGCCCGACCTGAACTTCGATAACCCCGCCGTGCTGAAGGAAGTGCTGCAGGTGATGCGCTTCTGGCTCGACATGGGCATCGACGGGCTGCGGCTCGATGCCGTGCCGTATCTCGTCGAACGCGAAGGCACGAACAACGAGAACCTGCCCGAGACGCACGCGATCCTGAAGAAGATCCGCGCGACCATCGACGCCGAGTATCCGAACCGCATGCTGCTCGCCGAAGCGAACCAGTGGCCGGAGGACGTGAAGGAATATTTCGGCGACGAGGACGAATGCCACATGGCGTTCCACTTCCCGCTGATGCCGCGCATCTACATGTCGATTGCGAGCGAAGACCGCTTCCCGATCACCGACATCATGCGTCAGACGCCGGACCTCGCCGAGACGAATCAATGGGCGATCTTCCTGCGCAATCACGATGAACTGACGCTCGAAATGGTCACCGATTCGGAGCGTGATTACTTGTGGAACACGTACGCCAGCGATCGCCGCGCGCGCCTGAACCTGGGCATTCGCCGTCGCCTCGCGCCGCTGATGGAACGCGATCGCCGGCGCATTGAACTCATCAACTCGCTGCTGCTTTCGATGCCGGGTACGCCTGTCATCTACTACGGCGACGAACTCGGCATGGGCGACAACATCCACCTCGGCGACCGCGACGGCGTACGCACGCCGATGCAATGGTCGTCGGACAGGAATGGCGGCTTCTCGCGCGCCGATCCCGAGCAGCTCGTGCTGCCGCCCGTGATGGGCTCGCTCTACGGCTACGACGCGGTCAACGTCGAATCGCAAAGCCGCGACCCGCATTCGCTGCTCAACTGGACGCGCAAGATGCTCGCCGTACGCCGCTCGAAGCACGCGTTCGGGCGTGGCACAATCCGCTTCCTGCGTCCGAACAATCGCAAGATCCTCGCTTACCTGCGCGAATTGCCGGGCGAACCGGCGATCCTGTGTGTGGCTAATCTTTCGCGCGCGCCGCAAGCGGTCGAGCTCGATCTGTCGGAATACGCGGGCTCGGTGCCGCTCGAAATGACCGCCGATTCGCCCTTCCCCGCGATCGGCCAGCTCACGTATCTGCTGACCTTCCCACCCTACGGCTTCCTCTGGTTCCAGCTTTGCCCGGGCAACCTGCGTCCGGCGTGGAGCCAGGCGCCGTCCGAACAGTTGCCCGAATTCGTCACGATGGTGATCCGCGCGGGTCAAACGGGGCCGACGCCCGAGAACGTGCGTCTGCTCGAATCGGAAGTGCTGCCGTCGTACTTGAGCAAGCGGCGCTGGTTTGCATCGAAGGATCAGAAGCTCAAGAGCGTGCGGCTTGCCGCGTTGACGACGATCGAAGGCGCGGGCTTCGCGTTCACTGAAATCGAAGCCGATGTCGGCGATCACACCGAACGCTACGTGCTGCCGCTCGCAATTGCGTGGGGCACCGAGACGACGTACCCGCTCTACATGCAGCTCGCGCTCGCGCGCGTGCGCCGCAATCGCAACATCGGGCACCTGACGGACGCGTTCGCCGTGCCGCAATTCACTTACGGCGTGTTGAAGAAGCTGCGCGAGCGCGCCGTCGTGCCGACCGTGCAAAAGAGCGAAATCCGCTTCCTCCCGACCGAGCGTCTCGCCGAACTCGACTTCACGCCCGAAGCGCCGCCCGAAATCCGCTGGCTCGCGGCCGAACAGAGCAACAGCTCGCTCGTGATCGGCGATCGAGTGGTGCTGAAACTCGTGCGGAGGCTGGTGGGCGGGATTCATCCGGAAGCGGAAATGAGCCGCTATCTGACGAAGCTCGGCTACGCGAACACCGGACCGCTCTTCGGCGAAGTAGTGCGCGTCGATCCGCAAAACGTGCCGCATACGCTCGCGATTCTGCAGGGCTATATCGACAACCAGGGCGACGCCTGGAACTACGCGCTCGACTATCTGCGCCGCATCGTCGATGAACTCGCGGTCGCCGTCGATACCGAAGAGCATTCGCCGAATCATCAGAACGAACTGCAAGCGTTCGAAGGCTATCGCGCGATTGCGGGCATCATCGGCAAGCGCCTCGGCGAACTGCACGTCGCGCTTGCCTCGCCGACCGACGACGAAGCGTTCGCGCCGCAACGCGCGACCCAGCAGGACGTCGACAACTGGTTGAGCGGCACGCTCGGCCTGCTCACGACGGCGCTCGACATCATCACGCAGAAGATCGGCGACTTCAACGAGCACGACCGTTTCCTCGCGCAAAGCCTGATCGATCGTCGCGACATGCTGATCGAAGCGGTGAAGAAGCTCGTGCCCGAAAGCACCGATGCGCTGTGCATCCGCATCCACGGCGACTTCCACCTTGGACAAGTGCTGATGGCGCAAGGCGATGCCTACCTGATCGACTTCGAAGGCGAGCCCGCGCGCGCGCTCGACGAACGCCGCCGCAAGACGAGTCCGCTGCGTGACGTGGCCGGTCTGCTGCGTTCGCTTTCGTATGCCAGCGCCGCCGCGCAATCGACGACGGAAAACGCACCCGCACAGACCGCCGATCGCAAGCGCGCGCTCTTCGAACGGCTGCGCGCGCATGCTGAGGAGAGTTTCTTGCTGCAATACAAGGAGGCGGTGGCGCAATCACCCGAGCCGATCGCGGGCGAGAAGACTTACGCCGCGCTGCTGGACCTTTTCCTGATCGAGAAGGCCGCCTACGAAATCCGCTACGAAGCGGCGAACCGTCCGACGTGGATCGGTCTGCCGTTGCGCGGCCTCGCGTCGCTCGCGAGCCGCCTGCTGGGCGACACGGGCGCGCCGCCCGCGCCCGGCACGCGCCACGTGATCGAAGCAACCAAGGACACCTCCGATGGAACCCAACATGAATAAGCGTACCGATGCGAAAGACCCTGCCGAGGGCCTGCATTCGCTCGACATCGACGCCCTCGTCGAGGCTCGCCATCCCGATCCGTTTTCGAAGCTAGGCATGCACCAGACGGAAGCGGGCCACGTCGTGCGCGTGCTGCTGCCTGGTGCATCCGGCGTGACGGTGATCGACCGCGAAAGCGGCGCGCCGCTCGGCAGCCTGACGAAGATTCACGACGCGGGCCTTTATTCGGGCTTCGTCGATCGACCCGGCGCGTATCGTCTTGCCATCGACTGGCACGGCACGCCGCAGGAAACGCACGATACGTATGCGTTCGGTCCGGTTCTGTCGGAGGATTGGCTGAACGGGCTCGCCAATGCCGATCCGTACGCGGTGCTCGAATGCTTGGGCTCGCGGCCGGTCACGCATGAAGGCGTCGCGGGCGTGCGGTTTGCCGTGTGGGCGCCGAATGCGCGACGCGTGTCGGTGGTCGGCGACTTCAACTCGTGGGACGGACGCCGCCATCCGATGCGTCTGCGGCATAACGCGGGCGTGTGGGAGCTCTTCGTGCCGGGACTCGGCGCGGGCACGCGCTACAAGTACGAGATCGTCGCGCGCGATGGCCACACGCTGCCGCTCAAGGCCGACCCGTGCGCGATGCAAAGCGAAAAACCGCCGGCGACTGCATCGGTCGTTGCGGACGGCGATGCCATCGACGGCTATCAGTGGACCGACGCCGACTGGATGCAGACACGCGGTGCGAAGCAGACAGCGAGCGCGCCGATCACGATTTATGAAGTGCACGCCGAGTCGTGGCTGCGCGTCGAGGAGGACGGCAATCGCGGGATGAACTGGCACGAACTCGCTGAGCGGCTGATTCCGTACGCGAAGGGCATGGGCTTCACGCACCTCGAATTCATGCCGATCGCCGAGCATCCGTTCGGCGGCTCGTGGGGTTATCAGCCGCTCGGGCAGTTCGCGCCGTCCGCGCGTTTCGGCACGCCGGAGCAGTTCGCTGAGTTCGTGAACCGCGCGCACGAGGCGGGGCTCGGCATCATCCTCGACTGGGTGCCCGCGCACTTTCCGAACGATGCGCACGGCCTCGTCCAGTTCGACGGCACGCCGCTTTACGAGCATGCCGATCCGCGCGAGGGGTATCACCAGGACTGGAACACGATGATCTACAACCTCGGCCGCAACGAGGTGAGCGCGTTCCTGGTCGCGTCGGGTCTTGCGTGGCTGAAGCGCTATCACGTCGATGGATTGCGCGTCGACGCGGTGGCTTCGATGCTGTATCGCGACTACTCGCGCAAGGCGGGCGAGTGGGTGCCGAACATGTATGGCGGCCGCGAGAATCTCGAATCGATTGCGTTTCTCAAGCGGCTGAATCACGAAGTACGGCAGTTCGCGGGCGCGATCACGATCGCCGAGGAATCGACAGCCTGGCCGGGCGTGACGGCACCTGTCGAGGACGGCGGGCTCGGCTTCGACTTCAAGTGGAACATGGGCTGGATGCACGACACGTTGCACTACATGGAGGAGGACCCGGTTTATCGCCAGTACCATCACCACATGTACACGTTCGGCATGGTGTACGCGTACTCCGAGCGGTTCGTGCTGCCGTTGTCGCATGACGAAGTGGTGCATGGGAAGGGGTCGTTGATCGGCAAGATGCCGGGGGATCGCTGGCAGAAGTTTGCGAACTTGCGGGCGTATCTCGGGTTCATGTGGACGCATCCGGGCAAGAAGCTGTTGTTCATGGGCGGCGAGTTCGGGCAGGTTGCCGAGTTCGATCACGATACGACGCCGCACTGGCATTTGCTCGACGACCCATTTCATGGCGGCTTGCAGAAGCTCGTGCGCGATTTGAACCGGCTCTACGGCGAGGAGCCAGCGCTTCACAAGCTGGATAGCGATCCGCGAGGGTTCGACTGGCTCGTGGGGGACGATTCCGCCAATAGCGTCTATGCGTTTCGACGCACGGATGGCGAGGGACGTGAGTTAATCGTCGTGTGTAACCTGACGCCGGTGCCGCGACAGGGATATCGAATCGGGTTGCCTCGCGGCGGACGGTGGAGTGAGGTGCTCAACTCCGATGCTTCGATTTACGGCGGGTCGAATATGGGCAATGGCGGCGTGATTCACGCGGATGACTTTGCGAGCCATGGCAGAGCGCATTCAGCTGCGCTGACGTTGCCGCCTTTAGCGACGATTGTGCTTCGTGCCGATTGAGATTGAGATTGAGATTGATAGGATTCAACCGTTTGATGCACTCGTGCTTCGATGGAACTTGCTTTCTTAGCGGTCTATTAGCTCTGCCCCTGTCCGGGGCGGGACTCACTTTCTTTGCTGCTGCAAAGAAAGTAAGCAAAGAAAGCAGCTTCCAACCGCCAAAGCTAACAAACCCTCACTCGCGTAAAAGCGGATTGGCGCTGGAGAGTAAGTGTCGCCCTCACGGGGGGAACCGGGCTTGGCTCGCGGACCCACTGTGGCAACGCGCGGTACGCCGGACAGGTGCAGCAGTCATACATCCGTCCTCGCGCTACGCGCTCAGACGTGGGGTGCACGGCGCAG
>NZ_FCOL02000019.1 GCF_001544515.1 Caballeronia terrestris
GGGCGGCACGGTGTCGGGCATCGGCACGCTATTGAGCGGCTCGTACATCGGCATGGACATCGGCACGCAGACGAAGGAGCGGCGCGCGTTCGTCGGCCTGGAGGCGCCGCCGGTCTTCGCGAGCGGCGTGCCGGGACGCGAGTTCGTGCTCAAGGCGGAGAACCTGGGCTCGCTCGACGTCGGCTCGCCTGTGTACTACCGGCGTTTGCAGGTGGGCCAGGTGACCTCGTTCGAGCTCGGTTCCGACGGCTCGGGCGTGACCCTGCAAGTGTTCGTCAACGCGCCCTACGACAAATACGTGAAGGGCGACACGCGCTTCTGGCAGGCAAGCGGCATCGACGTCTCGCTCGATACGGGCGGCGTGAAGCTCAACACGGAATCGCTGGTGTCGATCCTGATCGGCGGCCTCGCGTTCCAGGGCGCACCCGATTCGATCGACGTCGCCGAGGCCGCGCCGCGCTCCGTGTTCGCGCTCTACGACACGCGCGCCGAAGCGATGAAGCGCCACGACCGCATCGTCGACGACTACGTGTTCAACTTCAAGGAATCGGTGCGCGGGCTGACGGTGGGCGCGCCGGTCGATTTCCGCGGCATCGTCGTGGGCGAGGTGGCGGCGATCAACACGCGCTACGACCCGGTCAAGCGCGAGTTCAGCATCCCGGTCGAAGTGCATTTTTATCCGGAGCGCTTCACGTCGCGCTACGAAGGGGGCGCGAAGAGCGGCAGACTGGGCGACGATCGTCGCGCGCTCGCCCAGATGCTGGTCGACAACGGCCTGCGCGCGCAGTTGCGAACCGGGAGCCTGCTGACGGGCCAGCTCTACGTTGCCGTCGACTTCTTCCCGAATGCGCCGAAGGCGTCCATGAACTGGGACAGGCATCCGCCCGAAATGCCAACCGTGCCGAGCGGATTGCAATCCCTGCAGGATTCGGTGACGGCGCTGATCGCGCGGTTGAACAAGATACCGTTCGAAGGCATTGGGAAAGACCTGCGCCGCACGCTGAACACGGCGGACAAACTCTTGAAAACACTGGATACGAGCGTCGCGCCCGAGGCGCGGGACACGTTGCGCGCCGCGCGCACGGCCCTCGATGCCGCCGACCGCACGCTCCAGCCCGACTCCGCGATCGCGCAGAGCACGGCCGAAACCTTGCGCGAACTGTCGCGCACGGCGGCGTCGTTCCGCGCGCTCGCCGAGTATCTCGAACGCCATCCCGAGGCGCTCATTCGTGGCAAGCCGGCGGAGGAGAAACCGTGAAGCGCTTCCTGAACGTCGTGGCGGTGTTGATCGCGCTGATGCTGATCGGCGGCTGTTCGACTTCGCCACGCGCGTCTTTCTATACACTGAGCGCGGCGCCGCCGCCAGCCGGAGGTATCCAGGCGGCGGTGCAGCAGCCGCCGCTGCGCGTCACGCTCGACGCGATCACGGTGCCGGAGCTCGTCGAGCGGCCGCAGTTCGTGCTGAGAACCGGCGCGACGCAAGTGACCATCGACGAGTTCGCTCGTTGGGCCGATCCGCTGCGCAGCCAGATTTCGCGCGTGCTCGCGGCGAACCTCTCGCAGTTGCTGCCGGGCGCGCTGGTGTCGGGGTATGCGCAGGCGCCGGATTACGCGGAGGAGTATCGCGTGCGGGTCGACGTGCAGAGCTTCGAATCCGCGCCGGGCGAGATGGCGACGATCGCAGTGCTGTGGTCGGTGCGGCCGCCAAAGGGCGCGACGGTCAGCGGCAGGACCATTGCGCATGAAGCCGTCAGCGCGGCCGGGTACGACGCGCTCGTCGATGCGCACAGCCGGGCGCTCGCCAAGCTGAGCGGGGATATTGCGGATGCGATTCGGACGACGTCGAGGCAGTAAGGCGATCGCGTGATCCGTCTCAACGATTGAACCACCGGTATTGGAGCGCCGCGGAAAACGTCTGGAAGTTTCCGCCGGCGCTCGCCGTCAGCCCGCGCGACCAACCGAACTTCGCCGACCACTGCGCGGCGAGCGGCACGGACAGCGTCAGGCCGTAGCGCACCGTGCGCTGCAGGTCCTCGTTCTCGACACCGTCCACGCTCGTGCGACCGCCCGTGTAGTACGTGACGTCCGCAGCGATCCAGAGGCCCGGGTGCCAGCTATAGCCGCCGTGCAACTGGAAGACCGGCAGCGGGGACTGGCTGCGTCGGTGGCCGTTGAAGAAATCGGAGTTGTCGGCGAAAACCCACACGCCCGCCGAGCCTTCGATGAACCATTTGCCGATCGGCTGCGACAGCCCGATTTCCGGCTTGAACGCCCAACGATTCGCGCCGACGTTGACGAGACGGGTGGGCCAGTATTGTCCGGTCGGCGCGACGACGCTCAGACTTGCGCCGAGCGTGGTCGTCGGCGTGCGGCGGGCGAACTCTTCCGGCGTGAGCGCCGCACTCCCCAGCAGAATCACGGCGAGTCTGAAGCGGAAGTCCGCCATGCCGGACCGGTAGGCGTGGCCGGGCGTGCCCTCTACGTTGCCCGTGAGATCAGCGTTGGCGTAGGGGAGCAACGCGGCGATGCTCGCCGTATGCCCGGCCACGCCGAAGCTGTGCGAGTAGCCGACGGAATAGGCGTTGATTTTCGCCTGCAGGTCGGTGACGGGCAAGGAGGGGTCGAGCAGGACTTGGCCGCTGGACCGCGCATAGTTCAAGACGGCAAAATTCGTTCCGACTGGAACATCCGAGTAGGCGCGGGGCTCCATTTCCTGCGCAGCCGCCGATGCCGCCCATTGCAAGGCCAGGCTCACACTCGCCCGCCCGAGGCGGCGCAGCGCGCGTGTCGCCATGCGGACGTTCGTGCGATCCGCGTCTGTCGATGCTCCCGCTATCGTCATGTGCCCAGCCTCTTCGTCTGATCGGTGGCCACGGAGCGCGTAGTGCCCCACGCATACCGTCGCGGACGCGCGGCAAAGAGGCAATAGGACCAAGGTCCAATGCGTGGTGCTTCGAATGGGGCTAAGCTGGAATTCGATCTTGGGCAGCGCGATCGCTTGTATTGGCGAGCCGCAGGGATCTGTTGTCTCGACATCGCGCGGCGCGAATCGCCATCAAGTCTATTCCATGCAGTGTCAGGCAACCGGATTTGGGGGCAGTCTCCGGACTACACGATCGCGTCATCGCTCATCGGCTGCGCGCTGATACGGCGCCCGGCGACGGAGGACGGACGATCGACCATCACAGGAGGTGACGATGAAAGTGCTCGCGATATTGACATGCCTGATGCTGTGCTCAAATGCGTTCGCGGAGTGCACGACGAACGCACGCGGCGTGAGCCGATGCAATAACGGAGAAGCGGCTGGCGGCTACAACGCGAACCGGGGCACCGCGTGGAAATCGGAGAAGAATCAGGCCGGCGTGGCGACCACACAGACGAGCAAGGGCGGCGAAGCGAAGACGAAGAACGGAAAGGGCGTGTACAAGAGCCCGAGCGGGAAGACGTGTGTCAAGACCGCGAACAACCAGGGGTGCAACTGAGGTCGCGTGGCGGGTGACGCCTGAAACCGCTCGCGCCGTCAGCCGTTCAAATCGACCGCCACCAGCCTCCACGACACAAGCCCGCTGCGCCGGAAAATCGCGGAATACCGCGCGTCACCGGCGCCGTGCTGGTAGGTCACGACGAACGTATTGAAGCTCCGATACCCCGCCGTGGTTTGCGGCGGCTTCGGCGCTTCCGGAGCAGGAACTGGACCGGAGGCTACGCTGCTGTCACTCGCCGCAGAAGGCACAGGCGGCCGCTCACCCGGATCGCCGCGCGGCGGAATGCCGTTGAGAATCGCCGCGACACCATCCGGCGTCGCGTATGAATCGACGAGCGGGCCAACCAGCGCCGCACCGATCATCGCGCCGATCACGGCAAGCGGATTGCCGCTCTTCTGAATATCGATACGGCGCGTCAGCAGTTCCGTCACCTGTTGCTTCAGACTGTCGCGCAGCGCGGGGAAATCGACGTATTCGTTGACGGTCTGCGCGTCGCGGGCGTCGGCGGCGCGTTTGACGCGATCGAGCGCGATATACGGCGATGCGTACACGAACCCGAGCGCCGCGACGACTACGATCACGACGAGCGCGACAAAGACCGATCTGGTGGTGCGAGTCATTCGATGAAATACCTTGGCGTTTCGTGGAGTCAGTTAATGGACCGCACGAACGCGAGATTTATCCCGATAACCCGCACAACCCGCGAAAACTCACGCAAAAAGCCCGCCCGCGATCCCCGCGCGCTCTTCATCGATACACCGGTCGATCATGCGCGAGACTTCGTCGATATTGCCGACCATGATCACGCGTGACTGCCCGCGATACACGCGCACCGGCGCGCGGCGCTGGGCATCCGGATGCACCGACGCATTGAGTGACACCCGCGCGAACGCAGGCTGGCTCGAGGGCAGCGCGGGCATCTCGTCGAATAGTCCAGGCGCCGTGTCGGGCTCCGGCGCCTTGCAGGAAATCAGCGAGCGCAGATACCGCAGACGGCCGAACTGGCGAAAAGGCAGCAAACGGGCAAAACGTTCCATGATGTTTCTCCAGGCGACAGGACGCACCGCGGCTTGCCGAGGCGTCGGCAGCCGTCAGACATTGATGGATGGAAGAGTGACCTAAGCAGATGCCCAATGGGCACTACATGCTTAATGCCAACGGCTCGAAAGTCAGAACTCGCCCGAGCGAATCAGCCCGACCGCGATGCCTTCGAGCGCGAACTCCGCGCTGCCGGATTTCACGAAGATGTTTTCGTAATCCGGGTTCTCCGCAATCAGCTCGACGCCGTCCTTCCGGCGCTTCCAGCGCTTGACGGTGACGTCGTCCCCCAGACGCGCGACGACGATCTGACCGTCCTTCGCCTCGCTCTTCTTCTGTACGGCGAGCAGGTCGCCGTCGAAGATACCGGCGTCGCGCATCGACAGGCCGCGCACTTTCAGGAGATAGTCCGGCCGGCTCGAAAAGAGCGCCGGATCGAACGAATAGGTCTGCGCGATGTGTTCCTGCGCGAGGATCGGGCTACCCGCCGCCACGCGCCCGACGAGCGGCAGCGACAACTGCATGATGCTCGCGTGCGGCAGCGTCAATTGATGCGGCCCGTCTTCACCACGGTCCCCACGGTCAGTCCCGAGCAGCCGGATGCCGCGCGAAGCGCCCGCCGCCAGTTCGATCACGCCCTTGCGGGCCAGCGCGCGCAAATGCTCCTCGGCGGAATTTGCCGATGAAAAACCGAGCTCTGCGGCGATCTCGGCGCGCGTGGGCGGGAACCCCGTGCGGTCGATCGCCCGCTGGATCAGTTCGAACACCTGCTGCTGCCGTGCGGTTAGTTTGCTCATCTTGTTCACTGGCTCGGGCCTCTGGTGCACTGTATGGATGGACAGGTGACTGTATTTTTATACAGTATTCCCAGCTTTTCAAGCTTTACTTTAAGTACGCCGCCCGGGAGGCCATTTCAAACGCGATCACGCCGCTTTCGATGCCGCAACGCCGCGCCGGACGGCCGTTAGCACTTTTGCATCTAAAAAAATGAAGAACGATTATTTTTAATAATGAGACGGGGTCGATAGACTGCGATCGTCAACTCAATAAAAGGGAGTGCGGGGAATGGATAGTCGGAAATCGGGATTACGCGCGCGCACGCGCGGGCTGTTTGCGGCACTCTTGCTGGGTGCGGTCGCGGGTTTGGGCGCGGTTCAGGCGGCGCACGCGGAAACCGCGTTCCTCAACGTCTCCTACGATCCGACCCGCGAGCTGTATCAGGACTTCAACCAGGCTTTCGCCAAAAAGTGGAAGGCTGACACGGGCGAATCGGTGACGTTCAAGCAGTCGCATGGCGGCTCGGGCGGGCAGGCGCGCGCGGTGCTTGACGGATTGCAGGCCGATGTCGTGACTCTCGCGCTCGCCTACGACATCGATGCGCTCGCCGCGAAGGGCCTTGTCGACCAGAGCTGGCAGAAGCGTTTGCCGGACAACGCATCGCCGTACACGTCGACGATCGTGTTCCTCGTGCGAAAGGGCAATCCAAAGCAGATCAAGGACTGGCCGGATCTGACGAAGCCGGGCGTTTCGATCGTGACGCCGAATCCGAAGACCTCGGGCGGCGCGCGCTGGAACTATCTCGCGGCGTGGGCCTACGCGCAGCATCGGCCCGGCGGCAACGAGCAGACCGCGAAGGATTTCGTGACGAAGCTCTACAAGAACGCAGGCGTGCTCGACTCCGGCGCGCGCGGCGCGACGACGAGTTTCGTGCAGCGCGGCCAGGGCGACGTGCTGATCGCCTGGGAAAACGAGGCGTTCCTGTCGGTGAAGGAGTTCGGTACGGACAAGTTCGAGATCGTGGTGCCGTCGGTGAGCATTCTGGCCGAGCCGCCGGTATCGGTCGTCGACAAGGTTGCGGATCGTCATGGCACGCGCAAGCTCGCCGATGCGTACCTGAAGTACTTGTATAGCGAAGAAGGGCAGGAGATCGCGGCGCGCAACTTCTATCGTCCGCGTTCGACGAAGGTCCCGGCCGAGCTGACGAAGCAGTTTCCGAAGCTGAAGCTCTACACGATCGACGATACGTTCGGCGGCTGGACCAAGGCGCAAAAGACGCATTTCGCCGACGGCGGCGTCTTCGATTCGATCTATCAGCCGCAGTAAGGCAGGTAGCGCATGACAAGGGGCATCGCGAGAGCGATGCCCCTTCAAGCACATGAAGCGGCGCAATTGACGACCGCCTATGGACAAGCAGTGATTTGCGCCAGGACCCAGGCGCGCCGGAACAGGACGAATCAAGGATGACGACTTTCACTTTCCGCAAGCCGAGCGCGCTGCCGGGCTTCGGGCTGACCCTCGGCATCACGGTGGCTTATCTGAGCCTCGTGGTGCTGATTCCGCTCGCGGCCACCTTCGCGAAGACGGCCACGCTCGACTGGGCGCAGTTCGTGCGCGCAGTCACCTCGCCGCGCGTGCTGGCTTCCTACCGGCTGACGTTCACCGCAGCGCTCGGCGGCGCGCTGATCAACGCCGTGTTCGGCTTCCTGCTCGCGTGGGTGCTCGTGCGCTACACGTTCCCGTTCAAGCGCGTAGTCGACGCCATCGTCGACCTGCCGTTCGCGCTGCCGACGTCCGTCGCGGGCATTTCGCTCGCCGCTGTCTATGCCGAGAACGGCTGGATCGGGCAGTTTCTCGCGCCGCTCGGCATCAAGGTGGCATTTACGCCACTCGGCGTACTCGTCGCGCTGACGTTCATCGGCTTGCCGTTCGTCGTGCGGACCGTGCAGCCGGTGCTCGAAGACTTCGAGCGCGAGCAGGAAGAGGCCGCCGCGTGCCTCGGTGCGACGCGCTGGCTCACGTTCCGGCGCGTCGTGCTGCCGTCGCTCTTTCCCGCGCTGCTGACGGGCTTCGCGCTCGCGTTCGCGCGAGCGCTCGGCGAATACGGCTCGGTGATCTTCATCGCGGGCAACGTGCCGATGAAGTCGGAAATCACGTCGCTCCTCATCATCACGAAGCTCGAACAGTACGACTACGCGGGCGCCACTGCGATCGCGGTCGTGATGCTGTGCGTGTCGTTCCTGATGCTGCTCCTCATCAACACGCTCCAGTGGTTCCTGCAGCGCCGCACGAGCAAGACGGGCGCGGTGCCGGCGGTCGTGGGATCGCTGCACATCGAAGGGGGTCGCGCATGAGCACGCCGAGTCCGAAAGCCGTTTCGATCGATGCGTCCGCGCGCCTCGCGGAGCACAAGCTCGATCCCGTCACCGAGTCGCGCGCCGTGCGCTACGTGCTGATCACGATTTCGCTCGTGTTCCTCGCGCTGTTCCTGGTCGTGCCGCTCGCCGCCGTGTTCGTACAGGCGTTCGCCAAGGGCATCGACTACTATTTCGATTCGCTGAAGGACCCGGATGCGTGGTCCGCGATCAAGCTCACGCTGCTCACGGCCGCGATCGCCGTGCCGCTTAACGTGGTGTTCGGGCTCGCGGCGTCGTGGGCGATCGCGAAGTTCGAGTTCAAGGGCAAGGCGCTGCTCACCACGCTCATCGACCTGCCGTTCTCCGTCTCGCCGGTGATCTCCGGCCTGATCTACGTGCTGATGTTCGGCGCGCAGGGCTGGTTCGGCCCGTGGCTGATCTCGCACGACGTGCAGATCATCTTCGCCGTACCGGGTATCGTCCTCGCGACGATCTTCGTGACGTTCCCGTTCGTCGCGCGCGAGCTGATCCCGCTGATGCAGGCACAAGGCAACGACGAGGAAGAGGCCGCGCACGTGCTCGGCGCATCGGGCTGGCAGATCTTCCGCCGCGTGACGCTGCCGAACGTGAAGTGGGGCCTGCTCTACGGCGTGATTCTGTGTAACGCGCGGGCGATGGGTGAGTTCGGCGCGGTATCGGTGGTCTCGGGCCACATCCGCGGACAAACCGACACCATGCCGCTGCACGTCGAGATTCTCTACAACGAGTACAACTTCTCGGCCGCGTTCGCGGTGGCGTCGCTGCTCGCGCTGCTGGCGCTCGTCACGCTCGGGCTCAAGCTCATCGCGGAGCGCCGCATGTCGCAATCGATCAAGGAAGCACAGGCATTGCCGTACGAGGCGCCTGTCACGTCCATCCAGAACTGAAGGCGGGAACATCATGAGCATCATCGTTCGCAATCTGCAAAAACGCTTCGGCGATTTCGCCGCGCTCGACAACGTCACGCTCGATTTTCCGGCGGGCGAACTCGTCGCGCTGCTCGGGCCGTCGGGCTGCGGCAAGACCACGCTCCTGCGCGTGATCGCGGGCCTCGAATACGCCGATGCGGGACAGGTCGTGCTGCACGGCGAGGACGTTGCCGAAGTCGGCGCGCGTGAGCGTCAAGTGGGATTCGTGTTCCAGCATTACGCGCTCTTTCGCCACATGACGGTGTTCGAGAACGTCGCGTTCGGTTTGCGCGTGAAGCCGCGCCGCGAGCGGCCTTCGGAGGCCGTGATTCGCGAGAAGGTGCATGAACTGCTCAAGCTCGTGCAACTCGACTGGCTCGCACAGCGCTTTCCGTCGGAGCTTTCGGGCGGACAACGGCAACGGATCGCGCTTGCTCGCGCGCTGGCGGTCGAACCGAAGGTGCTGCTGCTCGACGAGCCGTTCGGCGCGCTCGATGCAAAGGTCCGCAAGGAATTGCGCAGTTGGCTGCGGCGCCTGCACGACGAGCTACACATCTCGACGATCTTCGTTACGCACGACCAGGAAGAAGCGCTCGAAGTGGCGGACCGGATCGTCGTGTTGAATCGCGGGCATGTGGAGCAGGTCGGCAGCCCGCAGGACGTCTACGATCATCCGCAGACTTCATTCGTCTATGAGTTCCTCGGCGCGGCGAACCGACTGAAGGGCAGTGTCGATGCGAACGGTTTCGTGGCGCAAGGCGCGGCCAAGCCGATCGCCGCCGATGCGAACTTCGCCGGCCCCGCGCTCGCGTACGTGCGGCCGCACGACCTCACGCTTTATCCGACGGAGTCGGGTCATCGCGATGGCATCGTCGTCGATGTCAGGCGCGTCGTGACGCTGGGCGGCTCGGTGCGCATCGAGCTGGAAGGCAGCGAGGGCAACGTGCTCGAAGCCGAACTCGATCGCGAGACGTGGCGCGAACTGAACCTGAATATCGGTGACGGGGTGACCGCCGTTCCACGCGTGCTGCGCGTGTTCCCCGCGCAATGACATCAATAGAAGAGAGGCTCACATGAACTTCCAGCAACTGCGTTTCGTGCGCGAGGCCGTGCGTCAGAACATGAACCTGACCGAGGTCGCCAATGTGCTTTACACGTCGCAGTCGGGCGTGTCGAAGCAGATCAAGGATCTCGAGGACGAACTCGGCGTCGATATCTTCATCCGGCGCGGCAAGCGGCTGACCGGGCTCACCGAGCCAGGCAAGGAAGTGCATCAGTTGATCGAGCGGATGCTGCTGGATGCGGAAAATTTGCGGCGGGTTGCGCGTCAGTTCGCGGATCAGGACAACGGGCATCTCGTCGTCGCGACGACGCACACGCAGGCGCGTTACGCGCTGCCGAAGGTGATCCGGCAGTTCACGGAAGTGTTTCCGAAGGTGCACCTTGCGTTGCGGCAGGGCAGCCCGCAGCAGATCGCGCAGATGATCATCAATGGCGAGGCCGATATCGGCATCTCGACAGAAGCGCTCGACCGGTATCCGGATATCGTCACGTTCCCGTGCTATTCGTGGCATCACGTGGTCGTCGTGCCCAAGGATCATCCGCTGGTCGGGCACGAGAACATCACGCTCGAAGAGGTTGCCGAGTATCCGATCGTCACGTATGACAATGACTTCACCGGACGGTCGCATGTGGATCAGGCGTTTGCGAAGGTCGGCGCGCTGCCCGATGTCGTGCTGACAGCCATCGACGCCGATGTGATAAAGACGTATGTCGAGCTTGGGATGGGGATCGGCATCGTCGCGGCGATGGCGTATGACGCCAAGCGCGATACGGAGCTCGTGGCGCTCGATACGCAGCATCTGTTCGAGGCAAATACGACTCGCGTTGGCCTTCGGAAAGGGGCGTTCCTGCGGGCATATGCGTATCGGTTGATCGAAATGTTTGCGCCGCAACTCGATGAGGCGGAGATCGCCAGTCAGTTGAGGGAAGCCGCTTAGGGTTTGTCGGTGGCGCTGGGACACGGTGGAACCCCAAGCGCCAACGTACAATTGCGTGGATGGAACCCATCAAAACCTCAAACCCGCGAATCGCCGTCCTGGCGACGGGCGGAACCATCGCAGGTCAGGCCGGCGATGCATCCAGGACCGCTGGCTACAAGGCTGGCGTTGTCGGTGTCGACAAGTTGCTCGAAGCCGTCCCGGCGCTATCGCAAGTGGCGCAGATCCACGCCGAGCAGATAGCGAGCATCGACAGCAAGGACATGAGCATCGCGCTCTGGATCGCGCTGAGCCAGCGCATCAACGCGCTGCTCGCGCAGGACGATGTCGACGGCATCGTCGTCACGCACGGCACCGATACACTCGAAGAAACCGCCTATCTGCTGCACCTCACGGTGAAAAGCGACAAGCCCGTCGTGCTGACAGCAGCGATGCGCCCATCGACCGCACTCTCCGCCGACGGCCCGTTGAATCTCCTGAACGCAGTGACCGTTGCGGCGCAAAAAAGCGCATGGAAGCAGGGCGTACTGGTCGCGTTCAACAACCAGATCCACAGCGCGCGTGACGTCACCAAAACCAGTACCTACGCCGTCGATGCTTTCCGTTCGCCCGAAGTGGGCGCACTCGGCTGGGTGCAGGATGGCCGCGTCGAATTCCAGCGCGCGGCCGTGCGTCCCCACACGACGCGAACCCCGTTCGATGCGCAAGGCGCACTGCCTGCGGTCGAAATCGTCACTAGCTACGCGGGTGCATCGCGTGCTGCGATCGATGCGTTCGTCGCTGCTGGCGTGAAAGGCATCGTGATCGCGGGCACGGGCAACGGCTCCGTCCACGCGACGCTTCAGCAAGCCCTTGCCGATGCGAGGAAACAGGGCGTAGCGGTCGTGCGCTCATCGCGCGTCGGTTCGGGCCACGTGATGCGCAACGGCGCGGCATCGGACGATGCGCTCGGCTCGGTCAGCGCCGGCACGCTGAACCCGTACAAGGCGCGCGTGCTGCTGATGCTGGCGCTCGCCGCCAACATAACGAATCCCGCAGCAATCCAGCAGACGTTCGATACCTACTGAAATAAAAAACGCGAACCGAAGTTCGCGTTTTTCATTGGTCGTAGCAGGAAGTTCAGGCAGCAGCCGGAATGCGCAACACTTGTCCCGGATAGATCTTGTCCGGGCTCTTGAGCATCGGCTTGTTCGCCTCGAAGATGAGGTCGTTCTTCGCGCCGTTGCCGTAGTACTTCTCGGCGATCTTCCACAGATTGTCGCCCGACACGACCGTATGAAACTGCGATTCCGGCGCCGGATTCGACACGCTCAACTGGTCGTTCACCTTGTCGACGTGCTGCACGTTGCCCGCCGCGACGAGGATCTTCTCCTTCGTCGCCTGATCGGCCGCCTGGCCCGACACCGTCACGGTATGCGAAGCGCCGTCATACGCGACCGCGAGATTGTCCGCGTCCAGGCCCTGCGAGCGGATATACGTGGCGATGGCATCGCCTGCCTTTCTGTTGAGTGCCGCGACATCGACGGGCGCGGGCGCCGCCTGAGCCTGGGCAGGGGCCGATACCGCTCCGAACAGCTTCTCGCCTGCGTCCTTGATAAAACTGAGAATACCCATTGTTTAAGCTCCTTAAGTAACGACAGTATCGAAACGAACCGCGGTTGAACCGCTCGCGCAGTCTAGGCAAATTAGTCGCGCGGTCCACCAGATAGTTCTGAGAATCGTTAGCAGGAGTTGTAACAATGAAAGAAGAAGAAAAAGGGCTGGCGCGACCGCGACGATCGATGACATGCCTGTGACATGCACATCGAACGCAACGATCGAGCCAACCCTTTCACTGAATTCGATTAAATCCGACGCGGACACCCGACGAAAACCGTCTGACCGACCAAGGCTTCCCCGGCGCCGCCGGGTGCCGCTCTCGGACCCCACTTGCCGCCCTCAGCCCAGAGCGGCAGTTGTCCCGCGTGCCCATACGCGGGACGCCCCACGGTTAGGCCGCCTTCGCCGCTTCCACCGGCTCTTCGGCAACCTTGAAGTTCGACATGATTTCGAGCGCGCGCACGAGGCCCGAGTGGTCCCATGCCTTGCCGCCGTTCGCGACGCACACGCTAAAGAGTTGCTGCGCGCTCGCGGTGTGCGGCAGGGCTAGACCCATCTTGCGTGCACCATCGAGGGCGAGATTCAGGTCCTTCTGGTGCAGTTCGATCCGGAAGCCCGGGTTGAACGTGCGCTTCGTCATGCGCTCGCCGTGCACTTCCAGAATCCGCGACGAGGCGAAACCGCCCATCAGCGCTTTGCGCACGCGCTCCGGATCGGCGCCCGAACGCGATGCGAAAAGCAGCGCTTCGGCAACCGCTTCGATGTTCAGCGCGACGATGATCTGGTTCGCGACCTTGCACGTCTGGCCCGCGCCGTTATCGCCGATGAGGGAAATGTTCTTGCCCATCAGATCGAACAGCGGCTTCGCGATATCGAACGAACGCTCCGGGCCGCCGACCATGATCGTGAGCGTCGCTTCGCGTGCGCCCACTTCGCCGCCCGAGACCGGTGCGTCAAGGTAATCACAACCGAGTGCGTTGATCTTCTTCGCGAATTCCTGCGTGTCGAGCGGGGAGATGGAGCTCATGTCGATCACGAGCTTGCCCTTCGTCAGCCCCTTTGCGACGCCGTCATCGGCGAAGAGGACGTTCGCGACGTCGGGCGTATCCGGCACCATCGTGATAACGATGTCGCTTGTCAGCGCGACGGCGGTGGAATCGGGCACGACGCTCGTTTGCGAGCGGATGTCGTCCGGCACCGGGAACTTGCCGTTCACGACCAGCTTGTGCCCGCCCTTCAGGAGGTTGCGCGCCATGTGCGCGCCCATGATGCCGAGTCCGATGAATCCGATTGTTGCCATATGCGTGAGTCTCCTTTGTGGACCAGAGCGATGCTCACTCCGGTTCCATGCAAATTAGTTGTGAAGCTTTAAGCCGCAGCGCGCGCGTTCTGTCCCGCGATTTCCTGAAGCCAACCCAACCCTTCGACCGTAGTTGCACGCGGCTTGTACTCGCAGCCGATCCACCCTTCGTAGCCGATCGAATCGAGCAGGGCGAACAGATACGCGTAGTTGATCTCTCCCGTGCCCGGTTCGTTACGGCCGGGGTTGTCGGCGAGCTGGACGTGCGCGATCGACGGCAGGTTCTTCTTGATCGTCGCGGCCAGTTCGCCTTCCATGCGCTGCATGTGATAGATGTCGTACTGCAGGAACAGATTGTCTGAGCCCACCGCGCGGATCACGTCGAGCCCCTCGGTCGAGCGGTTCAGCGCGAAGCCGGGAATGTCGTACGAATTGCACGGCTCGACCAGTAACTTGATGCCTTCCTTCTTCAACGCGGCCGCGGCGAAACCGAGGTTTTCGATGATCGTCGCGCGCGCCTGCTGGACGCTCACGCCGGCCGTCGGAATGCCGACCAGGCAGTTCAGTTGCGGCACCTTCAGCGCCTTCGCGTACTCGATCGCGCGGCCGACGCCTTCGCGAAACTCGCCCACGCGATCCGGCAGGCACGCGATACCGCGTTCGCCGGCTTCCCAATTGCCCGCGGGCAAGTTGTGCAGCACGAGCTTCAGGTTGTTGTCGGCGAGACGGCTTTGCAGGTCGCTGATCGAGTACGGATACGGGAACAGGAACTCGACCGCTTCGAATCCCGCGTCCGCCGCCGCCGCGAAGCGGTCGAGGAACGGGACTTCGTTGAAGAGCATGGTCAGGTTCGCAGCAAATTTCGGCATTTTTCTTCCTGATGGTCGGTCAGTGGATATTCAGCTTCAGTCTTCAGTCGAGCGGCGTGATCGCGGTCGGCGCGTCTTCCTTCTTTTCAGCGAGCTCTTCGAACTCGTTGATCGCGTCGATCTCGGTGCCCATCGAGATGTTCGTCACACGCTCGAGAATCATCTCGACGACAACCGGCACCTGATGCTCGTTCATCAGCGCATGAGCCTGCTTGAGCGCCGGAGCGATGTCCTCGGGCTTGAACACGCGGATCGCCTTGCAGCCGAGGCCTTCGGCGACCGCAACGTGATCGACGCCATAGCCGTCGAGTTCAGGTGCGTTGATGTTGTCGAACGCGAGCTGCACGCAGTAGTCCATCTCGAAGCCGCGCTGCGCCTGACGGATCAGCCCGAGGTACGAGTTGTTCACCACGACGTGGATGTACGGCAGCTTGAACTGCGCGCCCACGGCCAGTTCTTCGATCATGAACTGGAAGTCGTAGTCGCCGGAGAGCGCGACGATCGGACGCTGCGGATCAGCCGCACGCACGCCGAGCGCTGCCGGAATCGTCCAGCCGAGCGGGCCGGCCTGGCCGCAGTTGATCCAGTTGCGCGCCTTGAACACGTGCAGGAACTGGGCGCCGGCGATCTGCGAGAGACCGATCGTCGTGACGAAGCACGTGTCGCGGCCGAACGCCTGATTCATCTCTTCATAGACGCGCTGCGGCTTCATCGGCACGTTCTCGAAGTGCGTCTTGCGCAGCATCGTGCTCTTGCGTTCCTGGCAGTCGCGCACCCATGCGCTGCGGTCCTTCAGCTTGCCCGCCGCCTTCCATTCCTTCGCCACTTCGACGAACACTTCGAGCGCGAACTTCGCATCCGACACGATGCCGAGATCCGGGCCGAACACGCGGCCGATCTGCGTCGGTTCGATATCGACGTGCACGAACTTGCGGCCCTTCGTGTACACCTCGACGCTGCCCGTGTGACGGTTCGCCCAGCGGTTGCCGATGCCGAGCACGAAGTCGGAGGCGAGCATCGTCGCATTGCCGTAGCGGTGCGAGGTCTGCAAGCCGCACATGCCGGCCATCAGCGGATGGTCGTCGGGGATCGCGCCCCACGACATCAGGGTCGGGATCACGGGCACGCCGAGCGTTTCCGCGAATTCCACGAGGAGGTCCTCGGCCACCGCGTTCAGCACGCCGCCGCCCGAAACGATCAGCGGCTTGTCCGCGTCGTTCAACATCGTCAATGCTTTTTCGACTTGCGCACGCGTTGCTTTCGGCTTGTAGATCGGCAGCGGTTCATAGGTGTCGATGTCGAATTCGATCTCGGCCATCTGCACGTCGATCGGCAAGTCGACCAGCACCGGACCCGGACGGCCCGAGCGCATCAGGTGGAACGCCTGCTGGAACACGCGCGGCACGAGCGCCGGCTCGCGCACGGTCACGGCCCACTTGGTGACGGGCTTCGCGATCGACTCGATATCGACGGCCTGGAAGTCTTCCTTGTAGAGACGCGCGCGGGGCGCCTGGCCGGTGATCGCGAGGATCGGGATCGAATCGGCCTGGGCCGAGTAAAGGCCCGTGATCATGTCGGTGCCCGCCGGGCCCGACGTGCCGATGCACACGCCGATGTTGCCAGGGGCTGCACGCGTATAGCCTTCGGCCATGTGCGACGCGCCTTCGACGTGCCGTGCCAGCACATGGCTGATGCTGCCGGCCTTGCGCAACGCCGAGTAGAAGGGGTTGATCGCGGCGCCCGGCACACCGAACGCGGTGTCGATGCCTTCTTTTTCCAGCACGAGGACGGCTGCGTCGACTGCTCTCATCTTGGCCACGAGTGTCTCCTTCCTTTATCTCATCCGATTGTTTCTGACTGCATGAAAGCAGGGTTGAGATGGACTTTAAGCGCACACCAAAGTCTTGATAAGATCAGCTCAGGTCGTTTTTTTACTAACAAAAAGTATTGAATCGCGCGATAGAGCCGATCAGAGCGCGACAAGGAGACGCCAAATGGATCGCTTCAAGCAGATAGAAACGTTTGTGCGCGTCGCGGAGGCGGGCAGCCTCGCGGCGGCGGCGCTGGAGGAGGGCGTGTCGCCGGTGATTCTCGGGCGGCGCATCGACGCGCTGGAAAAGCGCCTCGGCGTGAAACTGATGTACCGATCGACGCGGCGGCTCGTCGTCAGCGAAGACGGCGCGGCCTTTCTCGACCGATGCCGACATTTGCTGACCGAATGGGATCAGGCGGAAAACGAGCTCGCAGCGGGACGCCGGGCAGTGAACGGGCACTTGATCGTATCGGCGCCGGCGGCGTTCGGACGGATGCACGTCGCGCCGCACGCGCCGCCGTTCATCGCTGACAAGCCGGAATTGCAGATGTCGTTCAACCTGACGGACCGCGTCGTGGATCTGGTGCGCGAGGGCTATGACCTGTCGATCCGGATCGGCGGAGCGGTCGATCCGAACTTCGTTGCGGTGAAGCTGGCGAACAACCGGCGCGTGGTGTGCGGCACGCCCGAATATTTCCGGAAGCACGGCAAGCCCAGATCACTCGACGACCTGCCGGCGCACAACTGCCTCGCGTTCAATTTGCAGGGTGGACAGAATCGCGGCTGGTATTTCCGGCGCAACGGCAAGCTGGCGACCGTGCGCGTGTCCGGCAACCTCGATTGCAACGACGGCGAGCTGCTGCACCGATGGATGTCGGAAGGGCTCGGGCTCGGCTGGCGTTCGACGTGGGAAATCCAGCGTCAACTGGCGGCGGGAGAACTGGAAACCGTCCTCGACGAATACGCGCTTCCGGACTACGACATCCTCGCCGTGTATCCGCAGCAGCGCTACGTGCCGGCGAGAGTGCGCTACTTCATTGATTATCTTAAGGAAATTTACACGCAGCCGGATTACTGGAGCCGGGCGCCCTGATTTCGGGGGCCGCCGCGGCCGGCAAACGCTAAATCATTGAAAAGACAGCGGAAGTCATTCGAGAAATGCTGTTCGAGCTTGCGCGGACGGGTGCCGGCAGTTACAATCTTGGGCTTCTCACTTGCCGCACCGGTCCGACGCCCGGGTGGCTTTAATCCACAAGTCAGCACAAGGAGTGAATATGCGTCATTACGAAATCGTATTTATCGTGCATCCCGATCAGAGCGAGCAAGTGCCCGCGATGATCGAGCGTTACAAGGGCACGATCACCACGCACGGCGGCCAGATCCACCGTATCGAAGACTGGGGCCGTCGTCAGCTGGCCTACATGATCGAGAAACTCGCGAAGGCTCACTACGTCTGCATGAACATCGAGTGCAATCAGGAAACGCTTGAAGAACTCGAACATGCGTTCAAGTTCAACGACGCAGTTCTGCGCCACCTGATCGTCAAGCTGAAGAAGGCCGAAACCGGCCCGTCGCCGATGATGAAGGAAGTGCAGCGCGAAGAAGCCAAGAAGGCGGCCTCCCAGCCGACCGAAGCGCAGGCTTAAGGCGATTTGATTCGTCAGCCACCAGGAATCAAGTGAACCGGCTGCAACTGACAGCAAGCGTCGTGGAACGCGAACCGGTGCGGTACACCCCCGCCGGCGTCCCGATCGCAAGCTGCACGTTGCACCACCGCGCGGAAGTCGTCGAAGCCGGCATCGCCCGGCAAGTCGAACTGACCATGCCGGCGGTAGCGGCCGGTGAGGCGAGCGGCAGACTGGAAAGCTGTCAGATGGGCGTGGAAACACGTTTCACCGGCTTTCTGGCGAAAAAGAGCCGCAATGCACGAACCCTGGTGTTTCACATCACAGAATTGCAGGATATTGGAAAGGACTGAACATGCCCCGCCCGACTGGTAAGAAATTCGACAAGCGTCGTCAGCAACAAAACCCGCTCTTCAAGCGCAAGAAGTTCTGCCGTTTCACGGCCGCGAATGTCGAGTACATCGACTACAAGGACACGGAAACGCTGAAGGACTTCATCGGCGAAAACGGCAAGATCACGCCGGCTCGTCTGACGGGTACGAAGGCTCACTATCAACGTCAGCTCGACACGGCAATCAAGCGCGCGCGTTTTCTCGCGCTCTTGCCGTACACCGACCTGCACAAGGCCTAATCAGACGACGCAATAAGGAACAGCCAAATGCAAATCATTCTTTTGGAAAAAGTCGTCAACCTGGGCAACCTGGGCGACATCGTGAAGGTCAAGGACGGCTACGCACGTAACTTCCTGATCCCCGGCAAGAAAGCCCGCCGCGCAACGAAAGACGCCATCGCCGAATTCGAAGTGCGTCGCGCCGATCTCGAAAAGGTCGCCTCTGAAAAGCTGGCAGCCGCGACGGCTGCAGGCGAAAAGCTGAACGGCGCAACCGTTCAGATCTCGCAAAAGGCCGGCGTCGACGGCCGTCTGTTCGGTTCGGTGACGAACGCGGACATCGCTGACGCGCTGAAGAAGCAAGGCCTGGCCGAAGTGGAAAAGGCGCAAGTGCGCCTGCCGGAAGGCCCGCTGAAGCTGGTCGGCGACCATGCGATTCAAGTCGCGCTGCACACGGACGTCGTGGTTGACGTCACCGTGTCGGTGCTCGGCGAACACGCTTGAGTCCGCGAGCGTTCATCTGTAACGCTCGACGCTTGATGTAGTAAAAGAAGGGCAGGAACCGCGCGCGGTTCCTGCCTTTTTTGTTGGCCGCGGCCGGTCATTTCATCGATAATTCCACCCCATGAACGCTCCGTCGAAAGATCCGCAACTCGATGCGCTGAAGGTCCCACCGCATTCGATCGAAGCCGAACAGTCCGTCATCGGCGGCCTGCTGCTGGACAACGCCGCGTGGGACCGCATCGCCGATGTCATGTCGCACAGCGACTTTTATCGCTACGACCATCGGATCATTTATGAACATATCGGCAAGCTGATCGCGGGCACGCGTCCCGCCGACGTCATTACCGTTCACGAAGCGCTGAGCACCGCGGGCAAGGCCGACGAAGTCGGCGGCCTCGCGTACCTGAACGCGCTCGCGCAGAACACGCCGAGCGCCGCGAACATCCGTCGCTATGCGGAAATCGTGCGCGATCGCGCGGTGCTGCGGCGGCTCGTGTCGGTGGCCGACGAAATCTCCGCCGACGCCTTCAATCCGCAAGGCAAGGAAGTGCGCCAGTTGCTTGACGAAGCCGAGGCGAAGGTGTTCTCGATCGCCGAAGACGGCGCGCGCGGCACGCAGGGCTTTCTCGAAATCGGGCCGCTGCTGACGCAGGTCGTCGAGCGTATCGACACGCTTTATCACACAGCGAATCCGAGCGACGTCACCGGCACACCGACGGGTTTTGTCGACCTCGACCGGATGACTTCCGGCATGCACGGCGGCGAGTTGATCATCGTGGCGGGGCGGCCGTCGATGGGTAAAACCGCGTTCTCGATGAACATCGGCGAGTACGTAGCGGTCGAATACGGCCTGCCGGTCGCCGTGTTCTCGATGGAAATGCCGGGTACGCAATTGACGATGCGTATGCTCGGCTCGGTCGGACGGCTCGACCAGCATCGCATGCGAACCGGCCGCCTCACCGACGAAGACTGGCCGAAGCTCACCCACGCGGTGCAGAAAATGAGCGAAGCGCAGCTTTTCATTGACGAAACCGGCGGCCTGAATCCGATGGAATTGCGCTCGCGCTCGCGCCGTCTTGCGCGGCAGTGCGGCAAGCTCGGCCTCATCATCGTCGACTATTTGCAGCTGATGTCGGGCTCGGGCAATAGCGGCGAAAACCGCGCCACCGAAATCTCGGAGATCTCACGCTCGCTCAAGAGCCTCGCGAAGGAACTCGACGTTCCCGTGATCGCGCTCTCACAGTTGAATCGCGGCCTGGAGCAGCGTCCGAACAAGCGTCCGATCATGTCCGACCTGCGCGAATCCGGCGCCATCGAGCAGGACGCAGACGTCATCCTTTTCATCTACCGCGACGAAGTCTATAACCCCGACAGCCCCGACAAGGGCACGGCGGAAATCATCATCGGCAAGCAGCGGAATGGTCCGATCGGGCCGGTTCGGCTCACTTTCCACGGTCAATACACGAAGTTCGACAACTTCGCCGGCGCCCAGAATTTCTACGGCGAGTGAGTCCGTGCGTCACCGTGCGTCAATCGGCCGCCATCGTGCGGTCATCCTGCAATAACAATGCGTGAACCGGCGCGGGTGCGCCGGCTGTCTCGCGAAGGTACAATGTGTCGGTTTGATGTCACACACATTTGACCATCTATCGGGATTTTCATGTTCGGTCGATTCATGCCCACTGAGGGCAAATTCTTCGAAATTTTCAACGCGCACGCGAAGTGCATCGTGGATGCGAGCCGCGAGCTCGAACTGCTGATCGACAACCTCGACGACGCCGAGATCCACAAGCAGAACGTCCAGACCAACGAAAAGCGCGCGGACAAGCTCACGCACGAAACCATCGACCTGCTGCACAAGACGTTCATCACGCCGCTCGACCGCGACGAGATCCACAAGCTCATCACGACGATGGACGACATCCTCGACCTGATGGAAGACGTCGCCACCGCGATTTTCCTGTACGACGTGCGCCAGGTGACGTCCGAGGCGAGCCAGCTCGCGCACATCTGCACGGCGACGTCGATTCGCGTGCAGCAAGCCGTGGAATTGCTTGCCGACATGAAGCGCGCGAGCGAAATCCTGAAGATCTGCGAGGAAATCGACCGGCTGGAATCGGACGCGGACCGCGTGCTGCGCTCGGCGATGTCGAAACTCTTCCGCGAAGAAGACGACGTGAAGACGCTGATCAAGCTGAAGGCGATCTACGAACTGCTCGAAACGATCACCGACAAGTGCGAGGACGTCGCGAACATCATCGAAGGCATCGTGCTGGAAAACGCCTGAAGAACCAGGCCCGGTAAGCGGCGCGACCGGCCGCGCGAGCGTCATCCGCGCCGGGTCAGCCGTCCATTGCGTCAAAAAAACGGGTATAAAAACCACCACCGATGCATTCGATTCAACTCGCTCTCTGGGCCGTCGCCACGCTCGTTCTCGTCGCACTCATGTTCGACTTCATGAACGGCTTCCACGACGCCGCCAATTCCATCGCGACGGTGGTCTCGACGGGCGTGCTCAAGCCGCAGCAAGCGGTCGCATTTGCCGCCGCGTTCAACGTCATCGCGTATTTCATCTTTCACCTTAAGGTCGCGGCCACGGTCGGCAAGGGCACGATCGATCCCAATATCGTCGATCATTACGTGATCTTCGGCGCGCTCGTCGGGGCGATCGGCTGGAATATCGTCACCTGGCACTACGGCATTCCGTCGAGTTCGTCGCACGCGCTGATCGGCGGGCTGGTCGGCGCGGCGCTCGCGAAGTCGGGCTGGGGATCGCTCAACATGGACGGCCTGCTGAAAACCGTCGCGTTCATCTTCATCTCGCCGCTGCTCGGCTTCGTGCTCGGCTCGTTCTTCATGCTGCTCGTGTCGTGGATGTATTTCCGCACGCCGCCATCGCGCGTCGACCGGCGGTTCCGGCGCCTGCAGCTCGTGTCGGCGGGGCTTTATTCGCTCGGCCACGGTGGCAACGACGCGCAGAAAACCATTGGCATCATCTGGATGCTTTTGATCGGCACGGGATATGTGTCGTCGATGGCCGAGGCGCCGCCCGTCTGGGTAATCGGCGGGTGCTACCTCTCGATGGGGCTCGGCACGCTCTTCGGCGGCTGGCGGATCGTCCGCACGATGGGACAGAAAATTACGAAGCTCAAGCCCGTCGGCGGTTTTTGTGCCGAGACGGGCGGGGCGATCACGCTGTTCCTCGCGTCGATCCTCGGCATTCCGGTGTCGACCACGCACACGATTACGGGCGCGATCGTCGGCGTCGGCGCGACGCAGAAGTTCAGCGCGGTGCGCTGGGGCGTCGCGGGCAACATCGTGTGGGCGTGGATTCTGACGATCCCGGCGTCCGCCGCGCTCGCGGCCGCCGGCTGGTGGTTCGGCCACCGCTTTCTGTAAGTCTCGTACCGGCGCCGTTCAGATGAGCGGCGCGGAGACGCCATCCATCGGGATGATCGCGCCCGATACATAACTCGCCCGGCGGCTCGCCAGAAACAGCGCGACGTCGGCGATTTCCTCCGGTTTCGCATACCGCCCGAGCGGCACCTTCGACTGACTCGCCGCGAGCGCCTCGTCGCGCGTGACGCCGTCTTTCTGCGCCTCCAGTTGCAGGGCTTCCTCGACGCGTTCGGTCAGCGTCGCGCCCGGATTGATTGCGTTGATGCGGATGCCGAGCTTCGCGTAGTGGTGCGCGAGGCCGACGGTCGCGAGCATCAGCGCCGCGTTCGCCGCGCCGCCCGCGATGTGGATGTCGCTCGCGATTTTCCCGCCCATGCCGATGATGTTCACGATCGCGCCCGGTTGTGCGTCTGGATTCGCGCGTGCGCGCGCGGCCATTTGCTTCAGCACGACCTGCTGCGGATAGATGTAGGAAAAGTACTTGGCGTCCATCGCGGCCTTGAACGCGGCGGCATCGAGCGTATCGGGGTCGTAGCGCTTGGCCGAACCCGCGCTGTTGATCAGGATGTCGATGGGGCCGAGCGCGCCGGTCGCTTCCTCGACGATGTCCTCTGCGCTGTGCGCCTCGCGGAGGTCCGCGCGCGCAAGATGCACGTGATGTCCCGCGTTGGCGAGCTGCTCCCGGGCGCGGGCGAGATTGGCGGGATCGCGCGAAACGATCGCAATTTTCGCGCCTTCAGCCGCAAACGCGCGCGCGCACGCGAAACCGATTCCCTTGCTGCCGCCCGTTATCAGGACGACCTTGCCGGCGAGTCCCAGGTCCATGACGTTGCGCTCCTATCTAGGCGAGATAATCAGAACACGATAGCAGAGACGCGAGGACGAAGGTTAGTTGCTGCCATTGGCGAAGCGGGCGATGGGGTCGTCGGCGGGAGCGGAGGCGCGGATGACGTGCGGCGGTGGTTCCGGCGCTGCTGCGGGTTGCGCGGCGCGGGCTTGTTGCGCGGCAAGGCGGGCGGTCGGCGGCGGAGGCTCGAAGGCGTCGGCGGCGGCGGTGATGGGGTCGGGTGCGGGTGCGGCCGTGCCAGCCGATAGGGCTTGTCTTTGAGCGGTGGTGGGCGCGACGAGTGGCGCAGTTTGAGCGGCCGCGCTGGCTTGTCGCGATTGACGTTGTGCGGCTGCGAGCGCGGAAGGAGGCGGTTCGAATGGATCGGCGGAAGCTGCTCGCGGTTGTTGACGCGTCGAAGCCGACGCGTCAGCTGCGAGCCGCGATTGTCGTTGTGCCGCCGACAGCGACGATGGCGGCGGTTCGAATTGATCCGGTGTGCCTGAGGAGACGGGCGTATGAGCGCGGATCGGAGCCGTTGCACTAGCTTCCCGCGACTGACCTTGCGCTGCCACGAGCGCGGAGGACGGCGGCTCGGATTGCGGCTGCGTCCGTGCGGGACCGGTCGCACCGGCGTCGCGCGACTGCCGCTGCGCTGCCGCCAGCGCCGGCGGCGGCTCGAATGGATCGGCGGCGGAAGCGTCTTTCGAAGGCGTTCGCGCCGGAACTGCCGCCCCCGCCACGCGCGACGGCCGCTGCGCCGCGCCCGAAGCCGAAGTCGGCTCGAACGCATTCGCCGAGGTGGCGCTTTGCTCACGCACCTGCGCGGGACTACTCGCGCTTGCCAAAGGCGCCGCTCCCGACGACGCCTCATAAACCGGTCCATCGAACGGCGTCGGCGCGGACTTGGGAGGCGCGACGCGCCGAATGCCATCGAACCGCTTTGCCCAATAAGGATTCGTCAGGTAATCAAGCCGCACGGTGCCGCCTGTCGACGGTGCATTAACAAACCGCAGCTTTCCCACATATATCCCGACGTGCGAATGCGGCCGACCCGTCGTATTGAAAAAAATCAGATCACCCGGCGCGACTTCATCAGGTTCGATCGATTCACCGCGGCTGCTCATATCAGCAGTCGTGCGCGGCAGATTCACCGAAGCCGCCCGGTCGACCACATACCGCACGAGCCCGCTGCAATCGAAACCGGCGTCGGGCGTATTGCCGCCCCATCGATACGGCACGCCGACGAGCGACATTGCCTGGATCGAAATCTCTTCGCGCCCGACGCTGTGATCGACGAAATTGGGGAAATCGGATGGCGTCGCGAATGTGCGACTGGCGGTCGATGCGTTCCCGGCCGGCTTGCGCGACAGCTTCTGCGGCGCGCTGCCGCAAGCGGCGAGCAGCAGTGTCACGACCAGCAGTAACCAGAATCGACGCATTTCAGGGGGCGCAAGCAGAAGGCAGTTCCGCCGATACTAGCCCGCCACACGGGGCTGCGGCAAGTTTTCCTTATGTATTACTTGAACAAAGCGTGCTAAGCGTTGCCTTGCCAAAACGAAAAACGGCCCGGCGTTCGAAGCCGGGCCGCTAAAAAATTGCCGCAAATAGAGCTTAAAGAATGTCCGACGCGTAATCCGCGAGACGCGAACGTTCGCCGCGCGCGAGCGTGACGTGACCGCTGTGCGTCCAACCCTTGAAGCGATCGACGACGTATGTCAGCCCCGAACTGCCTTCGGTCAGATAGGGCGTGTCGATCTGCGCGATGTTCCCGAGACACACGATCTTCGTGCCCGGACCCGCGCGCGTGACGAGCGTTTTCATCTGCTTCGGCGTCAGATTCTGCGCTTCGTCGATGATCACGTATTTATCGACGAACGTCCGGCCGCGCATGAAGTTCATGCTCTTTACCTTCAGCCGCGATCGAATCAGCTCCTGCGTGGCGGCACGGCCCCATTCACCGGCGGCGTCGTCGGTTTTCTGGAGGACTTCGAGGTTGTCGTCGAATGCGCCCATCCACGGCTGCATCTTCTCTTCCTCGGTGCCCGGCAGGAACCCGATGTCCTCGCCGACCGGAACCGTCGCGCGCGTCACGATGATCTCGTTGTAGCGCTTGTCGTCGAGCACTTGCGCGAGGCCAGCGGCGAGCGCCATCAGCGTCTTGCCGGTGCCGGCCTGGCCGAGCAGTGTGACGAAATCGACTTCGGGGTTCATCAGGAGATTCAGCGCGAAATTCTGCTCGCGATTGCGCGCCGTAATGCCCCACACGTTGTTCTTGTGATGGCCATAGTCGCGCAGGGTCTGCAAAAGCGCCGTCTTGCCGTTCAGCTCGCGCACGACCGCGTGAAACGACGGCTCGCCGTTCTGCGGCTCGAGATAGACGAACTCGTTGACCAGCATCGACGCACAGAGAGGCCCGGTGACGCGGTAATACGTCGTGCCGGTCTTCGTGTCCTGCCAGCTTTCCATGCCCTTCGCGTGCTTCGTCCAGAAGTCCTGGGGCAGCGCGCGCACGCCGGAATAGAGCAGGTCCTTGTCTTCGAGAACCTGGTCGTTGAAGTAATCCTCGGCGGGCAGGCCGAGCGCATGCGCCTTGATGCGCATGTTGATGTCCTTCGACACCAGCACGACCTGGCGGTCCTGCCGCTCCTTCTGCAACGCGCGCACGACGCCGAGAATCTGGTTGTCCGCCTTGCCGACGGGCAGCCCTTCGACCGGCTCGATGTGCGTGAGCGTCGTCTGGAAGTAGAGGCGGCCAAGCGCATCGCGATTGCCTTGCGACGCGAGCGGCAGCCCCGCCGACATCTCGCCGACGTGCGCGACAAGCGCATCGAGCGTGCGGCTCACCTGACGCGCGTTGCGGGCGACTTCGGACATGCCCTTCTTGTGGTTGTCGAGTTCCTCGAGCGTCATCATCGGCAGATAGACGTCGTGCTCCTCGAAGCGGAAGAGCGAGCTCGGATCGTGCATCAGCACGTTGGTGTCGAGCACGAAAAGCTTGCGCATCTCGACTTCCGGCTGGCCGCGCTGGCGCCGCTTGTTCTGCGTGCGCTCAGGCGTCGCCGTCGATGCGGGAGCGGCGGCGGGCGACGGTGCTTCGCCGCGGGCTTGTCTGGCGACGGGCTTGACGGCGTCGCCATCGGCCACGTCCGGCGACGGCACCGGCTGCAAAAGCGCCGCCGTCTGTTTCGAGCGACGGCTGCGCGCGGCGGGCGCGGGCGCATCGGCGGCTTCGGCGGCCAACGTGGAAGGCGACGCGGGCGCGCCTTTCGCGCGGGCGATCGTATCGCTTGCGACCGCGTGCAGCGCGCTTGCGGCATTCGCGGCGGGCCGCGCGCTGCCGACGGCGTTTACCGGAGCGCCGTAGTCGGCGGCTTCGGGTTGATCGTCTTCTGCCTGTTTCTTCGACTGTTTCGCAGGCCGGGCTTTGGCTTTGTATTCTTCAGACGGCAGGAGGTTGCCGAGCTTGGCGGGGGCGGTAGGCAAAGGCATGGTTTCCCTCGAAAGGAATCGGGTCGTATATCGTGCGCCGCCTGTCGCATCCTGCTTGCATTTCGTCCTGCTGAAACGGTAGTGCAGTTTGCGCCCGGCGGCGCGCTTCGTTGTCGAAAACGCCGGTTCGCCTAAGTTTCGATCGGCTCCTTGGAAGTTGCTTGAAACAAAGACGTCGCGCGCATCGCGCACGTTCCGTGGCTTTCACGCGACGCAAATAAAAAAGCCGCCGTCCCGACATGGGAATCAGCGGCTCGACATCGATTCGCAAGGCGCCTGACACTCGCCTTTTCCACGTAGCTCGGGTCCATGCCGACCGCGCTGAAAGGCGCGTGGTGACTGGCGCTACGGCAGGAGGAATGGGGTGGACAGGCGCTCATTGCGAACCAATATAACCGTCCTCAAAGCGCTTGTACAGCGTCCACAATGGCTTCTACGTGGCCTGGCACCTTAACGCCGCGAAACTCCCGGCGCAGGACGCCGTCGGCATCGACGAGGAAGGTCGAGCGTTCGATTCCGCGCACTTCCTTGCCATACATCTTCTTCATTTTGATGACATCGAAGAGGGCGCAGATCGCTTCGTCGGCATCCGATACCAGCGTGTACGGCAGTTCGAGCTTCGCCTTGAAGTTGTCGTGCGACTTCACGCTGTCGCGCGAGATGCCCACCACTTCGGCGCCGGCCCCCTGAAAGCGCTCGTACAGGTCGCGGAATTGCAGGCTTTCGGTCGTGCAGCCCGGCGTGTTGTCTTTCGGATAAAAAAAGAGGACGACCTTCTTGCCGCGCAGGCTGGAAAACGTGAATTCGCCGGCGGTGGAAGGCGCGGTGAAATCGGGGACGGGCTGGTCGACTGCAATCGGCACGAACATTTCTCCTGTTGTCGTTGGATGCGTGGGAATGTGGAGCGATGGGGCACCGATGTGCCACCGCGAAGGCCTGAATCAGCCCGGCTGGACGATCAGTTCGCCCGCGCGGCCCGGAATTTCGCCCCACGTGACAGGGTACGTGGGCAGCGTCGAGCGGTCCAGCGCCGCATGATAGTCGCCCATCGTGGCGAAGCCGTGTCCCTGCGCGCGCCAGCCGGCAAGCAGTTGCTCGAATACGGGCGCAAGCTTCTGCCCTTCGAGTTCCGCGTGAAGCGTGAACACCTGGTCGTGCGGGTTGTCCGCCGTGTGCCGCAGCAAATGGGCCGCGACATTGCCTACATCGACGCCATTGACACCCAGCACTTCGTCGAGCGTCGGCAGCGTGGTCGGCATCTGGATGTGATTGAGCGTGCGGCCGTCGAGCACGGGGATATATGGCGTGTGGCCGCGCCCGTCGGAGGCGTAGTGCATGCCCCACGCGTCGATCTGTTCGAACGCGTAGCCGTTCATCTGCCAGCCAGCGGCGCCATGCGTGACGGGCGGCGCGCCGAAAATCTCGATGAAGCGCGCGTGGCTCTGCTGCATCTGCGCGACGGTCCACGCGCGGTCGCGCTCGCGCACGTTGTCCTGCCAGTAGACGTGATCCCACGTGTGGATGCCGCATTCGAAGCCGGCCTCGTGGATCGCGCGCATCTCGGCGACGGCGTTGCGGCCGATGTCCGGTCCCGGCAGCAGCACGCCGTACATCAGCGTCTTGACCCCGTAATGCTCGACCACCGACGTGCGTGAGACCTTCTTCAGGAATCCGGGACGGAACACGCGGCGCAGCGCCCAGCCGGTGTGATCCGGCCCGAGGCTGAACAGGAACGTAGCGCGGGCGCCGAATTTGTCGAGCAGGCGCGCAAGATTCGGCACGCCTTCACGCGTGCCGCGCAGTGTATCGACGTCGATCTTCAGGACGATGCGAGCCACGCGCTACCCTCAGCCTTCGACCAGCTTGCGCGCATCGCCGACATGGCCGCGATACGCCTCGAAGATCTTGCGCAGCGCGTCGTCCATCGTCGCGAGCGGTTTCCAGCCCAGTTCCTGCATCGTGTTGTCGATTTTTGGGACGCGGTTCTGCACGTCCTGATAACCCGCGCCGTAGTAAGCGCCCGACGAGGTCTCGACGAGTTGCACGTCCTTCGCGCTCGGCGCGTACTCGGGGAATTCGTTCGCGAGCTTGAGCATCATGTGCGCGAGTTCCCGCACCGAGAAGTTGTTGCTCGGATTGCCGATGTTGTAGATCTTGCCGGTCGCAACGCCGTCCTTGTTCTCGATGATCTTCATCAACGCGCCGATGCCGTCGTCGATGTCGGTGAACGCGCGTTTTTGCGCGCCGCCGTCCACCAGGCTGATGTTCTCCCCGCGCACGATGTGGCCGAGGAACTGCGTGACCACGCGCGAACTGCCTTCCTTCGCCGTGTAGATGGAGTCGAGGCCCGGGCCGATCCAGTTGAATGGGCGGAAGAGGGTGAAGTTCAGCCCCTCCATGCCGTAGCCCCAGATCACGCGGTCCATCAGCTGCTTTGAGCATGCGTAGATCCAGCGCGGCTTGTTGATCGGGCCGTAAGAGAGCACCGATTCTTCCGGATCGAACTGCTCGTCGGTGCACATGCCGTACACCTCGGAGGTCGACGGAAACACCAGGTGCTTGCCGTACTTGACCGCCGAGCGGACGATCGGCAGGTTCGCCTCGAAGTCGAGCTCGAACACGCGCAGCGGCTGCTTCACGTAGGTCGCGGGCGTGGCGATCGCGACGAGCGGCAGGATCACGTCGCACTTCTTCACGTGATACTCGACCCACTCCTTGTTGATCGTGATGTCGCCTTCGAAGAAGTGCATCCGCTCATGATTCGCGAGGTCACCGAGGCGGTCGGTTTGCATGTCCATCCCGAAGACTTCCCAGTCGGTCGTTTCGAGGATGCGCTTGGACAGGTGATGGCCGATGAAGCCGTTGACACCCAGGATCAGGACTTTTTTCATGAATGGCGTGTGGATTGAGTGATTCGGGCGAATTCCGCGGGGCTGACGACACGTTCGACATGAGCCGGGTCCGCGGCCGCGTGCCGCAGTTCGCTGATCGCGACGATGCGGCCGTCGCCGCAGACGCCGAACAGCGCATTATCCGCCACGGCAAGGCCCGCGGGCAAATTTGAGACGGTGCGAAGAAGCTCGGCGGGAACCGACTGCGAGCCGCCTTCCGGCACAAGCCGCGCCCGCGCGACAATGAAACGATCGCCGTTCAGATCGGTGAACGCGCCCGGATACGGCGGCGCGACCGCGCGGATCAGGTTGTAGACCTGCTGCGCCGGCTGCGTCCAGTCGATACGGCCGTCTTCCGGCTTGCGCCCGCCGAAATAGCTGCCGGCGGCGAGGTCGTTCGGCAGATGCGGCGCTTCGCCCGCGATCAGCGCGGGCAACACGCGCCAGAGCGTCTGCTCGGCGGCGACGGCGGTTTTGTCGAAGACTTGGGCGGCGGTGTCGTCGGGAAGGATCGGGACGGGTGTTTGCGCGAGGATGGCGCCCGCATCGGGCTTGGCGGCCATTTCGTGCAGCGTCGCGCCGGTTTCCGTTTCGCCGCGCAGCACCGCCCAGTTCGTCGGTACGCGTCCGCGGTACTTCGGCAACAGCGAACCGTGCATGTTGTACGCGCCGCGTTTTGCCAGCGCGAGCAGGTCGACCGGCAGCATGTGCCGGTAATAGAACGAGAAAATGAAGTCCGGCGCGACGCGGTTCACCGCTTCGAAGACGTCGGGCGCTTTCGGATCGGCGGGCGTGATGACGTCGATGCCGTGTTCCGCCGCCACCAACGCCACGCTGCCGAACCAGATGTTCTCGGTCGGGCTGTCCTCGTGCGTGACGACGAGCGCGACATCGACGCCGCGCGCGAGCAACACTTGCAGGCAGCGCACGCCGACGTTGTGATACGCGAAGACGACCGCACGCGGCTTCATCGGCCCTGTTCCTCGCGCTGCACGACGCCGATCGTCTGCACCGCTTCCTGGCGCGGCTTGTGGACCGACGTGTGGCCGTCGCGCTGTTCGAGGATAGTCTGCACGAGATAGCGCGGACGCGCGCGCACTTGCTGATAGATCCGGCCGATGTATTCGCCGAGCAGCCCGAGCGCAAAGATAATCACGCCGAGCATGAAGAACGTAATGGCGAAGAGGGTGAACACACCCTGGACTTCCGCGCCGAACATGAAGCGGCGGATCAGCAGCAGCAGGAAGAGCGCCGCCGAACCGGTAGAAAGAATCACGCCGATGAACGACAGCCACTGTAGCGGCACCACCGAAAAGCCGGTCACGAGGTCGAAATTCAGGCGGATCAGGCTGTAGAGCGAATACTTCGACTCGCCCGCGAAACGCTCCTCGTGCGCGACATCGACTTCGATCGGGTTCTGCGCGAACGTGTACGCGAGCGCCGGAATGAACGTGTTGATCTCGCCGCAGCGGTTGATCGTGTCGATGATGTGGCGGCTGTACGCGCGCAGCATGCAGCCCTGGTCGGTCATCTTGATCTTCGTGATGCGCTCGCGCAGCCGGTTCATCAGCCGCGACGCCTTCTTGCGCCACAGGCTGTCCTGGCGCTGCTGGCGAATCGTGCCGACATAGTCGTAGCCTTCGCGCATCTTGGTGACGAGCTTGTTGATTTCCTCCGGCGGATTCTGCAGATCGGCATCGAGCGTGATGACGATCTCGCCGCGCGACTGCTCGAAGCCCGCGAGAATCGCCATGTGCTGCCCGTAATTGCCGTTGAGCAGGATCACGCGCGTCGTGTCGGGGCGCACGTGGAACTGCTGCGCGAGGAGCGCCGCCGATTTGTCGCGGCTGCCGTCGTTGATGAAGATGACTTCATACGACGTAGCGAGGGCGTCGAGCGCCGGGTAGAGGCGCTCGAAAAGGGCGGCCAGGCCGGCTTCCTCGTTGTACACCGGGATGACGATCGAGACTTCGGGCGTCGCCGGCAGAAAATCCGTATGACTCATGTTGCGCTGGGTTTCCGTGGAGTTAGGTGCCGCCATGTCGCTGTCAATGCGTGCCATGCTGATCGCAGATTTCGTCGACCGCACGCACGACGCGCGTGACGTCGTCGTGGCTCATCAGCGTGAAGAGCGGCAGCGTGACCGTCGATGCGCCGAGTTTCTCCGCGTGCGGGAACATGCCTTCGCGGAACCCGCGCGCGCGGTACAGCGTGAACAGATGCAATGCAGGATAGTGCACGCCCGAGCCGATGCCGCGTTCCTTCAGTTGCGCCATGAATTCGGCGCGCGTGAGGTTAAGCCGGTCGAGCGGCAGCGCGATCTGGAACATGTGCCAGTTGCTGTCGGTGAAATTCTGCACCGGAAATTGCACGCCGAGTTCTGCCGCCGCGCCGCCCGCGAACGCTTCGAAGTAAGCGCGCGCGAGTTGCCGGCGCTTGTCCGTGAAGCGTTCGACGTGCTTCAGTTGCCCGAGCCCGACGCGCGCCGCAACGTCCGTCAGGTTGTACTTGCCGCCGAGCAAGTCGCAGTCCATGCCGTCGAAACCGATGCGCGTGATGCCCTGCAGCCGGTATTTCTGCGCGATGACCGCTTCCTCTTCATTGTTCAGCACGAGCGCGCCGCCTTCGATCGACGTCACGTTCTTGTTCGCGTGGAAGCTGAACGAAACGATGTCGCCGAACGAACCGATGCGCTTGCCGCGCCACGTGGCGCCGAACGCCTGTGCGGCGTCCTCGATCACGCGCAGCTTGTGCTCGCGCGCGATCGCGTAGAGCCGGTCCATGTCGACGGGCAGGCCCGACAGGTACACCGGCATGATCGCCTTCGTGCGCGGCGTGATCGTCTTTTCCAGCAGGTCGAGGTCGATGTTGCGCGTGGCCGGGTCGATGTCGGCGAAAACCGGCGTCGCGCCTACTTCGAGGATCACGTTGCTGGTCGAGACCCAGGTCATCGGCGTGGTGATGACTTCGTCGCCCGCGCCCACGCCCGCGATCCGCAGGCCGATTTCCATCGTCGCCGTGCCGGAATTGAACGAGCGCACGGGCCGTCCGCCGCAATACGCCGACAATTCGGCTTCGAACTGCTGGTTCTGCGGGCCCGTCGTGATCCAGCCCGAGCGCAGGACGTCGACGACGCCCTGGATCGTCTCTTCGTCGATCTCGGCGCGCACGAACGGCAGAAAGGGCAGCGATGTCTGATTCATGGACTTTTCTGCAAAAAATGAAGGAGTTAGCCGCGCGCCAAAACGGCGACGCCGATGAGGATGATGCCGATGCCGATGAGCCGCTGCATCGACATCACCTCGCCGAACAAATACCACGCCGCGAAGGCGTTGACGACGTAGCCGAGCGAGAGCATCGGATAGGCGATCGATACGTCCACTCGCGACAGTCCCAGGATCCACACCGCGACGCTGAACACGTAGCACGTGAGCCCGCCGATGATCGGCCACTGCGTCGCGATCTTGAGGCCGACCGGCACGATGTTCTCGCGGCTGAATTCGAAGTGCCCGACGGCATTTACGCCTGCTTTGAGCAGCAACTGCGCACAGGCGTTCAACAATACGCCGATGACGATGCAAAGGAAGGATATCGGGTTCATTACGGACGTTTAAAGGCCTCGGGTTGCGGGTTCACTGAACGATCGTGCCGATTTTTCAGGGCTGCGGCTTTTCGACGATCACGCGCCGGTCGTCCCGCGCGATCACCTGCATCGGCACGTGGCGCGCGAGAAGTTCGTCATAGCGGCCGGGCGGCATCAGCGCGAGGGCATAGTGGTCGGCGTCCCAGCGCCTGACCCATTCGTCGATGGTCGGCACCCACTTTTGCGGCTCGGTTTCGACGCCGAAGCGCAGCTCGTCGGCTTCCTGGACCATGATCATCGTGTGCCCCAGATAGAACGGGACCGTGTGGTCGAGCTTGGCGATCGAGTAGAACGGCGCGTCGGGCGGCATTTTCGCCATCGCGGCCTTGACCGCTGGCACGAGCTTCACGCCCGAGCTTTCGCGGCCGAAGACGTCGTGGCCGGTGCCCGCGATCGTCCCTAGCAGGAGCCACGCCGTGCCGAGCGCGACCGCCGCCGCGATCGTGCCCCGCCGGTTCAGCCAGATGGCGAGGAGCGTCACGACGAACGCCACCGCGAGGCCTGCGTACACCCAGACCTGGAACTCGCGATAGAGCGCGTTCGGCGTGTGTCCGCTGCCCGCGCGGCTCAGGAAAATCGCGCCGAACGCGGCGGCGATCAGAAACACCGCATAGCCGATCAGATGCCGGTGCCACTGCGCGCGCGTCATGAGCGGCAAATAGATGCCGATCACGAGCGCGATGGCGGGGGCGATCGGCAGGGTGTAGGAAAGCAGCTTCGAATGCGACGCGCTGAAGAACAGGAAGATGAATACCGTCCAGACGAACAGCAGCGTGACAGGCGCGAAGCCGTTCGGCTGGCGTGGCACTTTCGCCGCGTGACGCACGCTCTGAAAGGTAATCGACAGCCACGGCAGAAAACCGACGATCATCACCGGCACAAAGTAATAGAACGCTCCGGGGCGGTTCTGCTCGGGCGTCAGGTAGCGCTTGAACTGCTGGACGATGAAGAAGAAGTTGAAGAATTCGGGATTCTTCAACTGCACGAGGATAAACCACGGCGCCGCGACGATCAGGAACATGATCAGCCCGCTGCCGATGTAGAGACGCTTCCAGAGCGCCCAGTCGCGCGTGATGACCGTGTAGAGCACGAGCACGGCGCCCGGCAGGATGATGCCGACCAGCCCCTTCGACAGCAGCGCCGCCGCCATTCCCGCCCAGCAGAGCCACATCCAGAGCCGCACTTCGCGAGTCGGCAGGTTGGGGCGCTGCGCGAGCAGCAGCGCGCAGAGCGTGAGCTCCATCCAGAACGACAGGCCCATGTCGAGCGCGTTGAAGTGGCTCATCAGGCTCCAGTACGGCGCACTCGCGAGCGCGACCGCCGCACAAAAGCCCGTCACGCCGTTGAACACGCGCGCGCCCGTGTAGCCGATCAGCAGCACGCCGGCGAATCCGGTCAGCGCTGTATAGAAGCGCGCCTGCCATTCGCCGATGCCGAACCACGCGAACGTCAGCGCGTTCGCCCAGGTCTGGAGCGGCGGTTTTTCGAAGTACTTGTAGCCGTTGTAGCGCGGCGTGATCCAGTCGCCGGTGACGAACATCTCGCGCGCCATTTCGGCGTAGCGGCCCTCGTCGCTCGGCACCAGATGGCGCAACCCGAGCGGCGCGAACCAGATCACGGCGAGCGCGAGGATGAGCAGAAGTAGCGATAGGCGGGTGAGCGGTAGCCGCGAAGGCGTATCGTTCATGAGATTCGACCTGTCCGATGCCGCATCGCGCGGCGCTTAGAAAAACAAAAAGGGCTCGAGTATTGCGCGCCGCAGCTTAAGGAACGCTTACGCGGCGCGTGTCGATGCGGCGCGGCGTACGAGAGACGCCGAAATCCGGTCGTAAGCTTCGTGTCTTAAAAGCCGCGATGGTTCACCGCCGTTACGCCGGAAGCCCCGCCGCGAACGACGGCCGCGAGTTTACCGCACTACGGCCCCGTTTTTAGCGGTCCGCGCGAGAAAGGCGGATCACGCCGTGCGCCCGGAAATCCGCTCAGGTTTCGATCAGCAGCGCCGCCGCGACGCGTCGGCCTTCGGACATCAGGATGTTGTAGGTGCGGCAGGCGGCGCCGAAGTCCATCGTCTCGATGCCGATACGATGCTTCGCGAGCGCCGCCGTCAGGCGCGGATGCGGAAAGCGCAGGCGCGAGCCGCTGCCGAAGATCACCACTTCCGGCGCGGCGGCGACGAGCGCCTCGAAGTGCTCGGGCGCGAGCGCTTCGAACGAAGCCACGGGCCAGTCGATCACGGCCGCTTCCGGCATCACAATGATGCTGCCTTCGTGCCGCTGCAGGTTGATCGCGACGTAGCCGTCGCCGTAGCTCGTGATCGTGTTCAGCGCGCCGCTGGATTCCTGGTGAAGTTTCAAATTGATGATTCCGGCAGACGAGGATTGGCGGGAAAGTGGGACGCTCGTTCGCGCAGCGCGGGCCGATCGTTGCAAATGCGGCGGGCGGCCGCTTCGATTGGTGCATTGCGGAAACGGGTCATAATCCGCTAAATTATAACTTTCCAGCCGGCGAGACTGCTCGACCGGCCTCCATTGCACTCGCCGCGCCGCCACAAGCCGCCATCTTTGTGCAATCCGGTCCGCAACGCCTGCCTCCATCACCGGCGGGCCTCCGATCCGGCGTTCGCCACCTGTCGAGCGACGCCGACCGCCAATCGTCGCCATCGAAGCCGCATCAGGGCGCGTGGCATCGCTTAAAATTGCCCGCGACGCCGCCGTATCGCCCGCCGTCGCTACAACGCCGATCCAGTCCGCTTGATTACCCAGAGCAGCCAGCCGTGAAACCGATTCTCAAATCCAACAAGTTGCAAAACGTCTGTTACGACATCCGCGGGCCGGTGCTCGAACACGCGAAGCGCCTCGAAGAGGAAGGCCACCGGATCATCAAGCTGAACATTGGCAACCTGGCCGCGTTCGGCTTCGATGCGCCCGACGAAATCATCCAGGACATGATCCGCAACCTGCCGGCGTCGTCCGGGTATTCGGATTCGAAGGGCGTGTTCGCCGCGCGCAAGGCGATCATGCATTACACGCAGCAAAAGGGCGTGGCGGGCGTCGAACTGGACGATATCTTCATCGGCAATGGCGCATCCGAGCTGATCGTGATGGCGATGCAGGCGCTCCTCAACGACGGCGACGAAGTCCTGCTGCCCGCGCCCGATTACCCGCTGTGGACGGCGGCCGTGAGCCTGTCCTCCGGCACGCCGCGCCATTACATCTGCGACGAGGGCGCCGGCTGGCTGCCCGATCTCGCCGACATTCGCGCGAAGATCACGCCGAACACGCGGGCGCTCGTCGTTATCAACCCGAACAACCCGACGGGCGCGCTCTATCCGGACGAACTGCTGCTGGAACTGGTCGACCTCGCGCGCGAGCACGGTCTGATCATCTTCGCCGACGAGGTCTACGACAAGATCGTCTACGACGGCAAGACACACACGTCGATGGCCGCGCTTTCCGAGGACGTGCTGACCGTCACCTTCAACAGCCTCTCGAAAAGCTACCGTTCGTGCGGCTATCGCGCGGGCTGGATGTTCATCTCGGGCCTGATCGAAGAGAACCGCCGCCGCGCGAACGACTACATCGAAGGGCTCGGCATCCTCGCGTCGATGCGCCTCTGCGCAAACGTGCCCGGCCAGTACGCGATTCAGACGGCGCTCGGCGGCTACCAGAGCATCAACGACCTGATCGTGCCAGGCGGGCGCCTCTACAAGCAGCGCGAACTCGCGTACGACATGCTGACCGCCATTCCCGGCGTATCCTGCGTGAAGCCGCAGGCCGCGCTCTACATGTTCCCGAAACTCGACCCGAAGATGTACCCGATCGAGGACGACCAGCAGTTCATCACCGACCTGCTGCTCGAAGAACGCACGCTGCTCGTACAGGGCACGGGTTTCAACTGGCCGACGACGGATCACTTCCGCGTCGTGTTCCTGCCGAACGTCGACGATCTCGCCGATTCGATTCACCGCATCGCGCGCTTTCTCGACGGCTATCGCAAACGCCACTCCGCTTAACCCTTCTATAAGAAATACGCTGCATGGAACCGATCAAAGTTGGACTCTTGGGCTTCGGCACGGTCGGCAGTGGCACCTTCACGGTACTGCGCCGCAACCAGGAAGAAATCAAACGCCGCGCGGGCCGCGGCATCGAAATCGCGCGGGTCGCCGTGCGCACGCCGTCGAAGGCCGAGGCCGCGAAGGGCGCGGGCATCGCGGTGACGGATGACTTCAACGCCGTCGTCGACGATCCCGCCATCGACATCGTCTGCGAGATGATCGGCGGCACGGGGCTCGCGCGCGAACTCGTGCTGCGCGCGATTGCGAACGGCAAGCACGTCGTCACGGCCAACAAGGCGCTGCTCGCCGTGCACGGCAGCGAGATTTTCGAAGCGGCGCGCGCGAAAGGCGTGATGGTCGCGTTCGAGGCGGCGGTCGCGGGCGGTATCCCGATCATCAAGGCGTTGCGCGAAGGGTTGACGGCGAACCGCATCGAGTACATCGCGGGCATCATCAACGGCACGACCAACTACATCCTCTCGGAAATGCGCGACCGCGGCCTCGACTTCGCGACCGCGCTGAAAGCCGCGCAGGAACTGGGCTACGCCGAAGCCGATCCGACGTTCGACATCGAAGGCGTCGATGCCGCGCACAAGGTCACGATCATGAGCGCGATCGCGTTCGGCGTGCCGGTGCAGTTCGAGCGCGCGTACGTGGAAGGCATCAGCAAGCTCGCGGCGATAGATATCCGCTATGCCGAGGAACTCGGCTACCGCATCAAGCTGCTCGGCATCGCGCGGCGCACGGAGAAGGGCATCGAACTGCGCACGCATCCGACGCTGATTCCGGGCAAGCGCCTGCTCGCGAACGTCGAAGGCGCGATGAACGCGGTCGTGGTGCACGGCGATGCCGTCGGTACGACGCTTTATTACGGCAAAGGCGCGGGCGCGGAGCCGACGGCATCGGCTGTGGTCGCTGATCTCGTCGACGTCACGCGCCTGCATACGGCCGATCCGGAGCATCGCGTGCCGCATCTCGCGTTCCAGCCGGACAGCCTCTCCAACACGCCGATCCTGCCGATCGAAGAGATCACGAGCGGCTACTACCTGCGTCTGCGTGTCGCCGACGTGACGGGCGTGCTCGCCAACATCACGCGCATTCTCGCCGACAAGGCCATCTCCATCGACGCGTTGCTGCAGAAGGAATCGGAACAGGTCGACGGCGCGCAGAAGGGCGAAACCGACATCATCCTGATTACGCACGAGACGCTCGAAAAGAACGCGAACGCCGCGATCGCGGAGATCGAGGCGCTCTCGACGGTCGTGTCGAAGGTGACGAAGCTGCGCATGGAAGCGCTGAACTAGGATTCGAGCATATGAACTACATTTCGACGCGCGGCGCCGGCATCGGTGAGCGCCACACGTTTTCGGACATCCTGCTCGGCGGTCTCGCGAAGGACGGCGGCCTGTACCTGCCGAACGAATATCCGCGCGTATCGCCCGATGAACTCGCGCGCTGGCGAACGCTGTCGTACGCGGATCTCGCGTTCGAAGTGCTCTCGAAGTTCAGCGACGACATTCCCGCCGACGAGCTGCGCTCGCTCACGCGCAAGACCTACACCGCGCAGGTCTACAGCAACGTGCGCCACGAGGAAAGCGCCGCGCAAATCACGCCGCTCAAGACGCTCGGCGTCGAGAACGGCACGACGCTGTCGCTGCTGGAACTGTCGAACGGGCCGACGCTCGCGTTCAAGGACATGGCGATGCAGCTGCTCGGCAACCTGTTCGAGTACACGCTGGCGAAGCACGGCGAGACGCTGAACATCCTCGGCGCGACCTCGGGCGACACCGGCAGCGCCGCCGAATACGCGATGCGCGGCAAGACGGGCGTGCGCGTGTTCATGCTGTCGCCGCACAAGAAGATGAGCGCGTTCCAGACCGCGCAGATGTTCTCGCTGCAAGACCCGAACATCTTCAACCTGGCCGTCGAGGGCAATTTCGACAACTGCCAGGACATCGTGAAGGCCGTTTCCAACGATCACGCGTTCAAGGCCGCGCACAAGATCGGCACGGTGAATTCGATCAACTGGGCGCGCGTCGTGGCGCAGGTCGTTTACTACTTCAAGGGCTATTTCGCCGCGACCGAGAGCGACGACGAGCGCGTGTCGTTCACCGTGCCCTCGGGCAATTTCGGCAACGTGTGCGCGGGTCACATCGCGCGGATGATGGGCTTGCCGATCGAACAGCTCGTCGTCGCGACCAATGAGAACGACGTTCTCGATGAATTCTTCCGAACGGGCGTCTATCGCGTGCGCGGCGCTAGCGAGACGTATCACACGACGAGCCCGAGCATGGACATCTCGAAGGCGTCGAACTTCGAGCGTTTCGTGTTCGACCTGCTGGGGCGCGATCCGGCGCGCGTGCTGCAACTGTTCCGTGATGTCGAGGAGAAGGGCGGCTTCGATCTCGCGGCGAGCGGCGATTTCGCGCGCGTTAAGGAATTCGGCTTCGTGTCGGGGCGCAGCAGTCACGCGGACCGCGTCGACGCGATCCGCGACGTGTTCGAGCGCTACGACACGATGATCGACACCCACACCGCCGACGGCCTGAAGGTCGCGCGCGAAAACCTGCAGCCGGGCGTGCCGATGATCGTGCTGGAAACTGCGCAGCCGATCAAATTCGGCGAAACGATCCGCGAGGCGCTCCTGCGCGAGCCGGAGCGGCCAGCCGCGTTCATCGGGCTGGAGAAACTGCCGCAGAAGTTCGATATCGTTCCTGCGGACGCCCAGGTGGTGAAGGGTTACATCGCTGCACGGGTTTGAGGGGTCAGGCCGGTGGCTTTGGCGGGCCACCGGCCTGCAGCTGTGACGTCAGGAATCCTCGTCGACGGGTACGTTGTTGTTAGGCGTAGTAGTAGACCATTGCTCAGGTAGCGGCTGATCGGCCTCTTGAATCAGATATTCATAGTTGGGAGCGTTATCCATTGCTGCTGCCCAATCGTGCAGAGCAAGATCGCTGGCGGACGTCTGAGTGTACTGATGATCGCTCGTGTTGCCGATATAGCGGATATGGGTGAGTTCATGAGCGATTGTCGCTTCAAGATCGTTATGGATGAGGGAACTATCGACGACATCAGGATTCACATAAACGGTATTCGCATCGCTGCCGTAAGTATCTGGTGTAGCCTGCGCTTTGGCTTTTTTATCCGATAGATCCGGTTGGCTTACAAACTCAAATTTTTCATTTTTAAGCGCCGTGTTCATGTTCGTGAGCACGTTTCGCACTTTATCCAAATTGTCGCCATAAGATCGATCGGAATGTTCGCCCCCAAACCATTTTTTGAACGCAGCGCTTTTGCGGCCGTTCGTATTCAGGTCGTCGAGTGCTTTCTGACTGAGATCGACGAGATGGTTGTAGGCATCTTTCAGCTTTACTTGCTGCGGCTCGCTAAAATCTTTGAATGTTGGGCCCTTTCCGCGGTCTTCCGCTTTGCTCTGCAAGCTCATGTTGACATACACGTTTTCCCTTTGCGTTTGTCCTGGGCGTGTAATCGAGGCAGGCATCTTGTAAAGAGCGTCGGTCTCCTTTTGCTGCGGGATCGATTCGGCATCGTTACTCTTCGAAAAGTTATTGAAGTTGTACGAGTAGGTGGGCAGAAACGTATTCTCGTATTGGGGGTTGATGGTCTGCAGGTGAACCGGCGTCTGAGGTTCGGGACCGGGGTTTGTGAGTCGGGGCGTCAGGAGTTCGTTGTCTCGTTTGCCTTCGGGTATATCGGCTTCCTGAATCATGTACGCGTAGTTATGCGCGTTGTTCATTGAGTTGCGCCAGTTGTCCGCTATGTGGGATGCGCTCTTAACGGTATTTGCCTCGTCGTGCGTGTTTCCGACATACCGTAGCTGGGTGAGCAAACCCGCAATGGCGCCTTCCGTCTGATTATGAGCGGGATTGAGCTTTCCGTTGACATCGCCAGGACTGGTTGCGCCTCGATATAGGTCTATTTGAGTGCTTGCGTTGCCATAGGCAGTGCGATTCACATCGCCATCCACCTGATTCGAACCCCGTTCCTCCGATTTTTGCGAATTTGAGGGCGGCTGCCATTTGTTGTTGAAAGTAAAATGTTCGTTCTTAAGAGCGGCATACATATTCGACACGGTATTCTTAACCTTGTCGAAGTTGTCGCCGAGGATTTTGTCAGAGTGCTCGCCTCCAAACCATTTCTTGAAGGCGCTGCTATTCGGCCCGTTCTTGTCGAAATCGTCAAGTGTGGCTTTGACCAGTTGTGTGGTGTGCTCGTAGGCGGACGTTAATTTCGTCCTGTCCGCGTCGCTGAAGCCTTTGAAATCCGGAGCTTTGCCTTGTTCGGATTTCGGACTTTGCAATCCAAGGTTCATATAAACCGTTTCTTCCCGCGTAGAGTTGGGCTCGGCAAGGCCCATCTCGGTCTTATAAAGATAATTATTATCCTGTTGCGGTAACTGGTCCGTTCTGTCCTTCCCTTCTTTGTACTTTACGTTATCGAGATACGTTTTGAAGGGAAGTTTGGTGTTTCCGTATGACGGATCAACATTCCGGAGATGAACTGGAGTAGGAGAGTCCGGCAACGACCTGGACCCAAGCATGTAATCAGTCTTCTCACCCGGCGACATTGCTTTCGGATCGAACACGTTCTTCGGAGAATCCGCTTTCGTGTCTTGCGCTGCAGAAGTCGTTGCCGACGGAGCAACTTCCCCATATTGACCTGCAGTTTGGCCACTTGCGACGGCCCCGCTGTCCGCCGCAGGATTCTGTGGCGCACGAACCGATCTGGACGCTTGCTCCGGGGCAGTTGACGACTGATCTCGTGCCGGCGCGCTCGGCTCAGCGGACCTGCGGGTCCGCGTATGAGGCTGTTGCGCGTCCGAAGCGTAGCTGGATTCAGGAGGAGCGGCGTTGTCACCGTTACGCGCTGACGCATTCGGTGGCCGGGTTGCCGCACCGGTCGTCGAGTTAGGGGGAATCGGCGCCGATTCAGGCGCGCTCAGGGAAGACGCGTTCTTCTCCTCGCTGTGCAATGGCGGTTCGGCTTGATGCGCGGCTGTCCGCGATCCACTCTTCGCCTCCCGGTTCATTGCCGTCGTGTCCGAGCCGGATGCGGCGTGAGGTAATTTTTCCGGAGGCTGCCAATCGGGGCGTCCCACCGGCTCGTGGCGCTTGGAGGAGGAAGCGAACGTCGATTGAAGTTGCGCGGCGGACTGCGGTTCCGATGGCGAATGAATCTTTGGCTGCTGCGTTTTCGAGACGGCGCTATCCTGTTGCCGTGTCGATGGTAACCGGGCGTTGGCGGCTTGCACCCCGGCCGCGGAGGCCGATCCAGACACCATGTGCGACGCCATCGGAGGCTGGATGTCATGCAAGGACTGGTTGCCTTGCGTCGCACTTGATCTGGCGTCCACCGGCGTTTTGACGCCCACGGGCTGAGGGTGCGCGTCGACGTTCGTTGAAGCCGGATTGGGTGGCGCGACCCGCGGCTCGTGGGTCGGCGCTCCGCCCGCGCTTGCGCTCGTCTGCGGTGGCGGATTTCCAGGTTGCGTTTTCGACGCAACACTTGAGCCGGCAGACTGCATGGGCGAAGGCTTGGGTGCCCGCACACCCGACGTCATACCGTTTCGCTGAGCGTCCGGCTGACCGCTTGCTTGTGTTTCTGAAGCTTGAGCCTGGCCTGTTTCTTCCGCGGGCGGGGTGCCCGGTTCTGCTGTTTGCGGCGACCCTGCGTCCTTCTGAGCTACCGGTGAGAAGTCTTTCTGCGTCTGAAAATACGGAGACTGAGGCTGCGTGGGAGGTATCAGTTCCTGCGGCCGAGGCGGTAGCATTTTCGGCTGCTGCGCTCCCGAGTCTTTTGGCTTCTCCCGCTGCGTGGCCTGGGGGGCGTCGTTCTGCTGCTGGACCTGCGTGGCTTGATTCTTCGTTTCGGTTCTCATCGGTACCTCGCTGAGTGAAAGGGTGTTCACGCGATGCACGCCCGACCGGAAGCAAACCTGCTCGCAAGTTGCAGTCACCGTCTCGACGCAGGCTGGCCGGGCACGCGTGACGATTACAGCATCGGCATCGGAGGCGCCTGAAATACATGTGTCACACAGGTCGAACTAAGCTGAATAAGAGATCCTGAACGCCAGACGATTGCGTCGCTCACCGCCGGCGAAATGACTGCGATTCGTCGGCATCCATCCGAGTTGAACTCACTCCAGGAAAGTGCCGCATTCCCGCCGCAACCCATCCCAAAATCTGCTAAGATAACCGGTTTTTCGCCGTACATCATTCAAAAGGACGCGCTGTGCTGTCTACTGCCAATATCACCATGCAATTCGGGCCGAAGCCCCTCTTCGAGAACATTTCGGTCAAGTTCGGGGAAGGAAATCGCTACGGCCTGATCGGGGCGAACGGCTGCGGCAAGTCGACCTTCATGAAGATCCTCGGCGGCGACCTGGAGTCGAGCGCCGGCAACGTCATGCTCGAGCCGAACGTGCGTCTCGGCAAGCTGCGCCAGGACCAGTTCGCGTATGAAGACATGCGCGTGCTCGACGTCGTCATGATGGGCCACACCGAAATGTGGGCCGCGATGACCGAGCGCGACGCGATCTACGCGAACCCCGACGCGACGGATGACGACTACATGCGCGCCGCCGAACTAGAAGCCAAGTTCGCCGAATACGACGGCTACACGGCCGAAGCGCGCGCGGGCGAACTGCTGCTGGGCATCGGCATCGCAATTGCGGACCACAACGGCCCGATGAGCAACGTCGCGCCGGGCTGGAAGCTGCGCGTGCTGCTCGCGCAGGCGCTGTTCTCGAAGCCGGACGTGCTGCTCCTCGACGAACCGACCAACAACCTCGACATCAACTCGATTCGCTGGCTCGAAGACGTGCTGAACCAGTACAACTCGACGATGATCATCATCTCCCACGATCGACACTTCCTGAACCAGGTCTGCACGCACATGGCGGACATGGATTACGGCACGCTGAAGGTCTATCCGGGCAATTACGACGACTACATGCTCGCGAGCACGCAGGCGAAGGAACGCCAGCAGGCCGCGAACCAGAAGGCGAAGGACCGCATCTCTGATTTGCAGGACTTCGTGCGCCGCTTTTCGGCGAACAAGTCGAAGGCGCGTCAGGCGACGAGCCGCGCGAAGCAGATCGAGAAGATCAAGATCGAGGAATTCAAGCCGTCGTCGCGGCAGAATCCGTTCATCCGTTTCGATTTCGAGAAGAAGCTGTACAACATCGCGGTGGTCGCCGAGAGCATCACGAAGAAGTATGACCGGACCATTTTCGACCGCTTTGACTTAAGCGTGCAGCCGGGCGAGCGCATCGCGATCATCGGCGAGAACGGCGCGGGCAAGACCACGTTGCTGAAGGCGCTCAAAGGCGCGATCGAGCTCGACGGCGGCCGCGTGAAGTGGGCGGAGAACGCGAACATCGGCTATATGCCGCAGGACACGTACGAAGAGTTCCCGAAGGAAGAGACGCTGACCGACTGGGTCGACCAGTATCGCCAGGACGGCGACGACGACCAGATGGTGCGCGGCACGCTTGGGCGCCTGCTGTTCAACGCCGACGACATTCGCAAGTCGGTGAAGGTGCTGTCGGGCGGCGAGAAGGGCCGCATGATCTGGGGCAAGCTGATGCTCGGACGCCACAACGTGCTCTTGATGGACGAGCCGACCAACCACATGGACATGGAATCGATCGAGTCGCTGCAGATCGCGCTGGAAAAGTACGACGGGACGCTGATCTTCGTGTCGCACGATCGCGAGTTTGTCAGCGGCTTGGCGAATCGCGTGATCGAAGTGCGCAATGACGGCACGTTGCGGGATTTTGGCGGCACGTACGAGGACTTTTTGACGAGCCAGGGGATCCAGTAAGCGTTCGGTCCCGGCAGAAACCTGAAAGCGGCCCGCTTCGAAAGAAGCGGGCCGCTTCGTTTTGCGCGGCTACAGGCGATCGTTGCGAAACCGCATCGCGGTCCCTTCGCGCGTAATGCGTTCCCACACGACGCGTTTCTCCTCGTCGGAGAGGAACACCCAGTTCGACACTTCCCCCGCCGTGCGGCCGCAGCCCTTGCAGACTTCGTCGAAGAGTGTCGAGCAGACGCCGATACAAGGGCTGTCCGGCAAGCCATGAAGATTGGATGACATAGAAAACCTGTTGGCGCGCGCCCGCCACGAACGGCGGACGCGACGAAATGAAATTCAGCGCGCGATACTGTAGCCGATCCGCGCGATCCAGTGATTCCGCTTGTTGTAGTCGAGGATGTCCTCGCCATACCCGTTGAAATAGCTGACGAACAGATAGCCGCCCCACGCGCTGCTGATCAGCTTCGCGAGCGGATAGGTCAATTGCGAATCGACGCTGCCGTACCAGTGCTTCGTGCCCTTTCTGAGCGTCGTCGCGAGCTGCCAGCCGTCCGGGCTGCCGTACTTCACGAGCAAATCGACGTAGCCGCGATAGTCCGCGATGTCCTCGTTGCCCTTCTTCGTGATGTAGTAGTAGAACTTCGGCGATATCGTCAGGTGGTTCCCTTCGAGGTCGCCGAAGTCCCATGTCGGGCGCACGAACGCGATGTTGATCGCGCGCGAATCGTCGCCGCTCTTGCCGTTCGATTCGTGGCCGATGCCCGCGCCGACTCCCATCCGCGTGTACAGCGAACTCTTCCAGCCGGTGTCCTGCACGTAGTAGAACAATTGCGGCTGATAGCTGGTGTCGCGGAACGGCGCGGAATCGGCGGACAAATCCCAGATCGACGTCTGCGTGTAGCCGAAATACAGGTTGTCCAGAAACGAGCGCGAGCGCGGATCGTCTGGCAGCATCAGGCGGTACTTGAAGCTGAACTGGAATTTAGCGAGGTTGTCGCCGTTCTGGCCGTCGGCGAAGTACATCGGCTCGAAGGTCGTCAGACGGCCGCTCAGCATGCGATCCGTGTTGGTGGTCGGCACGTCGGCAGTGTTCGCGGCGGCGGTCGCGCTCGCGAGCTGCGCGGGCGTCGTGGCCTGCGACTGCGCGCGCTCGGCCGCGACCACCTGCGCCTGATTCTCGCCGCGATTGAGCGTGACGAGCATCGGCGACGTATCGAAGCCGACCGGATCGATCTTCACCGTCCCGCGCGCTGAGTCCGGCCACGGTGCCGGATAGCGCACCCGCCGATATTGCCCGGCGCGCAGTTGCAGGTGGTCGGGCACGGCTGGCTCGCGCGTGAGGGCGAGCGGCTCCGGCGGCAAGTCGCCGTTGGTGAGCGTGACGGTCAGTTGCTTCGGGACTTCGACGTTGAGCGGCTTGTTGCCGTCGGCGGTGTACATCAGCGTCAGTTCGAGCGGCTGTTGTGCTGCGGCTTCGCGCGCCGGCTGCAACACGGCGACGGTCGCGTGCGCGAGATTCGCCGACGCAAGCGTGATCACGAGAGCGCCTGAGCGAGAAAAAAATAGGGGGCCTCGGGCCATGAAACGGTCGTCCTTGTTCGTGGGATGCCGGTGCGCGGTGTCTGGCGCCGAGGGGCCAGGCCGCGAGTCCGCCAGGTCGCATGCCGTCGAGGCGACGGCGCGTGGTTGTCGTGTCCGGCTTCTGCCCGGGCAAACGGAATCCGCGGGAGCGGCGTTTGACTGCGAGCGAAACGTCAGATTGTAAACGTGCTTAAGACAGACGACCGAACCGTCCTATACGCCCTGCACGAATTGCCAGAGCAGCGCGAGGTTCAGCATGACGATGACGCCCGCGCATCCCCATGCGAGCGCGAGCGGAATCCGCGCGACGCGCCAGCGGCCCATGAGGCCGGCGTCGGAGGCGAACTTCACGAGCGGGATCACCGCGAGCGGCAGTTGCATGCTGAGCACGACCTGACTCGCGACGAGCAACTGATTCGACCCATGTTCCCCGAACGTGCCGACGGCGACGAGCGCCGGTCCGATCGCGAGACCGCGCGTCAGGAGCGCCCGCGCCCAGCGCGCGATCGTGAGGTTGAGGAAGCCCTCCATCACCGCCTGGCCCGCGAGCGTGCCGGTCACGGTCGCATTCAGCCCGCACGCGAGCAGCGCGGCGGCAAAGAAGATGCTTGCCCACTGCGTGCCGACGAGCGGCGCGATCAGCCGGTGCGCATCGGCGAGATCCTCGACGTCGACGTGGCCGCTCGCGTGAAACACCGCCGCCGCGACGATCAAAAGCGACGCGTTCACCGTGAACGCCAGCCCGAGGGACGCGAAAGTATCGATGTTCACGCCGTAGAGCGCAGCGGAAATCGAGCGGTCGTCACCGTCGGGGGCGTGGTCCTTGACGAGCGCGGAGTGCAGATAGAGGTTGTGCGGCATCACCGTCGCGCCGAGGATGCCGGCCGCGAGCCAGATCATGCCGGCGTCGCGCAGCAGTTCCTTCGGCGGCGCAAGGCCGGCGAGCGCTTCGTGCCACGCGGGCTTCGCGAGCGCGAGTTCGACCACGAAACAAAAACCGATGAAGAAGATCAGCGCGGTGATGAACATCTGCAACGGACGCCTGCCGCGGCTTTGCAGCGCGAGCATCGCGAAGGTTCCGACCGCCGACATCATGACGCCCGCCGTCAGCGAGACGCCGAGCAGCAGTTGCAGCGCCACCGCGCTGCCGACGACCTCCGCGACATCGCACGCGATGATCGCGATCTCGCAGGTGAGCCAGAGGAACACGGTCGTGCGGCGGCTGAAGCGTTCACGGCACAGACGCGCGAGGTCGCGCCCGGTCACGACGCCCACGCGCGACGCCACCCATTGCAGCAGCATGCCCATCAGGCTTGCGACCAGCACGACGCTCAGCAATTGATAACCGTATTTCGCGCCGCTGCCGAGTGCTGTCGCCCAGTTGCCGGGGTCCATATAGCCGACAGCGACCAGCGCACCCGCGCCGACGAACGAATACCAGCGTCCGCGCGGCGCGTCGCCCGGGCGGCGCGAGCGTCGGTGCTCGCGCGGCTCGTCGTCGGACGGCAGGCGCTCGGCGGGGCACGACGTGAGTGCGGACGGAGTGGTATTCATCGTGAATCGTGACCTCGGAAAAGCTGAAGCGGACTGCGGCGCATCGTCAAGGGAGCGGTGGCTGCGGGCCCGTGAGCCTTTTGTCCATGCCGCTGGCGTCGGGGGCGACGGTGCAACGAGGGCACCGCGCCGGAGACATCCGAAATGGCTCAGCAACGACTGTTCCGCCTGGCTATTCGAGGGCGTCGCGAGGCGATCAAGCGGCCTGCGACACCAAAGACGGATATTGACATTACGCAGGCCATCCCTTGTCTGGATTCATTAATGTGAGTGTGGTTTTTGCCCGGTGTCCGTCGTGCGGATTAGGGGCTAAAATCGCGCGTCTCGCGGGGCGCGATCAGCCGCAGCGCGGTTCAGCGCCGCGACGCATCAGGACGTTGCGTGGACGATCCCTGTACATTTGACGCGACAGACGGCGATTGTTTTTTGTCCCGCCGGGGTTTAATGGTAGTTTTCGGGTTTTTAAGGGAGCGGCGGACGCGTCGAGCGATGACGGTCCGTACGGCGAGGCGGTCGAAAGTCGAACGACGGAGAAACGAGATGAAAGAAAAATTGGCGGCCCTGGCCGGTGTGATCGCTTGCGCGGTGGTGCTGGCGCCGGCGGCGGTATCGGCGAAGGACACGCAGCTCAACGTGTACAACTGGTCCGACTACATCGCCAAGGACACGATCCCGAATTTCACCAAGCAGACCGGCGTGAAGGTCAAGTACGACAACTACGACAGCGACGACACGCTCCAGGCCAAGCTCCTCACCGGCAACTCGGGCTACGACGTCGTCGCGCCGACGAGCAACTACGCCGGCAAGCAGATCGCCGCGGGCATCTTCGCGCCGCTCGACAAATCGAAGCTGCCGAACCTCAAGTATCTCGACCCGGACCTGATGAAGCTCGTCGAGGGCGCCGATCCGGGCAACAAGTACACGGTGCCTTGGGCGTACGGCACGACCGGCCTCGGCTACAACGTGACGAAGGCGCAGCAGATCCTCGGCAACGGCGTCGCGCTCGATAGCTGGGACGTCCTCTTCAAGCCGGAAAACATTTCGAAGCTGAAAGCGTGCGGCGTCTCCGTGCTCGACGCGCCGGACCAGATGTTCGCCGCCGCGCTGCATTACATCGGCAAGGATCCGATGAGCACGAACCCGGCCGACTATCGCGAAGCGCTCGCGATGCTCAAGAAAATCCGCCCGTACATCACGCAGTTCAACTCGTCGGGCTATATCAACGACATGGTCGGCGGAGACGTGTGCTTTGCCTACGGCTGGTCGGGCGACGTCGTGATCGCGAAGCATCGCGCGGTCGAGGCGAAGAAGCCGTTCAAGATCGAGTACTACATCCCGAAGGGCGGCGCGCCGGTCTGGTTCGACGTGATGGCGATCCCGAAGGACGCGAAGCACAAGGAAGCGGCGCACGAGTGGATTAACTACATCGAGACGCCACAGGTCCACGCGGCAATCACGAACGCGGTGTATTACCCGAGCGCGAATGCCGAGGCGAAGAAATACGTCGACAAGGACGTGGCGAACGATCCGGCCGTCTATCCGCCGCAGGAAGTCATCAAGACGCTGTTTCTGTTGAAGCCGCTGCCGCCGGAAATCCAGCGGCTCCAGACGCGGCTCTGGACCGAATTCAAGTCCGGCCGGTAGACTTGAGCGTTTTGCAGATCAGTTGAAACACGAAGCCCCTGGACCGCCGGGGGCTTTGTTCGTCGCCGGGAGAATCGTTTCCGGCGTTACGTCGCGTAGTGCAGATATCGCAGGAGTCGAGCAGGCAATCATGAGTGAGCAGTCGAGCGCAGTGCACGCAGCGCCTAATTCCGGCAGGCCGGGGCAGGGCAGTCCCGCCGCCGGGCCCGGCACGGACAATTTTGTGCAGATCGTCGATGTCGTGAAGAAATTCGACGAAACAGTGGCAGTGAAGGGCGTCAGCCTGTCGGTGAAGAAGGGCGAGCTATTCGCGCTCCTCGGCAGTTCCGGCTGCGGCAAGTCGACCCTGCTGCGCATGCTCGCGGGGCTCGAAACCGTGACGTCCGGCCAGATCCTGATCGACGGCGAGGATCTCGCGAAGATGCCGCCGTACAACCGGCCGACCAACATGATGTTCCAGTCGTATGCGCTCTTTCCGCATATGACGGTGGAATCGAACGTCGCGTTCGGGCTTAAGCAGGAGGGCGTGCGCGGCGGGGAGTTGAAGGATCGCGTGCATACGGCGCTCGAACTCGTGCAGATGGCGCGCTTTGCGAAGCGCAAGCCGCATCAGCTATCGGGCGGACAGCAGCAGCGCGTGGCGCTCGCGCGCAGTCTCGTCAAGCGGCCGAAGCTGCTGCTTCTCGACGAGCCGATGTCCGCGCTCGACAAGCAGATCCGTCAGCGCACGCAAATCGAACTCGTGAACATTCTCGATCAGGTCGGCGTGACCTGCATCATGGTCACGCACGACCAGGAAGAAGCGATGACGATGGCCGACCGCCTCGCCGTCATGAGCGAAGGGCAGATCGTGCAGGTCGGCACGCCGCACGAGGTCTACGAATATCCGAACAGCCGTTTTTCGGCGGAATTCATCGGCTCGACCAATCTCTTCGATGGCAACGTCGTCGAGGACGAGCCGGATCACGTGTTTGTCGAATCGGCGGAATTGCCGGTGCGGCTGTATGTGAACCACGGCATCACCGGGCCGCTCGGCATGCCGGTGACGATCTCCGTGCGGCCCGAGCGCATTGCGCTGATGCGAAAGCCGCCCGAAGGCGCGTACAACTGGGGGCGCGGCACGGTGTCGAACATCGCTTACATGGGCGGCTACACGCTCTATCACGTGAAGCTCGACAGCGGCAAAGTCGTGGTCGCGAACGTGTCAAGCCTGGCGCTCGGCGAAATCGATTCGCCCACCTGGGACGACGAAGTCTACGTGCGCTGGAGCGCATCGGCCGGTGTGGTGCTCACCGCATGAAGCGCGCGCTCGAACTTCTTAGCGCGCCGTGGAGGCGCATGGGCCTGACGGGCCGCTCGGCCGTGATCGGCGGTCCGTTCATCTGGCTGCTGCTGTTTTTCTTCGTGCCGTTCCTGCTGGTCGTGAAAATCAGCTTCGCGGATGCGCAACTCGGCATCCCGCCGTATACCGAACTCGTCGCGATGAAGGAGGGCGTGCTGAATATCGCGCTCGATTTCTCGCATTACGCGTTCCTTTTCACCGACAGCCTGTATTTCGCCACCTACATGAATTCGCTGCTGGTGGCAGCGGTGTCGACGGTGCTGTGTTTGCTGATCGGTTATCCAATGGCGTATTACATCGCCCGCTCGAATCCGGCGACGCGCAATATCCTGATGATGGCGGTGATGCTGCCGTTCTGGACGTCGTTTCTGATCCGGGTATATGCGTGGATCGGCATTCTGAAGAACAATGGTTTGCTCAATAACTTCCTGATGTCGATCGGCTTGATTCATTCGCCGATCGAGCTTTATCACACGAATATCGCGGTTTATATCGGCATGGTGTATTCGTATTTGCCGTTTCTCGTGATGCCGCTTTACGCGCATCTCGTGAAAATGGATTTGACTTTGCTCGAAGCGGCATACGATCTCGGCGCGAAACCCTGGAAGGCATTCGTGCAGATTACGCTGCCTTTGTCGAAGAACGGGATAATCGCGGGGTGTCTGCTCGTATTCATCCCGGCAGTCGGAGAATACGTGATTCCTGAATTGCTCGGCGGCGCGGATACGCTGATGATCGGCCGCGTCATGTGGAACGAGTTCTTCGATAACGCCGACTGGCCGATGGCTTCGGCCGTCACCTGCGCGATGGTCCTGCTGCTGCTCGTGCCGATGGCGCTCTTCCAGCATTATCAGGCGAAGCAACTGGAGGAGAAGCGATGATCAAGCCGAGCCGCTCGCTTCAATTCACATCGCTGGGAATCGGATTCGCGTTCCTCTATATTCCGATCATCAGCCTGGTCGTTTATTCGTTCAACGAGTCGCAACTCGTGACAGTCTGGACGGAGTTTTCGCTGCGCTGGTATAAGGCGCTCTGGCAAGACGAAGAGTTGATCAACGCCGCGTGGCTTTCATTGCGCGTCGCGCTCTTGACGGCTTGCGCCTCGGTGGTGATCGGAACCTGGGCCGGTTTTGTATTGGCACGCATGGGACGGTTCCGCGGATTCACGCTTTATACCGGCATGATCAATGCGCCACTCGTGATTCCTGAAGTGATTCAGGGGATTTCGCTGTTGCTTCTGTTCGTCGAAATGGCAAAGATTTTCGGCTGGCCCGCCGGACGCGGCATTTTCACGATCTGGATCGGCCATGTGATGCTGTGTATCTCCTATGTCGCGATTATCGTGGAATCGCGCGTGCGGGAACTGAATCCGTCGCTGGAAGAAGCTGCGCTCGATTTGGGCGCCACTGCATTGCGCGTGTTTTTCTCGATTACTCTGCCGCTGATTTCCCAGGCGCTCGTGGCCGGATGGCTTTTGTCGTTCACGCTGTCGATCGACGACCTCGTTTTGTCGGCGTTTCTTTCGGGTCCCGGTTCGACCACGCTGCCGCTCGTCGTTTTTTCGCGTGTGCGGCTCGGGCTGAACCCCGAGATGAATGCGCTCGCTACGTTGTTCATCGCGTTCGTGACGGTGGGCGTCGTCGCCGCGAACTACTTCATGCAGCGCAGCGAACGCAGGCGGCTGGCGGGCGTTATTTAGCGCCCGCCTCACAGCTTAAGACGCGCTGGCGAGGTGCCGCGCGAATGTCGCCGAATCGGTATTCGTGCCGCATAGCAGGATGCCGACGCGCTTGCCTTGCAGCCGTTCGCGCAGCGGCCCGAGCAGGCCCGCCGTCGCCGCTGCGCACGACGGCTCGACCGCCAGCTTCAGCTCATTGAAAAGCTGCAGCATGCCGCGCCGCAGTTCGGCATCGGACACGGTCACGATCTCGTCGATATGCCGGCGGCACAGCTCGTAGCTGTACTCCTCGGTATGCGGCGCCATCAGCGAATCGGCGATGCTGTGCATCGATCCCATCTTCACCGTGTGTTTCGCCGCGAAGCTCTTGCTCATCACGTCGGCGCCTTCGGGCTCGACGCCATACACGTGGATCGACGGATTCGCGAGCCGCATCGCCGTCGATACCCCCGCCGCCAATCCGCCGCCGCCGATCGGCAGGACGACCGCTTCGAGATCGGGCGCCTGCGACGTCCACTCGTAGCCGAGCGTCGCCGTGCCGAGTACCGTGCGATAGCCGCTGAACGGATGCACGAAGAAGCGGCCTTCCTCGGCCTCGATGCGGCGCACGATCTCGAACGCTTCGGCGCCGTTCTCCGCGAACACGATTTCCGCGCCGTAGCGCCGCGCGAGCGCGACGCGCGTCGGGCTCGCGGTGCGGATCATCACGACTTTCGCGCCGATCTCCATGCGCATCGCCGCATAGGCGACTGCCACCGCGTGATTCCCCGCCGACACGCACGTCACGCCCGCGCCGCGCTCGCTGGCATCAAGCGCGAGCAGGTTCGAGAAAGCGCCGCGCGCCTTGAACGTGCCGCTCGCCTGCAGCAGTTCGAACTTGAACGTGATGGGCGTGCCGTCGAACGTCGGGAAGTCGTGGCGCTCGAAGGTCGGCGTGCGCGCGACCCACGGCGCCAGCGCCATGTGCTGCTCGGCGATGTCGTCGAGGGTGGGAATCGGCGTGCCGTCGATGGTGTGGTCGGTGTGCTGGCTGGCGGTGGACATGGCGGTTCGGGGTAAAGAGGAATCAGCGGGCGGCGTAAGCGTCAACCGACATGCTGTGGATGAATTTGCCGAGAAACGCCTCGCATGCAGCCAGTTGATCGAGCGACACGTACTCGTTCGCCTTGTGCGCCTGCTCGATGTTGCCCGGCCCGCACACGATGCTCGGCACGCCCGCGAGTGCGAACAAGCCGGCCTCCGTGCCGTACGCGACCTTGCGCTTCTCCTGGTTCTCCGTGAGCGCGCGCACGAGCTTCGTGATCGCGGCCTGTTCCGATGCATCGAGCCCCGGCGCCGATGCGATATGCGAGATCTCGATGGCCGCGTTCGCGTGTTCCTTCAGCATCTTCGGCAAGAGCGTCTCGCGCGCGTAGGCGTCGATGCGCTTGAAGACGGACTCGGGGTCCATCGTCGGAAGGTTGCGGAATTCGAACTGGAAGCTGCACTCGGCGGGCACGGTGTTGATCGAATTGCCGCCCTTGATCGTGCTCGTTTGCGCGGTGGTGAAGGGCACGTCGTAGAGCTCGTCGAACGGGCCTTGCGCGCGGAATTCGTCGGCAACGTCGCGGATGAAGCAGATGAGGCGCGCGGCGTATTCGATCGCGTTGAGGCCCTTCGGCGTCAGCGACGAGTGCGCAGCAAAACCGCGCACGCAGCAGTTGTACGCGTTGATGCCCTTGTGCGCGATGACCGGGCGCATCGAAGTCGGCTCGCCGACGATGCAGCCGTCCGGACGCACGCCGCGCTTCTGCAGGTCGGTGATCATCAGCGGCGCGCCGGCGCAGCCGACTTCCTCGTCGTAGGACAGCGCGAAGTGGATCGGCTTGGCGAGCTTCGTCGCCTGCATCTTGGGCAGGAGCGCGAGCGCCGTGCCGATGAAGCCCTTCATGTCGCACGTACCGCGGCCGTAGAGCAGGCCGTCGCGGATTTCGGGCTTGAACGGGTCGCTGGACCAGTCCTGTCCGTCTACGGGGACGACATCCGTATGGCCCGACAGCACGATGCCGCCGTTCGTCTCGCCGTCGTGGGCGGGGACGGTTGCAAAGAGGTTGGCCCACTGGCCGCGGCTGTCGGTGGTGATCGTGGCTTCGATGCCGGCGGCGCGCAGTTCGTCGCGCACGGTTTCGATGAGGCCGAGATTCGGATTTCGGCTGACGGTGTCCATCGAGACGAGCCGTTCGACCCAGGGAAGCGCGACAGGAGAAGGGGTTTCGGTATGCGCCGGTTCGGCGATGTGGGACATGTTCTTGCTCCTGCTGGTTAGAGTTCGATCATACCGAAATTTTGAGAGGGGATTTCGGGGCCTTGCGGTGCGGGCTTCGGGACGCGTTGCTGCCTGCTGTGATTCATGCAGATTGCTGACATTTGTTGACTTTTTGACGTGGCTAGATTCGCTACGATGGATCGATCTCGACGACGGCCAACCAAGCGATGGCGACTCAACCGAAGACCGATGCGTGGCATCGGTACATGCTTTATCGAAGCAACGATACACGGCTGATGTCCTTCGCCTCGCGTGAAGAGAAGCAAGCGGCCATCGATGCAGGGAGGAAATTCACTTCTGCGGCTCATTCGGAGGTTTGGGCCAAAGACGCTGGCAAGCTCAGCCAGCGGGTTGGAAACTGGGTTTCTGGAGTGTGAAGAGCGAGAAAGCGGTACGGAACGATCAACTGGCTCCGCATTTGCGTTATCTAATCCAGATTCTTGGTTTGCCGCACGATGGCCTTCGCGATCTCGTTTGCCGCGACGGTATCGAAATGTCCATTTGGTGCTACTGGAACAACGAATCCGGCGACCGCATCCCCGATATCCCGGGCGATATCCGCGCGACGATGGATTCGATGGGCGGGACAATCGAGATAGACGAATACCGATAACACGCGCCTCCAAAAAACAAAAAAGCCGACGATCCCCCGTCGGCTCTTCGCAAAAACCAAAGCCACAAAATGCTACCGTGCCACCGGCGCCGCCTGCCGCACAGGCGCTCCAAGCGCGCGCAGCGTCTCCTTCACCGTCGCGATCCGCACCGACAAATCCGGACTACGCGTCTCGATCCGCAGCTTGTCCTGCCCCGCGAGCTTGATGTGCTTGTGCTTCTGGACCATCTCGATGATCTTCATCGCATCCACAGGCGGGTTCGGGATGAACTGCAGCCCGATGACCGCTTCAGCCGCATCGATCTTCACGATGCCAAGCGGCTTCGCCGCGAGCCGCAGCCGATGCGTCTCCACCAGCGCGTGCGCCTGCGGCGGCAGCTTGCCGAAGCGATCGACCAGCTCTTCAAGAATCCCGTCGATTGCATCGCTCGATTCGCAGTTCGCGAGCCGCTTGTAGAGCGACAAGCGCTCCTGCACGTCGCCGCAGTAATCCGCGGGCAGGATTGCCGGCGCGTGCAGATTGATTTCGGTCGTCGCCGCAAGCGGCGCGTTCAGATCGGGCTCGCGGCCCTCCTTCAGCGCCTTCACGGCATCGTTGAGCATATCGGTGTAAAGCTGGAAACCGATCTCGTGGATCTCGCCCGACTGCTTGTCGCCGAGCACTTCGCCCGTGCCGCGAATTTCGAGATCGTGCATCGCGAGATAAAAGCCCGAGCCGAGTTCCTCCATCTGCTGGATCGCTTCGAGCCGCCGCTGAGCCTGCTTCGTGAGCACCGCCGGATCGTGCACGAGCAGATACGCATAAGCCTGGTGATGCGAGCGCCCGACACGCCCGCGCAACTGGTGCAACTGCGCGAGCCCGAACTTGTCAGCGCGATGCAAGAGGATCGTGTTCGCGCTCGGCACGTCGATGCCGGTCTCGATGATCGTCGTGCACAGCAGCACGTTCGCGCGCTGCCCGACGAAATCGCGCATCACGCGCTCAAGCTCGCGCTCATGCATCTGCCCGTGCGCCACCGCAATCCGCGCCTCGGGCACGAGCGCTTCCAGCATCGCGCGGCGATTCTCGATCGTCTCGACCTCGTTGTGCAGGAAATAAACTTGTCCGCCGCGTTTGAGTTCGCGCAGCATCGCCTCGCGGATCACGCCGTCTTCCTCGCGCCGCACGAACGTCTTGATCGCGAGGCGCTTTTGCGGCGCGGTCGCGATCACGGAGAAGTCGCGCAGGCCTTCGAGCGCCATGCCGAGCGTGCGCGGAATCGGCGTCGCGGTGAGCGTGAGCACGTCGACTTCCGCGCGTAGCGACTTCAACGCCTCCTTCTGCCGCACGCCGAAGCGATGCTCCTCGTCGATGATCACGAGCCCGAGCCGCTTGAACTGGACATCGGACGACAGCAGCTTGTGCGTGCCGATCACGATATCGATCGTGCCTTCGTTGATCGCCGCAATCGACGCCGCCACTTCCTTCGTGCTCTTGAAGCGCGACAGTTCCGCGATGCGCACCGGCCAGTCGGCGAAGCGGTCGGTGAAGGTCTGCGTGTGCTGCTCGGCGAGGAGCGTCGTCGGCGAGAGGATCGCGACCTGCTTGCCCGCCATCACCGCGATGAACGCCGCGCGCAACGCGACTTCCGTCTTGCCGAAGCCGACGTCGCCGCACACGAGGCGGTCCATCGGCTTGCCGCTCGTCATGTCCCCGATCACGGCGGTGATCGCGGCGGCCTGATCGGGCGTTTCCTCGAAGCCGAAGCTCTCCGCGAACTTCGTGTAGTCGCGCGGTTCGAGCTTGAACGCGTAGCCCGAGCGCGCAGCGCGGCGTGCGTACAGGTTGAGCAGTTCGGCGGCGGTGTCGCGGATCTGCTGCGCGGCCTTGCGTTTCGCCTTGTCCCACTGGCCGGAGCCGAGCGCGTGCAGCGGCGCGCTTTCAGGATCGGCGCCGCTGTAGCGCGAGATGACGTGCAACTGCGCGACCGGCACGTAGAGCTTGCTTTCGTTCTGATATTCGAGATGCAGGAACTCGGTTTCGCCCTCGCCGAGATCCATCGACACGAGCCCCATGTAGCGCCCGATGCCGTGCTGCGTATGCACGACCGGATCGCCGATCTTCAGCTCCGACAGGTCGCGCACCATCGAATCGACGTTGCTCGCCTGTTCCTGACGGCGCCGTCCGGTGCGCCGCGCGAGCGGGCCGTACAGTTCCGTCTCGGTGATGATCGCGAGTTGCTCGCCCGGCAGCGCGAACCCGTTCGCGAGCGGCGCGACGCCGAGCGAGAATTTGGCGTCGCCGGCGAGCCATTGCTGGAGCGTATCGTCGAGCGCGGTGCGCAGACCGTTTTCAGCGAGCAGTTGCTGGATCGTCTCGCGCCGTCCCGCCGATTCCGCGACGAACAGCACGCGGTTCGGCGTCTGTTCGAGATAGTGGCGCAGCGCGAGGAGCGGCTCGTCGGCGTGACGGTCGATCGCGAGGCCCGGCAGCGGCACCGCCCAGCCGCCTTCGGGCGAGGGCGGCAACTTCAGTTGCGCGAAGGGCTTGGCGAAGGCGAAGAAATCGTCGTCGGTGAGAAAGAGGCGCTTCGGCTCCAGCAGCGGCCGCTCGCGATCGTGCGAGAGGAAGTTGTAGCGCTGCTTGGTGTCGTTGGTGAAGCGCTTGATCGACGCATCCATGTCGCCGACGAACACCAGTTGCGCGCCTTCGGGCAGGTAGTGAAAGAGCGTCGCGGTTTCATCGAAGAAGAGCGGCAGGTAGTACTCGATGCCGGCCGACGGCACGCCGTTGCCGATGTCCTTGTAGATCGACGAGCGGCTCGGATCGCCTTCGAACACTTCGCGCCAGCGGCTGCGGAAAGCGGTACGGGCGGCTTCGTCGAAGGGGAATTCGCGACCGGGTAAAAGGCGCACGTCGCGCACGGGGTAGAGGCTGCGTTGCGTGTCGGGATCGAATGCGCGGATCGAATCGACCTGATCGTCGAAAAGGTCGATCCGGTAGGGCAAGGGCGAGCCCATCGGAAAGAGATCGAGCAGCGACCCGCGCACGCAGTATTCGCCCGGCCGCACGACCTGACTCACGTGCTCGTAGCCCGCGAGCGTCAGCTGCGCCTTGAGTTTCGCCTCGTTCAGCCGCTCGCCCTGCGTGAAGGAGAACGTGTAGGCGGCCAGAAATGACGCGGGTGGCATGCGGTACAGCGCGGTCGTCGCAGGGACGAGCAGGATGTCGCAGCGGCCTTCGCCGAGATCGTGCAGCGTCGCCAGCCGTTCGGAGACGAGATCCTGGTGTGGCGAGAATGTATCGTAGGGCAGCGTCTCCCAGTCGGGCAGGAGGCGTACGCGGGCGTCCGGTGCGAAGTAGGGGATCTCGGCGACGAGGCGCTGCGCATCGACGGCGCTCGCGCAGAGCACCGTCAGGAGCGGAACCTCGGCGCGGTACGCGAGGTGGTAGCGCGCGATGGCGAGAGCGTCGGAGGAGCCGGTGGCGCCGTCGAAGACGAAGCGCTGGCCCGCCTTGACGAGTGCGATCGGAGACGTGGACTGCGATGTAACGGCTTTTGAAGACATAGGGTGTGCGGGGAACCGTCCGTACGCGAAAGTGCGCGGGTCCGGCGTGGTCGCGAGGGACCTATTATAAAATCCGGGCTTCACTTTGACTTGGCAACATTTCCCACACGTGACTTCCCGCCTGTTTGCCCTGATTCCGTGCGCCGGCACTGGCAGCCGCTCGGGTGCGCCGATGCCGAAGCAATACCAGACCGTCGGCGGCCGCCCGATGCTGAGTTATACGCTTGCCGCGTTCGATGCGTGCTCCGAATTTTCGCAGACGCTCGTCGTCCTCGCTCCCGACGACAGCCATTTCGACGCCCGGCGCTTCGCCGGCCTGCGTTTCGCCGTCAAACGCTGCGGCGGGGCGACGCGCCAGGCGTCGGTGTACAACGGGCTGAACGCGCTCGTCGAATTCGGCGCGAAGGACCACGACTGGGTGCTCGTCCACGACGCCGCGCGCCCCGGCATCACGCCGGAGATGATTCGCCAACTCGTCGGCGAACTGAAGGACGACGCGGTCGGCGGCATTCTGGCGCTGCCCGTAGCCGATACGCTGAAGCGCATCGAAGCCGAAGGCGACGCGCACGCGGAAGGGCGCATCGCGCGCACGGAGTCGCGCAACGGCTTGTGGCAGGCGCAGACGCCGCAGATGTTCCGGCTCGGCATGCTGCGCGACGCGATCCAGCGCGCGCGCCAGGACGGCCACGATCTCACCGACGAAGCGAGCGCCATCGAATGGCTCGGACACGCGCCGCGACTCGTTCAGGGGAGCCTGCGCAACTTCAAGGTCACCTATCCCGAGGACTTCGCGCTTGCGGGCGCGATGCTCGGCACCGCGTCTTAATCTCCACCAAAACAAGGTCTTATCGATGGATTTCAGAATCGGACAGGGTTACGACGTTCACCAGCTCGTTGAAGGCCGCGCGCTCATCATCGGCGGCGTGACGATTCCTTACGAACTCGGCCTGCTCGGCCATTCGGACGCCGACGTACTGTTGCACGCGATCACCGATGCGCTGTTCGGCGCAGCGTCGATGGGCGATATCGGCCGCCATTTCCCCGATACCGCGAAGGAATTCGCCGGCGCCGACAGCCGCGTGCTGCTGCGCGAGGCGTTCAAACGGGTGTCGGAGGCGGGTTTCGCGATTGCGAATGTCGATTCGACCGTGATCGCGCAGGCGCCGAAGCTCGCGCCGCATATCGACGGGATGCGCGCGAACATCGCCGCCGATCTCGAATTGCCGCTCGATCGCGTGAACGTGAAGGCGAAAACCAACGAGAAGCTCGGCTATCTCGGCCGGGGCGAGGGGATCGAGGCGCAGGCGGCGGTGCTGCTGCGACGAACGTCGATCGATCACTGAAAACACAAACGCCACGTCAAAAACGTGGCGTTTTGCTTCTCAGAAGGCGAAAAGCGCTTATTTCCCTTCGGCTTCGATCGCGAGCGCAGCGGCATTGATGACCGCCGCGATACGGCCGACGTCGCGCAATTGCGTTGTGCTCATGCCTTCCGCGACGAGGTTCTCGTAGTGCGACTTGACGCAGAAGTGGCACTTGCCGATGATCGACGCGGCGAGCGCGTACATCTCGAAGCGCCGCTTGTCGACGCCGCCGTGCGACGCATACGCGTTCATGCGCAGGCCCGCCGGCTGGGTCTTGAGGTCGGCGTTATCGGCCATCTCCAAATACGGATACCACACGTTGTTCATGCCCATCAGCGCGGCGGCGGTCAGCGCGGCGTTCGTTTCTTCCGGCGACAGCACGCCCGCCGAGCGGATCGCGGTGACGATCTTCGTTGCCTTCGCGGCATAAGCTGCGGCGAGCGCGACGCCGACCGCGTCATTGCCCTGAAGCGAGGAGCGCGCGATCGTGCCATCGACATTCAGGCGGATGTCTTTTGCGTAATCAGGAATGAGCTCTTTAATCGAAGACAGGAATTCCATTGATTTCTCCTATTTGAATGCCGATAAAAAAGCCCGCCGGCTTAAGTGAACATCAAGCATAGCGGGCTCTGGCGTTCAGCCATCGCGGATGGCTGCGCGGCGCTCTTACAGCGTCGAGCCGCCGACAGCGCGGTTGCACGGGCAGAGTTCGTCCGTTTGCAGGCCGTCGAGAATACGCAGCACTTCTTCCGGGTTACGGCCGACGTTCAGGTTGTTCACCGAAACGTGCTGAATGACGTTGTCCGGATCGACGATGAACGTAGCGCGCAGAGCGACGCCGGCTTCCTTGTCGCGCACGCCGAGCTGGTCGATGAGTTCGCCCTTCACGTCGCCGAATGCGTAGTGATTGAGCCTGCTCAGATCCTTGTGCTCACGGCGCCATGCGAGCTTGACAAACTCGTTGTCGACGCTGCCGCCGAGCAAAACCGCGTCGCGGTCAGCGAAGTCGTTTGCCAGCTTGCCGAACTCGACGATTTCCGTCGGGCAGACGAAGGTGAAGTCCTTCGGGTAGAAATAGATGATCTTCCACTTGCCCGGGAACGATTGCTCGGTGACTTCTTCGAACGCCGACTGGCCATTTTCTTCGTGATGGTTGAAACCCGGCTTTGCAGCGGTAACGGTAAACGCTTCGACTTTATCGCCCACGGTCTTCATATGACTACTCCTGTGTTCGTTGGAAGGACAAATCAAACTGACAGATCATCAAGCTAACAGATCGCCGTAACGCCGGCATGACAGCCGCTTTTGCAGCAAGCGCTTCCGGCATCAAACGATCTTCATCATAACTCTATTAAGTTATCTTTTCAATAGTTTTTAACTAACGTATCGGATAGTTTTTCTCGAACAGTCCGATAGTTTTTGCTGCAGATTGGTGCATCAGTCGCGCTGGCTGTCGAACTTCGGGACCTTGACGACGGGGAAATCGATCGTCACTTCGAATCCCGGGCCCGGCACGCGATTGCGCAGACGCAGCGTCCCGCGTTGACGCGTCACGAGCCGCTGCACGATCGCCATACCGAGGCCCGTGCCGTTCGCCTGCGTGCGCGCCGTATCGACGCGATAGAACGGCCGCGTGATCAGCGCGATCTGGTCGTCGGGGATACCGCAGCCTTCGTCCGTCACCGTCAGCTCGACACGGCCGTGCGTCACGTGCGTCTCGAGCGTAATGCGCGCGATGTCGTCGTATTCGCTGCGGCCGTATTTGCGCGCGTTCTCGAGCAGATTGCCGACGACACGCCGCGCATCCGTCGGATCGCCTTCGATCATCGCGCCTTGCGCCAGCTCCGTCCTCATCACGACGCCTTCGTCCGCATGAAAGCGCGCGGCGAGTTCGCCAGCGATCATCGACAGATCGACGGTCTCGGGCATGCGCTGCATAGGCCGGGCGTAGTCGAGGAAGCGGCCGATGATCATGTCCATCTGCTCGATATCGTCGATCATCGCGAGCTTGGTCGCTTCGTCCGACGGGCTCATCTCCGTTTCGAGCCGCAACCGCGCGAGCGGCGTGCGCAGATCGTGCGAGATACCGGCGAGCATCAGCGCGCGGTCCGCTTCGAGCTGTTCGAGGTCCTGCACCATCTGGTTGAAACTTCGATTGGTTTCGGCCGCGACGCCCATGCCACGCTCGGGCAGCGGGTCGGGCGCCTGCCCCGAGCCGACCTTGCGCGCGGCGAGCGCGAGCCGCGCGAACGGCCGGTTCACGAGACTCGTGATGAACGCCGCGCCGAAGAGCGACAGCGCGAGCGCGAACACGCCCCAGCCGGCCCACTGCAGGCCGGTGACGGTATCGAGCTGATCGCGATCGAGGGCGACCCAGTAATCGTCGTCGTCGATCTTGAAGCTGATCCACACGCCGGGGATATCGTTCACCGATTGCGCAATGATCGTCTCGTTGCCGAGGCGCCCGCGCACGTCGCGCTCGATCAGCCGGTTGAGCGATTCGTCGGGCTGGAGGCGGTATTTGTCGGTGGTCTCGCGCGGATACACGCGCACGCCTTCATTGCTCTCCAGGTCCTGCAGCAACGCGCGGCGCAGATCGGGATCGGAATAAAGGAGGGCGGTGCGGGTGAGTTTGACGACCGCGACGAGCTGAAGCGCCACGCGCTGCGCGCGCGGCTCCCGTTCGATCACGCGAAAGCTCTGGAACCATGCGGCGAGGCTGACCGCGATCAAGAGTGCGATCAGCGCAAAAGTCCGCCAGAACAGGCCGCCGAACGCGAGCGTCAGTAGCCGCCTGTCGATGCGCATGGGTCTTTCGGGTCCTGCTCGGATGAGGTCGAGAAGCCTGGTTCGGGACGCCTCACGCGGCGCCGTCGGGGATGAAGACGTAACCCAGGCCCCACACAGTCTGGATGAAGCGCGGGCTGCTCGGGTCCGGCTCGATCAGCTTCCGCAGACGCGAAATCTGCACGTCGAGACTGCGGTCGAACACTTCGTATTCACGGCCGCGCGCGAGTTCCATCAGCTTTTCACGCGAGAGCGGCTGGCGCGGATGGCGCGCGAACACCTTCAGCACCGAAAATTCGCCGGTAGTCAGCGGAATTTCCTGGCCGTTCTTCGTGAGCGTGCGCGTGGCCAGGTTCAGCGCGAACTCGCCGAACTCGAACACTTCGGTGGTTTCGGACGGCGCGCCCGGCAGTTCGGACGGCGACTGGCGGCGCAGCACCGCGTGAATGCGCGCGACGAGTTCGCGCGGATTGAACGGCTTCGGCAGATAGTCGTCGGCGCCCATTTCCAGACCGACGATGCGATCGACGTCTTCGCCTTTCGCCGTGAGCATGATGATCGGCGTGCGGTCGTTGCTGCCGCGCAGACGCCGGCAGATCGACAGTCCGTCTTCCCCGGGAAGCATGAGGTCGAGCACGAGGAGGTCGAAGCGCTCACGCACCCAGAGCTTGTTCATCGCCGGCGCGTTTTCCGCGACGTAGACGTTGAAGCCCTGTTCGCCGAGATAGCGGCGCAGGAGGTCGCGCAAGCGCGGATCGTCGTCGACTACGAGTATTTTTGAAGGATTTTTGGTTTCCATGAGCGGCATCTTAGCGCGATTAGAAAGGGGTCGAGTTTGTAACAAATCCAGTGTAACAGTTGGTTACAAAATTTACGGAGGCCGTGGCACGCCGTAAAGCTTCTGTGCGTACACTCCTTTACCTAAGCCCGTCATTCGGTAGATACTTCATTAGACCAACGCTCGGCGTCTGCACCGTAAACACTGGCTGTGCGTGCGACGCGAAAGAGCAATGAGACTGTCCGGTTGTCGAGCAACGAAGGGAAAAATATGAAGGGAGCGCGTCAGCGCGGACCTGTGCGCCCCGAGCGCATTTTCAAGAAGACGCTACTCGCTAGCGCGCTTTACGCCGTACTGACCACATCCCCCGTCTTCGCACAGTCGTCGTGGCCTTCGAGCCGCGATCCGGCTGCGTTCGACCGTCCCGTGAACACGTTGTCCAATCGCTTCGACGGGCGCATCGTCCGGGCGCAGCAGCGCACTGGCAAGAACCAGAAGGGCGATCGCGATTCGAACGCGAACAAGCCGCCGACCATCCAGCAGGTCCAGAGCCAGCAGAACGATCCGCCGCCCGCGCGGCCGCCCCGCCATGCCGTCATGACCGCCGACGAACGCCGGCTTCTGCGACAGCACATCGAGGAAGCGGTGCGCGACCTGTACAAGCGTTGAGCCCGCGACGCGCCTTGCGATGAACCGACGCCAGTTCCTGTCCACGAGCGGCGCGTTGCTTTGCCTGCCGGGCTTCGCTGCGGCGGTGTCGCTTGGCGCGCCGAAGACGCTGATTCTCGTTGAACTGAAGGGCGGCAACGACGGCCTCAACACGGTCATCCCGTTCGCCGATCCAGCCTACCGCGCGCTACGTCCGACGATCGGCATCGCGCGCGAGAACGTGTTGCAGCTCGACGAGCGCACCGGGCTTCATCCCGCGACCGCGCCTCTCATGCCGCTCTGGCGCGACGGCCAACTGGCGGTGGTGCAGGGCGTCGGCTATGCGCAGCCTAACTTGTCGCACTTCCGGTCTATGGAGATCTGGGACACCGCGTCGCGCTCCGATCAATATCTGCGCGATGGCTGGCTCGCCCGTGCACTCGGCCGCGCGCGCAACGCCGATGCGGTCGCGATCGGTAGCGTCGAAGCGGGGCCGTTTGCGAGCGCATCGGCGTTGCGATTTGTCGATGGCTCGGCGACCAAGACTTCGGGCGTGTTCGGCGCTTCGATCAGCCACCTCGTGAACGATCCCATACGACGCGAACTCACCGTTCTGCGCCTCACGCTCAACGGCTTCGATACGCATCAGAACCAGCCGGTGCGGCACGCGGCGTTGCTGGCGGCGCTATCGGAGGGAATCGCGTCGATGCGTCGCGCGCTGACTGAACTCGGACGCTGGAACGAGACGCTTGTCGTGACTTATTCGGAGTTCGGCCGCCGCGCCCGCGAGAACCAGTCGGGCGGCACGGAGCACGGCACCGCGGCGCCGCTTTTCGTGGCCGGCGGTCGCGTGCGCGGCGGCCTGTACGGCGCGTCGCCGACACTCAAGCGCCTCGACGGCAACGGCAATCTCCCGATCGCCGTCGATTTCCGGCAGATCTACGCGACGGTCCTCGGATCGTGGCTCGGTCTCGATGCCGCGTCGATCCTGCAGCAGCGCTTCGAGCCTTTGCCGCTCATCAACGCGTACGCCACGTGATCCACAGCTTGCGAATCGGCGTAAGCGCGATGCGCTGATGCAGCACCTGAAAACCCTCGCGCTCGATCTCGTCGAGCGATGCGAGCGCCAGCGCCGCTTGCGCGCGCAAGAGCCGCTGGCCGGCGCGCTCGGCGGGCGGAATCGCGGCGAGGGCATCGTTCAGCGCCTTCCGCGCCCGTTCGACCTGAAATCGCATCAGCGCGGTGAACTCATCGCTGTATTTGCGGTTGATCAGATCGGCGGCAGTGACCTTGAAGCGCTGCAATTCGTCGATCGGGATATAGATGCGACCGTGGCGCGCGTCGTCGCCGAGTTCCAGCAGGCGCTCCGCCAGCATCAGCGCCGAGCCGAGCGGCGCGGCCCACGCCGCGGCTGGATCAGGCGCACGCGCCGTGATGCGCGCCACCGCGACGCCAAACGCGCCGCCCGTTTGATCGAGATAGCGCCGCAGGCCCGGCCAGTCGAGATAGCGCGCCTGATCGAGGTCCATACCGAAACCGTCGACGAGCGTATCCAGCGATGCACGCAGCGGTTCATCGAGCGCGGTTTTGTTGGCGTTGGCCAAAGCCTTCGTCACCGGATGCGACGGCTCGCCGTTGAAAAGACTCGCCAGTTCCTTCTGCCACCACGCGTGTTTCGTGCGTCCGATAGTCGGATCGCTCGTCTCCTTGACGGTCTCTTCCAGTTCACGGCGTAACGCGTAAAGCGCGGTCAGAAGCGGCTGGCTCGCGACCGGCGCGCGGCGCAGCGCGTAGTAAGTGCTGGAGCCATCGGGGGCGGCCTTTTGCTGGCAGTAGTCGTCGAAATTCACGGGAGTCGGCGTGGGCGGGTCTTGTGGATCGTAGTGAAACTGCCGCATAAGTAAAAAAAGCCATTGAACGTCAATGGCTTTTTTCTGCTGCATCTACAACGTGCGGTGGTGGTGCGAGGAAGGGGACTCGAACCCCTACACCATTGCTGGCGTCAGGACCTAAACCTGGTGCGTCTACCAATTTCGCCATCCTCGCGCCTGATCCGCTTCGTCAGGGCTCGCGCAGGCGCTCTAAAACACTCTTCGATGCTGCATGCGCCCGCCGCACTGAGCCCAAGATTCTAACCGATTCGAAAACCGATGTCTCCATCCTGAAAGTCGTGACGATCGGCCATGCTGCCTATCACTTTTGCACGATTGCGCCACGCTTGCGACCTCCCTACAATTCCCGTCTCGATATTCGTGGACGACACGCGCCTCATGACCCGCACATCGCGCAATCGCATCGTTGCATGGCTCGGCATCGCCGCCATGTGGCTTGCCATTGTCGCGCCGGTCGTGAGCCAGACGATCGCGGCGCGCGTCGCCGCCGGTGATACGAAGATCCTCTGTTCGGTCGATTCGCTCGAATCGGTCGAAGCGCATCATCACCTCGAAGCGCAGGCTGATTTGTCGCACCACGCGTCCGCCGCCGGTCACTTCGAAGCCTGTTCCTACTGCGGCCTGCTCGCGCATAACCTGCCGCTCTTGCCGGGCGTTTCACCGGCCGTGGCGCGCGTCGAACGTGTCGTGCGCGTCGCGCAGGTCGAGCGCGTTTCGGCGGTCTACGCCAAGTCCTTCAATGCCGCGCATTCGCGCGCGCCTCCCGTCGTTTCCTGAAGCCCGTCATTCGTCTCGACCGTTTGCCGAAACGCATGCTTGATCGCGTTGATTAGGCATCGCCGCGTCCGGCCGGTCACGCGTTCACATCTTCGGGATTCTTCGATGCTCGACTTATTCAAGCGAGCGCGGCAGCCGTCCGGCTGCCGCGCCGCCGTGCGTTCACGCACATACCTACCGATCGCGTGGCTACCGCTTTCGCTGATGACGCAAGCGGCCTACGCCATTCCCGAGACGCCTACTGTCCAAGAGGACACAAGCGGCGCCGCATCGCTCGCACCAGTCGTCGTGACAGCACAAGCGTCGCGCCCCACGCTCGACCCGAACCTCCCCGCGAGCGTTGCAACGGTCACCGCCGACCAGTTCGAGAACTGGAACGTCGTCACGCCCGAAGACGTGCTCAAATACGCGCCGAACATGGCGGTGCGCAAGCGCTTCATCGGCGACCTGAACTCGACGATCGCCGTGCGCGGCACGAGCAACTCGCAGACGGCGCGCGGCCTCGTCTACGCCGACGGCCTGCTCCTCAGCAACTTCCTCGGCAACACCTTCACCTTCGCGCCGCGCTGGTCGATGGTTTTCGCCGACGCCATCGACAAAGTCGACGTCGTCTACGGCCCGTATTCCGCGCTGTATCCGGGCAACTCGATCGGCGCGACCGTCGCGATCACGACGCGCATGCCCACGCACTTCGAGGCCGACGCGAAAGTGCAGGGTTTCACGCAGCATTTCGACCTGTTCGGCGTGAATCGCAGCTTCAACGGCACGAACACGACGGCGACGATTGGCGACAAGATTGGCAACCTGTCGTATCTGATCGGCGTCGATCATCTGGAAAACACGAGCCAGCCGCTGCAATTCGGGACGTTCCCCCAATCGACGACGCCCGCCAAAGCCACCGACCGGCCCGTCACCGGCGCGTACTTCTATAACGACCAGACGAACGCGCGAACGGCTGTGCTCGGCGTGTCGAACGAGGGCATCCTGCGCACGTTCCAGGACCAGTTCCGGCTGAAGCTTGCCTACGACATCACGCCGACGCTGCAAGCGGGCTTCACGCTCGGCTACTGGCACCAGAAGTACAACAGCGACACGCAGACCTTCCTGCGCGACGCGGCCGGCAACCCGGTGTATAGCGGGCTCGTGAACATCGGCGGATTCGAATACAACGTGCCGGCGGCGACTTTCGCGCCGAGCCAGGGATCGAGCGAAAATTTCCTCTACGGGCTGTCGCTTCGCACGCGCAACGAGACCGGCTGGAACGCGGAAGCCATCGCGTCGTACTTCGACATCACGCAGAGCATCGCGCGCACCGCCAGCACCGGCGTGCCGGGCGACGGTCCGGGCACGATCACTTACGGCGACGGCGCGGGCTGGAAATCGCTCGACCTGCGCACGACCTGGACCCCGCCGACCGCCGACGCGGGGCTCGCCGCGCACTGGCTGTCGTTCGGCTACCACTACGACAACTATTTCCTCGACAACGAGACCTACACGACGAACGCCTGGCGCGACGGCGGCAACGCGGCGTTCGCGAACGCGTTCGGCGGACGGACGCAGGCACAGGCCGCCTACGCGCAGGACTCGTGGCGCTTTTCACCGCGCTGGCGCTTCACGTACGGCGTGCGCTACGAGAACTGGAACGCGTACGACGGCACGCGTTCTCTCGGCTCGACGTCGGTCGGCTACGGCGACGCGAGCGAGAGCCACTGGTCGCCGAAAGCGTCGCTATCGTTCGATGTCACGCCGAACCTGCTGTTGCGCGCATCGATCGGGCGGGCGTACCGCTTTCCGACCGTCGGCGAACTGTTTCAGGGGCAGATTACGGGTACCTCGATCGTCAACAACAATCCGAACCTGAAGCCCGAAAACGATCTGTCGAAGGAACTCACGGCCGAGTGGCAGCACGGCAACGGCGTGTATCGCTTCACGCTGTTCCAGGACGACGTGAAGAACACGATCTTCAGCCAGACCAACACGACCGTCATCCCGAACGTCACGAACTTCCAGAATATCGACAAGGTGCGCTCGCGCGGCTTCGAGACGGCGTACGAAGGCCAGGACGTGCTGTTGCGCGGGCTCGACCTCGCAGCGAGCGTCGCGTACACGCAGTCCAAGATTCTCGCGAACAGCAGCAATCCGGCATCGGTGGGGAAGTATTTCTACCGCATTCCGCTATGGCGGGCGAACGTCGTCGCGACCTACCGCGCGACGGAGAAGGCGGCCATGACGCTCGCCGCGCGCTATTCGGGCCGCCAGTACAACACGCTCACCAACATCGATACCAATCCGAACACGTACGGCGGCACGAGTACGTACGCGGTCATGGACGCGAAGTTCACGTACCGGCCGACGAAAAAGAGCGAAATCGGCATCGGTGTCGACAATCTCTTCGACCATCGCTACTACGTGTTCCACCCGTATGCGGGCCGGACGTTCTATCTGGAAGGGCGCATCGGCATCTGAGGCCGATCGTATCCAACTCATCGGGAACATCAAAACATGGACGCATCCGTCATCAATCAAGCCGCGTCGGTCGGTGAATCGGCCAGCCACCATCGCACGCTCTGGCGCTGGCACTTTTACGCGGGCCTTTTCGTGATGCCGCTTCTGATCGTGCTCGCGATCACCGGCACGCTTTATTGCTTTCAGCCGCAGATCGAGCCGCTGATTTATCGCGACCGGATGGTCGTCGAGCCGCAGGCCGCGCCGCGTCTGAGCGCGCAGATACTGCTCGCGAAAGCCGCCGCGAGCGAGCCGCGCGATGCCGTGCCGACCACGGCGCAGATCAGCACCGATCCGCGGCGCAGCAGCGAATTCGTGTTCCGCTTGCCGTCGGGCGAAAGCGAGAGCGTGTTCGTCGATCCGTACTCGGGCGCGGTGCTCGGGACGCTCAGCGTAGAGCACCGGCTGATGAAGCAGATCCGTGAGTTGCATCGCGGGTTGATGCTCGGCAAGACCGGCGAACTCGTGATGGAGCTCGCGGGCTGCTGGACGCTCGTGATGATTGGCACGGGCATCGCGCTCTGGTGGCCGAAGGCGAAGCAGAAGGGCGGCGTGTGGGCGCCACGTATCGCGCTGCGCGGACGGGCGTGGTGGCGCGATCTGCATGCCGTCGGCGGGACCTGGCTCGCGATCGGCGCGGTGTTTTTCGTGCTGAGCGGATTGCCCTGGTCGGGTTCGTGGGGCAAACAGTTCAAGGCGCTCGCGACGTCGGCACAGCTCGGTTATCCGAAAGGCGCGTGGGGCGATGCGCACGTGCATTCGGCGAAGCCCTCCGCCGGGGAACACGCGATGCACGGCATGAAAATGGACGACTTGCCGCTGCAGCAGACGCCTTGGGCGGTCGGCTTGACAACCGTGCCCGGCGCGGCCGCCCACGATGGGCAAGCGGCGCGCATTCCGCTCGACGCGGTGATTGCGCTCGCGGCATCGCAAGGCGTGACCGACGGCTACAGCATCGCGCTCCCAAAGACGGCGGAGGGCGTGTACACGGTGTCCTATTTTCCCGCCGATCCGAAAGCCGAGCGCACGCTTCACATCGATCAATACAGCGGCAAGCTCCTGACCGACATCGCCTACGACGACTACGGCCGCGTCGCGCAGTGGATTTCGTACGGGACGTCGCTGCACATGGGGCGCTACTTCGGGCTCGCGAACCAGATCGTTTGCGCGGCGATCTCGCTCGGGCTCGCGGCGATGGCGTTCACCGGCTTTGTCATGTGGTGGAAGCGCCGGCCGCAGCGGGCGCTCGGCGCGCCGGCGCGTCCCGCGCGGCGCGCGCCGATGCGGGCTTGGCGCAGCGGGCTCGCGATGCTCGGCGTCATATTCCCGCTGATGGGACTGACAATGCTGATCGTGTGGGTATCTGACCGGATGGTTTTCGGGAGGTCGACGCGGGCTTGAGGGGGAACGCTAATCGCGGGGCTTTGTTCGCTGGCCGCGTCCTCGCGCCGCTGATCGCGACTTCGGGCTTGTTCTAGCCCTGCCCGAATTGAGATACGGCTTCGTTCGTAGGCCGTGCCACGCCTCGCGACCTCTGCCGCGCTCTGTCGCGATGCGCCTGCCAGACGCGCGAGCCGCTCGGCTTATCTGGAGAGCCGCGGGTTCGCTTGCGGATCGCAGCTTTGACGTGCGGTAGCGCGCCTTGATTTACGGCTACGGCTTTGTTCACGAACGGCATTTGCTGATCGCGGATCGCGCCTTCGAGCGTCCCTACCGCGATGCTACGTTGAGCCGCATAAGTGCCCGTTCTCCTCAGCGCGCCGGTTTCCACCTCGCGTCCGTTTTCCAGTGCGCCCCACTGCGACCCGAGCTTCATGTACGCAGGCCGCTCGCCTCATTGGCGAGCTACGTTTCCACTGCGTATCGTGTCTTCAAGCGGGCCCAGCCGCGATCCAAACTTCAGCCCCGCCGGCTGCTCGGCCTATTGAGCGAGCAACGGTGTCGAATTCCGAATCGCGACTTTCAGCGCCTCCTACCGCGATCCAAACTTTAACCGCGTCAGTTGCTCCGCTTCGTTCTCAAGCAACGTTCCAGCGTCCCGAATCGCGACTTCCAGCGTGATGGGGCCGGGCGCCGGCGAGAAGCACCCGCTGAAGAACTCTGACAGCCGCTGCAGCGCCTTCGGATCGATCCCGCCCGACAGCAGCGACGCCTCGACGCCCGCCGCCCGCGCGTGTTTGCACGCGATGAACGGCGCCTTGCCGTGCAGCGTCTGCACGTCCGAGCGCCCCTCGCCCGTGATCAGCCAGCTCGCGCCCTCCAGCGCCGCATCGAGCCCGATTTTCCGCGCGACGACCTCCGCGCCCGGCTCGAAGCTCGCGCCGAGCATATGCAGCGCGAAGCCCAGACCGCCCGCCGCGCCCGCGCCCGCGTTGTCGCGCGCGGTGCGTCCGAGCGCCGGTTCGAGCACGTCGGCGAAACGGGCGAGAGCGGCGTCGATTTCCTTGACCTGCTCAGGCGCGACGCCTTTCTGCGGCCCGAAGACCGCGGTCGCGCCGTGCTCGCCGTTGAGCGGATTATCGACGTCCGACATCCCGATGAACTCGGCGTCCTTCACACGCGGATCGAGCCCCGAAACGTCGATGCGCGCAACCCGCGACAGCGCCGACGGAACTGGCTCCAGCTCGTTGCCGCCCGCGTCGAAGAGCTTGAGCCCGAGGCCAACGAGCAGCCCTGCGCCGCCATCGTTCGTGCTGCTGCCGCCGAGCGCGACGTAAAAGCGCCGCGCGCCGAGATCGAGCAGCGCGCGGATCGCCTCGCCCATGCCCCGCGTGTCGCGCTCGGTGACGGGCACGGCCATGCCGTCCGGGTCGGTGATGCCGACGACTTCCGCCGTCTCGATAATCGCGCTGCCGTCGCCGAGCAGGCCCGTGGCCGCTTCGCGCCGCGCGCTCGCCGCGCCGCGCACGTTGAGCATGCGGCGCTCGCCGCCGGCCGCGAGCATCGCGTCGAGCGTGCCTTCGCCGCCGTCGGCCATCGGGCAGATGCGCACGGCCGCGTCGGCGCGGGCCCGCCGCACGCCGGTCGCGATGGCGTTCGCCACTTGTTCGGCGCTGAGCGAGCCTTTGAAGGAATCGGGAGCGATGACGACGATAGGGGCGGACATGGCGTTTGACATGGTGTCTCGTGTATTGGAATGGATTGAATTCGCGCGCCCGGTGCCCATCTATGCACTCGATGCATGCCGGAGATGCCTTCTGGCTATGCGTGAGAGGGAATTCCGAGACCCGCGCCGGCAAGCTTAGCAGCGTGTCGCGCCACGCAAAATAGCCTGGCCCCGATAGCCGGCATTGTGCGCGACGTTTTGCGTCTCAGAAACGCGGAATAACGCGAAATCGGGGCAAAAAAACGCTAAATCGCGCGCCCGGCGGCTGAATCGCGTGGGCGTATCAAATTGTTTGCTAAAATGTCGGGCTCTGTTGACTCGCGAACGCGTCAGCGGCGGCCCGGACACCGAAGAACACGGCGCGCAAGCGCTCCCGGTGCGGGCGTCGGAGGCGGCGCGCTGCGAGGCCGCCACAGACCCAGACATCCGAACCGAATACTCGAATCTACTCGAATTACTTAGGACGATAGAAGCCATGGCTAACGTTGAAAATCTCGGCAAGCTCGAACGCCGCGTGACCATTTCCCTGCCGAAGGACACCGTGCAGAAGGAAGTGGATTCGCGTATCCGCCAGTTGGCGAAGAACGTGCGCATGCCGGGTTTCCGCCCGGGCAAGGTGCCGCTCAAGATGGTCACGCAACAGTATCAGGGCCAGGTCGAAGCCGAAGTGCTGAGCGACAAGGTCGGCAAGGAATTCTTCGACGTCACGCGCGCCGAGAACCTGCGCGTCGCGGGCCAGCCGAGCTTCGCGCCGAAGGGCGAAGAAGCCCCGGCCGACGCCTATGCGTTCGACGCCACTTTCGAGGTGTACCCGGAAGTGAAGCTGGGCGACGTCGCGACGGCTGAAATCGAGCGCACGGTCACGAGCATCTCGGAAGCCGAAATCGACCGCACGCTCGAAATCCTGCGCAAGCAGCGCGTGCATTACCACGCACGCGGCGAAAGCGGCGAGCACGGCGACGGCGGCGAAGACACGGCAGCGAAGGACACCGACCGCGTGACGATGGATTTCGTCGGCAAAATCGATGGTGAAGTGTTCCAGGGCGGCAGCGCCGAAGACTTCTCGTTCGTGTTGGGCGAAGGCCGCATGTTGCCGGAATTCGAAGCAGCGGCGCTGGGCCTGAAGGTCGGCGACTCGCGTGAATTCGACCTCAAGTTCCCGGATGACTATCACGGCAAGGACGTGGCCGGCAAGACGGCACAATTCACGATCACGATGAAGAAGATCGAGTGGCCGCACCTGCCGGAAATCGACGGTGAATTTGCGAAGTCGCTCGGCATCGCCGACGGCGACATCTCGAAGATGCGCGCTGAAATCAAGGACAACCTCGAACGCGAAGCGAAGCGCCGCACGCAGCAGATCGTGAAGAACCAGGTGATGGACGCACTGCTCAAGATCTCGGAACTCGACGTGCCGAAGGCGCTGATCGAGCAGGATCAGGAACGCCTCGTCGAAATGGCGCGCCAGGACTTGCAGCAACGTGGCGTACCGAACGCAGCCGATGCGCCGATCCCCGCGGAAATGTTTGCCGAGCAGGCCGAGCGCCGCGTGAAGCTGGGCCTGGTTCTTGCCGAGCTGGTCAAGTCGAACGAGTTGCAGGCAAAACCTGAACAGATCCGCGCGGAAGTCGACGAATTCGCGAAAAGCTACGAAGACCCGAAGGAAGTCGTCCGCTGGTATTATTCGAACCAGCAGCGCCTTTCCGAAATGGAAGCGTACGTCGTCGAAGCCAACGTCGTCGACTTCGTGCTCGGCAAGGCCAAGGTGACCGACAAGGAAGTCAGCTTCGAAGAACTGGCGAGCGCAACGGCGCAAGCCTGAAGCAGCGTCCAAGAGGCGTGCGGGTCGTCGGCGTGACGACCCGCACGCCTTTTTTGCATTAAAGTTTGTGCGGGCGGATGCCGTTCTAATGTTGAATGTTCCAAAGTCGTTCAGTATCCCTATTCCGAACAAGGAAATTGCATGACCTTTCGCGCTCAATTGCTCGACACGTTAGCTTCAAATGCGCCGCGGGATTTTGAACCCCAGGCGCTCGGCCTCGTTCCGATGGTCGTGGAAACGAGTGGCCGCGGCGAACGTGCCTATGACATCTATTCGCGCCTGTTGAAGGAGCGCGTGGTGTTTCTCGTCGGCGAAGTGAACGACCAGACGGCGAATCTCGTCGTCGCGCAGTTGCTGTTCCTGGAAAGCGAGAATCCCGACAAGGACATCAGCCTGTACATCAACAGCCCGGGCGGTTCGGTCTCCGCCGGCATGGCGATCTACGACACGATGCAATTCGTGAAGCCCGACGTCGCCACGCTGTGCATGGGACTTGCTGCAAGCATGGGCGCGTTCCTGCTGGCTGCGGGCGCGAAGGGCAAACGTGTGGCGCTGCCGAACGCGCGCGTGATGATTCACCAGCCGCTCGGCGGCGCACGCGGGCAGGCATCGGACATCGAGATTCAGGCGCGCGAAATCCTGTACCTGAAGGAACGCCTGAACCAGTTGCTGTCGCATCACACGGGTCAGCCGGTCGAACGCATTGCGCGCGACACCGACCGCGACAACTTCATGTCCGGCGACGACGCCCAAGCGTACGGTCTCGTCGACCAGGTTCTTCACAAGCGTCCCTGATCGAGTGACGCAGCGCCGGCTTTCCTGAACGGAGGCCGGCCCGCCCTGAGAGCGCCTGCGGCAGCACGCCGAAGACCTTTCATTCGACGCGCAGGCCGTTTCTGCGTGGGAAGATCGAAGGGCGTATTATGTAATCGAGTGTCCGGAGGCTTACACATCTATGGCGGACAAAAAAGGTTCAAACAGCGAGAAGCTGTTGTATTGCTCGTTTTGCGGCAAGAGCCAGCATGAGGTCAAGAAACTCATTGCCGGCCCGTCGGTGTTCATCTGTGATGAATGTATCGATTTGTGCAACGAGATCATTCGCGACGAAGCAGCCGGCGCGGCGGAAGAAGCGGGGCTGACCAAGTCCGACCTGCCGAGCCCGCAGGAAATCAGCGATATTCTCAATCAGTACGTGATCGGCCAGGAACGCGCGAAGAAAATTCTCGCGGTGGCCGTGTACAACCATTACAAACGTCTCAAGCACCTCGACAAGAAAGACGAGATCGAGCTGTCGAAGAGCAACATTCTCTTGATCGGACCCACGGGTTCGGGCAAGACGCTGCTCGCGCAGACGCTTGCGCGCATGCTGAACGTCCCGTTCGTCATCGCCGATGCGACGACGCTGACGGAAGCCGGCTACGTTGGCGAAGACGTCGAGAACATCATTCAGAAGCTGCTGCAGAACTGCAACTATGAAGTCGACAAGGCGCAGCGCGGCATCGTCTATATCGACGAAATCGACAAGATCAGTCGCAAGTCGGATAACCCGTCCATCACGCGCGACGTGTCGGGCGAGGGCGTCCAGCAGGCACTGCTGAAGCTGATCGAAGGCACGATGGCGTCGGTGCCGCCGCAGGGTGGCCGCAAGCATCCGAATCAGGATTTCATCCAGGTCGATACGACCAACATCCTCTTCGTCTGCGGCGGCGCGTTCGACGGCCTCGAAAAAGTCATCACCGACCGCACGGAAAAGACCGGCATCGGCTTCGGCGCGAGCGTGAAGAGCAAGCTGGAGCGCGACGCGGGCGAAGTGCTGCGCGACGTCGAACCGGAAGACCTGATCAAGTTCGGTTTGATTCCCGAGTTGATCGGCCGTCTGCCGGTCGTGGCGACGCTCGGCAAGCTCGACGAAACCGCGCTGGTGAAGATCCTGATCGAGCCGAAGAACGCGCTCGTAAAGCAGTATCACAAGCTCTTCAACATGGAGCGCGTCGAGCTGGAAATCCGCCCGGCGGCGCTGCAGGCCATCGCGCAGAAGGCGATTCGCCGCAAGACCGGCGCGCGCGGCCTGCGCTCGATTCTGGAGCAGGCGTTGCTCGACGTGATGTACGAATTGCCGACGATGAAGGGCGTGAGCAAGGTCATCGTCGACGACAACACGATCGACGGCGACGGCAAGCCGCTTCTCATCTACGAAGACGCGCCGAAGGTAGCGGGCTCGAACTGATTTGGGCTGTGTGTCGGCGAAAGGCCGTTCATGGCAACGTGAACGGCTTTTTGTTTATTTTTCGGATATCTTGTGAACGTTACTGACGCGATTTTTTCGAACTGAACTTTTCCCACATGCGTAGGCTTGTATTTGTTGTCCGCAGGCCTTACTTACGAACGAACTGATTCCACTACTGGGGAAATGAAATGTCAGGAACCCAACTCCTTCCGCAGGAACGCATTACGCTCCCGCTGCTCCCGCTGCGCGACGTAGTCGTTTTCCCGCATATGGTGATTCCGCTCTTCGTCGGGCGGCCCAAATCGATCAAGGCCCTTGAAGCCGCGATGGAAGGCGGCAAGCACATCATGCTCGTCGCCCAGAAAACGGCGGCGAAGGATGAGCCGACTGAAAAGGACATGTATGAAGTAGGGTGTATCGCCAACATCCTGCAAATGCTGAAGCTGCCGGACGGTACCGTGAAGGTGCTGGTCGAAGGCTTGCAGCGCGCGAAAACGCTCTCCATCGAAGAGCAGGAAACGCAGTTCTCGTGCGACGTGATGCCGCTCGAACCCGATCACGCCGACAGCGCTGAAACCGAAGCGCTGCGCCGCGCGATCGTGTCGCAGTTCGACCAGTACGTGAAGCTCAACAAGAAGATTCCGCCGGAGATCCTGACGTCGCTGTCGGGTATCGACGAGGCGGGTCGTCTCGCTGACACCATCGCCGCGCATCTGCCGCTCAAGCTCGACCAGAAGCAGCACATCCTCGAGATGTTCCCGGTCATTGAGCGTCTCGAGCATCTGCTCGCGCAACTCGAAGCCGAAATCGACATCCTGCAGGTCGAAAAGCGCATCCGTGGCCGCGTGAAGCGCCAGATGGAGAAGAGCCAGCGCGAGTACTACCTGAACGAGCAGGTCAAGGCGATCCAGAAGGAACTGGGCGAAGGCGAAGAAGGCGCGGATCTCGAGGAACTCGAGAAGCGCATCACCGCCGCGCGCATGCCGAAGGAAGCCAAGAAGAAGGCCGACGCCGAGTTGAAGAAGCTCAAGCTGATGTCGCCGATGTCGGCAGAGGCAACCGTCGTGCGCAATTACATCGATACGCTGATCGGCTTGCCGTGGCGCAAGAAAAGCAAGGTCAACAACGACCTCTCGAATGCGGAACGTGTGCTCGATGAAGATCACTTCGGCCTCGAAAAGGTGAAGGAACGGATCCTCGAATATCTCGCGGTCCAGCAACGCGTCGAGAAGGTGAAGGCGCCGATTTTGTGCCTCGTCGGGCCTCCGGGCGTCGGCAAGACCTCGCTCGGGCAGTCGATCGCGCGCGCCACGAACCGCAAGTTCGTGCGCATGGCGCTCGGCGGCGTGCACGACGAATCCGAGATTCGCGGCCACCGGCGGACGTACATCGGTTCGATGCCGGGCAAGATTCTGCAAAGCCTCGCGAAGGTCGGCGTGCGCAATCCGCTCTTCCTGCTCGACGAAGTCGACAAGATGGGCATGGATTTCCGCGGCGATCCGGCATCGGCGTTGCTCGAAGTGCTCGATCCCGAACAGAACCACACGTTTGCCGATCACTACATCGAAGTCGATTTCGATCTGTCGGATGTGATGTTCGTGGCGACGTCGAACTCGCTGAACATTCCGCCGCCGTTGCTCGACCGGATGGAAGTGATTCGCCTCTCGGGTTACACCGAGGACGAAAAGGTCAGCATCGCCGAGCGTTACCTGCTGCCGAAGCAGAAGCGCAACAACGGCCTGAAGGAGGGCGAAGTCGATGTGACCGAGCAGGCGATCCGCGACATCATTCGCTATTACACGCGTGAAGCTGGCGTGCGTTCGCTCGAGCGCGAGATCTCGAAGATTTGCCGCAAGGTCGTGAAGATGCTGCTGCTGAAGAAGGCGGCGGGTGCGGTGACGGTCGACGGCAGCAATCTCGACACGTTCCTCGGCGTGCGCAAGTACGACTTCGGTCTGGCCGCGAAGGAGAACCAGGTCGGTCAGGTTACGGGTCTCGCGTGGACGGAAGTCGGCGGCGATCTGCTGACGATCGAAGCAGCGTCGATGCCTGGCAAGGGCGCCGTGATCCGCACCGGGTCGCTCGGCGACGTGATGAAGGAGTCGGTCGAAGCGGCGCGCTCGGTGGTTCGCTCGCGTTCGCGGCGTCTCGGTGTCGCGGATGAAGCCTTCGAGAAGAAAGATATCCACATCCACGTGCCCGAAGGCGCCACGCCGAAGGATGGTCCGTCCGCCGGTATCGCGATGACGACAGCGCTGGTTTCGGTTCTGACCGGCATTCCGGTACGTGCCGATGTCGCGATGACAGGCGAAATCACGCTGCGCGGTGAAGTGCTGCCGATCGGCGGGTTGAAGGAGAAGTTGCTGGCGGCGCATCGCGGCGGCATTAAGCTCGTGCTGATTCCGGAAGAGAACACGAAGGATCTGACCGACATTCCGGATAACGTGAAGAACTCGATCGAGATCATCCCGGTTCGCTGGATCGACAAGGTCCTCGAACTGGCGCTTGAACGCGTGCCCGAGGCGTTGCCGGAAGAAGAACCGAAGCCGGCGCCCGTCGCGGCTGAAGCGCAGAAGGATGCGCCTGCAGCGGGTGAGTTCGTGAAGCACTGAACGCCAACGACGCGCGACTGGTGTCGCGTTGGGAAAGCCAAAAAGACCCGCGGGCGAAATCCCGCGGGTCTTTGTTTTTTGGCGATCCCTTCTAAATGCGCGATCAAACAGCGCGAATCGGCGGCAACCCTCGTTGACACGTCTCTTTCGGCCACTTCTAATGAGCGCCGCGTCCGGCATGGTCAGGTCGATGGCGGACCGCATAGACAACAACGTGCAACTACAGACGGGGATCACAATGAACAAGACGGAACTGATCGACCATATCGCGCAGGAGGCCGATATCACCAAAGTCGCTGCCGGACGTGCGCTCGACGCGATGATCGGCGGCGTACGCAGCACGCTCAAGAAGGGTGGCACGGTGACGCTCGTGGGCTTCGGGACGTTCGCTGTCGGCAAGCGCGTGGCGCGCACGGGACGCAACCCGCGCACTGGCGATGCGATCAAGATAGAGGCGGCCAAGGTGCCGAAATTTCGCCCTGGCAAAGCACTGAAGGATGCGCTAAACTAGCGGACTCGCTGGATACGGGCTCGCTTTGGAAGCAACGTCTATATCTGGCGAACGAGTCGGGAGCGGGTGCTTAGCTCAGTTGGTAGAGCGGCGCCCTTACAAGGCGTAGGTCGGGAGTTCGAGCCTCTCAGCACCCACCAGTTCTCACTCAAAAGCAGCAACATCAGGAGTGGTAGTTCAGTCGGTTAGAATACCGGCCTGTCACGCCGGGGGTCGCGGGTTCGAGTCCCGTCCACTCCGCCAGCATCCACGAGAAAGGCGAACTCCGGTTCGCCTTTTTTATTGCCCGCTGTTGTAATATCGGGCGTTTTGTCTTAAGGCATCGTTCCGCATGCTCGATTTTTTCCGCAATCACCAACGCCTGATGATGGCGCTCCTGATCCTCATCGTCGTACCGGGTCTGGGGATCGTCGGCGTCCAGGGGTTCAGCAGTTTCTTCGACGATAGCGCCTATGTCGCGAGCGTCAACGGTCACAAGATCTCGCGCGTCGAATACGACAACGCGCTGCGTCAGCAAGTCGATCGCGCGCGCCAGATGCTCGGCTCCCAGTTCGATCCGAAGATGTTCGAGACGCCCGCCATGCGCTCGGCGCTTATCGACAGCATCGTCCAGCAGCGCGTCCTCGCCGACGAAACCCAGCGCCTGCATCTCACCGCATCCGATGAAGCCGTGCGCCGCGCGCTGCTTGCCGATCCGGTCATCTCGTCGCTCAGGAAGCCTGACGGCACGATCGACGTCGAGCGCTACAAGCAGTTGCTCGCGATGCAGGGCATGACGCCCGAGCAATACGACGAGCGTATCCGCTACGGCCTCGCCACCGACCAGCTTCCGGGCAGCATTCAGGCCAGCGCGTTCACGTCGAAGGCACTCGCGCAAAGTCTCACGGAACTCGCCGAGCAGCGTCGCGACGTGCAGGGCCTCGCATTCCGCGCAGCCGATTACGCGTCGAAGGTCCAGCCCACCGACGCGCAAATCAAGTCCTACTACGACGCGCATCGCAACGATTTCGCGACGCCCGAGACGGCGCAGATCCAGTACGTGCTGCTGTCGCCGGCGAATTTGTCGGCGTCGATCAAGCCCAGCGATGCTGATCTCAAGAAGTACTACGACGACAACATCGCCCGCTATCGCACGGAAGGCGAGGTACGCGCGAGCCACATCCTGGTCAACGCGCCGAAAGACGCAAGCGACGCCGACAAAGTCAAGGCGAAAGCCAAGGCCGACGAGTTGCTCAAGCAAGTGAAAGCGCATCCCGACCAGTTCGCGCAGATCGCGGAGAAGAACTCGGAAGACCCGGGCTCGGCATCGAAGGGCGGCGATCTCGGCTACTTCGCGCGCGGGATGATCGCGGGCGGCAAGGCGTTCGACGACGCCGCGTTCAACCTCAAGAAGGGCGACGTGAGCGATGTCGTGCAGTCGGACTTCGGCTATCACATCATCCAGGCGACCGACGTGAAGCCGGCCGCGACGAAATCGTTCGATGAGGTGAAAGACTCGCTCGCGAAGGATTACGTCGCGCAGCAGGCGACGAAGAACTTCGCCGATGCCGCGCAGGGCTTCACCGACGCCGTCTACGAGAAGTCGAAGACGCTGCAGCCCGCCGCTGACAAGTACAAGCTCCAGATCCAGACGGCCACGGTCGGCCCGAAGGCGGACCCGAAATTGCCACCCGACAGTCCGCTGAACAACCCGAAGTTACTGTCGGCGGTGTTCGCTTCGGACTCGGTGAAGGATCACAACAACACGCAGGCGATCGACATCGGTAACAACACGCTGATCGCCGCGCGCGTTACCGATTACAAGGCGGCTACCGTGCCCGCACTCGACGTCGTGAAGGACGCCGTGCGTGCGAAGGTTGTCGCTGAAGAGGCGGCAGCGATCGCGAAGAAGGAAGGCGCCGCGAAGCTCGCCGAGTTGCAGAAGTCGAACGCGACGGCAGGGCTTTCATCGGTATCGACAGTGTCGCGCAACGACCCGCAGGGCCTGCCCCCCGCCGCGTTGAGCGCGATCTTCAAGGCGGACGCATCGAAGCTGCCGGCGTATGTCGGCGTCGATCTCGGCAATGACGGCTATGCGATCTATCGCGTGAACGGCATCGCGAAGGCTACGCCGGTCGCGGCCGATCGTCTCGCGGGCGCGCAGCAGCAGGTCGCGCAAGTCTACGCGCAGGCGGAGATGGAGGCGTATCTCGAAGCTTTGAAGGCGCGCTCGAAGGTGAAGCTGATGCAGGCGCCTGCTACGGCCGACCAGCAGTAACGCTTCAAAGAAACACAAAAAAGCCCCGCTTGTCGAGAGACCAGCGGGGCTTCTTGACAACTGGACCTAAGCGATCACAGACAAGTCTGAATGTCGCCGGTGGCGTCGCTGCCGGTCGCGCCTGAAGCACGGAAGCCGACCCACGAACCAGGACCCGACCAGTTCGGACGCACCACAGCGGCAGCGCCTGCCGGCGGCTGCTGACCCGGAACATAGACGTCGACGGCCTGATCGTTCGCGAGCGTATCCTGCGAAACCACTTGCTGCTGCGACTTGTCGGCCCACTTTTGCGCGACGCACTGTGCGACGACCTTCGGAGCCTTCTGGCTCGTGCCCACTTGCTGCACGCCAGCCGGCGGCTGGGCGGCACAAGCCGAGATCGCAACGGTCATGGCGAGAAGGGATAAATATTTCACGTTACCTCCGTGTTGAGGCGCTCACTGCGGAGCCGGGTTTTAAGAGTGACGCGAAAGTCTCAGATAACTGAATCGTGGCCTTGTTCCGCGTTATGTCTGAAATCCGCTCGGCACCGCCGCCTCGACATCATTCGCTATTTGGAAGCAGCCGCGCCAAGCAGCGGTTTCAAGCTTGGCCAGACGTTTTCCAATAGCAAGGGCTGGGCCTGAGCCGTCGGATGAATCTGATCGGCCTGGAACATCGTCGGCTGGTCGGCAATGCCTGCAAGCAGGAACGGCACGAGCGGCACCTTTTTCTCCTTCGACAACTGCTCGTACACGCCGTGGAACTTTTGCGAATAGTCGGGGCCGTAATTGGGCGGAACGTACATTCCGACGAGTAGAACCTTCGCATTCGCCGCCTGCGATGCCTCGACGATCGTGCGCAGATTCGCTTCCGTCGTCGCGAGGGGAACGCCGCGTAGCGCGTCGTTTCCGCCGAGCTCCACGACGACAACCGCCGGCTTCAGCCGGTTCAGCACCGCTGGCAAGCGCGCGCGTCCGCCGCTCGTGGTGTCGCCACTGATGCTCGAATTGGCGACGCTATAATCGAGACGCTCTTTTTCGAGACGGTCGCGCAGGAGCTTGACCCAGCCCGTATCGCGCGGCAGGCCGTATTCCGCCGAGAGGCTGTCGCCGAGCACGACTATCGTCGGCTTCGCCTTTGCGGGTGCAGCTTCCGCCGCATGCGTCGAGGGCGCGACTGCCATCGACGACAACGCCGCGGCCGTCACGAATGCGGCCACGCGAGCGCCCCAGTTCACCTTGAAGTTTTCCATGCAAAACAATATCGAACCAGTCATCGAAGTACGGGGATTGAGCAAGCGGGTTAAGGACGCAACGGGTGAACTGACGATCCTCGATCAGATCGACCTTTCGATCGCGAAGGGCAGCAGTGTGGCGATCGTCGGCGCATCGGGATCGGGCAAGTCGACGCTGCTCGGCTTGCTTGCCGGATTGGACAGCGCGAGCGAGGGCTCGGTTCGTCTGCTCGGCAAGGAACTCGGCAGCCTCAACGAAGACGAACGCGCGGCGTTACGCAGCGGCTCGGTCGGCTTCGTGTTCCAGTCGTTTCAATTGATGCCGCATCTCACGGCGCTCGAAAACGTGATGCTGCCGCTCGAATTGCGCGCCGAATTACCGCACCGGGAGATCGCGTCGCGGGCGCGGGCGCTGCTCGATCAGGTCGGGCTCGCGCAACGCACGGGGCATTATCCGAAGCTTTTGTCGGGCGGCGAGCAGCAGCGCGTGGCGCTCGCGCGCGCGTTCGTGACGCATCCGGCCGTGCTCTTCGCCGACGAACCGACCGGCAGCCTCGATGCCGCCACCGGCTACGCGATCATCGATCTGATGTTCGAGATGAACCGCCGCAACGGCGCGACGCTCGTGCTGGTCACGCATGACACGGAGCTGGCAGAGCGCTGCGATGCGACGGTGACGATAGAAGCAGGGCGGCTGGTGAACGGGCTGGGCGTTTAAGCCCAGCCTACATCGCTTGACGCTTCAGCCCTTCAGCGCTTGACGCGCCCGAGCGATCAACGCCGACGTCGACGAATCGTGCTTCGCCGGATCGGCGCTCGACGCGGTGATATCGGCTTCGACGACCTTGCCGAGGATCTTGCCCAGTTCGACGCCCCACTGATCGAACGGATTGATGTCCCACACCGATGCCTGCACGAGCACCTTGTGCTCATAAAGCGCGATCAGCGCCCCGAGCGTTTGCGGTGTAAGCGCGTCGAGCAGGATCGTCGTGGTCGGACGGTTGCCGGGGAAGCTCAGATGCGTCGCGAGTTCCTCCTTGCCCGGGCCCGCCACCTTCTTCGCTTCCTCAAGCGTGCGTCCCAGCATCAGCGCTTCGCTTTGCGCGAAACAGTTCGCGAGCAGCTTCGCGTGATGATCGGGCAGCGGATGCTCCGGCGTGAGCACCGCGATGAAGTCGATCGGGATGATGGTCGGCCCCTGGTGCAGCATCTGGAAGAACGCGTGCTGGCCGTTCGTGCCCGGCTCGCCCCAGATGACGGCGGCGGTCGGGTAATCGACGAACGTGCCGTCGAGCCGCGCCGACTTCCCGTTGCTTTCCATCTCCAGTTGTTGCAAATACGCGGGCAGAAAGTGCAGCGCTTCTGAATACGGTGCGATCAGGTCGCTTTGCGAGCCGAAGAAATTGCGATACCAGATGCCGAGCATGCCGAGCAGCACTGGCAGGTTCTTGTCGAGCGGCGCGTCGCGGAAATGCTGGTCCATCTTGTTCGCGCCTTCGAGCAGGCCGTCGAAGTTCTTCGGCCCCACCGACAGCATGATCGACAATCCCACCGCCGACCACAGCGAATAGCGCCCGCCGACCCAGTCCCACATCTCGAAAACATTCTCTTTCGCGATGCCGAACTTGACCACTTCCTCCGGATTCGCCGACACCCCGACGAAGTGCTTCGACAGCGCGTCTTCCGGGCAGCCTCGCTTCGTGAACCAGTCGCGCATGGAGCGCGCGTTGGTCATCGTTTCGAGCGTGGTGAACGTCTTCGACACGATGATCGCGAGCGTCTCTTCCGCGTCGATGGTTTGCAGCACGTTGTAGAGATCGGCGCCATCGACGTTGGAGACGAAGTGCGTATCCAGTTCCGGCGACGCCAGATGATGCAGCGCATGCACGACCATCTTCGGCCCGAGATCCGACCCGCCGATGCCGATGTTCACCACGTGCCGGATGCGCTTGCCGGTGTAGCCGGTCCACGAGCCGTCGCGGACCTTGTCGGCGAACGCGGCCATCTTCGCTTTTTCGGCGCGGACTTGCTGCTGGAACGGGGCGTCGTCGGCGGTGGCGCGCAGTGCCGTGTGCAGGGCCGCGCGATGTTCGGTCATGTTGACGATGTCGCCCGCGAACATCGCGTCGCGGCGCTCGGCGACCTTCGCCTGCTGCGCGAGCTCGACGAGCAGCTTGAGCGTGGCATCGGTGATGCGGTTTTTCGAGAAGTCGATCGCGATGCCGCCGCCGTCGTAGGCGAAGCGCTCGGCGCGCGTCGGCGAGGTGTCGTTTTGCGGCGCGAACCAGTCGCGCAGGCGCTCGCCGGAGATGTCGTCGTAATGCGACTGGAGCGCCGGCCAAGCAGGTAGCGAATTCAGCGTCATAGCGGTCCGATGCCTTTTGTGAGTGGCTTAAGGGAACGTTCCGTGCGAATGCCGGCAAGCCGCGCGACAGTTGCACGAACCATTGCAGAGTATAGCGACGATGCATGAACGAATGCTTGCATGCATCGTTTGGTTAGTTTCGGCCGGGATAGAAGCGCCGGTTGAGCAAGCTGCGCACCTTCGGCGCGAGTTCGCCCGCCGTCAGCCCGGCTGGGCCTTCGCCCTCGGCGGTGAGCACCTGCGCGGCCAGGCCGTGGAAGTAGACGCCCGCGAGCGCCGCTTCGTAAGGCGGCAGGCGCTGCGCGAGCAACGCGCCGATCAGGCCGCCGAGGACGTCGCCGGTGCCGCCCGTGGCGAGCGCGGCGTTACCGGTCGGATTGATCGCGACGCGGCCGTCCGTCGATGCGATCACGGTCCCCGAGCCTTTCAGCACGATCACGCTCGCGTAGCGCGCCGCAAGCTGACGCGCAGCCGCGATCCGATCGCGCTGCACATCCTTCACTTCGATGCCGAGGAGTCGCGCCGCTTCCAGCGGGTGCGGCGTCAGAATGCACGGATCGCCCTTCGCGCCGCGCGCAGCGACTGCATCCGCGAGCGACGCATCGCGCGAGACGAGGTTGAGCGCATCGGCATCGAGGAGCTTGGGGACATCGAGCGCGAGCACGTCCAACAGCACTCCCTTCGCGCGATCGCTCGACCCCATGCCGCAGCCGACCGCGAGCGCGTCCATCTTGGCGAGCGCGAAGCCGTCGACGTGATGCAGCATGAGTTCGGGATGCGGCGGATCGTAGGGCGGGGCGCCTTCGCCGATAAACGCCACGTTGACCTTGCCCGCGCCGCCGTAGAGCGCCATGCGCGCGGCGAGCACGGGCGCGCCGCACATGCCGGTGTCGCCACCGATCACGGCGAGCGTGCCGAACGTGCCCTTGTTGGACGCGTAGTCGCGCGGCGGCATGTGCGCGGCGAAGAGCGATGGCGCGTTCAGCACGATCGACGGCTCGGCGGGCGGCTCGACGCCGAGTGTCGCGACGAAGAGTTCGCCGGTGAGGTCGCGGCCGTGCGCGGTGTAGTGTCCCGGCTTCGCGCCGATGAAGGTGATCGTGTGGGTTGCGCGCACAGCCGCGCCGCCGCTGACCGTTTCGCCCGTGTCGCTGTTCAGGCCGCTCGCGATGTCGAGCGCGAGTACGCCGCCGGCATCGCGTGAATGTTGCGCGATGCGTTTGGCTAGATCGGCGAAGGCGCCTTCGAGCGGACGCGTCAGGCCGATGCCGAACAATCCGTCGACGACCCAGCTAAAGCCTTCCAGCGATTTCGGCGCGTCGGTTGAAATCACAACGCCCGCCACGCGGGCGGTGTCGAGCGCCCAGCGGGCGTCGTCGGGCTTGACCTCGACGGGCATGCAGACTTCGACCGCCACGCCCGCCTTCTGCAATTCGGCCGCGAGCACGAGCGCATCGCCGCCGTTGTTGCCGGGACCAGCGGCGATCCACACGGGCAGCGCCTGCCGCTCGGGCGAATGGTGGTCGGATTCGAGGAGAAACTGCGCGGCGGCCGCGCCCGCGCGCGCCATCAGCATGTGCGCGGGCAGGGTGCTCGCGGCGCTCGCTTCGAGCGCGCGCAGCTCGTCGAGCGTGAGGAGCGCGAGCGCGTCGTCTTTTGGCGTGAAATAGGGAGAACGTGACGAGGTCATGGGCGGCGGCGTGGTGAGCGGCATTGCGCCGTCACATCGCTGCCGTCATCGGGACCGGACCGTCAGAACCGGTCGATGCGCAAGGCCGCGAGGGTATCGGCGGGAATGTCGGGGGTGAGTCCGGAAACGAGATCCGCGACCACTTTAGCAGACCCGCACGCGAGGCCCCAGCCGGCCGGACCGTGCGCCGCGTTGACGAAAAGCCGCGCGTGGCCCGTCGCGCCGACAACCGGCAGGCCATCCGGCGACAAGAGGCGCAAGCCTTCCCAGGCGCGTGCCGCCGACACCTTCGCGGCGCCCGGAACCCAGTCGTGCGTGCCTTGCCCGAGGAGCGCGAGCACGCGGTTGGCGAGCCCGGTGCCGAGCGGCTTGGCTGTCTTCGCCTCGCTTTGCAGCACGGCGGCGCCGCCGACGCGCAGACGCTGGTTGACGCGCGTCATCGCGATGCGCTTGATCGAATCGACGATTGTGATGTGCGGTGCGTGTTCCTCGTAGGCGATGGGCGCGGTCAGGCTGTGCAAGCGCAGCGGATGCAGCGGCAGCTTGCCGTTCACGCGTGCAATCAGCCCCGGCGTGCCGATGCCCGCCGCGACGACGATCGCGTCCGCCGCGATCAGCTCGGCTTGATGCGTGCCATGCAGCGGCATAAGCTCGACCGCCGCGCGGCTGTCCTCCAGACTGATCGACGTGACTTCGCGGCCGAGGCGGAACTGCACGCCGCGTTCCTCGAGGATCTGCTTGAGCAACTTGGTGAACAGCGGACAGTTGGCGGTGCGCTCGGCATCGAGCAGCACGCCGCCCGCGAACGGGGGATCTTCGGGCACGGACGGCTCGGCGGCGGCGCATTCGGCGGGCGTCAGCACGCGATGCGGCACGTCGAAGCGCTTCAGCAACTCGATCGCCGGCGCGGCCTGTTCGAACTCGCGCGCGCGACGAAATACGTGCAATACGCCCGTGCGCTGCTCGCAGTCGAGCGCGAACGCCGCCTCGATCTCGCCGATCACCCGCCGCGACAGTTCCACGAGCGGCTTCAGGCGCGAGTATTGGGCGGTAAACGCGTCCGGATCCCGCAAAAGGGCGAGTTTTTTGACGAAATCGCGCGTCGCGGTATCGAAACCGGGTTTGAACACGATGCCGGTTTTGTTCGCGCTGCGCGTGCCCATGAAGGTCGGGCCGAACCAGACGTCGAGCGGGGAGGGCAGCATCGGGCCGCCATGCCCGTAGGTCGCGCCTTGCGCGACAGTCGCGTGGCGCTCGATCACGCACACGCGGTGTCCGGCCGCAAGCAACTGATACGCGGTGGCGATGCCGCCGATTCCGCCGCCGATGACGATTACATCCATGATTCTTGTGTCGCCCGAAGGCGTGAGACTTGCGAGTTTTGCGCGGATTCGGTGGTTTGGCGCGGGATCGCGAGCGTTGCAGGAAAGGCGAGGGCCACCGCGCTGGAAACAGGCGCGCGGCGTTTGCCCGATGAAAGCGCGCCATGATAGCGCCAAACGCGCCATCCCGGGACGCGCGCGCCATCGTCCGGAGGCCTTGCGCATCCGCGAAAAGCCGGGCCCACAAGCGTTGCACCGGGTTCGAAAAAATCCGCGACAATTGCGCCCCTGGCCGTTTTCAGGATGCCGGACCGGAGGGTCAAGAAAGCGCGCCGGGCGGCATCGGCGGGCGCTTGCGGCTGGCCGCCCGGCCGATTTCGAGACACTTCCGGGTTATAATCCGGGTCTTCCTTTCGCCTCACGCCGCTTCGTTTGCAGGTTCAGGCCCGCAAACTACGAACGGCCCATCGACGTCATCGACGCACCGTCCCAATGGCCCACTTCTCGTGTTTCCCCGGCGCTTCGGCCCTCTCCGATTTCCGTCAGACCCGTCTCCTTGAAACGCTCGCCCGCATCGACGCGAACATCGTCGGCGTGCGCGGCCAGTATCTGCACTTCGTCAATTCCGCCGTGCCGCTCGCCGACGAGGAAACCAGCCGCATCCACGCGCTGATGCATTATGGCGCGCCGTTCGAGGAGCACAAGGAACGCGGCAACGTCGAAACGTTCATGGTCGTGCCGCGGTTCGGCACAGTGTCGCCGTGGGCGAGCAAGGCGACCGACATCGCGCATCACTGCGGTCTCACGCAAGTGCGCCGGATCGAGCGCGGCGTCGAATACACGGTCGTCATGAAAAGCGGGCTGCTCGGCGGCAAGAAGACGCTCTCCGACGAAGCGCGTGCGCAAGTCGCGGCGGCGCTGCACGACCGCATGACCGAAAACGTCGTGCCCTCGCGCGATCACGCGCTGCATCTCTTCGACGAACTGCCGGCGAAGCCGCTGCAAACCGTCGATATCCTCGCGAACGGGCGCGGCGCGCTGGAAGCGGCGAACCTGGAGCTGGGCCTGGCACTCGCGGACGACGAAATCGACTATCTCGTCGATGCGTTCAAATCGCTCGAGCGCAACCCGACCGACGTCGAACTGATGATGTTCGCGCAGGCGAACAGCGAACACTGCCGCCACAAGATTTTCAACGGTGAGTGGACCATCGACGGCGAAAAGCAGGACATTTCGCTCTTCCAGATGATCCGCAACACCGAGAAGCTGAATCACGAGGGCACGATCGTCGCGTATTCGGACAATTCCGCGATCATGGCGGGCGGCGTGGCCGAGCGCTGGTTTCCGCGCGGCGCGAGCGAGCACTACGAGCGCAACGTCGAACTGACGCACACGCTGATGAAGGTCGAGACGCACAATCACCCGACCGCGATCTCGCCGTTCGCGGGCGCCGCGACCGGCTCCGGCGGCGAAATCCGCGACGAAGGCGCGACCGGGCGCGGTGCGCGTCCGAAGGCGGGTCTCGCGGGCTTCACGGTATCGAATCTCGATTTGCCGGACGCGCGCCAGAAGTGGGAAAACGACCGCGACAGCGCGACGCCCGTGCCGCAACGCAATCCCGCCGGCGAAAGCGCGCCATACGGACGCCCGGACCGCATCGCGTCGCCGCTGCAGATCATGATCGACGGGCCGATCGGCGCCGCCGCCTTCAACAACGAATTCGGCCGGCCGAACCTCGGTGGCTACTTCCGCACTTATGAGCAGAACGTCGCGGGGCGCGTGCGCGGCTATCACAAGCCGATCATGATCGCGGGCGGCATCGGCAATATTTCGGATCAGCACACGCACAAGCTGGATCTGCCGGCGGGCACGCTGCTGATCCAGATCGGCGGACCGGGCATGCGCATCGGCATGGGCGGCGGCGCGGCGAGCTCGATGGCGACTGGCGCCAATACCGCCGAACTCGATTTCGACTCGGTCCAGCGCGGTAATCCCGAAATTCAGCGCCGCGCGCAGGAAGTGATCAACGCGTGCTGGCAGCTCGGCGAGAAGAACCCGATTCTGTCGATTCACGACGTCGGCGCGGGCGGCATTTCGAACGCGTTCCCGGAGCTCGTCGATGGCGCGGGCAAGGGCGCGGTGTTCGAACTGCGCAAGGTGCAACTCGAAGAAAGCGGCTTGTCGCCGCGCGAAATCTGGTCGAACGAGGCGCAGGAGCGCTACGTCCTCGCGATCGCGCCCGCCGACCTGCCTGCGTTCGAGGCGATCTGCGAACGTGAGCGCTGCCCGGTCGCGGTCGTCGGCGTGGCGAGCGAGGAGCGCGAACTGAAGCTGATCGACGACGAAAGCGACGGCCAGCCGCCGGTCGACATGCCGATGGACGTGCTGCTCGGCAAGCCGCCGAAAATGCATCGCGACGTGAAGCGCGAATCGGCGAAGTTCGAGCCGATCGACGTAACCGGCGTGCCGCTGTCGGAAATCGCCGTCGACGTACTGAAGCACCCGACGGTCGCGAGCAAATCGTTCCTGATCACCATCGGCGACCGTTCGGTCGGCGGCACGACCGCGCGCGACCAGATGGTCGGGCCGTGGCAAGTGCCGGTCGCGGACTGCGCGATCACGACGATGGACTACGCCGGCTACCGCGGCGAAGCGATGACGATCGCTGAACGCACGCCGCTCGCCGTCATCGACGCGCCCGCGTCGGGCCGCATGGCCGTCGGCGAAGCGGTGACGAACATCGCCGCCGCGCCGATCGAGTCGCTGAAGAAGCTGAAGCTGTCGGCGAACTGGATGGCCGCGTGCGGCAGCGCGGGCGAGGACGCCGCGCTCTTCGATACCGTCAAGGCCATCGGCATGGAACTGTGCCCGGCGCTCGGCATCAGCATTCCGGTTGGCAAGGATTCGCTGTCGATGCGCACCAAGTGGCAGGACGCGACGGGCGCGGCGAAGGAAGTGGTGTCGCCGGTGTCGCTGATCATCTCGGCGTTCGCGCCGGTCGAAGACGTGCGCCGCCAGTTGACGCCGCAGTTGCGCCGCGATACCGACTCCGTGCTGATCGCGATCGATCTCGGGCGCGGGCGCAATCGCCTGGGCGGCAGCATTTTCGCGCAGGTGACGCAGCAGGTCGGCGACACGGTGCCCGACGTCGACGACGCCGAGGACCTGAAGCGCTTCTTCACCGCGATCCAGTCGCTGAACGCGGACGGCAAGTTGCTCGCGTACCACGACCGTTCGGACGGCGGCCTGTGGGCGACGGTCTGCGAGATGGCGTTCGCGGGGCACGTGGGCGTGTCGCTGAACGTCGATATGCTGACGCTCGATCCGAACCACGAATCCGACTACGGCGACGCGAAGGACTGGGCGAAGCAGACGAGCGGCCGTCGCGACGATCGTACGATCCGCGCGTTGTTCTCCGAAGAACTCGGCGCGGTCGTGCAGGTGCGCGCGGCCGATCGCGATGCGGTGCTCGTCGCGTTGCGCGATAACGGTTTGTCGGCGTGTTCGCACGTGATCGGGAAGCCGAACGAGCGCGACACGATCGAAATCTATCGCGACGCGAAGAAGATTTACGACGCGCCGCGCAGCGAGCTGCATCGCGCGTGGGGCGAAGTGAGCTGGCGCATCGCGCGGCTGCGGGACAACCCCGCGTGCGCCGACGCCGAATACGAAGCGCTCGCTGATGCGAACGATCCGGGCATTTCGCCTGTGCTGACGTTCGATCCGGCGCAGGACGTGGCGGCGCCGTTCGTCAGCAGCGGTGCACGGCCGCGAGTCGCCATCCTGCGCGAGCAGGGCGTCAACTCGCATCTGGAAACGGCCTACGCGTTCGACCGCGCAGGCTTCGACGCGCACGACGTCCACATGAGCGACCTGCTCGAAGGGCGGGTGACGCTCGCAGATTTCGCAGGCGCGGTCGCGTGCGGCGGCTTCTCGTACGGCGATGTGCTCGGCGCGGGCGAGGGCTGGGCGAAGACGATCCGCTTCAACCCGCGTCTCGCCGACATGTTCGCCGCGTTCTTCGGCCGCACCGATACGTTCGCGCTCGGCATCTGCAACGGCTGCCAGATGATGAGCAGCCTGGCGTCGATCATTCCCGGCGCCGATGCCTGGCCGAAGTTCACGCGCAATAAGTCCGAGCAGTTCGAGGCGCGTTTTTCGCTCGTGGAAGTCGAGAGCTCGCCGTCGATTTTCTTCGCCGGCATGGAAGGCTCGCGGATTCCGGTGGCGGTCGCGCACGGCGAGGGTTTCGCAGACTTTTCGCAGCAGGGCGATGTGTCGAAGGCGCTGGTGACGATGCGTTACGTCGATCACCACGGTCAGGCGACGGAGCGGTATCCGTTCAATCCGAACGGGTCACCGGAAGGGATTACGTCGGTGACGACGCCGGACGGGCGGTTCACGGTGCTGATGCCGCACACGGAGCGCGTGCATCGCAATGTGCAGATGAGCTGGACGCCGGAGGAGTGGACCACTGATGCGAGCCCGTGGCTCAGGGTGTTTCAGAATGCGCGGCGGTGGGTGGGGTAATTTGCTACCAAGCCTGGAATGAAAATGCGGCCCCTTGTTTCCAAGGGGCCGCATTGTTTTGTGGCCTGTACGTCAGCGGGTGACTTACTTCACCACCGCCTTCTGCCGCAACCCTTCCTCAAACGCCTGCAGCTTCTCCTGCTGAATCTGCTGCGCGATCTGCGGCTTCACCTGCTCGAGCGGTGGCGGCGGCGTTTCACGCGAATCATCGAGACGAATGATGTGCCAGCCGAACTGCGTCTTCACCGGTTCCGGCGTCACTTCACCCTTCTTCAGCTTCTGCGCGGCAGCGCCGAATTCAGGCACATAAGCCTGCGGGCTCGACCAGTCGAGATCGCCGCCGTTCTTGCCCGATCCCGGGTCCTTCGAATATTGCTTTGCCAGATCCTCGAAGCTCGCGCCCGCCTTGATCTTCGCGATCAGCTCCTTCGCCTGCGCTTCGTCCTCGACGAGGATGTGATGCAGATGCAGTTCCTTGCCGCCGCCCGCCTGCTTCACGAGTTCGTCGTAGCGTGCCTTGATCTCGGCATCGGTCGGAGCGTGGGTCTTCACGAAGTCTTCGATCAGCGCGCGCAGCACGACCGTCTGCTGCGCGACGGCGAGTTGCGCCTTCACGTCAGGACGCATCGCAACGCCGCGACGATTGGCTTCCTGCATCAGAATCTCGCGATTGATCAGTTCCTCGCGCACGGCCGCCTGCAATTGCGGCGAGTCCTTCTGACCCTGCTGGACGAGCTGGCCGACGAGCGCGTTCGCACGCGCAGTCGGAATCGGCGTGCCGTTCACGACGGCGATGTTTTGCGCGTAAGCGGGCACCGCCGCGAACGCAGCCAGCAACACCCAGAGACGGGTTTTTTTCAAAGTCATCGGAAGTTCCTAATCAGGCAAAACATGCCCTACGAGGCGAGTTAAAGAAACGAGCGGAGGCAACAAGAATCGGAAACTGCGGGGACGATCATTCGAATTGTCGTGAGAATTCTTCGGGCGTATAAGCCTTGATCGCGAGTGCATGAACGCCGCGCCGCATCTCCTCGGCCAGCGCATCATACACCAGCCGGTGCCGCGCCACGCGGGGCTTGCCGGCGAATTGCGCCGACACGATCGTCACCGTATAGTGGCTTCCCGATGCCGCTCCGGCGTGGCCCGCATGAGCGGCGCTGTCGTCTTCGATGTGAAGGGAAGTAGGCGCAAGCGCCGTGTTCAGACGCGCTTCGAGATGCGCAATCTTGTCCGAAGCGGAGGCGCTCATGAAGTCGCCCAGGTGATGAGTCATCGCTCGTCCTCCTTCATGTGTTTGGCGAGCCACAGGCTTTGCAGCACGATGAACACGAACAGGCAGCCGGTTGCGCCGAAGAGCTTGAAGTTCACCCACTGGTCGGTCGTGAAGTTGTACGCGACGAACAGATTGACGATCCCGAGAATCGCGAAGAACACTGCCCACGCGATGTTCAACTGTCCCCACACGCGATGCGGCAGCACGATCTGCTTGCCCATCATCGCTTCGATCAGGTTCTTCTTGAAGGCGAGCTGCGAAATGATCAGCGCAACCGCGAAAAGCCAGTAGAGCGCCGTAGGCTTCCATTTGATGAAGGTGTCGTTGTGCAGCACGAGCGTCGCGCCGCCGAACACGACGACGACGCCGAGACTCACCCACAGCATCGCATCGACCTTGCGATGCCGGAACGCGACCCACGCGATCTGCACGAGCGTGGCCACGATGGCGACCGCGGTCGCCGTGTAGATGCCCCAGATCTTGAATGCGACGAAAAAGAGAATGATCGGGAACAGATCGAACAGAAATTTCATGGGCGTTCGGACGAGGACGTGAGCTTGAAAAGCACGCGCCGTTCGCTATGAGCTTTCAGGCCCGTGCGAACGACGCGTGCAGGTCGACCGGCGTGCGGTCGCAGGGATTACTTGGGTTCGAATTGTAGCGCAGCCGAGTTGATGCAATAGCGCAGGCCGGTCGGCGCGGGGCCGTCCTCGAACACGTGGCCGAGGTGCGCGCCGCAATTCTTGCACTGCACTTCGATGCGCAGCATGCCGTGCGCGCGGTCCGTTTTCTCCGCGATCACTTCGCCGTTGATCGGCTTGAAGTAGCTCGGCCAGCCGCAACCGGCGTCGAACTTGGTGTCGGATTCGAAGAGCGGCGTGCCGCAGCAGACGCAATCGTAGACGCCGCGTTCGGTGTGGTCCCAGTATTGGCCGGTGAACGGCCGTTCGGTGGCGGCGTGGCGCGTGACCTGATACTGGATGTCCGAGAGTTCCCGGCGATACGTCTCGTCGTCCTTTTGCAGCGGGGCCGCGCCTTCGCGGGTGAGGTCGTCTCTGTTCATATCAATCCTTTCGTCTTTATTGATCGGCCTGGGTGGCTAGCTGATATATGGGCGCTTTCAGGAAGAACAACTCACTTCCAGATCGCTCGCCCAGTCGGGCGGCAGGCCCGCGTATGACTCGAATTCGGGTTGCTCGTCGAACGGATGCGTCAGCACCCGCAGCAGGCGCTCGACTTCCGAGAAATCCTTCTCCCTCGCCTGGCGAATTGCCTGCTCGGCCAGGTGATTGCGCAGCACGTACTTCGGATTCACGCGATTCATCGCGGCCGCGCGCTCTTCGTCGCTTTGCGTTTCGTGGGACAGCCGTGCGCGATAGTCGTTCGCCCACGCATCGAAGGCGGTGCGGTCGAGAAACAGGTCGCGCACGGGCGCATCGTTCGAAGCATCCGCCTTCGACACCTTCGCGAGGTTGCGGAACGTCAGCGTGAAATCGGCGCGGTTCGCGTGCATCACTTCCAGCAGGGCGTTGGCGAGCTTGTCGTCGCCTTCGCGTCTCTCGGCCAAACCGAGCTTTGCGCGCATCCTAGATTCGAGCGCCGGCGCAAAGCGCGTCTTGAAGCCTTCGAGCACGCGCTGCGCGTCTTCAATGACACGTTCTGCGCGGCCTTCCTCGGGATACTGCGCGCCGAAGAGCGGCACGAGCGCCTGCGCGAGACAGAAGAGATTCCAGTAGCCGACCTGCGGCTGGCGGCTGTAAGAATAGCGTCCCTGCGTATCGGAGTGGTTGCAGACGTGATGCGCGTTGAAGCCGTCCATGAAACCGAACGGGCCGTAGTCGATCGTGAGACTCAAAATCGACATGTTGTCGGTGTTCATCACGCCGTGGCAGAAGCCGACCGCCTGCCAGTCCGCCATCAGGTCAGCGGTACGCAGCGTGACTTCCGAAAGCAGCGCGAGATACGGATCGGCGGCCTCGCGGCACTGCGGATAGAAGCGCTCGATTACGTGATCGGCGAGCGCCTTCAGCTCGTCCACGCGATCGTTCGAATAGAAATGCTCGAAGTGCCCGAAGCGCACGAAGCTCGGCGAAACACGCGTGACGATCGCCGAGGTCTCGATGGACTCGCGGCGGATCGGCAGGTCCGAGCCGATGACGCACAGCGCGCGCGTCGTCGGGATGCCGAGATGATGCATCGCCTCCGAACACAGAAACTCGCGGATCGACGAGCGCAGCACGGCGCGGCCATCGCCCATGCGCGAATACGGCGTGCGTCCCGCGCCCTTTAGTTGGAGTTCGAAGCGCTCGCCGTTGTGTTCCACTTCGCCCAGGCCGATCGCGCGGCCGTCGCCCAGTTGGCCCGCCCACACGCCGAACTGATGGCCCGAATAGACTGTTGCGTACGGAAGCTGATCCGCGGGCCAGTCGCGCGTCGGATTGCCCGCGAAGAATTCGGCGAACGCGGGTTCGCGCGCGAGCGCCGGATCGATCCCCAACTGCTGCGCGGCATCGGCGGACACGGCGACGAGATAAGGGTCAGGAACGGGCGCGGCGGGCAGGCGCGTGAGAAACGCGGTGCCGAGTTGAGCGAAGGCGTCGGGGCGGCCGATATCGATCGCGGCGGCCAGTTCTTCCATCGAGAGAGCGTCGGCCGAATCGGCTCGCACGGCATTGCTGGTTCGGGAAAACGACATGTTGAGCGCCTCTGGGTTAAACGATATTGTAATTCCGCGCCCGCGGGCCTGCTGGAGCCGCGCGGCATAAGCCTTGCGCACTTCCGAAGCCCGCACCAACGAGGACATTGCCCATGACGTCGTCGCTTCACGGCCAGATGATGGATGTACCGCTGCTCGCTTCGTCGCTGTTGTCTCACGCCGCACGGCATTATGGTGATACGGAGATCGTGTCGCGCCGTATCGAAGGCGATATCCACCGCTATACCTACCGCGATTGCGAGAAGCGCGCGAAACAGCTCGCGCAGGCGCTGATTGCCTTGGGCGTCGAACCCGGCGACCGCGTCGGCACGCTCGCGTGGAACGGCTACCGGCATCTCGAGTGCTATTACGGCACGACCGGCATGGGCGCCGTGTGCCACACGATCAACCCGCGGCTTTTCCCGGACCAGATTGCCTTCATCATCGATCACGCCGACGACGCCTACGTCTGCTTCGACATGACCTTCGCGCCGCTCGTCGACATCATCGCGCCGCAGTGTCCGAAGGTGAAAGGCTGGATTGCGCTCGGCGATGCGTCGTGCATCGGTGAGCATCTCGGACAGTATCTCGGCAACATGGAGCAGCCGGTGCTGAGCTACGAGACGCTCGTCACCGCGCAGGACGGCAACCACGAATGGCCGCAGTTCGACGAGCGCACGGCATCGTTTCTCTGCTACACGTCGGGCACGACCGGCAATCCGAAGGGCGCGCTCTATTCGCATCGATCGACGGTGCTGCATGCATACGGCGCCGCGCTCCCCGACGCGATGGGCGCCTCGTGCAGCGATTCGATCCTGCCCGTCGTGCCGATGTTCCATGTCAACGCGTGGGGCATTCCGCACGCGGCGCCGCTCGTCGGCGCGAAGCTCGTGTTCCCGGGCAAGGACCTCGACGGCAAGTCGCTCTACGAGTTGATGGAAAGCGAAGGCGTCACGTATTCGGCGGGCGTGCCGACCGTGTGGCTCGGTCTTCTCAACTACATGAAGCAGGCGGACGTGCGCTTCTCGACGCTCAAGCGCACGGTGATCGGCGGCTCCGCGTGTCCGCCAGCGATGCTGCGCACCTTCGAGGACGACTACGGCGTCGAAGTGATCCACGCGTGGGGCATGACGGAGATGTCGCCGCTCGGCACGCTTGCGCGCCTGAGCTGGAAGCAGAAGCAGCGCTCGCCCGAGGAACAGCGCGCCTCGCGGGAGAAGCAGGGGCATGTGATCTTCGGCGTCGATATGAAGATCGTCGGCGAGGAGGGTCAGGAACTGCCGTGGGACGGCCGCGCATTCGGCGATCTCTACGTGCGCGGTCCGTGGGTGATCGACCATTATTTCCGGCGCGATGAGTCGCCGCTCGTCGACGGCTGGTTCCCGACCGGCGACGTCGCGACCATCGACGCCGACGGCTTCATGCACATAACTGACCGCAGCAAGGACGTGATCAAGTCGGGCGGCGAGTGGATCAGTTCGATCGACCTGGAGAACATCGCGGTGTCGCATCCGCAGGTGGCGGAGGCGGCGTGTATCGCGTGCTCGCATCCGAAGTGGACGGAGCGGCCGCTGATCGTCGCGGTTTTGCGCCCGGACGCGACGCTGACGCGCGACGAACTGCTCGCGTACTACGACGGCAAGGTCGCAAAGTGGTGGGTCCCGGACGACGTCGTCTTCGCCGATGAACTTCCGCACACCGCCACCGGCAAGCTGCAAAAGCTGCGGCTGCGTGAGATTTATCGCGATCACGTGTTGCCGGACGCCGCCGAGAAGGCTGTCTGATTTATCTCTTCTCAAACCCGGGCCGCGCTCGAAGGCCCGGGTAAATCCCCATCCTCGATTATCTGCACAAAATTGAACGATCGTTCTCTTTTGTGTATTCTGACGCGGTCGCTCAAAATAACCCGAGATACTTTGACGCCTGGGACCCTTTCGGTCACGGGCGCACTCGCATCGCATGGAGGCAGACGAAATGGCAGTGGATTACGCAGTCCGCGACGGCATCGCCGTCATTACGCTCGACAACCCGCCTGTCAACGGCCTGGGGCATTCCACGCGGCTCGGGATCGTGGAAGGCATCGAGCGGGCGCGCGACGATGCTTCGGTAAGTGCCGTCGTCATCACGGGCGCTGGCCGCGCGTTTTCCGGCGGCGCCGACATCACCGAATTCAACACGCCGAAAGCCACGCAGGAACCGACGCTGCACACCGTCATCAAGGCGGTCGAGGGCAGCGCGAAGCCGATCGTCGCGGCGATTCACAGCGTCGCGATGGGCGGCGGCCTGGAACTCGCGCTCGGCGCCCACTACCGCGTGGCCACGCCGGGCGCGCAGATCGCGCTGCCCGAAGTGAAGCTCGGCATCCTGCCGGGCGCGGGCGGCACGCAGCGCCTGCCGCGCGCGGTCGGCCTGGAAACCGCACTGAACATGATCGTGTCGGGGACGCCGGTGTTGTCCGAGAAGCTCGCGGGCACGGCATTGTTCGACCGCATGGCCGAAGGCGATCTCCTCGACGAAGCCGTTAAGTTTGCGAAGCAAGTCGGCGCGCAAGATGGTCCGCATCCGAAGGTGCGCGATTCCGCCATCGAACATCCGAACGCCGAGGGCTTCATCCAGTTCGCACGCAACAGCGTCGCGACGATCGCGAAGGCCTTTCCGGCGCCGCACAAGTGCATCGATGCAATCGAGGCCGGGGTCAAGAACGGCTTCGACCGCGGCCTCGCGTTCGAGCGCGAATGCTTTCTCGCGCTCGTGCAGACGCCCGAGAGCCGCGCGCTGCGGCACGCGTTCTTCGGGGAGCGCGCGGCGGGCAAGATCGCCGACGTGCCGTCGAGTACGCCGGTGCGCAAGATCGCGCGCGTCGGCGTGATCGGTGCGGGGATGATGGGCGGCGGCATCGCGATGAACTTCGTCAACGCGGGGCTGCCCGTCACGCTGCTGGAGACGAAGCAGGACGCGCTCGAGCGCGGCGTCGCGACGATTCGCAAGAACTTTGAAGCGCAGGCGAAGAAGGGCAAGCTCACGACGGAGAAGGTCGAAGAGCGGATGGCTTTGCTTAAACCCACGCTCTCTTACGACGATCTGGCCGAAGCCGATCTCATCATCGAAGCCGTGTTCGAGGAACTCGGCGTGAAGGAACACGTTTTCAGGAAGCTCGATGAAGTTGCGAAGCCGGGCGCGATCCTCGCATCGAACACGTCGACGCTTGATTTGAACGCCATCGCCGCGTTCACGAAGCGTCCCGAGGACGTGGTCGGCATGCACTTCTTCAGCCCGGCGAACGTGATGAAGCTGCTCGAAGTCGTGCGCGGCGAGAAGACCGCGAAGGACGTGCTCGCCACCGTCATGCAGGTCGCGAAGCAGATCAAGAAGACCGCGGTGGTCTCGGGTGTGTGCGACGGCTTCATCGGCAACCGGATGATCGAGCAATACGTGCGGCAAGCGCTTTTCATGCTAGACGAAGGCGCGCTGCCCGCGCAGATCGATCGCGCGATCGAGAAGTTCGGCTTCGCGATGGGACCGTTCCGTATGAGTGATCTCGCGGGCAACGACATCGGCTGGGCGATTCGCAAGCGCCGCTATCAGGAACAGCCGGAGCTGCATTACTCGCGTATCGCGGATCGCCTCTGCGAGGCCGGACGCTTCGGCCAGAAGACGGGCGGTGGCTGGTACGACTACCAAGCGGGAGAACGCAACGCGCTGCCGTCGAAACTCGTTGACGACATGATCGTCGCGCATTCGAAGGAGCTGGGCATCGGGCGCCGAAAGATCTCCGACGATGAAATCGTCGAGCGGCTCGTGTTTTCGCTCGTCAACGAAGGCGCGAAGATTCTGGATGAAGGGATCGCGTCGAAGGCATCGGACATCGACATGGTGTATCTCACGGGCTACGGTTTTCCGCTCTATCGCGGCGGCCCGATGCTGTACGCCGATACGGTCGGCCTCTACAACGTCGAGCGAGCGATGCGCAAGTACGCCGCGCGGCCCAACGGCGATGCGTGGGCACCGGCCAAGCGCGTAACGGAGCTCGCCGCGCAAGGCAAAGGCTTCAATGGCTGAGAGGGATTTGAGATGAAAGGCGCAGACGAAGTCCTGCTCGCAGTCGACGTTCAATACGATTTCATGCCCGGCGGCGCGCTCGCGGTCGCGCGTGGCGACGAGATCGTGCCGGTCGTCAATCGCTTGACCCACGAGTTTTCGCATGTCGTGCTGACGCAGGACTGGCATCCGCGCGGCCACGTTTCGTTCGCGGCTAATCACGCCGAGCGCGCGCCGTTCGAGACGATGATGCTGCCTTACGGCGAGCAGGTGCTCTGGCCGGTGCATTGCGTGCAGGACACCGAAGGCGCGCTGCTGCATCGCGATCTTCATGTGCCGCATGCGCGGCTCGTGATCCGCAAGGGCCATCACGCCGATGTCGACAGCTATTCGGCCTTCGTCGAAGCCGATCGCACAACGCCGACGGGCCTCACCGGCTATCTGCGCGACGTGGGCGTGAAGCGCGTCTATTTGTGCGGACTTGCGACCGACTATTGCGTCGCGTGGTCCGCGCTCGATGCGCGCCGCGCGGGGTTCGACGTGACGGTGATCGAAGACGCGTGCCGCGCGATCGACCTTAACGGATCGCTGGTGAAGGCGTGGGAAGACATGACGGCGGCGGGCGTCGAGCGGATCGAATCGAGCGCTCTTTTCGCGCGCTGATGCCAAATAAATTTTGAAGCAGGAGACAACATGACTGACGCGGTAATCGTATCGACAGCACGCACGGGCCTCGCCAAATCCTGGCGCGGCGCGCTCAACATGACGCACGGCGCGACGCTCGGCGGCCACGTGACGAAGGCCGCCGTCGAGCGCGCGGGGATCGATCCGGCGCGCGTCGAGGACGTGATCATGGGATGCGCGAATCCCGAGGGCGCGACGGGCGCCAACATCGCGCGGCAGATCGCGCTGCGGGCGGGCTTGCCGGTTACGGTGCCGGGGATGACGGTGAACCGCTTCTGCTCGTCGGGCTTGCAGACGATCGCGCTTGCGGCGCAACGCGTGATCGCGGGCGAGGGCGATGTTTTTGTTGCGGGCGGTGTGGAGTCGATTTCATGCGTGCAGAACGAGATGAACCGTCACATGCTGACCGATGGCTGGCTGCTCGAGCACAAGCCGGAGATCTACTGGTCGATGCTGCAGACGGCGGAGAACGTCGCCAAACGCTATGAGATTTCGCGCGAGCGGCAGGACGAGTACGGCGTGCAATCGCAGCAGCGCGCGGCGGCGGCGCAGGCGGCTGGGCGCTTCAATGATGAGATCGTGCCGATTACGGTGCTCGCGGGTGTCGCGGACAAGGCTTCCGGGCGGCTGTTGACGAAGGAAGTGACGCTATCGGCCGATGAGGGCATTCGCGCGGATACGACGATCGAAGGGGTATCGAAGATTCGAACCGCGATGCCGGGCGGGGTCGTCACGGCGGGGAACGCGAGCCAGTTTTCGGATGGGGCGTCGGCTTGTGTCGTGATGAACGCCTCGGCCGCGGAGCGGGAAGGGTTGCAGCCGATGGGGATTTTTCGCGGGTTCGCGGTCGCGGGCTGTGAGCCGGATGAGATGGGTATCGGGCCGGTTTTTGCCGTGCCGAAGTTGTTGAAGCAGACGGGGTTGAAGGTCGGTGATATCGATCTTTGGGAACTCAACGAGGCGTTCGCCGTGCAGGTGATTTATTGCCGCGACAAGTTGGGGATTCCCAATGAGCCGCTGAATGTGAATGGCGGGGCGATTGCGGTGGGGCATCCGTATGGGGTTTCGGGGGCGCGGCTTACGGGGCATGCCTTGATTGAGGGGAAGCGGCGGGGGGCGAGGTTTGTTGTCGTCACCATGTGTATTGGCGGGGGGCAGGGGGCGGCGGGGTTGTTTGAGGTGGTTTGAAGCCGTTCCCCCAAACGTGCGTATCGAGCTTTTTTGATACGCTTGGGCCTAACCAAATCAAGGACACCCGCCATGCTCCGTCACATCGTCATGTGGAAACTGAAAGAAACCGCTCAAGGCGCCTACAAAGCGGAAAACGCGAAAAAGCTGAAAATAACCCTGGAAACCTGCCGCAGCATCGTCCAGGGCCAGGGCCACTTCGAAGTCGGCATCGGCCAAAGCCTGCCCGGCTCCACCTTCGACGTCGTCCTCGTCTCCGACTACGACGACGCCGCTGCCCTCGACGCCTACCAGAAGCACCCGAAGCACGTCGCGATCAAGGACTTCGTGGCCTCCGTTGTCGAAGGGCGCCAGTGCGTCGACTACGAAGTCTGACCGCAAAATGCCCGAAGAACGGAAAGACCCCGCCATCGAAAGCCCCTTCGTCGATGGCCTCGGCGTCCAGCTCGTCAAAGCCGCCGACGGCGCGAGCGAAGTCCTCATGCCGCTCGCTGAGGGCCACCTGAACACGTGGGGCATCGCGCACGGCGGCGTCACGATGACCCTCGCCGACGTCGCGCTCGCGATGGCCGCGCGCAGTCTCGCGGGCGACGGCATCGGCGTCGTCACGGTCGAGATGAAGGTCAACTTCATGCAGCCGGGCCGCGGGGAACTGCGTGGCTTCGGCCGCGTGCTGCACCGCTCGACCACGATGGCCTATTGCGAAGGCGAAATTCGCGACAGCGAAGGCCACTTCGTCGCGAAGGCGCTCGGCACGTTCAAGTACCTGAAGCGGCTCGCCGTCGGCCGCGACATCGTGCGTCAAAAGCTGCGCACCGATCCCGCCGCGAAACCCGGCCCGAGCGACGCGTAACCTCCAACCGCTATGAGGAGCCAAGCATGACCGAGCTCAACCGACAAATCCTGCTGGTCTCGCGTCCGGAAGGCGAGGCGAGCGTGGACAATTTCAAACTCGTCGAAACACCGCTGCCGCCGCTCGAAGACGGCCAGGTGCGCGTGCGCAACCATTATCTGTCGCTCGATCCGTACATGCGCGGCCGCATGAGCGACGCGAAATCCTACGCGGCGCCGCAACCGCTGAACGAAGTGATGATCGGCGGGACCGTGGGCGTGGTGATCGAATCGAAGCATCCGAAGTTCAAGGCCGGCGACAAGGTCGTCGGCGGCTTCGGCTGGCAGGAATTCGGCACGTCCGACGGCACGGGCCTCAAGGCCGTCGACGATACGCACGTGCCGCTCTCGGCCTATCTCGGCGCGGTCGGCATGCCCGGTGTCACCGGCTGGTACGGCTTGAATCGCGTGATCGAGGCGAAAGCCGGCGAGACGATCGTCGTGAGCGCAGCGAGCGGTGCGGTCGGCGGGGTCGTCGGGCAACTGGCGAAGGCGGCGGGCTGCCGGGCGGTTGGCATCGCGGGCGGGGAGGACAAGTGCCGCTATGTCGTCGAGTCGCTCGGGTTCGATGCGTGCGTCGACTACAAGGCGGGCAACCTCTACCGCGACCTGAAGGCGGCAACGCCCGACGGCGTCGACGGCTACTTCGAGAACGTCGGCGGCGACGTGCTCGACGCGACCCTCGCGCGGATGAACGCGTTCGGGCGCATCGCGGTGTGCGGGATGATCGCGGGCTACGACGGCCAGCCGCTGCCGATCAAGAACCCGCGCATCATCCTTACGCAACGGTTGAAGGTGCAAGGTTTCATCGTCAGCGAGCATCTGGATGTATGGCCCGAAGCGCTCAAGGAACTCGGCGGAATGGTCGCGCAGAAGAAACTGCATTTCCGGGAGAGCATCGCGATCGGTCTTGAAAATGCGCCGGACGCATTTCTCGGGCTTTTGAAAGGCCGCAATTTCGGCAAGCAACTCGTGAAACTGATCTAAAAATCGGAGCGACAACAGCGTGGACCAGTTCGAAGGCAAGGTCGCGGTGATCACCGGCGGCGCCAGCGGCTTCGGCCGCGAGTTCGCGTTTCAAGGCGCGTCGCTCGGCATGAAGCTCGTGCTCGCCGATGTCGATGCGCGCGCGCTCGCGGAAACCGTCGAGATGCTGCGCGCGTCGGGCGCGGAGGCGATCGGCGTGCCGACCGACGTCTCCGACGCGACCCAAGTCGATGCCCTCGCCAAAGCCACGCTCGATACCTTCGGCGGCGTGCATCTGCTCTTCAACAACGCGGGCGTCGGCGCGGGCGGCTTCGTGTGGGAAAACAGCGCGAACGACTGGCAGTGGGTCTTTGGCGTGAACGTGATGGGCGTCGCGAACGGGCTGCGCGCGTTCACGCCGCTCATGCTCGCGCAGAACGAACCGGCGCACATCGTCAACACGGCGTCGGTCGCAGGGCTGCTCGCAGCGCCTGCGATGGGCGTCTACAACGCGTCGAAACATGCGGTCGTCGGTCTGACGGAGACGCTTTATCACGATCTGCGGATCGCGGGCGGGCAGGTCGGCTGCTCGCTGCTGTGTCCGGCGTTCGTGCCGACGGGCATCGCGAACGCCGAACGCGTGCGGCCCGACACGCTGCGCAACGACGCGCCGCTCACCGCGTCGCAGAAACTCGCCGGCCGGCAGCTGACGAAAGCGGTGCAGGGCGGGCGGCTTTCGGCCCGCGAGGTCGCCGCGCTCACCTTCGATGCGATCCGCGAGTGCCGCTTTTACGTGATTACTCATCCGAACATCATGGCGTCGGTGCAACTGCGTCTCGACGATATCGCGCAACTGCGCAATCCGACCGATCCGCTGTCACTCAAGCCCGAAGTGAAGGCGGGCGATGAGCCGCACTAGAACGATGCCGCTCAATCCAAAGATCGCGCAGATTCTGGAGATGGTCGCGCGCGCGAAGCGTCCGCCGTATCACACGTTGTCGGCGCAGCAAGCGCGCGCCGCCTACGCGATGAGCGCGCAGATACTCGACATCATGCCAAAGCCGATGTTCGACGTGCAGGATTTCGACGTCCCCGCGCGCGACGGCGCCACGATCCGCACGCGTCTCTACTTCCCGTTCGAGCCGACATGGACTCAGCCGGCGCCCGCGCTCGTGTTCTTTCATGGCGGCGGCTTCACGGTCGGCGGTATCGATACGCACGACGCGCTCTGCCGCAAATTCGCGTGCGATGCGGGCTGCGTCGTGGCATCGGTCGATTACAGGTTGGCGCCCGAGCACAAGTTTCCGGTCGCCGTGAACGATGCGTTCGACGCCTTGACGTGGCTGCACGCCGAAGCCGGAACGATCGGCATCGATCCGGCGCGGCTGGCCGTCGGCGGGGATAGCGCAGGCGGCACGCTCGCGACCGTCTGCGCCGTGCTGGCACGCGATGCGGGTATCGCGTTGCGGCTGCAATTGCTGATCTACGCGGGCGTGAGCGCGCGTCAGCAGACGGAATCGCACAGGTGCTTTGCCGAGGGCTTTCTGCTGTCAGGCGAGACGATCCAGTGGTTTTTCGAGCAATACCTTAACGACGACAGCGATCGCGACGACTGGCGCTTCGCCCCGCTAGATGCGGCTCGCGGCCAGCCGGACTACAAAGGCGTCGCGCCCGCATGGATCGGCGCGGCGGATCATGATCCGCTCTTCGATGAGGACGTGGCGTACGCGCAAAAGCTCGCCGACGCCGGCGTACAAGTGACGCTCAAGCGCTACGAAGGGATGATCCACGAGTTCTTCAAGATGGGCGGCTTCGTGCCGGAAGTCGCCGACGCTCACGCCGATGCGGTCGCCGCGCTGCGCTCGGCGCTGGCTTCATAACAGGCTCAAGCGCCTATATCGAACGCAAAGTTTCGCTCGAACGCGCCCGGACGCACGACGCGATGCGAGCCGTCGTCGTCGCTGCGTTCCTTGATTTCCAGCGATAACCCATCGTCGAAGGCGAAGACACGCAGCGCTGTCGTGCTGCGCGTGCCATATTCCGGCGTCTCGATGAACGCCGCCGACAACACGCGCTCACGCTCGATCGAAATGCCGGTCGAGGGCAGCAGGTCGTCGTTGGCGATGCCCGGATCGCGCAGGGTCTCGATCAGCACGTCGAGCGACGGCTGTTCGTCGAGGTGGATTAGGTCGCACAACGCGTCGCGCTGGGCGACGAGCTTCGGCCACGGCGTGTTCAGCAAACTGTTCGAGAGACCATGGACGCCCGGCTCCAGCAGCGACGGCGGCGCATCGGCGCGATTGCCGTACCAGCCAAGCTCGCGTCGCGTGAAATCGCCGACGAGCAGGTTGAAGCCGTTGTATCGATCGCCGTCGAGCGCCACGCCGCGCAGGTAATCGAGCGGCGCGACGGGTGCAGCGGCGAGGAAATCGCTGACCAGCGCGCCGCGCGTCGGTGCATCGGGACGCACTTCGCTTGGCGCGCGATAGTTCGTCAGCGCGGCGAAACGGCCGTCGCGCGTCACGCCGAGCCAGGTGCCGCCGCCCGTCAGGTCGCGTCCGGCGAGCATGTTCGGCGCGTCGTCCCACCAGTGCAGCGGCTCCGTTTCGCGCCGAAAAAACTCGTCGCGATTCGCGGAGAGCGTCAGAAGCGGACGATTGCCGCCGTTCGAACGATGCGCTTCAGGCTGCCAGTCGAAGACGATCAGGCACATGGTGCGTCAGACGTCGGAGGGAAAAGCATAGGGCAGCGGCAGGAAGGTGAGCGCCGGGCCGCTCGCCGATCCAACGTGCACCGAGCCGTTATCGAGCGCGGCGAGCTTGATCTCGACCAGACAATCGACGCCGCCAGTTTCCGCCGGCGCCACGTTGATGACAAGGCCGCTCGGCTGGCCGGGGTCGTCGCTATGGAAGACTTCGTCGCCGGGCGCGGCCGCTTCCGCGTGCGCGAGCGCCGTGCGCCGCTTGATCGTGCCGCGATACTGGCTGCGCGCGACGATCTCCTGCCCCGGATAGCAGCCCTTCTTGAAATTGACGCCGCCGAGCACGTCGAAGTTGACCATCTGCGGGACGAACTGCTCCGAGGTCGCCTGCGTGATGCGCGGCTCGCCCGCGTGAATGTCGAGCCAGTTCCAGAGTTCGGGCGACGCGCGCGTGAGCTTCGCATCGAGCTTCTCCAGATGCGCCTCGATATCGGCTTTCGGCCCGACCCACAGAAAACGCGGACGGTGCGCCGCATCCGGCACGCGGATCAGCGCGCCGTGCGGGCCTTCCACCTTCACGTGCACGCCGTCGGGCAGCGCATCGAAGATGCCGGAGAGCGCCGCGCGCACATCGCCCGCGAAGCCGATCGCGCCGACTTCCGCCGTTACGTCGATGAGTTTCGCCTTCGCGCGCAGCACGAACATCGAGAGTCGCTTTTGCACCGGCGCCTGCACGTCGTGCGCGATCAGGAGACGCACTGCATCGCCCGTGCGCCACATCAGGAACGACGCCAGCAGACGTCCCTTCGGCGAGCAATAGCCGGCAAGGCGCGCCGTCGATGCATCGAGATGCTGGACGTCGTTGGTCAGTTGCGTGTGGAGGAAGCTGGCGGCGTCGTCACCCTTGACGTCGATGACGCCGAATTGCGTGAGCGGCATGAACGCGCCCGCTGTGTGCACGGCGGTAAATCCGGAAGTATCGGGGGAATTCATGGAGTGTGCTTGCAGTCGATATGACTTTGGCTGAGGCGAACAAGTATTATATGGGGTCTATCTCAAGCGTGTTCCGCATGTCCCTTTTGAAGAAATGCTTCATCGCGATTGCCCTGGCCGTCGTGCTCGTGATCGCGCTCACTGGCGGCATGTACTACTGGGCGACGTCGCCCGTCAAGCTCGCCACGCCCCAGCTCGATGTCACCATCAAGCCCCACAGCAGCCTGCGCAGCGTCAGTATCCAGTTGAACCGCGGCGGCGTCCCCGTCGAGCCGGAGCTCTTCGTGCTGATGACGCGCGCGCTCGGCCTGGCCTCCCAACTGAAGTCGGGCAACTACGAGTTCAAGAGCGGCATCACGCCGTACGACGTGCTGCAAAAGATCGCGCGCGGCGACGTGAACGAATATGTCGCGACCGTCATCGAAGGCTGGACGCTGCAGAAAATGCGCGCCGAACTCGACGGCAATCCGGCCCTCACGCACGACACCGCCGGCATGAGCGACACGGATCTGCTGAAGGCGATCGGCGCGCCGGAAGTGACGAAGGCATCGGCGGAAGGGCTCTTTTTCCCCGACACCTATCTCTTCGACAAAAACACGAGCGATCTCGCCGTGTACAAGCGCGCATACCGGCTGATGCAGCAACGCCTCAACGAAGCGTGGGCGACGCGCGCACCGGACCTGCCTTACAAGACGCCTTACGACGCGCTGATCATGGCGTCGATCGTCGAAAAGGAGACAGGGCGCGCGGCGGACCGGCCGCTCGTCGCGGCGGTGTTCGCGAACCGGCTGAAGATCGGCATGCCGCTGCAGACCGACCCGACCGTGATCTACGGGCTCGGCCCGGCGTACGGCGGCCGTCTGAAGAAAAAGGACCTGCAAACGGACACTCCGTACAATACCTACACGCGCAACGGCCTCCCGCCGACGCCGATCGCGCTGCCCGGCGTCGCCGCGCTCGCCGCGACGATGAACCCCGCGTCGAGCACGGCGCTCTACTTCGTGTCGCGCGGCGACGGCAGCAGTATCTTTTCCGACAATCTCGGCGAGCACAACAAGGCCGTCGACAAGTACATCCGGGGTCAATGATGGCGCGCGGCAAATTCATTACGTTCGAAGGTATCGACGGCGCGGGCAAGACGACCCATCTCGACTGGTTCCGCAGCAGGCTCGAAGCGCGCGTGGCGCCGGGCGGCCGGTCGGTCGTCATGACGCGCGAGCCGGGCGGCACGGCGCTTGGTGAAACCTTGCGCGGCATCCTGCTGAACCAGCCGATGGACCTCGAAACCGAGGCGCTTCTGATGTTCGCCGCGCGCCGCGAGCATCTGGCGCAGGTGATCGAGCCGGCGCTCGCGCGTGGCGACTGGGTGCTCTCCGACCGTTTCTCCGATGCGACGTTCGCATATCAGGGCGGCGGCCGGGGCCTGCCACGCGACAAGCTCGAAGCGCTGGAGCGCTGGGTGCAGGGCGGTTTTCAGCCGGACCTGACCGTGCTCTTCGACGTGCCGACGGCCACCGCCAGCGAACGGCGCGGCGCGGCGCGCGCGCCGGACAAGTTCGAGAGCGAGTCGGAGGCGTTTTTCAACCGCACGCGCGACGAATATCTGCGACGCGCGGAGGAATCGCCTGAACGCTTCGTGATCGTCGACGCGACCCACTCAATCGAAGATATTCAGAAAGTACTCGAAGAAGTCGTCACAAGTATTTGAAAAATATGATTTATCCTTGGCAAACCGATGACTGGTCCCGGCTTCAGCAATTGCGCGCGCACTGGCCGCACGCGCTCCTGCTGCACGGCGAAGGCGGCATAGGCAAACTGAAGTTCGCGCAGCATCTCGCGCAGGGGTTGCTCTGCGAGTCCGCGCAGCCGAACGGCGAGCCGTGCGGCAAGTGCGCCGCGTGCCTCTGGTTCAGTCAGGGCAATCACCCGGACTATCGGGCGGTCGTGCCGGAGGCGCTGGCAGGTTTAGTCGGCGCGACTGATACGAACGCGGACGAAAAAGCCGATGCCGATGAAGGCAAGAAAACGCGCACCCCGAGCAAGGAAATCAAGATCGAGCAGGTGCGCGCGCTGCTCGACTTCTGTGGCGTCGGTTCGCATCGCGGCGGGATGCGCGTCGTGCTCATGTATCCGGCCGAGGCGCTCAACATCGCTGCGGCGAACGCGCTCCTGAAAACGCTGGAAGAACCGCCGTCGGGCGTCGTGTTCCTGATGGTGTCGGCGCGCGTGGATCGTCTGCTGCCGACCATCATCAGCCGCTGCCGTCAGTGGCCTATGCCGTTGCCGCAACCGGCGACAGCGATCGCGTGGCTCGCCGCACAAGGCGTCGACGATCCGGCCGCGCTTCTCGCCGAAGCAGGCGGCGCACCGCTCAACGCGCTTGCGCTCGCCTCCGACGAAAACCGGCCGCTGCGCGATTTCACGCTGACGCAGCTCGCGGCGGGCCCGAAGTGCGACGCCTTTGCGTGCGGCGAGAACCTGCAGAAGCTGCCGGTGCCGATGGTGCTCGGCTGGCTGCAGCGCTGGCTCTACGACCTGCTCGCGCAACGCACGGCGGGGCGTCCGCGCTATTTTCCGAACGCGTCGAAGGCGCTCGAGCGCTGCGCCGCCCAGGCGGATGCCGCCGCGCTCGCCCGCTACATGAAGACGGTCACGCGCCAGCGCGCTGTGGAGAACCATCCGCTGAACGCGCGGCTCGTCTTCGAAGAGCTTTTTATCGGTTATCGCGACGTTTTCGCGACTTGATCCCGCCTGTCATCCATGAGCCTGACTTACCGCGACGCCACACTCGACGATCTGCCCGCCATCGTCGCCATATACAACTCGACGGTGCCCTCGCGCCAGGTCACCGCCGACCTCGATCCGGTCACGGTCGAAAGCCGTGTCGCGTGGTTTCACGCGCACGGGCCGCACGCGCGGCCGCTGTGGGTGGTCGAGGAGGGCGGCAAGGTCATCGCGTGGCTGAGTTTCTCGGATTTTTACGGCCGTCCGGCCTATGCGCGCACGGCGGAAGTTAGCATCTATCTCGACGAAAGCGCGCGCGGCAAGGGCTTGGGTAAGAAACTTCTGCAAGCGGCGCTGGAAAAGGCGCCCGAGCTTCGGATCGATACCGTGCTCGGCTTCGTGTTCGGACATAACGCGCCGAGCGTGAGGCTGTTCGAGGGCTTCGGCTTCGAGCCGTGGGGCACGCTGCCGCGCGTGGCGGTGCTTGACGGCATCGAGCGCGATCTCGTGATTCTCGGCCGGCGCCTCGATACCCTGCACTGAGTTACACACAGGAACGCACATGTTTGTCGATTCGCATTGCCACATCAACTTCGAGGGTCTCGCCGACCGCATGCCTGAAGTCCTCGCGAAGATGCGCGAGCAGCAGGTGACGCATGCGCTTTGCGTTTCCGTCGATCTGGAGACGCTGCCTTCGGTGCTCGCGCTCGCGGAGCAGTACGAGAACATCTACGCGTCGGTAGGCGTGCATCCGGACCACGAGGACGCCGGGGAGCCGAGCGTCGAGCAACTGGTCGAACTGGCGTCGCATCCGAAAGTGGTCGCGATCGGCGAGACCGGGCTCGATTACTACCGGCTGGAAGGCCGCAGCATCGCCGATATGGAGTGGCAGCGCGAACGCTTTCGCACGCATATCCGCGCCGCGCACGCGACGGGCAAGCCGCTGATCGTGCATACGCGTTCGTCGTGGGAGGACACGCTGCGCATCATGCAGGAAGAGCGCGCGAGCGTGCCCGGCGGCGTGATGCATTGCTTCACCGAGCCGTGGAACGTCGCCGAACCGGCGCTCGCGCAGAACTTTCACATCTCGCTGTCGGGCATCGTCACGTTCAAGAACGCGAAGGACGTGCACGACGTCGCGCAGCGCGTACCGCTCGAACGGCTTCTGATCGAAACCGATTCGCCGTATCTCGCGCCGGTGCCGTATCGCGGCAAGCCGAATGAACCTGCTTACGTGAGTTATGTCGGACGTTTCATCGCGCAATTGCGCGAAATGCCCGACGAAGCGCTCGCAGAAGCGACCACCGACAACTTTTTCAGGCTCTTCAAGATCCCGCGCCCCGCCACTCAAGCAACTTAAGGCTCACATGAATAATTCATCGCTGAAATCCGCTTCGTCCAATCGTGCGCGCAGTCTTTTCGCGGGCGTCCTGCTCGCGGCAAGCGCGTTTGGCACCCCGGCATTCGCCGCCCCCGCCGACACGCTGATCAAAGCCGTCAAGTTCGACGACGATTCCGGCGTCAAAAAGCAGCTTGCGCAGGGCATGGACCCGAATCTCGTCGACAATACGGGCGCGCCGCTCCTCGTGATCGCCGCGCGCGAGAAGTCGGACAAGGTCGGCCAGATCCTCGCCGACAACCCGAAAACCGATCTCGAAAAACTCGACGCCGCCGGCGAGAACGCGATGATGCTCGCCGCGCTCAACGGCGATGCGAAGTTCGTGAACCTCCTGATCGCGAAGGACGCCGAGGTCAACAAGAAAGGCTGGACGCCGCTGCATTACGCGGCCACTAACGGCCACGACGACGTCGTGAAGATCCTCGTCGACCATTCGGCCTATATCGACGCCGGTTCGCCAAACGGCACGACGCCACTGATGATGGCGGCGCGCGGCGGCCATCTGTCGACGGTGAAACTGCTGCTCGACGAAGGCGCCGACCTGCGCGTCAAGAACCAGATCGGCATGACGGCCATTGATTTCGCGAAGCAATACAACGCGAAGGACGTCGCGGAAGGGCTGCAGGCGCGTCTCGACTCGATGCCAGCCGCCGCAAGCGCTCCGCAAAGCGGCACAAACGGTGCAAAATAGCGCAGTCGCCGGGCGGGGAGCCGCATCGATCCGGCCTCCAATCAACTAGAAAAAGGAACGCCATGCTGCGGTTCTTCGTGATGGCCAGTGTCCTGGCGGCGCCGCTCAGCGCGGCGGCGTTCACGGGCAACGACCTGAACAAGCTTTGTATCAAGACCGATACCGTTTCGCGCAGCGCGTGCGCCGCCTATATCGAAGGCGCGGCGGACGGCATCTACAACACGATCGAGGCGATCGGAGGAACCTCCGGCCCGCAGGTCGGCCAGTATTTTTGCCTGCCGGTGGACGTGAAGCCGCAGCAACTCACCGACGCGGTGCGCAAGTACATCGCCGACAACCCCGACAAGGCCGGCTTTAACGCGACGACGATGGTGTCGCTCGGGCTCGGCAAGGCGTTTCCCTGCAAGGCGGAGCGCTGAGCGCACGGCGCAACTGAGCAGGTTGCACCCGCTGTGGCCGGTCCGCGTGACCGGCCGTTTGTTTTTCAGGCTTCGTTTGTCTTTCAGACATCGAGTCGCCCCCTGAACCGTCGTATCCACCTTCGCGACGAGGCTGATTCCACGACGCTCATGATCTCCTTCGACGAATTCCTTCACATCGCCGAAGCCCCGCTGCGCACCTGGCCGGGCGCGCTCGGCGTCGCGGCGCTCGGCGTGCTGTTCGCGCTCGGCGCGCATCGCGTCGGCGCGCGCATTCTCACCCGCATCGCGCGGCCCTATCCGCTGATGAGCGTCGTGCTGCGCTATATCAACCGGCCGGCGCTCGTGTTGCTCATCATCCTTGCGCTCGCGTTCGTGATTTTCGAGGCGCCCGACACGCTGCCGCTCATCGGCGTGCTGCGCGACCTGGCGACGGTCGCGCTGATCGGCGCGCTGACGTTCCTCGCGGTGCGTTCGGCGGGCGCGGTCGGCGAGGCGATCGTGCAGGCGCATCCGCTCGATACCGAGAACAACCTCCACGCGCGCCGCATGCACACGCAGGCGCGCGTGCTGGCGCGCTCGGTGATGGTGGTGATCGTGATCATCGGCATCGGCGGGGCGCTGATGTCATTTCCGAGCGTCCGGCAGATCGGCGCGAGTCTACTGGCGTCGGCGGGTGTCGCGGGGCTAGTTGCAGGCATCGCCGCGCGCCCGGTGCTCGGCAACCTGATCGCCGGATTGCAGATCGCGCTCTCGCAGCCGATCCGGCTCGATGACGTCGTCGTAATTCAGGGCGAGTGGGGGCGCGTCGAGGAAATCACGGGCACGTACGTGTCGATCCGCATCTGGGACCAGCGGCGGCTGATCGTGCCGCTGCAGTGGTTCATCGAGAACCCGTTTACCAACTGGACGCGCAACAGCTCCCAAATCATCGGAACGGTGTTCTTCTACGTCGATTACCGGATGCCGCTCGCGCCGTTGCGTGAAGAGCTGGAGCGCATACTGGAACACGCGCCCGAGTGGGACGGCCGCGTGCAGGTGCTGCAAGTCACCGACGCCACCGAACGGTCGATGCAACTGCGCGTGCTCGTCAGTTCATTCGACTCGGGCCTGAACTGGGATTTGCGCTGCCACGTGCGCGAAGGCCTGCTCGGGTTCGTGCAAGCGGCCTATCCGCAATTCCTGCCGCGCACGCGGGCAGATTTGTCGAATGACCAGGAGCATGCGGAATTCGCACCGCCGCTCGATCGGATTGGGCCGTCGGTGCCGTCCGGCAAGGTCGCGAGCACCGCGAACACCGCCGCCGATCCCGTCGCAAGCCGCGGCGAGCGGTCCGGCCCCGATCCGACGGCGCATTCGGCGGCATCGACGGCGCCCGGATCTTCGACCAGGAACGGCCAGCGCCGATAAAAACGAAACCCCGAGCCGTTTTCCCTGTCGATAAAACGCGGCATCTCAAAAACCGCCGCGAGCGGCGGATCAATCAAAAGAGAGGAGCAATTCATGAGTCGCCTGGTTGTCGTATCGAATCGCGTTGCCACGCCCACCGAAACGAAGGGGTCGGCGGGCGGGCTCGCTGTCGGCGTGTTCGGCGCGCTGAAGGACAGCGGCGGCGTCTGGTTCGGCTGGAGCGGCGACGTGGTCAGCGAAAGCGTGGCGAACTCCGGGCCGACCCTCGTCGAGGACGGCGCGGTCACCTTCGCGACCGTCGGCCTGCCGAAGAAGGACTACGACCAGTACTACCGCGGCTTTTCGAACGCGACCCTCTGGCCCGTCTTCCACTATCGCAACGATCTGGCCGTCTACGATCGCGATGAATACGCCGGATATCGGCGCGTGAATTCTTGGCTCGCGCACAAGGCGATCAAGCTGCTGCAACCCGACGACGTCATCTGGGTTCACGACTATCATCTGATTCCGTTCGCCGAGGCGCTGCGTTCTGAAGGCGTGACGAATCGCATGGGATTTTTCCTGCACATTCCGTTTCCGTCGCCGCAAATTCTGCTGAACATCCCGCCGCATGCGGAACTCGTGAAGTCGCTGTGCTGCTACGACGTCGTCGGCTTTCAGACGGAAGGCGACCAGATCGCGTTCCACGATTACGTCGTGCGGCACGCAAACGGCAAGGCGACGCCCGACGGTCACGTCGAGGCGTTCGGGCGCAAGCTGAAGACGGGCGTGTACCGGATCGGCGTGTTCCCCGACGAAATCGCCGAGCAGGCCGAGCGCGGCGAAGCGCGGCAGGACGTGATGGACCTCAAGCAGAGTCTGGAAGGGCGCAAGCTGATCATGAGCGTCGACCGGCTCGATTATTCGAAAGGACTCGTCGAGCGGTTTCGGGCGTTCGAGCATTTCCTGGAGAAGTCGCCGGAGTGGCGCGGCAACGTCACGCTCGTGCAGATCGCGCCGCCGACGCGCTCCGACGTCGACACATATCAACAAATCCGCCAGAACCTCGAATACGAAGCGGGTCGCATCAACGGCCGTTACTCGGGCCTCGACTACACGCCGATCCGCTACCTGAACCAGCGATACGACCGCTGGAAGCTGATGTCGCTGTTCCGCGAATCGCAGATCGGTCTCGTCACGCCGTTGCGTGACGGCATGAATCTCGTCGCGAAGGAATACGTCGCCGCGCAGAATCCGGACGATCCAGGCGTCCTCGTGCTGTCGCAATTCGCCGGCGCCGCCGACGAAATGACGGGCGCGCTGATGGTGAATCCGCACGACATCGTCGGGATGAGCGAGGCGATCGGGCGTGCTCTGTCAATGCCGCTCGCCGAGCGCCAGGAGCGTTATCAGACGAATATGACCGCGTTGCGCAAGAACGATCTGGGCGTCTGGCGCGACACGTTCCTGGCCGATTTGCGCGGCGTTTCCGCGAAATAACGCGATGTAAGCGCATCCCTGCGAATGTTTCCCGGATGTAACAGCGTAGTTCAAATGAAAGAATTGCCGTCCATAGCCGGTGCGCGTTCGATAATGGAAACTCGCGCGAAAAAGCGTCAGCACCCGCACGGCACCGGCACTTAGGGCAAACCTCGTTGTCCGCGCGTTCCGGCGGCTGTCATACTCCGTGCGCCCGGCGACGTCGCGCTTCAGCAGGCTTTTCGAGCGTGTGAGCCGTCCGGGAAAGATCCCAGTGGAGACGAGAAAGATGAGAATTGCCCAGATTGCCCCTCTGACCGAGTCGGTTCCGCCGAAGCTTTACGGCGGCACCGAGCGCGTCGTGTCCTATATCACCGAGGCGCTCGTCGAACTCGGCCACGACGTGACGCTTTTCGCAACCGGCGATTCGCAGACGAAGGCGACCCTCGAAGCCGTGTGGCCGCGCGCATTGCGCCTGGACCCGGCGATCCGCGACCGCATCGCGCCGCACATGCTGCTGATGGAAATGGTCCGCCGCCGCGCCGACGAGTTCGACGTCCTCCATTTCCACATGGACTATTACTCGTTTTCGCTCTTCAAGCGCCAGGACACGCCGTTCGTGACAACGCTGCACGGCCGGCTCGATCTGCCGGAGCAGCAGCCCGTCTTCGATACGTTCAACACGGCGCCCGTGATTTCAATCTCGGATTCGCAGCGCCATCCGTTGCCGCAGGCCAAGTGGCTGACGACCGTCTATCACGGCCTGCCGGAACAGCTCTACACGCCGCAGCCGGTCGAGCAGGAGTACCTCGCGTTCCTCGGCCGTATTTCGCCGGAAAAACGTGTCGATACCGCGATTCGGATCGCGGGGCGCTGCGGGATGAAGATCAAGATTGCCGCCAAGGTCGATTCAGCCGATCACGAGTATTTCGAGCGCGAAATCGCGCCGTTGCTCGAGTTGCCGTACGTGGAGTTCGTCGGCGAGATCAGTGACGGGCAGAAGGCCGAATTCCTCTCCGGCGCGCACGCGCTGCTGTTCCCGATCGACTGGCCGGAGCCTTTCGGCCTGGTGATGATCGAGGCGATGGCTTGCGGGACGCCGGTGATCGCGTTCAATCGCGGTTCGGTGCCGGAAGTACTGGATGAGGGCGTGTCGGGGTTCATCGTCGAGGACGAGATCGGTGCGGTTGCCGCCGTGAACCGATTGCATACGCTCTCGCGCGAACGTGTGCGGCAGCGCTTCGAGGAGCGCTTCACGTCGCACCGGATGGCGCAGCAGTACGTCGATGCATATCAGGCCGTCGTGCGGGCGCAAAAGCGTGCGCGCTTCAAGCTGATCGATCGCGCCGCGACGTAAAACTCGAAGTAAAAAAGACAAAACCGCCGCGCGGTACGACCCGAAAGTCGTGCCGCGCGGCGGTTTTGCTTTTGCCGCGAGACGCCCTGAACCAGCGCGTCAGATCTTCAGGCGCGAAACCTTCGTGCCTGCCAGCGAGACATCCGCCATCAAGCCGGCGTTCGTCAGCACGAACGCTTCGACCGGGGACGTCGCCGTCGTGGTATCGACCACGCCGTTCGCGCCCATCTTCACGAGCGCAACCGACGCGTCGACGCCTGCTGCCCAGCCGTCCGAATTGCGGAATTTGTCGAGCGCGTCCTGCGTCATGAACAGGAAGATCAGCGACTTCGATTGCGCGCCAGCCTGCAGGCCGACGGACGCCGAGGTCGTGCTGTAGTAGCCGACCGTGCCGCCGCCGACGCGCAGCGCGCCCTTGCCGTACTGGGCGCCGACCACGAAGCCTGCCTGGATGACCGACGGGAATACGAGCACGCCGCGCGATTTCGCGACGAGTTCGCGCGAGCCTTTGACGGTCGCGTAGAGACGCTGCATCGTGGCGTCGACATCGGAGTCGATGGAGCGGCGCTCGTCCGAGTCACCGGCCGTTTTCTGCGCGCCAGAGTTCGACGTCGTCGTGCAACCGGCAAGCGCGAGGCCTCCCAGTGCGAGCGCGGCGGTCGACTTGAGCATGAAGTTTCGTCTTTGCATCATTTTTCTCCATCGTGGACTTGGGAAACCCCATATAGCGGGAGGGTGCAGCATGCGGATTTATAGCACAGCAACAGCAGAACGCGACGGCCAGAAAATCGCGCCAAGCCTTACCCGGCTTGGTTTCGTCGATTTATTACAAAATCGAACGGTAATTTTGACCTTCAAGCTTACTCCGTTTCCCACCGCTTTTCAGAGGTTTTAAGACAACGGCGCGACGCAATTTTCTGCGTCTGCTGGATCGTCTGATTCGTTCTCAAAAAACGCCGCGTCCGTGGCCGATTTCGACGAACCAGTCAGATTTACCTGATCGATTCGCGTCAAAAGTCGCGGCGCGAATCGAACGAATTTCGTCTGACCTGTTGCGTGAACGCCGCACACTCGCGACAGCAATGAACGTGCCAGCACCTTGGAACTCATGGATGCGGGGTGGATGACTTTACCTCGGCACGGGGCGGGCGCCTCAACGCGCGCCGCACACCGCCGATCACCACGCCCAAGCCAAGCAGGAACGCCGCCGGCACGACCCAGTAGCCGACGAACGCGTGCCACAGGTAGCCGGCGAGCGTGCTGCGCCGGGCGGCGTAGAGATCGAGTGCTTCCTGGTGCTTCGCGGCATTCGCGGACATCACGTCGGAGGGGCAGCCGGCCGTGCGCGCTTCGTCCGGCGCGCCGCGGCACTGCGCAGGGGCGCCGCGGGCGCGCTGCGCGTCAGTGAACTCCCAGGTGGAGAGGGCGCGTACGAGATCGGCCTTGTTGTAGGCCATTTCTTCGCGGATCTCGCCGACCGCGACGATCATTACCGGGACCGCCCAGAAGACGATCACCATCAGCCACCGCCTGAACCAGCGGTTCTTGTGTTTCCAGGCCATCCACTGTCTCCATCGGATGCAAACTGCAAGCCGGAAAAGCTGCGGCGGCCGATGGCGTAGTTCTTGTATTGATCGTGGGGCCGCCCTCGCGCCATCTTATGAGAAAAAGCGCGCGGGGCGTATCACCTTTGTAGGTGCAGTGCAATATGAGCGGGACGAAATGCCGCACAGGACGTGCGGCGGAGGGATTGGTGCGCTGCGCCGGACCCTGGGCGGTCCGGCTTGTCGGATCGGGATCAGCCTTTGTTGCTCAGGCAACTCTTCATATAAGCCTTGCGATCGTCGCCGGATTTACCGGTCGCCGATTTGTTGCAGGCGGTCATCTTGTCCTGCTGCGTCATCGGCGCGGAGGCCGGAGCGGGCGCCGCCGCGAGGCAGCTCTTCATGAACGCCTTGCGCTCGTCGCCTTTCTTGTCGGCGGCCTGCTTGTTGCAATCGGTCATCTTCGATTGCTGGCTGTTCGCCGCGTAAGTCGCAGGCGCGGCGAGCGCGAAGCCAAGCGCGAGGACGGCAGCACCGGAACGGATCAGACGGTTGGATCGGTTGAGGCTCGCTGAGTTGTACATGTAACGCTCCCTTTGAGTTCGACAGCGGTTGTTATTGAATGAGGCTGTGTGACGAGGAACATCGGAGCGCCGTGCCGTGCAGCGAGGCGTCCGCCAGCGCATTATGGCAAGCCGAATATCGCGATTGGGCGCGGTTAGGGGAAATCGGGACGCCATTTTCGCGGCATCGCGCGGAGGCATTCGTGAAGCGGCTGTAAGCCTTGCATGCGCCAAGGCGCGCGCTTCGGTGGCCGCGCCTTACAAGCGGTGTCTAGCGCTGGAACGTTGCTTGCAGACCGCTTTCAGACGCTGGCGTTATCGAAGCATGACGCAGTTGCACCCCCACAACATTCAATCGAAGGAGTCGCTTATGTCTACCCCGCTGTCCGACCACTACAAGGGCTTCGAAATCAAGGTACAGGCACTGCGGCGCGCGAGGGAACGCGACGATCCCGAGGACGGCCCGCGCCACTTCGATATCGTCGTGACGATCTCGCGCAGTTCGAGCGGCGAGAGCGGCCGCACGGAGATGTTCGGCGTGCCCGACCAGGAGCCGTTCGAGAGCCCCATCGACGCGACGCGCGCGGGCATCGACTACGCACGGGACATCATCGATCACAAAATTGAAGGACAATCTGTCGATGAACTGTGACGAGTCCTTGTGCAACGTGCAGTGGCTCACCGGTTCATGCCCGATTGACCACAAGAGCCTCACCGTCGAGAATCGACGGCGGGCAAACGTTGACCGCCATGATTCACGCGGCAACCTCAGACCCAGACAACACGAAACGAAATAACTGGAGATACGCATGAACCGAAATATCCGCCGGCGGGTCCTGTCGGCCGCCGTCGCGCTGGCTGTTTGCTCCATCCTTCCCGTGCCGTTCTCCGCGGCCATGGCGCAAACCCCGGCAAAACCCAAGGTCGCGCTCGTGATGAAGTCGCTCGCGAACGAGTTCTTCCTCACGATGGAAGACGGCGCGAAGGAATACCAGAAGCACAACGCCGGCCAGTTCGACCTGATCACGAACGGCATCAAGGACGAAACCGATACCGCCAACCAGATCCGCATCGTCGAGCAGATGATCGTCTCGAAGGTCGATGCGCTCGTGATCGCGCCTGCTGATTCGAAGGCGCTCGTGCCGGTCATCAAGAAGGCGGTGGACGCGGGGATCATCGTCGTCAATATCGACAACCGGCTCGATCCCGACGTGCTGAAGTCGAAGGATCTGAACGTGCCGTTCGTCGGCCCGGACAACCGCAAGGGCGCGAAGAAGGTCGGCGACTATCTCGCGAAATACCTGAAATCGGGCGATGAAGTCGGCGTGATCGAAGGCGTCTCGACCACGACCAATGCGCAGCAGCGCACGGCGGGTTTCAAGGACGCGATGGAGGCGGGCGGCATGAAGGTGGCCGCGCTGCAGTCGGGCGACTGGGAAATCGACAAGGGCAACGCGGTCGCGGCGCAGATCCTCAACGCCAATCCGAACGTGAAGGCGCTCCTGTGCGGCAACGACAACATGGCGATCGGCGCGGTGTCGGCGATCCGCGCGGCGGGCAAGGCGGGCAAGGTGCAGGTCGTCGGCTACGACAACATCAACGCGATCAAGCCGATGCTGAAGGACGGCCGTGTCCTCGCCACCGCTGACCAGTACGCGGCGAAGCAGGCTGTGTTCGGCATCGATACGGCGTTGAAGGCGATTTCGGGGCACAAGAAGCAGTCGGAACTGTCGGGTGTGATCGAAACGCCCGTCGAGCTCGTGACGAAGAAATAGCGTCGTCGCGCGGCAGCCGGCCTAAAGTTTTGCGCGGGCCGGCCGTCAATCATTGAAGAGCGTGATTCCCGGGATTTTTTTACGCTGGCGCTTGGGGGGTGGGGGTGGGGTTGGTGTGTGAACCGTTTGATGCGCCTGGGCTTCTATGGAACTTGTTTTCTTTTCGGTCTATTGGCTCTGCCCCTGTCCGGGGCGGGACTCACTTTCTTTGCTGCTGCAAAGAAAGTAAGCAAAGAAAGCAGCTTCCAACC
>NZ_FCOL02000020.1 GCF_001544515.1 Caballeronia terrestris
GGCGATCGCGGGGGGGTCGTTCGTCGGCGGCGCGGTGGTCGATCACGTCGGCATTCCCGCCGATTTCATGTTGGGCGGCGCGCTGGCCTTGCTGGGGCTTGCGGCGCTCGCGAGCATCGGGACGGAGGCTTCAGAGGGCGCCGCGATTCCTTGCAACGCGACGCCGGAGTGAGCCTCAAAGTTCCGCCGAACCCAACGCCCCGGCAGACGTGCGCGCGTTGGGCGGCATAGCTAAAGCCGATCAAAGCTCCTGCCGGCGAATCACGTCAGCGCTCTTCGCCGCGAAAGTATCCAGCCCGGAAAGCTCGCCTTCGCTCAACATGTTGCGTAACAGCGCGCAAAACTCGGTCGATGCCACCGTCCGATACGCGTGCCTGCGCCGCAGCAGCGCGACCGTGCGGATCGGGAACGGCGGATCGAGCGGCACATAGGACAGGTCGCGATGCTCGCGCTCCATTGCGCCGGGCAGGATCGTCGCGATTTCGCCGCGCCGGACGATCTTCAGCACCGCGCTGATTGAATTGACCTGTAGCGAAATCTTCGGCTTGATGCGATGCGCGCGGAAATAGTCGTCCACGTAGCCGCGCGAAACGAAGTTGCTCGTGAGGAGAGCGAGGGCGATGTCCGCGAGCTGACTTGCCACCACTGCGCCTGATACGCGCGTCAGCGGATGCGCACCGCCCGCGACGAGCGTCAGCCGTTCGGCGAAAAGCGGTTCGATATCGACGTCGTCGGAACGCAGGTCGGAGAAGCCGATCGCGAGATCGATCTGGTCTTCGCCGAGCGCCGTCTCGATGGCCTCCAGCGACATCTCCGTCATCTCGATGCTGATCGCGGGATGCAGCGTGCGGAACTGTCCGACGAGCGGCCCTACGAGATACTCGGTGAACGTCGGCGTGACGGCGACGCGCACATGTCCGCGTGAAAGATCGCGCACGTCATGCAGTGCCCTTCGGCCCGCTTCGAGATCGAGCAAGGCTCGTCGTGCATGTTCGATGTACGCGACCCCGAAGTCGGTCAGACGGACGACGCGACCGCTGCGATCGAAGAGCTGGCCGCCGAGGTCGCTTTCGAGCTGGCGGATTTGTTGTGAGAGAGCGGGTTGAGAGACGCGCAGGGTCTCGGCTGCCCGCGTGAAATTGCCTTGCTCGGCGACCGCAATCAGATAGCGGATGTGACGAAGTAGCACGCTCGTTTCTTCTCCATAAGCTTTTCTTATCGCCCTGATCCGTATCCAGTCTTGGACGCGGTCAACTGCCCTCGGCACAATCGAAACTATGCCACGGGTTCAAGCGCCCGCTTCGGAAGGCGCCTTACGGGAGAAACGGAATGGATATGCTGATTGTGGCATCGGTGATCGTCGTGGCGCTCGGCGCATTCATGACGTTCACGATTGCCGATCTGCTTTCGCCCGACGTGCTGGCGAAAAACGAAGAGCATGGGCGTTTTGCGCACCTCGGAACGGAGGCCGACGCGGTGCCAGTCAATGTCCGCGAGCGCGCTGCGGCAGCGTCCCGGCCGACGCGTCGTCCGGTGCGCGCGTTTGTGCAGGGTAATGGTTCTGCAAGGCGAGCGCTGCGGCATCTGACGAGATAATTCACCCCGCCCCCACAAGCCTGCGATTCAGCCGACGCATGCCGTTGAAGATCGCATCGGCGACGTCCATCGGGTAATCGCGCGGCAGCAGGGCCGCTGTTTCGTCGATCACGCTCGCCGTTCGCGCCGTCAACTCGCCTATCATCGTCTCGATATCCGCCTTCGAAAACCCGACCCGCTGACCCTGCGCGATCCAGTGCCGCTGCTGGATCTCGTTGATCAGGTAGTGGACATTGCGGCTGCGCACGGCCATCGCGAGCTTTACGCGCTGCGCGGCGAACTGGTTGCCTTCCGTGCCAATGATGGGATGCGCCGAGAGCACGTCGTAGAGCGGCGTCGAGCGGTAGCGGTTGCCGGGAAGGTGCGCGATGCTGAAGTTCTTCGCGTGGCCGTCGGTGGCGGCGAGCAGCCAGAAGACCATCTGCGTCATGAAGAAGTCGCGCCGGTCCTCGGCGGCGCGCTCCGAGGCCGACAGCACTTCCATGATCGCCTCGATGCCGGGACCGCCGTCCGATTGATACTTCTGTAGCGCGGGCGTCCCTGTCGACTGGCACATGTCCTCCTGCGGCAGCCGTACGATCCAGGTCTCATCGCTCGACAGGCTTCGATCGAACCGTTCGACGACGAGCACCTTCTGATCGTCGAAACGGGCAATCTCGCAGCGGGCGATCGGCAAGCCGTAAGCCGCGACGATCTTCGAGCAGAGCCATTCGTTTTCCACCGAGGTCCGCATGTCGGCGCGCATGTTGCCGACGAGCCCGAGCGGCAGCTTGAAGATGTGCGTCGTCGGCGTGCTGCCTTCGGGCAGGAGCCATTGATCGCCGTGCCAGAGAAGGGCGGTCTTTTCCTGCGCGCCGGCAATCGAGAGACGCAGATCATCGACCGATTCGTGCTGTCCCATCGTGGGCGCCGCGATGGTGTCGCGCAACAGGCGCGCGATTTCCGCGTCGTTCAGGGCTCGCCCGCGGATGCTCTCCAGGTCGACGGGTTCTTCGTCGGGCGGCAGCATCTGGATCGCGCCGACGCAGTCGCGGCCGAGCTTCGCGAGCAGTTGGAAGGGCGCGGTGCCGCCGGTCCGGTAGCGCGCGGCGATACGTCGACGAATGGGCTCGCTGTCGGGCAGGAGGTTGTCGAAATAGTCGGTGACGACTTGCCCTCGATACGGCTGGTTGCCCGGCGTAAAGGGCAGCGAAAGCGATAGCGGACGGCCTTGGCGGTCGTCGATCCAGTCGTCGTGGTACACGAGGCGCTCGGCCCCGCGCGCCGTCTCCCAATAACCGACGGGCAATCCATTCATCCACAGGTCGAGCCGTCCCGGTTGCGTGCGGCGCGCCATGCTTACCAGTTCTCCCTTTTCTTCGCGGCGGCTGCCCGCTTTGCGGGCGTCGGGCTTTTCTTGCGTGCGGTGGGTTTGGGCACGTTGTACTCGGGCATGTGCTCTTCGGCCAAAGCGGTCTTCGACGGGGCATCTTGTGGATAGACGACATTGCCGGCATTCTCTGCGGTTCGCGTCAGCATCAGATTGACACCCAGCACGCGCATGACCTTGAACAGCCGCTCAACGCTGACCGCGGCCGGATTGGCCTCCAGTTGGGCATACGTCTGCTGCGTCACGCCGAGGTGAGCGGCCATTGCAGCCTGCGTGAGTCCCGCAGCCTTGCGGAAGCCCAGCAGGATCGGCCGTAGCTGGCTGAGTGTCTTGACCTGATAGCCCACCGGATGCTCCTACAAGTCTAAAGCTGTAAATCAAAATAACAGTCTATACGCTGTTTTGTATCGATACAAGCTAATGACTGTAAGGCGTGAGGTGGAGAGGCCAAAAAAGAGCCGGACAAAGCCGGCTCATGATCCCTTCAATTGCGCGCGGCCCGACCTTACACCGGCGGCCGCACGACGAGCACCGGCAAGTGACTATGCGTGAGCACCTTTTGCGTTTCGCTTCCGATCAGCAGGCCGCGAATGCCGCCATGTCCGTGCGACGCCATCACGATGAGATCGCAGTTCCGCTCTTTCGCGGTATCGAGGATCGCCTCGTACGGGTGCGCGCCGCTCGCCGCCACCGTGTCGCACTCGACGCCCGCGTGCGCGGCGATATTCCGGACCGTCGTGAGATATTCCTCGGCGCGCGCGCGGTCGGAGGCGAGGAATTCATCCTCTGTATAGCCCACCATTTCAGCGCTGTAGATGGTCATATGGAACGGGCGCACCATATAGATCCCCGTGACCGTCGCGTTGTTTTCCTTGGCGAGTCCCACGGCCATCTGGGCCGCGCTTTCCGACAGTGCGGACCCGTCTGTTGCCACAAGCAGGTGCTTGAACATGATGACGTCCTCCAATCGCGTTCCGGGCCCGCCCGACGCATCGAATGATCGCCAAGCGAACCTCGTCAACAAAATATTACATCGTGTTTACAGTATAGGCGACGGTTGAGCGAAGGCGCCGTGCAGAGAATTGACGCGTGACAAGAAAGCTCGCCTTTCCGGCGGACAACCGCGTCGCCGCTTCCTGGTTAGCGACCCGACCGCGAGCCCCGCCAAAAAATGACCATCGCAGCGCGAGGCTTCGTCACGCCTCGAACGCCACCCCGCGCCTGCGAAGCTCCCGCATGGCGCTGTCGAGATGCGCGCGAGCGCTTTCCTTGTCGCCGAGACGCATCTGCTCGTAGGCACGTTGCGCGATATCCGCCGGGACGGGCTTGAGCGGGCGATTGGCGCTCATCGCTTTGAGTTGCACCTCGGCTGCGCGTTCCAGGTAATACAGGTCGTCCCAGGCTTCCGCGATGCTCGCGCCCGCCACCATCACGCCGTGATTCTTCAGGAACAGGATATCCGCGTCGCCGAGCGCGGCCGCGATCCGGTCGCCTTCCGATTCGTCCAGCGCGAGACCGTTGTAGTCCTCGACCACCGCGGTGCGGCCGTAGAACTTCAAGGCGGTCTGACCGAGCCACAACAACGGCGGCCCTTCGAGCAGACACAACGCCGTGGCGTTCGGCATGTGCGTGTGAAACGCCGCCTTCACGCGCGGCATCAGGCGATGCAGCCGCGCATGGATATAAAACGCGGTGGCTTCGGGCTTGCCGTCACCTTCGATCACGTTGCCGTCGAAATCGCAGATCAGAATGCGCGACGCCGTGACCTCGGAGAACGCGTACCCGTACGGATTCACGAAAAACAGATCGTCATGTCCGGGCACGACGGCCGAGAAATGGTTGCAGATGCCTTCCTCGAAACCGAGCTGCGCCGCGAGCTGAAAACACGCAGCCAGTTCGATGCGTGCCTGCACGATCTCGTCGCTATCGAGTCGCCGGTTGCCTGCCGACTGAACGCTGGAAACGGATGAAAGCGTATGCGCCATGATGTTGTCCCTGGGCTCACCAGCCGAGCGAAGCAAAGAGGGGCGGCACTTCATCGAGCGTCGAAAGCGTCGCGTCCGGGCGATAGTCGGGAAGCAGCGTGCGCCCCGTGCCGCGGTCGATCCAGATGCACCGGAACCCCCGATATCGCGTGCCGCCGCATGATCGAGATGCGGGCTCGCGCAGATGTGCACGACGTCGTCCTTCGTCACACCCAGTTGTTCGTGGGCGTAATCAAACAGCCGGCGATCCGGTTTGTACGCGCCGGCCTGCTGCGCGGTGATCACGCGATCGATATGACCGCTGAGCTGCGCGACATTGCCGGCGATGATGTCGTCGTCGGTATTCGACACGATGCACAGCCGATAGCCTGATTCCTTGAGCTGCCGCAGCGTATCGACGACTTCGCCGAACGGCGGCATCGCGGAGATGCGCCCGGTCAGCAGTTCGGTGTCGCCTGGTGCGCTGGGCAAATTGAGTTCCTCCATCGCCAGCCGGAGCCCGGCGCCTGCCACCTCGCGAAACGTTCGATGCGGCGGCGTCTGTTCTAGCGCGTGCTCGTGCCGATCGTACACCGCGATAAGTCGGGCGGGGTCGACGTCGTGGCGCGGCTTCATCGCCAGGATGTTGCGTACCGCGGCCTGCAGACCTTCGTCCCACTGGATCAGTGTGCCGTAGCAATCGAAAGTCAGCCATTTTGGGCGGGGAGTCGCGTGCAGTGTCATGAGAGCATCCGTCGAAAAGTTGAAGGGATGCCGCTAGCGTAAGTCAGCCACTCGATAGTGAGAAATTAAACTTATATGTTAATGTCAGTGACAAAGTAAATATCGATCGGAACGGACCATGCTCGATCTCGAACTCCTGAACACGTTTGTTTGTGTCGTCGACGAAGGCAGTTTCACGCGTGCCGGTGAGCGCGTGCATCGAACGCAATCGACGGTGAGCCAGCAGATTCGCAAGTTGGAAGAGTCGGTGGGTTGCGCGCTGCTGCTGCGCGATCGCACCGGCAACCAGGTGACTGCCACGGAGCACGGCGAAGTGCTGGCGCAATACGCGCGGCGGTTGTTGTCGCTCGCGCAGGAAGCGCACGACGCGCTGACGAGCGACGTCGAACTGGTGCCGCTTCGCATCGGCGTGCCGGAGGACTTCGACGCGAAACGCATGACGGCGATGCTTTCCGGCTTCATGAAGGCGCGGCCGGGCGCGCGGCTGGAAACCGTCGCCGGCATGAGTTTCGACTTGCAGCGCAAGCTCACGGCGGGCGAGATCGAAATCGCGCTGGTGAAGCGCGAGCCGGGCAGCGGGGAGTGTCTCGCTTCGTGGCCCGAGTCGCTCGTCTGGGTTCAGGGATCGCAATCTCACATCGACGACGAACCCGTCGCGCTGGCGGTTTTTCCGCAAGGCTGCATCTATCGGCAGCGGGCGATCCGGAGTCTCGACAAGGCGCACCGGCGCTGGCGCATCGCGTTCGGCAGTCATAGCCTGACGGGGATTCAGGCGGCCGTATCGTCGGGGCTCGGGATTTCGGCGCTGCCCACCACTGCTTTGCTCCCCGATCATCGTGTATGCGACGGGTTGCCGCCTTTGCCTCCCTCGGAACTCGCGCTCGTCAGTTCGGGCGGGCCGCTCAATGCGCTTCAGCGATCGTTGGTCGATTTCTTGCGCTCGGAGATCGCGGTTCAGGCGTCGTCTAGCTAAAGCGTGGACGCGCGATGGCAACTTCCCAGGCGCGCGCAAACTCGCGGTTCAGCGAGTTGTAGATCTCCGTAGAGATGGTTTGATCGCCGTACATCGCAGCGACCGATGCACACCCCTCGCGCAAAGCCACCAGTAGCAACATGCGCCGTTCAAGTCTCCATGTGTATCGATAGTATTGGCTGCGCATTTCGTTGAGCGCCGCTTCGATTGCGTCGATGCGTGCATGCAGCAGCTTGTCGAGCATGCTCACGAGCCGGTCGCCGAGCAGATCGTTCAAGCGCTCGTCGTTGTAACGCGTCAATTGCTCCAGTACCGCGCGCCGGCACATGAGAAGTTCGAAGCGGTCGGCTAGAGCCGTCGCGAACAATCTGTCGAAGCGCAAGTGCAAATGCAGCCAGCGGCTCACGCGATACATGCCCGAGAGCGCCAGTATCTGCGCCGCTCTGCGCCGGTATCCGAGCCTTCCATCGCGACGTACCGCTTCGATCATGTCGGACGCGTTGCGTGTCATCCGGTCAAGATTGCTTACCTTAACGACGCCGTAACCATAGTCGGGAATCAGGTCGCGTTCCTTGCGCGCTAGCGCCAGAAGTCCGATGGCGAGGCGGTCTTGATCGCTCAGCAGGTCGTCGAGATTTGATGCGCCATCGAGCGCAACGCTCCGTCGATATTGCTCGACGACTTTATCGGCTATCTCCGGTGCGATTTCGAAGACCTTCGACGCAACTTGTACCCGCTCCTCGACACCCGTCGTGGCAATCCGCACGACTTGCCGCTGTATGGCGCGGTCCTGTGCTGAAAGACGATCGAGTCCGAGACGACGAATCAAGGGCTTTAGCGTCGGGCCGTTCATGACGAGGCTCAAGAGAACGAAGCCTGTCGCAAGGACGGCCACGAAGCGTCGAGTCGGCTCCGATAGATCGTCATTGCCTGCGATGCCCAAGGCAAGCACGATCGTGACAGCGCCCCGCAATCCGCCCCATGCGATGACGAATTTGAACGCGGGACTGACTGGTTCGCTCAGCCTCAAGCGCGCGAGTATCGGGAAGACACCGAACAGCACCGCAACGCGCGCGGCCAATGCAGCCGCGACGATCGCGCATAACGTCACGAGATCAAAAGGATGTGCGGTTCGCATCAATGCCGGAACGCGTATGGTCGCGATGAGAAACACAACTGTGCCCGCGATCGCGGCCGCCTGCTCCCAGAAGAGTTGCAAATGATCCCAGTTGCGTGGAGAAAGGCGGGTGCGTCCGAGTCCGCTGACGACCAGCCCGGCAGCCACGACCGCGACGACACCCGAGACGTGCAGGTAGTGATCGCCAACGATGTAAAGCGGGTACGGCAACGCGATCGTCAGGGTGAGTTCGGCCTTGCCTTCGCCGCCCATGTGGACGAGCGCCCACGCGAGCAGACGTCCAGCGACCGCGCCGAACAGCGTGCCACCCGCGAACGAGAAAGCGAAAACGCGCAGCGCCGTGCCGACGCCGCCCGTCGCATGATTGCCTTCCAGCGCGGCAAGCAGCACGCCCGCTACGGCGATGGCGGTGGCATCGTTCAGAAGGCTTTCACCCTCGACCAGTCGCACGAGACGGGCCGGCGCGCCGACGCTCCGAAAGACCGCGAGCACGGCGGAGGGATCAGTGGTCGCGATGATCGCGCCGAGCAGCAAGCCATCGATAACCGGTTGTCCCGACACCGCAGACGCCGCCAGCCCGATCGCACCCGTCGCGACGAACACGGCGAACACGGCCAGCAGCAGGATGGGGGCGGCGTCGGCCAGCATCTCGCGGACGTTGACGCTTAAAGCGGCTTGAAATAACAGCGTCGGCAGGAAAAGCGTGAGACAGGTCTGCGCGGGCAACGGCCACGCCACGAGCGGCGCGATGAACGTCAGCGCGCTATGCGGCAAAAGCATGTTCAGCAGAAGGGACGCCGCCCCACACGCAATGCCGACCGATGCAACCAGCAGCGCTTGAGGCAGCGCAAAGCGGACACTGCACGCCTGCACCACGCCGGTGACGGCGATCAACGTCGCGCCTAGGAGCAGCTCGGTCATCATGGCCGATTTAACCGGAGGGGTCGGTGGTTCACGGCGTCTTCTTGACGACCTGGGCGGGCGTCTGAAGCGTTTCAGGCACGTAATGTCTCGCCCTGAATCGCAGATGCGGATGGAGCCCGGGATTGAGCATCGCATGACCATGCAGCATCAGGAACGGCCGGATTGAAAGGGCCGGGCCGCTTGCGGCAATGGCTCTAAAGCAGATCGCTGCCGCCATGGCCGCTGTAAAGGCCATCAGACCGAAGAGACCGTCCGCACCAAAAAACCGCATCAGCAAGCCGGCTAACGCGGGACCGAAAAGCGAGCCTGTGCCGTTGACGAGGATCAGCGCACCGCTCGCGGGAATGGCGTCGCCTTTAGCGATCCGGTCGTTGACGTGCGCGACGGCAAGCGGATAAAGCACCGACAAACACGCGCCGAGTACACCCGTCAAGATACAAAGCGAACCGACCGACACATGCCCGAACGTGCGTGCAAGCACCATCGCGCTAACGGCACTACCAGCCGCCGCTCCAGTCATCACGAGACGTCGATCGATCGAATCCGACAGCCTTCCGACAGGCAACTGAGCGACGAGCCCACCAAACACCAGGCTCGCGACGACGAACGACACGTTGCGCGTCGGCTCATGCGCCACGCGCAATGCGGGCGCGATCATTCCATAGAAAGCGCCGCTCGCTAAACCGCTCATTGCGCAGACGAGCGCGGAAACCGGCGCAATCGATACGAGCCGTTTGATCCCAAAGCGACTCACTTGATCGACGGGAGGCGGGTTGTCACGAACGAGCGCCACCGGGATCAGCGCGACTGCGAACAACAGCCCGTCTAGCGTCAGGAGATTGACGCCGCTCGGATCGACGTTCAGCAGGAACTGGCCAGCACCCATGCAGATGTACGTCGCCAGCATGTACGTGCCGAAAACGGTGCCGCGTGTCGATGAAGTCGACGAGGCGCTCAGCCAGCTCTCGGTGACCATGAAAAGCGCGGCGCAACCGTATCCCGTCAACACGCGACACAATGCCCATACTTCGGTTTGCTTGCCGAACGTCAAGGCAAGGACACTCGTCGCGACCGTTGCAGCGAATGCCGTGAAGGCGCGAACGTGTCCAATGCGCTCGATGACGCTTCCCGTCGTCAGCGCACTCACGATGTAGCCCAGCCAGTAGCACGACATCACCAGTCCGACACCCGTATTACCCAAGCCGTGCGCGGATAGCATCACGCTGACGAGCGTCCCTAACAGCGCGTTAGCAAGCGACACGATACTGATGCCGAGAATGAGTGGGCGAGACATGACTTCTCTGAATTGAAAGGCCCTCTGCAAGCGGGCTAAACGGTAGGGGCGGAGGTTCGTCCCTACCGGACGAAACGCTGTCCTTCAAGCAGCGCGTCCAGATTCGAACAGGAACCACACGCGCCGCTCCGCTTCGTCGATCCAGTTTTCGAGCAGGCTCGCTGTCGCTACATCGCCGAATGCGTCGCACAGCGAATGCGTTTCGCGCATATAGCCCGCAAGCGCCAGGTTGTCCTCGCGCAGTTCGGCGAGCATGTCGTCCGGTGTGACGAATGCCGCGTCGTTATCGGAGATGCGTTGCAAGCGCGTGATCTGACCTGTCGAATGCAGCGTCTTGCCGCCGAGCTTGCGCGCGCGTTCCGCGATGGGATCGGTGGTGGCGAAGATTTGATCCGACTGATCGTCGAGCAGCAGGTGATAGTCGCGGAAGTACGGCCCGGACATGTGCCAGTGGAAGTTCTTCGTTTTCAGATACAGCGCGAACACGTCGGCGAGCAGCGTCGTCAATGCGGCGGAGATGTCGCGGACTGCTTCTTCGGACAGACGAGTCGGCGTTTTAAGTGAGGCTGCGCGGCGCACGGCGGCGGCTTCGAGTGCTTCATTCATGGCAATACCTTTTTTGATTGAGTCGATTGGTACAACGGCGTTCAAGCGAGTTTCGAAGGCGTCAGGGTTTCGTGAAGATCGCGCGTCAGCGTTTCGATGCGTTCCGCTAGCTGGCGCGTAAGCTCGGTGAGTTCGGTGTTCTGCTTGAGCAACTCGGCCATTTGCATTTCGCGGTTCTCACTGGCGAGTGCGATGTCTTCCCGATGATGCGCATCGGCTTCCGCGAGTGCCTTGTCGCGATCCGCCTGGCGCGTTTGCGCGAGCAAGATCAAAGGCGCGGCGTAGGCAGCCTGAAGGCTGAACGCGAGATTCAGCAGAATGAACGGATAGGGATCGAAGCGCGACATGTGAAGCAGATTGACCGCAATCCACCCGCCGACGATCAGGGTCTGCACGACGAGAAACGTGGGCGTGCCGAAGAAGCGCGCAAAGGTTTCGGCCTTGAGCGCGAACCAGTCGTTGCCGAAGACGCTCGAGAGGTGCGCATGCGGCGCCTGGAATCGCAGGTGAGGATTCGGCGAATCTGCGTAGTCGATGAGGTCTGCCATGTGTATCTTCCCAATGCAAAAGGCGGCGCGGTGCCGCCTTAACGACCTCACATTAATAGAATCATCGACGATGAACCATCCTACGAAGGACTCGACGTGACAGCCGGTGGCATGACCGCGACATACCCAGGTTTGATGTATGAATGCGCCTGCCGCTGCGCGGCGTCACACCTGCATATGAGCCAGGCAAACCAATCGCAGCGTGTTGCAAACGAACGTAGGGATGGTCCCAGCGACGCCGTTCCGATAACTTGCATTGGCCCGTCGGACTCTACAGAGAAGGACGGATGGAACCCACTTCGTTCATGCGTCACGAAGGCGAGGCATACGTGAACGTGACGGCCGCGCGCTTCCTCGGTACGATGCGTGATCCATGCTTTGGCGAAAAAATGGAGCGTTAGCGTGCAACCCGCATCCGGACCGTTTGCTGTCAGCCATGCGTTTCGGTGGGCCGTCGTCGTCGGCTTGACGGGGCTCGCTGGTGGTCTCAGCGGGCTGGGGCTCGCCGCGCTGTTGCACGCGATCCAGCATCTCGCGTATGGCTACAGCTTCGCTTCGCTCTTTCACGGCGAGAGCTTTCTCGAAGGCGTCGAGGCGGCCAGCCCGTTGCGCCGCGTGGCTGTGCTCGGTGTCTGCGGTGTGGTCGCGGGAGTCGGCTGGTGGGCGGTTTATCGCTGGTGCCGGCCGCTCGTCAGCATTGCGCGTGCGGTGAAGGGCAACGATCCGCGCATGCCTGCCGTCGCGACGACCTGTCATGCGTTGCTGCAGATCGTGACGGTTGCGCTCGGGTCGCCGCTCGGACGCGAAGTCGCACCGCGCGAAGTGGCCGCGATGATCGCGGGCAAGCTGTGCGCCTGGGCGCGCCTCACATCAGACGAATCGAAGGTGATGGTGGCTTGTGGCGCGGGGGCGGGTCTCGCAGCCGTCTACAACGTGCCCGTTGCAGGCGCGCTTTACGTCCTCGAAGGTTTGCTCGTTAGTTTCGGCTGACGTGCGCTGGTGCCTGCGGTCGTCACGTCGGTGATCGCGGCGCTGGTCGCGCGACTGGGCCTCGGCGACCTGCCGCAGTACGCAGTGCCGCACTATGTGACCACGCCTTCGCTGATGATCTGGTCGGCGTTCGCCGGGCCGCTCATCGGCCTCGCGGCGTATCAATTCACGCGGATCACCGGTTCCGCGCGCGCTCATGCGCCGCGTGGCTGCTGGCTGCCGCTCCTGTGCGTTTTCAACTTCCTCTTCATCGGCCTGCTCGCGACGCAATTCCCGATACTGCTCGGCAACGGCAAGGGGCCCGCGCAAGTAGGCTTCGATGGTTCCATACCGCTGCGCCTCGCCGCCATCTTGTTGATGCTGCGCGTGCTGATCACCTGGACGAGTCTTCGCGCGGGTGCGGAGGGCGGCTTGCTGACACCCGGTTTGTGCAACGGCGCGTTGCTGGCGATCGTGCTGGGCGGCGCATGGTCGGTGCTCTTTCCGGGTACGCCGCTTGGTGCGTTCGCCGTGATCGGTGCGGCGGCGTTTCTTGCTTCCTCGATGCGCGTACCGTTGACAGCGGTTGCGCTGATTTTCGAATTCACGCAGCCGAGTCAGGGATTTTTGATCCCAGTGTTGATTGCGGTTGCGGGGTCGGTGGCTGCGTCGGAATGCGTGAGTAACGTGGTGGCGGCGCGTGCGCGTGACGGTGTGGTCGCGCAAGCGAAGGCTTGAGCAACTCAATCCACCGACGAATCCAGCGCCGCACGATCCCATCCGCCGCCAAGCGCGGTCGCCAATTGCACGCTTGCATCGATACGGCGCCCCTGAACCTGCGCTTCCATCCGCTCGTTGGCCAGCGCGATGGTCTGCGTCGTCACGACATCCAGATAGCTCACCGCGCCCGCCCGATAGCGGTCCTGCGTGAGCTCGAGCGAAAGCTCGGCGGCGGCAGTCGCCCGGCGCTGGCTTTGCGCTTCGCTTGAGAGCGAATCGAGTTCCGAGAGCGCGTCTTCGACCTGCTGGAACGCCACGAGCACCGTCTGCCGATAGTCGGCCACCGAGCCGTTGTATTGCGCCGTGGCGCCCTTCAACGACGCGTCACGCTTCCCGCCGTCGAACAACGTACCGACGAGTTGCGGACCGATCGACCAGAAAAGACTCGGCGCCGTCAGCCAAGGCGCAAAGAACGTGCTTTCGAGCCCGGCGGTCGCGCTCAGCGTCAAGTCCGGATAGAACGCCGCTTTCGCCTGACCAATCTGCGCATTCGCCGCGGCTACGCGCCGCTCTGCCGCAGCGATATCCGGCCGACGTTCCAGCAGTTGCGAAGGCACGCCTGCGGGAATCCGCGGCACGGCCGTCGTCTCGATCTTCGGCGGCAATGAAAACGACGATGCCGGCACGCCGATCAGCGTCGCGATCGCATGCGTCGTCTGCGCGATCCGTACGTCGATGTCGGTGGCTTGCGAACGGGTGCTTTCGAGTTGCGTTTGCGCTTGCGCGGCGGCGGAAGCATCGATCGCGCCGTCGGCCACTTGCTGCTGGAGAATCCTGAACGCAGCGGCGTAAGCGGTGACGCTGTCGTCGAGGAGCTTCTTCTGGATCTCGAGCGCACGCAGCGCGAAGTAGTCGCGTGCGAGATCGCTGCTCATCGCGAGGCGCACCGCTTCGAGATCGGCTTCGCTTGCCTGCGCGTTGTCGCGTGCGTTGACCACTGCGTCGCGGACGCGTCCGAACAGGTCGGGCTCCCATGTCGCGGAGACGCTTGCTGAGTAATCGGGCACGGTCTTGCCCGCAAGCCGATGACCTTCGACATTCTGCGAAAGCCGCGTGCGCGATTGCGCGGCGCCGGCCGTCACGGTCGGCATAAAACCCGCATGCTGATAATCGATCATCGCGCGCGCTTGCTGCAATTGTGCGATCGCCTTCTTCACGGTCTGGTTCGATACGGCTAGTTGACTCTCCAGACGGTTCAGGTCGGGATCGTTGAAGACGGTCCACCAATCGCCGCGTGGCGCGGTATCGAGCGGCGTGGCTACGCGCCAGCCGGGCGCAGCCTGTGCCGTCGCGTAATGATCCGGCACGACGGTTTCCGGCACCGTATAGCTGGGCAACGTCGAACAGGCGGCCAGCGCGCACGCGACGGCGATCGCCAGGGTCCTGCGAAGAAATGGCATGGACAGGGGGCGCATCATCGGGCTCCAGTGTTGTGCGCCTGCACGACCGTGCCCGCGGTGATGGCGTCGCCGGGGTTATCGATGACCCGATCGGAAGCGTTCAGCCCCGTCGCGATCTCGACATAGGTGCCGAAATCCCGGCCGATCGTGACGGACTTAAGCGCGACCTTGCTGTCGTTGCCGACGACAGCCACCGTCACGCCTTTGGGACGAAACAGCAGGGCGCTCACGGGCAGTTCGAGCGCGGGATGCGCGGTGTCGAGCGCCAGATGCACCTGCACGTAGGCGCCCGCACGCAGCGCGCCGTTGCGGTTGTCGACATCGACTTCGACGCGCATCGTTCGGCTCGACGGATCGATCACGTCCGAACTGCGCGCTACACGCGCGGGGAAGCGTCGTCCCGGGTACTGCTGCGTCGTGAGGTAAACGCTCGTTCCTGTCGTAATAAAACTCGCGTCGTCCTGCGGGATGTCGGTGACGGTGCGCAGCACGTCCGCCTGCGCGATGTGAAACAGCTCGTTCGCAGGCGTGGCGAGTCCCGGCGTGCCGCCTGCCGTGACCAGCGCACCGACATCGACGTTGCGCACGGTGACGACGCCGTCGAACGGCGCCGTCACCTTTTCGTACGACACCATCTCCGCAAGCCTCGCCACGTTCGCCTGCGCCGACGCCAGAATCGCGCGCTTGGCCTGCATGTCGGCCGTCTTTGTATCCGCGTCCTGCTGCGCGACGGATTGCGTTTGCAGCATCTGCTGCCAGCGTTGCGAGGTGCTGGTCGCATAGTTGTAGTTGGCGAGCGCGGTGGCGGCATCAGCGCGCGCCTGCTGCAATTGCGCATCGAGTTCCGGCGTTTCTATGATCGCGAGCACCTGCCCGGCTGTCACGTGCGTGCCGATATCGGCGGACCAGCGCCGGATGTAACCGCTCGTGCGCGCATACACCGATGCTTCCGCGTAGGGCATCACCGCGCCCGGCAGCAACAGCTCTCGCGAAGCCGGCGCGTGACCGGGCGAAATCACGTCGACGACTGGCGCGCGCTGCGCCGCGACCTGCGCGGTTAGCGCCGCGCTCGCCCGCAGGCGCGGCACAATGCCTACGATCAGGAGCGCAGCGGCGATCCCCGCCAACGCAATCGGCAGACGACGGCGCAGTGCGCTCTTCTGTCCTCGTGCGGGCTGCGGCCTCGCGCGGACCACAGGAACGAGTGCGCGTCCAGTGACGGCGCGCTCGCATTCCGGATGTGCATCAGGCGTGTTCATGATTGAGTCCCTGAGTTGGCGGATTCATTGCGCTTGCGGCGCAGCGATAACGGCGCTTCGACGCGCGCGGCGCTTCGCGAGCCACGTATGAACGAGCGCGAAGACCACTGGCACGAACATCAGCGTCGAGACCGTGCCGATGGCGAGCCCGCCGATCACCGCGCGTCCGAGCGGCGCGTTCTGTTCGCCGCCGTCGCCGAGGCCGAGTGCCATCGGCAGCATGCCGATCAGCATCGCGAGCGCCGTCATCAGCACCGGTCGGAATCGGCTGAAGCCCGCTTCGAGCGCGGCGTGAAGCGGATCGGCGCCGCCTTGCAGCAGTTCGCGCGCGGCGTTGATGACGAGAATGCTGTTGGCCGTCGCGATGCCGATGCAGAGGATCGTTCCCGTCAACGCCGGGACGCTCAGCGTGGTGTGGGTCGAGAACAGCATCCATGCGATGCCCGCAAGCGAGCCCGGCAACCCGCTCACGATGATGAGCGGATCGAGCCACGACTGAAAGTTCACGACCATCAGCAGATAGACGAGTGCGATCGCGAACACGAGGCCGCTCTCCAGGCCGCCGAACGACTCGTTCATCGACTGGACCTGGCCGCGAATCACGATCGACGATCCGGCGGGCAGGCTGGCGCGCGCGGCATCGACGAGACGCGTGACGTCCTCCGCGACGCCGCCGAGATCGCGTCCCTGCGTGGCCGCGAAGATGTCGAGCACGGGCTGGACGTTGTAGTGCGAAACAACCGCTTGCTGCGTGCTGCGCGACATCGTGCCCAGCGTGCCTAGCAGGTTCTGCGACGCGTTTGAAGCGACGGTCGCCACCGGGATGTTCGCGAGCGTTTGCAGCGAGTGAATGTCGTACTGCGGCACTTCGGCCATCAGCGGGTAGCTGACGCCGTTCTTTGGATCGAGCCAGAAATTCGGCGTCGTCTGCGAGCTGCCGGACAGCGCGATCAGCAGATTCTGCGCGACGTCGCGCTGCGTGAGCCCCGCTTGTATCGCCTTGGTCCGGTCGACGTTCACGTCGATGGCGGGGGCGTCGCCCGGCTGCTGGATGCGTGCGTCGACGAGGCCGCGCACGCCGCGCAGTTGCGTGAGCAGGCGATCCGCGACGACGCGGTTCTCCTCGAGCTTGTTGCCGACGATCTGGATATCGATCGGCGCGGGCAGGCCGAAGTTGAGGATCTGGCTGACGATGTCGGCCGGCAGGAACGCGAACGTCACGCCGGGGAACGATGCGTTCAGCACGTTGCGCAGCTTCGCGACGTAGTCCGCGGTCGCGCCGGCGTCAGGCTTGAGCGTGAGCATGATGTCGGCGTCTTCGGGACCGATGGGGTCGGACGAGTCGTAGGTCAGGTTGATGCCGCTCACCGGCACGCCGATGTTGTCGAGCAGCGCGGCTTGTTCCTGCTTCGGAACTACGCTGCTGATCTTCGCTTCGACTTCGTCGGTGATGCGCGCGGTCTGTTCGATTCGCGTGCCCGTCGGTGCGCGAAGATGCAGCCGGATCTCGCCGGTATCGACTGCGGGGAAGAAGTCGCGGCCGGTGAACGGAAGCAGCGCGAGCGATGCGAAACACAGCGCGAGGAAGATCGGAATGAAGCGGCTGCGATTTTCGATCGCGTGTTGCAGCGCGTTGCGATAGCCGCCGCGCAAGCGCTCGAACCGACGCTCGAAACCCTGTTGAAAGCGCACGAGCGCACCGTGTGACGCGTCGCCGTCTTTCGATGGCGCGCGCATCAGGTACATCGCAAGCGTCGGGATCAGCGTGCGCGAGAAAAAGTACGACGCGCACATCGCGAATACCACGGCCTCGGCAAGCGGCACGAACAGATAACGCGCGACGCCCGAGAGCAGGAACATCGGCACGAACACGATGCAGATCGATAGCGTCGACACGAACGTCGGCGCGGCGATTTCGCCGGAGCCATTCAGGATCGCATCGTGCAGCGGCTCGCCGTTTTCGAGGTGATGCGTGATGTTCTCGATCGCGACGGTGGCATCGTCCACGAGAATGCCGACTGCCAGCGCGAGTCCGCCGAGCGTCATGATATTGATGGTCTCTCCCAGGGCCGATAGCGCGATCAGCGAGGTCAGTACGGCGAGCGGAATCGATACGGCGATGATCAGCGTGGCGCGCCAGCTCCCGAGAAACAGCAGGATCATGACGGCCGTCAGGCAGGCGGCGATCAGCGCTTCGCGTGCGACACCTGTAATCGCCGACTTCACGAACACCGATTGATCGGAGAGCGGCGAAATGACGAGCGCCTTCGGCAAGCCTGCCGCGATCTTCGGCAGCATGTCCTTGACTTGCTGAATGATCGTGAGCGTCGATGCGCTGCCGGTTTTCTCGACCTGCAGCAACGCCGCGCGCTTGCCGTCGCTGCGCACGATGTTGGTCTGCGGCGCGTAGCCGTCGATCACATGCGCGACGTCGCGTACGTACACCACGCCGCCATCGATCGTCTTGATCGGCAGGTTGTTGAGCGCGGCGACCGTATCGGTGCTGCCGTTCATCTGCACGTCGTACTCGCGCGAGCCGATCTTGGCGGTGCCGCCGGGAAGGAGCAGGTTCTGCGCGTTCACGGCGTTGACGACATCGGCGGGCGAGAGGCCTTTGGCCTGCAATGCCTGCGGGTCCAGTTCGACCATGATCTGGCGGATCTTGCCGCCGAACGGCAGCGGCACTGCGGCGCCTTGCACGGTAGCGAGCTGCGTGCGAATAAAGCTGTTGCCGAGGTCGTAGAGCGTCTGTTCGGGCAGCGTGTCGCTGGAGAGGCCGAGCTGAAGCACCGGCACCGTCGACGCGTTGTACGTGATGATGTTCGGCGGAAGCGTGCCCGGCGGCAGCACGCGCAGGATCGACGCGGAGTTCGATGCCGCTTCGGCGATTGCGCGATTGATGTCCGCGCCCGGATGAAAAAAGATCTTAACGACGGACACGCCATTGAGCGACTGCGACTCGATGTGTTCGATGTCGTCCACGTCAGTGGTGAGTGCGCGTTCGTAGTTCGATGTGATCCGGTGCGCCATGTCCTCTGCGGAAAAGCCGTTATACGACCAGACGATGCTGACGACCGGAATATCGATGTTCGGAAAAATGTCCGTGGGCGTGCGGATGATCGCGAGCGGACCGAGGATGAAGAGCAGCACGGCCAGCACGATGAACGTATAGGGCCGTTTCAAGGCGAGTCTGACGATCCACATCGGCGGTGTCCTTTTTCCATGCGTGTGATGGGTGGAGCGTAGGCGGTTTCAACGATCATGGATTCAGCCTGAGGCACTGTCGTTGCCGATTCGCACGATGCCCTTTAGCGAAGCAAGCGATGGGTTCGAGCGTGCGAATCCAAACAATCCGGGCGATATGAAACAGGCGTCTCTTGGCCGTCGCGAATACTCACTGTCACGCATGCCACGACGGCGCATGGCGTTCAACCAAACCGAAAGGAGCAGTAGAGATGGCTTACTTCACGACCAAGGACGGCACGGAAATCTATTACAAGGATTGGGGCACGGGCCAGCCGATCACGTTCTCGCACGGCTGGCCGCTCGACGCGGACGCCTGGGACGCACAGATGATGTTTCTCGCTGAGCGCGGCTATCGCGTGATCGCGCATGACCGTCGCGGCCACGGCCGTTCGTCGCAGCCCTGGAACGGAAACGAGATGAACACTTACGCGGACGACCTCGCGGAACTGATCGAGTCGCTTGATCTGAAGAACGTCGTGATGGTCGGTCACTCGACTGGCGGCGGCGAAGTGGTGCGCTATATCGGCCGTCATGGGACGAAGCGCGTGGCGAAGGCGGTGCTCATTGCCTCGGTGCCGCCGATCATGCTGAAGACGGAAGCGAACCCGGGCGGTTTGCCGCTTTCTGTATTCGACGATATTCGCCACGGCGTCCACGACAATCGCTCGCAGTTCTTCAAGGACCTGGCGCTGCCGTTCTACGGTTTCAACCGGCCGGATGCCAAGGTTTCGCAAGGCACGATCGACTCGTTCTGGCTGCTCGGTCTGCAAGGCTCGATCAAGGGCTTGTATGACTGCGTGAAAGCGTTTTCAGAAACCGATTTCACGGAAGACCTGAAGAAGGTCACGGTGCCGGCGCTCGTCCTTCAGGGCGATGACGACCAGATCGTTCCGCTCGACGATTCGGGCAAGCTGTCGTCGAAGTTGATGCCGAATGCGAAGCTGAAGATTTATGCAGGCGCGCCGCATGGGATGTGTACGACGCATGCGGATCGCGTGAACGCGGACTTGCTGGAGTTCATTCGGTCGTAACTGGATTTGTTGAAGAAAAACGCCGCTCTAGTGGAGACAGAGCGGCGTTTTGCGTTTGCAACCTATACCTAAGTATGACTCTGTCTCGCCTTTATTCATCCCACGCCACAGCCCGCTAAAGCCGCAAGACTAAACCTGAATATGAGTCGCCCCAACCATTGGTCGCGAGAGTCAACCTAAGGTAGGGATGGGCGCCGCGTTTGCCCTGCGATACCTTGGAGTCATCGCAGCCCCGACCTACTCAACCGGATGACCAGATCATGACCAGCTCGATGACTTTGCTTCCCGACGCCGCCGTGGATGTGGCACCGAAGAGAAGGGCCAACCCGATCGGCATCGAGCATCAATGGCGCAGTCCCGTCGATCCACAGTCGCCGTCCAACATCGTCGTCTCTCGCTGGACGCGCAACGTGGCGCAACCGCTGACGGTCGTGAATCCGGGCAACGCCGAACACCATTGCATCGCGATGAACCTAAAGTGCGCGTCACTGACGTTCAAGCATGCGGGCGCGCCGCTCGTGCGCGGCCGGGTCGCCGCGGGCGCCGTACAGGTGACCGCGCCGGACGTACATTGCAGCGCCGAGTTCGAATCTGCCGCCGACGTGCTGCATCTTTTTGTCTCGCAACAGGTACTCGCGGAATGCTACGAAGACATGTTCGGCCGTGAACATGCAGGCGATATTCGCATCGACGATCCCAGACTCGTGCGCGATCCTGCGCTCGAACGTCTCGGCCAGGCGCTCGCGGTCTCGCAATCGGACGATGCCGCGCTCGGCAAGGTCTTCACGGACAGCGTGAGTCTCGCGGTTGTATCGCGGGTGGTCGCGCGGCACTTCACGCTCGCGGAACGCCAGACACGCGAGGCGACCCCGCTGCCGTCATGGCGTCTGAGCCGCGCGATCGAATACGTCGATGCACACCTCGCCGAACCGATCGGACTCGCGGACATCGCCAGCAGCGCGGGTCTCACGCGCATGCACTTCGCCTCGCAGTTTCGCCGCGCAACGGGGATGCGTCCGCACGAATATCTGACGCGTCGCCGGATCGAGCATGCACAGCATCTTTTGCTCACGTCGAAGCACAACGTGCTGGACGTCGCGCTGAGCTGCGGCTTCCGCTCGCAGGCGCACTTCACGACGGTGTTCAAGCGGCTGGTCGGTGACACGCCTTCCAACTGGCGGATGAAGGCGAACATCGATCGGTAAGCGGGAGCGTCGAGGATCAAGCGGTCCCAAGCGGTCTATCTGGAACAGGAGAGCGAACATGCTGGACGATGCGAGTTTCACCGATCCGTGGTTACGAACCCTCGGCTTGCTGTCCGCGATATCGGATGGTACGGGCGTCGATCAACAAGCCGCGACTGCCGTGCGATCTGGACGCAAAGGCGGCCAGCCGGCAATAGCGGGGCAGCGCTTCGAGGCGCAAGTGCAGGTGCTCGACCGGCCGACGCAATCGACCGCAACCGTCGCATGGCGCAGCTCGACGCTCTGTTCCTACGGCGATCAGGTCTGGCACGCGAGCCGTGCCCGCGTCGCTGGCACGTGCGTGATGAGCGGACGCACGATTGCTCCGGGCGATGCGATCTACAAGCCGCGTCCCTATCGAACGTTGCCGCTGAATGCGGGCGCGATGATCCTGCAATCCGTGTTGCATGAGGCCGTTTTGATCGACCCTGCGATCGGCACGCCATCGTGCATGTCTGAAACTCAAGCGGCTTGATTAACACGTTTCACTTGCCTGGCGATGCGATGGCGATTCATTCAACTGGAGCTTTTATGTCGACAAATACCCCGATCCCTCCCTTTCCTCCATTCACGCTCGAAACCGCCACGCAAAAAGTGCGTGCTGGCGAAAACGGCTGGAACTCGCGCAACCCCGAGAAAGTCTCGCTCGCTTACTCCGTGGACAGCAAATGGCGCAACCGCGCCGAATTCGTCACCGGCCGCGAGCAGATCGTGCCGTTTCTGCGGCGCAAATGGGACCGCGAGCTGGAGTATCGCCTGATCAAGGAACTGTGGGCTTTCACGGACAATCGCATCGCCGTCCGGTTTGCGTACGAATGGCACGACGATTCGGGTCACTGGTTCCGGTCGTTCGGCAACGAGATGTGGCAGTTCGATGAAAACGGGCTGATGGCCGTGCGCCACGCATGCATCAACGACATACCGATTCACGAAAGCGAGCGTCAGTTCTTTTGGGCCCTGGGAACGCGTCCCGAAGATCATCCGGGGCTGAGCAGTTTTGGCTTCTGAGAGGCGCGCTCGGGGACGGTCTTCGTCGTTAGGGCTATACTGGGTGGATCGTCGGTGGCAATGCCGAAGCGCGTCGCACTGGCTTCAAAGCGTTCACATCTACCGCGCGCAGCCGACAAAAGAACACGACCGTGCATCACGATAAAGGGGACTATGCGATGGCTAATCAGGTGATTTTCAGCGGCGCGCCGTCGCAGGCCTGTAACCTTCCGGCGCTCCTCAAAGGCATTGCTGTCATGGCTGTGATCGGCGGCATTCATCTTTGCTTGTCGGGTTCCTTTCCGCTTCACTGGCCCGTGTTGCTCGCGCAAGCCGGAGCGGTGTTGATCGGTGTCGCCTTTCCGTTCAGCAAGACGGCCTTCACGCGGATCGTCATCGATACCGCGCGGATCACCTGGACGCAGGGCATCTTCAATCGCCGCTCGTCGATTCTCGAGCTTTCGCGCGTGCAGACCATCACATCGATTCATCCGTGGTGGCTGCGTCTGTTCGGCGCCGGCTCGATCATCCTGACCACCGACGATCTGGCTCATCCCGTCCGGCGTTTGCCCGGCATCCACGACGTGGAGCAGCTTCGCAAGAAACTGGTCGAGGCGGTGGCCCTGTGTCAGGAACGGCGTGGTGCTGCGAAGGCTTTCGATCCGAACGCCGCCGATTACACCGAAGCGCACGGTGTTTGAATCGGCGTTGCTCTCGGCCCATACGCCCCATACGCCGCGAACCCGAGACACTTGCACGCTCGCTTCTGACCGTCTATTGGACTAAAGTCTCATGGCGCTGCTGCTAAAACGGGAGCAGATTGCGCGTTGAGCGTCGCGCGCTCGATCCATTGAAACGAGGCGCGATATCGAACGATCGTCCATCCCCGCAAGAGTCGCCATGAACGCGCGGCTCACACTCACCGGAGCGAACAATGAATGCAATCAAGACACTCAAGTTGATGGGCGGAGCTTTGATCGTCGTCGCGTCGTTTAATGCCTGGTCGCAGACGAGCGATGCAACGGCAACGCCGAGTCAATCCGGCGCGACGGCCAGCGCAGGAACGTCGAAGTCCGCTGTCAGAAAGGCGAATCGGGCGCTTAGCAAGAAGGTGCTGCAGGCGCTGTCGAAGGGCGGCGTGAACACCGCCGGAATCAGCGTGCTCGCGAAGGGGGGCGCCGTGTCGCTGGCAGGACACGTTTCCGACCCTGCCGACATCGACAAGGCCGGCTCGATCGCGAAGGGCGTGTCTGGCGTGACGTCGGTGAAAAATGCGCTGTCGATCAATCAAGGCGGGCAGTAAGCGGGTTACACATCGGCCATGCGGCTCCCGGTCTAACGAACGGGAGCCGCGGGTTTACAAGGTTCACGCAACGACCCTCGTCAATCATCAGTCTATTGACCGCGATCCGCAACGCGATCAGCTCCCCCGATACGTCCCGAAGCTCCACGGCGAGCACAACAGCGGCACGTGATAGTGCTGCGCCGCATCGGCGACGGTGAAGCGCACCGGCACGACATCAGCGAATACATCGGGCGTCCGGAAGTAGTCCGCTACCCAGAACCTCAATTCGAAGTCGCCCGCGCGGGCCTGCGCGGCGGGAAGGATCGGCGTATCGGTGCGCCCGTCGCGATTGGAGCGCGTGCGGGTGATGAGCGTCGGGGGTTGCGTGCTCATGTCGAACAGTTCGATCTGCATGCCCGCAGCGGGCTTGCCGAGCGCTACATCGAGTACGTGGGTCGTGATGCCTGCGGCCATGCCCTCTCCTATGTCGACGAGAGTTAGCGCTAAAGCGCTTCTCTCGTCCCGTGCAAGATGGTTGCTAAACGCGGCGGGTCAGCTGCCGCGATAGTAGTTGTAGCTCCACGGTCCGAACAGCACGGGCAAGTGGATGCGCTGAGTGATGTCCGTTACGCGAAAGCGCAGCGGAATCGTCGAGAGAAAGAGCGGCTGCGGCAAGCTGGCCTTGCGCGCGGCGAAATACTCATCGACGTGCAGCAGCAGTTCATACGTGCCGGCGCGGTAAGCGTCGCCTTCGAGGAGCGGAGGTTCGCTGCGTCCGCTCGCGGCAAGCGTCACGGTCTGCAGATGCCGCGACTGGCCGTCCTCGATGCGAAACATCTCCACGCGCATGCCGGCGGCCGGCGTGCCGTGCCAGGTGTCGAGCGCGTGCATCGTGAGGCGCGGGCTGAGGCCGTCCTGCTGCACCGGGCCCGTGGTCTGGTTGGGGACGGTGGCCGCTTGCTCGCCGGCCGCCTGCGCGCCGCCTGCGAGCAGAAGTCCGCCGCCGAGCGCTACGGATTGCAGGGCGAAGCGGCGACGGCTGGCGTCGACGGGAGTCGGGTTGTCGCGCATATCAGGCTCCTTGCTTGTTGCCGAGATTGCGGATGCCGATGAGCACCAGCACCGCAGCCAGGATCTCGATGACGGCCACCATATACAGGCCCGTCGTGACCTTGCCCGTTGCGTTCTTGATCAGGCCCATCACGTACGGCGCGCCGAAGCCCGCGAGGTTCGAGACGGAGTTGATCAGCGCGACGCCCACGGCCGCGGCACTGCCTGCGAGATAACGGTTCGGCAACTGCCAGAACACGGGGATTGCGCTCATGGTGCCGACGAGCGCCACCGTCATCGCAAGCAGCGCGACGACCGGCGACAGCGTTTGCACGCCCATCAGCACGGCGAGCGCCGCCATCGATACGCCGCCGATGATCGCCGGGCCGCTGAAGTGCCAGCGCACTTCGTTGCGTCGATCGGAGCGCGCGCCATTCACGATCATGCCGACGGCGCCGCACAGATACGCGACCGCCGCGATCCAGCCGACGGCGATCGGTGAGATGAAGCCGACATCCTTGATGATGGTCGGGATCCAGAAGGTCAGCGTCGAGTTGGCGCACAGCAGGCAGAAGAAGATCGCGATCAGGAGCCACACCTTTCGGTTCGTGAGGAGCCCGCGCCAGTCGTGGCCGCGCTCGCCCATCGCGGCGCTGTCGCGGCGCAGGGCGTCCTGCACGACGCGCTTTTCGTCGTCGGTGAGCCAGCGGGCCTGCTCCGGCTTGTCGGTCATGTAGAACCACGCGAAGATGCCGGCCAGCACGGACGGGATGCCTTCCAGGATGAACAGCCACTGCCAGCCGTGCATGCCGTGAAAGCCGCCCATCGACGTCATGATCCAGCCCGCGAGCGGCCCGCCGAGCACGCCCGCAATGGCCGACGCGGACATGAACGTGCCGAACGCCCTGGCGCGCCGCTGTGACGGATACCAGTACGTGAGATAGAGAATCACGCCCGGATAGAACCCGGCCTCGAACGCGCCGAGCAAAAAGCGCAGGAGGTAGAACTGCGTCGGCGTGGAGACGGTGGTCTGAAGCATGCAGATCACGCCCCAGCAGATGGTGATGCGCATGATCGTCTTCTTAGCGCCGATCTTCTGCAACAGCATGTTCGACGGCACTTCGAAGAAGAAGTAGCCGAGAAAGAAGATACCGGCGCCGAGGCCGTAGACGGCTTCGGAGAAGTGCAGCGAGTCCAGCATCTGCAACTTGGCGAAGCCGATGTTGACGCGGTCGAGCCACGCCAGCACCCACAGCACGCCGAGGAACGGCAGCAGGCGCCAGGAAACCTTGCGATAGGCGCTGGCTTCAGCGCTTGCGACCGCACTGTTTGCCTCGTCGGCGAATGCCGGCATGGCCTGTTTGATGATCGACATGGTGTCTCCTTTCCAGTCGGTTGACGTGCGCGGCCGGGCGCCGGGAAGGTGCGGCAGCGGCCGTGTGTTCGGTTGGAAGCAAGTATAGGAATGCGCCGCCAATTGGGAACGGCGGGGGAGTGAATAAGGCCCATAGCAATGCATGTATGGGTGCGAGAGCCTTATGCGAAAAGGGTTTGCGGGATCAGCAGGCCAACCTATGATTTACCCTTGAGCCGTTTGGACATGCCCCGGATCGGTGCAAATTTGACACTTTTGTACGGATTTGACCCCGTTGCCTTGGCGGGCGCAACACGTTAAAACATCGGCATCCACCTTATGTACCAGGGGCCGCCATGAATCGCGCCGACGATCCGTTCGATACCTACCTGCTGCGCGTGCTGTGCACCGTGATTGCCGAGCGCAGCGTGTCGCGCACGGCGGTGCGCATGAACCAGTCGCAGCCGGCGATCAGCAGCGCGTTGAAGCGCCTGCGCGACATCTTCAACGACCCGCTGCTCACGCGTGAAAAGAATGTGATGGTGCCCACCGAGCGCGCACTGCAACTGGCGCGCAGCGCGCAGGCGGCATTGAGCGCGCTGGACAACCTGCTCGTATCCGACGACCGGTTCGATCCCGCGACCACCGAGCAGAGTTTTACCGTCGGCATGCCCGACTATCTGGCGCCGCCGTTTTTCGCCGCAGTGGTGCGCGAATTCCGACGCGCCGCGCCCCGCGCGAGGTTATCGGCCGTGCCGTTGAGCGCGACGTTCAACTACGAGCAGGCGTTGTCGGAAGGCTCGCCCGATATCGTCATCGGCAACTGGCCGAATCCGCCGGAGCATCTGCATCTGTCGGTGCTGCTGGAGGACGACGTGGTCTGCGTCGTGGCCGACGACAGCGTCCATGCGCAGCCGGGCAAGTTCACGGCGGAAGCGTATCTGGGCGCGTCGCACATCGTGCCGACACCGTATTCGCGCGACCAGCGCGGCGTCGTCGATACGGGGCTCAGCACCATGCGCGTGCATCGCGACAACCGCATCAGTTGCCCTTACTTCAACCTCGCGCCGAGCCTCATTCCGGGCACCGACCTGATCCTGACCACAGGCCGCCACTTCGCCAACTATCACGCGCAATATCTGCCGGTGGCGGTGCTCGATCCGCCGATCGACTTTCCGTTCATGCGCTTCTATCAGCTTTGGCATCCGTCACGCCATCGGTCGGCGTCGCACATCTGGCTGCGCGGCATGCTGACGGCGGCCGCGCAGGAATTGCGCAACCTGCGCGACATGAACCGTCGCTAGCTGTATCGCGTTCTCTTATGCGGTTTATAGAACCGCGGACCTCGCCGCTGCCGCGCGCCCTTCCTATACTCGGCCCGTATTCATCACTACGCCCGGCCAACGCGGCGGGCTTTACGGGAGAGCAGCCCATGTCACAGTCGATCGATCTCGCGCCAGTCAACGCGCTGGACCAAACGGCCTTTGTACGCACGTTCGGCAGCGTGTTCGAGCATTTTCCGCAGGCGGCGGACGGCGCGTGGCCGCGTCGGCCGTTTGCTTCAGCGCGCGCCTTGCACGACGCGATGATGGACGTAATCCGCGACCTCGATCCGAAGGCCCGGTGCGATTTTCTGAACCTGCATCCGCTTTTGTCCGGCGCGAACATCCGTGCGGGCACGATGACTTCGGATTCGAACGCGGAACAAAAGAGCGCTGGGCTCGACGCGATGACGGCCCAGCAGGAAGCCACGCTCGACCGGCAGAACGCAGCCTATCTGGAGCGGCATGGATTCCCGTTCATCATCTGCGTGCGGCATTACACGCGTGAAGGTATCTTCGCGGCACTCGAACGAAGACTCGACCGCGCAACGCATCAGGAAATCGATGAAGCGCTGGCGCAGATCGCGGCGATCACACGCGGGCGGTTGAATGAGCGCTTGGGTGCGCTGGAGCGATTGACGGTGAGCGTTACCTGACACGATCTCTATTGCCGCGGTATCGACTGAGCCAGCCCGATGAGATTCTGCGGCGCGACGCGGATCAACCCGCCGCGCGGGCTGTCGATATCGGCGATGAGCATGAACGATATCGATCCGATCACCGGCATCAGCAACAGAAACGCCTTGCGCGATTTGACACTGCGCGAGCCGTATCCCACGAGCGCGTTGCAGAACACCCCGACCAGGATCATCAGCATCCACGCGGCCACGGGAATCCGGTTCCACCATGCCGCCTGCGTGTAGCCCTGCGTGTTCAGCACGTCGTTCATGCCGGAGACGGCGAGCGCCGTGATGGGTGTCGGCTGGACGATCGCGGCCGCTTTGACCGCCGCCCACAATTCGGCTTCGAGCTGTTCGGTCGCTTTGTTGATGGGGCTGAGCTGCGCTTCGTCGTGCGTCCGATAGTAGAGCACGCGCTGGTCGAGATATTTGATGAGTAGCGAGCGGGTGAGGGCAGCCTGAGGCCCCGGCAAAAGCTCCGCTCGAAGAAACTCGGTGCCGATAGCGTTGGCTTCTTCTTCCTCGTAGGCTTTCCGCTGATCGTACCTTCCGACCGACATCGACAGCGTAAAGCCGATCATCAACGCGAGTAGCGTCAGGCTGGCGCCTTGAATGATGCCGAGGTCCTCGCGCGCTTCGGCGTCGAGCGGACGCCTTCGCTTGAGCGCGACACCAGCCCATGCCCCCAGCGACATCAGCACGAAGGAAATGGCGAAAATCTCGAAGGGGTGATTCATCGTCTGGGTCATGCTTCGGTGCCTCCGGAGCGGAAGGAGTGATGACCCCGAAAGTATAGATTCCGCCCGGCGACGCATCGACCGAAATCAACCGCCCGCGATCGACTCCTGCTCCCGCCGTACCCGCGCTTCTTCCTCGAAACGCGTCTCTTCGATTTCCATCAGCACGCCATCGAGATCGACGGGACGTGTATCGACTTCGATCACGCCGGTCAATTCGACATCGACGTGGAGCCCGCCCGCTTCGAACAGCCGCCAGATCTCCGTGCCGTAATCGGCGGAATAAAGCTGCGGCGCGAAGCGTCCGAAATACGCGGCGAGGTTGTCGACGTCGCGCTTGAGCATCGACGCGGCTTCGTTGTTGCCGGCGGCATCGACGGCTTGCGGCAAGTCGATGATCACCGGCCCGCCCGCCGCCAGGAGAATGTTGTACTCGGAGAGGTCGCCGTGAACCACGCCCGCGCAGAGCATCCGGACGACCTGATTGAGCAGCATCGCGTGCAGTTCGAGGGCGCGCGCTTCGGTCAGATCGACGTCGTTCAGCCGCGGCGCGACCTCACCCGCTGCGTCGACGACCAGTTCCATCAACAGCACGCCATCGGTGCAGATATACGGCTGCGGTACGCGCACGCCTGCGTTGGCGAGGCGGAACAGCGCATCGACTTCGGCGTTCTGCCAGACCTCTTCCTGCATCTGGCGGCCGTAGCGCGAGCCTTTTTCCATCGCGCGCGCCTGACGGCTGTTCTTGACCTTGCGGCCGTCGCGATACGACGCCGCTTGCCGGAAACTACGCTGCTTCGCGTCCTTGTAGACCTTGGCGCAGCGCGTCGAATCGCCGCTGCGCACCACGTAGACTGTGGCTTCCTTGCCGCTCATCAACTGGCCGATGACTTCGTCGATGAGTCCTTCTTCGAGCAACGGCGCTAGCCGTTTCGGCGTTTTCATCGGACCGCCGGATGCGGTTCGACGTGCGTGAGGGTTGATATGTCCGCGATCAGCCGGGCGGGCGTTGCGCGTTGGAGTACTGCGTGGAAATAGGAGGAATTCATCCAGCGAGTATACAGGCACGGGGAAATCCCGCCTTCTTACGCATCCTGCCGCACGAGGGGACGCTGTGTACGATCGGTGACGAAAGGCGTCGTCGTGTGCTGCGCGACCGCCTGTCGCGCGGGCCGCGTCGGAGCGATATGAGCGAAAGCAAGCGCAGCGGTCAACGCGACAGCCAGAAGCGAAATAGTGATGGCGTTCATTTCAGCACCTCGATGAGTAAATATCAGACGAAAGAGCGTTTCAATCAGCGATCGTCGGTGACTCGCCGGTCACCGGCGCAGCGTGCCCGGTCAAGACCGAATAGCTCGACACGAGCGGCTCGGCGAACTTCGACGGTTGCTCTTCAGGCGGCAACTGCGCGGGGCCAAAACCGTTTGCGGCCTGATACACGGGCAGCGGGGGCGCCGCCTGCACCGACGAATCGACCGGAAACACCGGCCCGCCCACGATGCCCACGCCGACGAACACATGCGCTTGCGCGGCCGTCACACAACCGGCGGTCAGGGCTGCTGCTACGAGGATTTTGCGGATTGCGTTCATGACTTTCTCCTTTCGGGTTCGTTTGTCTTGCTGCATGACTGCAGTGTGCTCGCCGAAAATGAGGAAAGAATGAGGAGCCGGGCCTTGTCCGCGAGCGAGACGGTGCGGCGCGCGTGCTCGTCGGCGGCGCGCCACGCGGATTCCTCGGACAGCCACGGCGTCGGCTTCGTGTTGCTGCAACTCCAGTGGTGCCAGACGAAGAAATCCGCGCAACGCTCGTTGCTGCCGATCGAGGCGAGGTGATGCACCGAATATCCGCATTCGATCAGCGATTCCTTGCGGGCATCGTCGAGATTGAAGGCGATCAGGTAGCCGGCCACGTTGCGCACGACCGGTCCGCGAATCTGCAGGCCGCTTTCGCCGACGCTGCATAGAGTGGGCAGGCGGATGTCGTATCGACCGCCTTCGGTCGATTGCACGACTTCCACGGTGACGAAGTCGGTGCGGTAGCCGTATTGACGGGCAGTAAAAAATTCAGCGGTCCGCATGGGACTCTCCTTTGAAATAGATCGATGCCTGCTCACCCGTGCGCGCCCGCGACCAGATCTGCTCGTCGCTGAGCGTGGTCTGGATCAGCTCGACCGGCATCCCGCCATCCACGATCACCGCGACGCGAAAGCCATCGATCGGTTCATACGGCCCGAGCACGACCTGCTTTGCGGCGGTTGCGCGAGCCAGATCGTCGACCTTGAACGCGACGTGCGGCATCGTGCGCAGCAGCGGATGCAGGATGCTGTCGGTATCGAAACGGTGGTACTGGATGCGCACGAGTTCGCTTTCGCTATCGCTCGTGTACATGCCGAAAACGGCGCTATAGCGTTCGCCAGGGCGTGGCTCGGCAGTCGGCACGCCGAGATGGTGGAACTCGTAGGTGACGTCGTCGCGTGTGAACATGGCGTTGCTCAGTAGCTTCCCGCCATTGGCAGGAGAAGGTAGGGCAGCAGGTCTTCGTAGTTCGGCGTATCGAATGACGCGGCTTGCGCGTCAGGCGACGGATCGGCACGCGGCGGTTCGGCTTCAATCGCGCCGGCCGCCTGTAGTGACGGATCGTTCTTCATGATTCACCCCGTAACGACGCACGAGTTAATGACGATCGCTGCCGGCGAGCCAGGCGTCGCGCGTATCGTGATCGATCGCCTCCATGCGGTGCTCGAGATCGGCGAGGTCGGCGGACGCGGCCAGATAGTCTTCGCGTTCGTGCTCGGCGGCGTTGTAACGGATGTTGTGGAGGACTTCGAGAAAGTGCGTGAACATGATGGACTCCGCTTCTTGAGTGGTTGCGCATCGATCGATCGTGAAACGATGCGGTTCCGACGGCCGTTGCGCCTTTGCTGGCGCTAGCGGTTCGTCGACACTGGTAAGCGTAGTCGCGCTGAATGAGCGGAAAATGAGGGTGCTGCGGGCTAGCTCGATTCGTCGCTGGACGGTGCACTGAGCATGACCGTCCAGCCGAGGCCGCGCACGTTGCGGATCACCGCGTTGCCGAATTTCTTGCGAACCGAATGGATGAGCACGTCGAGCGCATTGCTCTCGATTTCCTTGCCCCAGCCGTAGAGCTTGTCCTCGAGTTGTTCGCGCGAGAAGATCGTGCCCGGCCGTTCGAGCAGCGCGAGCATCAGCGCGAATTCACGCGCCGAGAGCGCAGCCGTCGTCCCCGAGCAGGTGAGCGTGCGTTCGTCGAGGTTGAGGTTGAGGGTGTCGTTGCCGAGACGCGAAACCGCGTAGCCCGCCTTCCGACGCAGGACCGCCCGAATCCGCGCGAGCAGTTCGGGAACGTCGAAGGGCTTGAGCACGTAATCGTCGGCGCCGACGTCGAGGCCCTGCACGCGTGTTTCCAGATCGTCGCGCGCGGTGAGGATCACCACCGGCACCGCGTTGCCCGCCGCGCGCGCCTGCCGCAGCAGTTCGATGCCGGTCATTCCCGGCAGGCCCAGGTCGAGCAGCACAACGGTGTAGCTCGCCGCCGCGATCGCGGTGCTGCCGGCGGTGCCGTCGCGGACCCAGTCGACGGCGTAGTCGGCGTCCTTGAGCGCGCGCATCAGGCTCGTGCCGATCTGCACATCGTCTTCGATCAGAAGGATTCGCATGGTGTCCCCGTCTCGCTCCCGCACACGCGCATTGTATGCGAGCCAATCAGGCGGCGCATGCGTCAGGAGCGTGGTTCGGGATCGAGCGGCAGTGTGATCGTCGCGACGATGCCTGACGGCCCGTCGCTGCGGTTCCTGAGCGATACCGTGCCGCCATAGCGCTGCGCGACGGCCTTCACGATCGAGAGCCCCAGGCCGCTGCCTTCGATGTCGCGGTTCGCGCGAAAGAAGCGGTCGAACACGCGCGGCAGCAGGTCCTCGGCGATCCCCGGCCCGGTATCCACCACCTCGATGCACGCCATGCCCGCCTCAACGCGCAGGTAGAGATCGATCGTGCCGCCGTCGGGCGTATAGCGCACCGCGTTGCTGACGAGGTTGCGCACCGCCATGCCGACGTCGGTTTCGATCGCCCGCACGTGCGCGCTCAAGATCGATTCCGCGCCGATGTCGAGGCCGCGTTGCAGCGCGATCGGCAGCACGTCGGCGACGGTCGCCCTCACGATATTCGCGAGATCGACGCGTTCGATCGCGCCGCCGTTCACCGGCGCATCGGCGCGCGCGAGGCGCAGCAACTGCGTGATGAGGCTGCCGCTGCGCGCGATGCCGCCGCGCAATTCGCAAAAGCGCTCCTGATTGCTCGCGACGATGTCGCGCTGAAGGTTATCGGCCTGGAGCTGCAGCGCGGTGAGCGGTGTGCGCAGTTCATGCGCGGCATCGGCGATGAACTTGCGCTCGGCCTCGATCGACCGCGCAAGTCGCTCGATCATGTGATTGATCGAATGGATGAAGGGATCGAGTTCCGTCGGCACGCCGGCGGTGCGCAGCGGCTGGAGATGGCCCGCATCGATCGCCTGCACTTCGCGGCCGAGCCGGTTCAGATCGACGAGCGAGCGCCGCACCACGAGCCCGACGGCGATCCATACCAGCGGCAGCAGCACGAAAATCGGCCATAGCGTGCGGGTGGCGGTCGCTTCCTCTAGTTCTCGTCGCACCGAAAGACGTTGCGCGACCTGGATCGTCATCGCGGGGCCGCGCAGTGTGTAGATGCGCCATTCCTCGCCGTTGACGGTGGACGTCGAAAAGCCGGCCGGCGCGTTTTGCGGGAGCAGCAGCGAGGGTTCGGTGGAGCGGAAAGGGGCGTCCTGCCCCGGCTTCCATACGACGAGCACGATATCGCGCGCGTCCTGCGAGCCGCGCAAAGGAGTCTCCGGGATGCCTTCCGCGAAGCCGTCGCGCATGCGCTGGCCGACCTGTTCCATGCGCAGGTCGAGCAGCGCGCCCATGCCGTTCTTGCAGAGCTGATAGGAGCTCAGTCCCTGAAGCAAGCCGATGATGCTCACGAGCAGACCGAGCGCGACGACCAGTTGACTTCTCAGCGACTTGAACATCGGTGCACTCATCGGACGAAGCGGGTACTGCATTCTACGACGCCCGTTCAAAGCCCTGTGCGTGGATCGATCGGACGCGCGGCATGCTGCGTGATCTTCGCGAGTTCAGGACGCAGCGCGTTGCTGACGATAGTCTTCTGCGCGTCGTTCAGGCCGTGATAGAACGTGAGCCACGCCTTAGCCGACTTCTCCGGCAAGCCCGCATCCTGCTGCACGGCCTTTTCGTGCGCGGCATGGAGCGCGGACAAATCGAGGATCGGCTTGTCGAGCATGGCGGTGGTTTGCTGCTGCATCACGTCCGCGTTCATGCGCTCGGCGGCGTGGGATTCGCGCATCGCATCGAGGGCGGCTTGCCATTGAATCTCCTGGTTCGGGTCGAGGTTCAACTGGTCGTGTATCTGTTTCAGGTCGACGCGCTGGATCTGTTGCATCACAGCGGTCATCGGCGGTACGGATTGAGCAAACGCGGACCCCATGCCGACACTCAATCCGATGAAGGCGGCGGCTACGTAACGTGAAGTCTTGCTGAACATGATGTGCTCCTTGACAGTGACGCGGATCGCGCCGGTTTTTTTAGGTGGCCGGGGTTTTCGCCTCGGCCGGAGTTCATGTAAAGCAGTCTAGGGGCGCTGTATTAGGGAAAAATGAGCGCGCTTTTTTTCGGCTGCACGTTCTGCGGTTCGGCCGAAGCCGAAGGATGCGCCGCGAACTTCGCAATCCGCCATCCAAATACAATGGCAGGCCCGAGCGTCGTACCCGGTCCCGGATAGGTGCCACGGAAGATCGACGCGAGATCGTTGCCGCACGCGAAGAGGCCCGGAATCACGCTGCCGTCGTTGTCAAGCACCTGACCGTTTGCGTTGCCCGCGAGGCCCGCGCTGCACGCGAGATCGGCGGGCCAGACGGTGACGGCGTAGTAAGGCCCCGCGCCGATCGGCCGCAGACACGGATTCGGCTTTTGCGCGGGGTCGCCGTTGAAACGGTTCATCGGACTCGATCCGCGATGAAACTCCGGGTCAGCGCCCTGCGTTGCGTTGCGGTTGTATGTCTCGACCGTGCGTTCCAGCCCCTTCGCATCGACCTTCAGCTTGGCGGCCAGCGCGGCGAGCGTGTCACCCTTTATCAAATAACCCGCCTTTTCGAAGCTCACGATGCGTGCCCGGCTGCGTCCGCGCATGAGCAGGCCCAGGCCGTAGTCGCGAATGAACGCGGCATCGACGATCAGATGCGCCGGCACGCTGTCGGTGCGCAGCATGCCCATCACGAAGTCGTGATACGAATCCGACTCGTTGACGAAGCGCTCGCCATGGCTGTTCACCGCGATCAAGCCGGGCTTCGCGCGGTCGAGAATGATGTGCGGCCAGACGCCGTCGGGCTTGCCATTCTTGCGCAGGATCGAACAGGGCATCCAGAGGCCGGGGCTTTCGCAACCGTTGTCGAGCTTCGCGTTGAGTTCAAGCGCGCTTTTCACGCCGTCGCCGGTATGCGTTTCGGGCGAAAGCGACAATGGCTCCGCGCCCGCGGGAAACAACTGCTTGCGTAGCACCGGATTGCGCGTGATGCCACCGGTCGCGAGGACCACGCCGCGACGCGCGCCGATTCTTTTCTTCCCAGAACCTTTCTGCTGTACCACGGCGCCCGTCACTTTGCCGTTCTCGATAACCAGTTCCACGAGCGGCGTGTCGAAGCACACTTCGACGTTCTGTTTGCGCAGGCTGTAGAAGAGCCGCGCGGCGAGCGCGTTGCCCATGACGAGATGCGTGCCGCGCGGATAGCGCAGCCGGTCGAGCACATAGCGCCCCACGACGGCCAGCGTGCGCGAAAAATTCTTCGTCGATGCGAACGGCGCGAGCAGCGCGTCGAGATCCGTGCGCGCCACCATCATCCCGCCGAGGCCCATGAATTCCGCACGCGGCGGCTTCACGCGGACGAATTCATCGCCGAGCAGACGCCCGTCGAAAGCCACTGGCGCGAGCGCGCGTCCGCCGAACGCGGCGCCCGGTCCGCTCACGTAATCCGGATGAGCCGCGGCCGCGACGAACTTTACGTCGCTGATGCGCTGAAGTTCGTCGATTGCCTTCGGCCCGCTTTGCAGGAACGCCTCGCGCGCTTCATCGCCGCCCCGGTCGCCGACGACCGACGCGAGAAAGCGCCGCGCATCGTCGATGCTGTCAGGCACGCCGTCGCGCACGCTGAGGCTCGTGCCGGGCACCCACGTCGTGCCGCCCGACGTCGACGTGATCCCGCCGACCGCATCGGTCTTTTCGCACACGACTACCTTCAGCCCTTCGTGATGCGCGACGAGCGCCGCCGTCATGCCGCCCGCGCCGGCTCCGAACACCAGCAAGTCGACTTCTTCGTCCCAACGTGCCTGATTGACTGCATCCATGATCTTCGTTGTCTCCTTCGTCATACCGATACCGGTGCTTTCGATTCCGCCGCGCGATGCACGGCGAATGTTGTCGCAAGGGTGCGCGTGGCGTCGTCGCCGGAACAGACCGGCTGTTCCTCGCCATCGATCACCGCACAAAAATGCCGCAACTGCTCGTGATACGGATCGCCGCGATGCGGCGTGCTCTGCTCGACGGTCAGCGGGTCATGCCAGCCCTTGCCGCTGCGGTACTCCCACACTTCGAGCAGCGGCAGCGTGAGCGACGCATCCGTGCCGGTCAGGAAATGCGTGTTCACGTGCTGACGCGGATAGTGCGCCGCCTCGCCCGCCGCGAGATCCCAGTTCCACGGCGACGCCGCGCAATCGGACACTGCCAGCGTTCCGAGCGCGCCGCTCGCGAAGCGCAGCAGCACGGCCGCCGTGTCTTCCACTTCGAAGCCGCGCACCGCATTCGACGTCACCGCCTGCACTTCGACCACCTCGCCGAGCAGGAACTGCATGATGTCGATATCGTGGATCAGATTGATCAGCACCGGGCCGCCGCCTTTTTCGCGGCGCCACGTCATGTCGAAATAGCTGTCGGGCTTGTAGAAGGTCGCGAGCGCCATCGCCGCGACGGGCGTGCCAAGGCGCCCCGAGCGCACGATTTCGCGGGCGCGCCGCAGGATTGGATTGTGCCGGCGATGATGGCCGACGAGCAGCGGCACGCGTGCCTCGGATGCCGCGCGCGTCAGTTGCGCGGCCTGCTCGACGGTATCGGCGATCGGCTTTTCCATCAGCACCGCGATGCCCCCTTCGATGCACGCAAGGCCGACTGGAAGATGCGTCGCGTTCGGCGTCGCTACGATCGCGCCTTGCGGCTTCGTTTCGTCGAGCATCGCGGCGTAGTCCGCGAACCATCGCAGTCCCTCGGCGCGTGCGAACGCTTCCGCAGCCGGCGACGGGTCGGCGATCGCCATGATCTGGCAATCCGGATGCGAACGCGCGCGCTCCACGTGCATGCGCCCGATCGCGCCCGCGCCGATTAAGGCAAGTTTCTTCTTGCTCATTTGTCTCCCCTATAGAACGCCACGGTCTGCTTCAATCCGTCTTCGAGTGATGTGTTCGGCAAGTCCGGCAGCAGACGCGCGAGTTCGGGATCGGCGGGGAATGAAGTCGCGATCGGCAACGGAACGCCGCTGGAATCAATCCGCGCGCCCGGCACGATCGAGCAAACATGCTCGATCACCGTCCCGACAGACGCAATCTCCCCTGCGAGCGTGAACGCGTGCGCGCCTTCGACGCGAGTGAACAACGCGGCTTCATAAGCGGCGGCGACATCGTCGGCGAAGACCAGCCCCGTCGATCCCGTGAACGGAATCGTGTACGGCTCGCCGCGCGCGGCCGCCCGGCAGGCGAGGCTCGGCCCTGCGCTCGATCCGCTCTCGCGTCCCGCGCCGTACACGACGAGCGGCCGAAACCCCACGCTCGCAATGCCGTGATCGTTCCAGTAAGCGCGCGCCGATCCCTCGCATGCGAGCTTGAACGCGCCGTAATGTGTCTGAGGAAAGGGCGCGACGCCGTCGTCGGGGCCGAAGACGCCCGCGCTGCTGGCATAGAGCACGGTTTTGAGTCCGGCGGCGCGCGCCGCTTCGAACACGTTCAGCGTGCCGATCAGGTTGATCTGCGCGCCGCGCACGGGGTCGGCGGCGCAGGCCGGCGTGAGCACGCCCGCGAGATGGATGACCGCGTCGCAACCGTTCATCGCTTGAACGACATCGCTCGCAGAGGAGATATCGCCCGTGCGCCATTCGACTTCGGCTGCACGTTGCGGCGCAAGCAACTCCATCACGCTCGTGTCCTGTCGCACGTCGGACGCGCGTACCTCTATTTGCCGCTTCAGCAGCCGGCGCATCACCCACGCGCCCAGGAAGCCGCTCCCGCCTGTTACCAGCACTTTCATCGCCGTCTCTCCGTCGTCTCGAAATCGCTTTGCAAATGTCGCGTTTGTGGAATAGTATTCCAACATCAAAGAATATTCCACAGCGATGTTGATTTTCTGATTCACGAACGACCAAGGACAACGCAATGACTCTCTACGACACAGTGACCCTCACCGTGAAGATCGGCGCCAACGCGCAGGTCTTCGAAAACATCAAGGCGAATGGCGACCGGCCCGGCGCGAAGCTGCTCGGCTGCTGGTACTCGGATATCGGCGCGCTCGGCAAGGTGATGGTGTTGCGCGGCTTCGAATCGGAAGCAGCGCTGATCGACGAACGCCGCCGCCTTTTGCTCGAAGGCAATCCGTTCGGCTGCGGCGAATACACGACCGATGTGAAGGTCGAAAGCTATGCGCTCTTCCCGTTCCTGCCGCCGGTCGAGCCGGCGGAGCACGGCGGCATCTACGAGATGCGGGTCTACGGGACGAAGCTCGCGAGCCTGCAGCACACGATCGACGCTTGGGAAAACGCCGTGCCGGAGCGCACGAAGCGCTCGCCGCTGATCGGTGCGATGTACTCGCTCGACGGAACCGTGCCGCGTTTTCTCAACATCTGGCCGTACAAGAGCGTCGATGCACGCTCGCGCATTCGCGCCGAAGCCGTGAAGGACGGCATCTGGCCGCCGAAGGGCGGACCCGCGCATCTGACGACGATGGAATCGACCATCTACGTGCCCGCGCCGTTCTCGCCGCTGCGCTGAAAGGAGCCGACATGTCACAGCAAAACCAGCGTCCGCTGTCGCTCTCCGCGTTGACGGCGCTCGAACTCACGCCGCCGCAGATGGTCGAGTGCGCGGCCGAGGCGGGCTACGAGTACGTCGGCTTGCGGCTGTTGCCCGCGACCGATCACGAAGCGCGCTACGACTTCACCGGCGATTCGTCGTGGAAGCGCGAGACGCTCGCGCGCCTGAAAGATACTGGCGTGCGCGTGCTCGATACCGAGATTTTGCGTCTGAAACCCGATACCGATGTGGCCACCTACGAGCCGGTGCTCGAAGTCGCGGCGGAACTCGGCGCGAAGTATGTGCTCGTCGCGGGCAACGATCCCGACGAAGCGCGCACCGTCGACCGCCTTGCGCAGTTGTGCGACATCGCCGCGCCGCTCGGACTCTCGCCGTCGCTCGAACCGATGCCCTGGACCGACGCGAAGGACATCACGCAGGCGGCGCGCATCGTGAAGGCATCGGGGCGCAAGAACACGGGTCTCATCATCGATCCGATTCACTTCGACCGCGCGGGTTCGTCGCTCGATGAACTGCGCGATTTGCCGCGCGAATACTTCGGCTATCTGCAGTTCTGCGACGCGCCCGCCGAGCGTCCGACGGATCTCGAAACGTTGCTCTATCAGGCGCGCTGCGAGCGGATGATTCCGGGCGAGGGCGGACTGAATCTCGCGGGCATCCTGCGCGCGTTGCCGGCGCACTTGCCGGTGAGCGTCGAAGTGCCGATGGACGGCTGGGCTAAGACGGCGAAGGCCGTCGAGCGCGCGCGACGGCTGCGTGAAGCGACGCTTGCGGTGATCGCGAAGGCTTACGCGGCATAAAACGAGCGTCCCTATCGTGAGCGCTCGAAAATGACAGGGAATCTGACGCGGGCGCTGGCGATCATCGAATTGCTGGCGAAGCACGGCGGACGCATGCAGCTCGCCGCCATCGCCGACACGCTCGACATTCCGCGCAGCGGCACGCACCGGCTGTTGTCGATGCTGATCGGCGAAGGCTATGTGCGCCAGGATGAGGAACATGGCGAGTACAGGCTCGCGCTCAAGCTCGTCTCGCTCGCGCTGACCCATCTCTCGACGGGAGGGATTCTCGACGTCTCGCAACCGGTGCTCGACCGGCTCGCGGCGGCGTCGGGGGAACTGGCGCGGCTTGGCGTCGTCGAGGGCGATCACCTCACGTTCGTCGCCAAGGCGCAGGGAGCGCGGTCGGGCCTTCGCTACGACCCCGACATGGGCAGCCAGCCGCCGCTCTATTGCACCGCGAACGGACAGGCGTGGCTCGCGTCGCTTTCCGATGAAGAGGCGTTAGTGCGCGCGGGCGGGCTTGGCAAGGCGGGGCAAGGCGGTCCAAACGCGCCAAGAAGCATCGCGCAACTTCTGCAGGACCTTCAAACCACGCGCCTGCGCGGCTACAGCATTGCGATCGAAACCCATGAGGCCGGCATGACGGCGATGGCAGCATCGATTCGTCACGCGGTCACGAGAGACGTCGTGGGCGTCGTGAGTATCGCCGGGCCGACGAGTCGATTATCCGAGCGGCGATTGGAAGCGCTCGCGCCCGCGTTGCTCGAAGCGGCGTCGGACATGAGCGCCGCGACTCTGAACTCGCCGTTCCTCAAACGCAGTCCCGGCGCACGCGCGCCTGCGGTCATCTAGCGTCGCTTTCCCCCTCGTTTCAACATCCATGAAAACCCTGTAACGCATTTTAAATGTTGAACACAGTTCCATTATAAATTAGCATTCGTTAAAACTTGAATCGACTAGAGCGTGACGAACGCCATCCACGAAAACCGGAAACAGGAGCGAAGACAGATGAGCCAGAACCACGGTGGGGACAAGAAGGACAACGGCAACGTAAGCACGATCGGCGGCGGCATGACGCGTCGCGACTGGCTGACCACAGCGGGCAAGACGCTCGCGAGCGGGGCGGCGGTGATGGCCGCGCCCGCGTTCGTGCGCGCGCAAGGTGACCAGCCGCTCAAGGTCGGCCTGGTCATCGCGAAGCAGGGGGTGTGGACCGAGCAGGGCGAGATGATCGCGAACGGCGTGAAGCTCGCGCTCGCCGAGGCGGGCAACCAGGTGCGCGGACGCCGCATCGACCTCATCTGGTACGACGAGCCCAATCCGCAATCGGCGCAGCAGAACATGCAGAAACTCGTCGACGAGGACAAGGTCGTCGCCGTGATCGGCGGGACGAACAGCGGCACGTCGCTCGCGATGGCATCGGTCGCGAATCGCACGAAAGTGCCGTACATCTCGCCGAATGCGGCCGCGCGCGAACTCACTGGCAGCAGTTGCAACCCGTACACGTTCCGCACGCTCGCGCCCACGCCGGTGACGTGCCGCGCGCTTGCGCCGTCGCTCTTGTCGAAGGGCAAGCGCTGGCACTTTCTCGTGGCGAACTACGCGTACGGACAGGACATCCAGCGCGCGATGTCGGACTTGCTGAAGCAGGCCGGCGGCACGATGACCGGCGCCGACGTCACGCCGCTCAACACCACCGACTTCAGCTCGTTCATCCTCAAGATTCGCCAGTCGAAGCCGGACGTGGTCGTGCTGGGCCTGCCCGGCGGCGATCTCTCCACCTTTCTCAAGCAATACGCCGAGATGGGCATGAAGGGCACGATTCCGGTGGCCTGCCCGATCATCGGCGATTCCGACCTGTGGTCGATCAGTCCCGAAGCCGCGACCGGTTACTACGGCAAGCCGTGGCACTTCAGCTCGCCGGGCCATACGCCTGCGGAAGTCGCGTTCATCAAGAGCTACACGGCGAAGTACGGCAAGCCGCCCGCCGACAAGGCATGGCTCGGCTGGTTCTCGACGCGCGGCCTTCTCGAAGGCATCAAGCAGGCGAAGAGCACGGGCGGCGCGGACATCGCGTCGAGCCTCGAAACCGTCAGGCTCGACGACGGCGCCGTTCCCGCGTACTTCCGTTCGTGGGATCACCAGATGGTGCGCAGCTGGACGGTGTTCAAGGTGAAGGACCGCATCACCGACAAGTGGGACTGGCTCGACAAGGTATCGCTCCTGCCGCAAAACCCCGCCGATGTCGATGCCCTCTACGGCACGCGCGAGGAAGTCGGCTGCACGATGGCCGCGCGCGCCGCCTGAAATCGACCCAACTGTAAGGCCGGAACCAGGAGTACGGACATGGCAGAGATTGTCTTGTCCCAGATCGCCAATGGCTTGGTGCTGGGATTTCTTTACGTGCTGCTCGCGATCGGACTGTCGATCATTTGCGGGCTGCTCGGAATCGTCAACTTCGCGCACGGGGCGTTGTTCGCGCTCGGCGCGTACTTTGCCATCGCGCTCTCGACGCAGTTCGGCTGGTGGGCCGTATTGCTCGCGCCGGTGCTGGTGGCCGCGGTCGGCATGCTGATCGAGGTCGTCTTCATTCGCAGACTCTATGGCAAGGAGCCGCTGCTCGGGCTGATCGTGACGTTCGCGTTGTCGTTGCTTCTCACCGCGCTGATCCGGCTCGTGTGGGGCGCGGGCGGCCTGCCGTTCAGCCCGCCTGCGGCACTGTCGGGTTTCATCGTCTACGGGCCGCTCTTGCTCACGAAATACCGCTTGTTCGTGCTCGTCACAACGGTCGTGATCCTGCTCGCGCTCTGGTGGTTCCTCAAGTTCACGCCGTACGGACGCATCCTGCGCGCCGGCAGCCGCGATCCGGAGATGGTCGGCCTGCTCGGCATCAACCTGCCGCGCGTCCTGACGGGCGCGTTCGGTCTCGGCGCGCTGCTCGCGGGCGCGGCGGGGCTGCTCGCGGCGCCGCTCTTGACCGTCACGCCGAGCATGGCGACGGCCGCCGTCATGCCGGCGTTCGTGATCGTGACGATCGGCGGACTGGGCTCGTTCGCGGGCGCGGTGGTCGCGGGGCTGCTGGTCGGGATCGTGACGGCGCTGGCCGTGCAGTTCTTCCCGGAGGGCTCGGCGGTGGCGATGTACATCCTGATGGCCCTCGTGCTGCTCGTGCGTCCGCGCGGGCTATTCGGTGAACGCTGGGAGCGCTTCGAATGAACTTCAAACTCGTATCCCGACACCCGGTCGCGCTCCTCGCGATCTGTCTTCTGTTCGTTTCGGCGCTGCTCGCGATGACCGGCACGCCGCTCGAACGCGCGACGCAAGTCGCGATCTACGCGCTCTATGGCATGGGCGTGAACCTGCTGGTCGCGTACACGGGGCTCGTGCCGTTCGGGGCGTCGGTGTTCTTCGGGACGTCGACGTATCTCGTCGCCGTGTCGCTGCAGCGCTACCTGCATAACGAAGTGCTGGCGCTGGCGTTGAGCGTGGTGCTGTCGGCGGCGATGGCGTTTCTCATCGGCGCGATCGTGCTGAAGCGCCGTGGGCTCTACTTCTCGCTGCTCACGCTCGCCTGCTCGCAGATCGCGTTCGAAATCGCGTTCAAGTGGACAGACGTGACCGGCGGCGAGAACGGCCTGCAGGACGTGCCGCGCCCGATGTTCGCGACGTTCCCCGCATTCCACGTCTTCGCTTGCGTGACGGTGGTCCTCGTGGCGTGGGCGTTGTGGCGGCTCGTGCATTCGCCCTTCGGCCGCGCGTTGCAGGCGCTGCGCGACAACGAGCAGCGCGCGTCGAGCCTCGGCTACGACACGTATCGGCTGAAGCTCTCCGCGTTCGTGATCTCGGCGGCGATCATCGGCTATGCGGGAGGCTTGCTCTGCCTGATGCTGCAGGGCGCTTACGCGAACAACCTGAGCTGGGAACACGCAGGCGACAGTTTGCTGATGACCGTGCTCGGCGGCGTGCATCAGTTCCTCGGGCCGCTGTGGGGCGCGATTGCGTTCATCCTGCTCGAAGACAAGCTGAGCGGCCTCACGGAACACTGGTGGCTGCTGTTCGCGCCGATCATCATCGCGTTCGCATTCTTCTCGCCGGAAGGCATTCAGGGACTCGTGCAGCGTGTGCTGAAAAAGCCGCGCTGGACGCTCGTGCGCGACACAATCCCCGCGCGTCCGAGCGTGATCCAGCCGTACAAAAGCGCTCGCATCGACGCCGATCCGAATACGCCGATCCTCTCCGTGCGCGGCCTGTCGAAGCAGTTCGGCTCGCTCGTTACCGCTGACAAGATCGACCTCGATGTCTTTCCGTATCGGCTGCACAGCTTCATCGGTCCGAACGGCGCGGGCAAGACCACGTTCTTCAACATGCTGACGGGCGTGCTCCAACCGACGTCCGGACAGATCCTCTTCGACGGCCAGGACGTCACCCGCCTCGCGATGTTCAGGCGCGTGCGGCTCGGCATGAGCCGCTCGTTCCAGATCCTGAGCGTGTTCCGCAACCTGACGGTGTTCGAGAACGTGCGCGTCGCCGTTCAGGCGGCCGGGCGCGGACGTCTCGGCATGTGGCTCGATGCGCACGGCTCGGAGGCGCAGAACGCGCGCACGTGGTCGCTGCTCGCGGCGGTCGGGTTGGTCGATAAAGCGGCGGCGTCGTGCGAGAACCTGTCGCATGGCGAGCAGCGTCTGCTCGAGATCGCGATCTCGCTCGCGACGCAGGCGAAGATCCTCCTGCTCGACGAACCGCTCGCGGGACTGGCGGAAGCGGATCGCGAGATCGTCGCGAAGATTGTGCGGGAACTGGCGAATCACCATGCGGTGGTGTTGATCGAACACGATATCGATCGCGTGCTGGCGATTTCCGATCGCATCAGCGTGCTGCATCGCGGACATCTGATCGCCGATGGCGCGCCTTCGGAAGTCGCGGCGCACCCTGAAGTGATCGAGGCGTACATGGGTCGTTCGAAACTGACCGTGCCTGCGGCCGAGCGCGTGAGCACGCGCATCAAGCGCGCCCCGGCGACGAAGCCGCTTCTCACGATCAGGAACCTGAAGGCCGGCTACGGCGGCAACACGATCCTCGATGGTCTCGACCTCACGCTCAACGAAGGCGAAGTCGTGGCGATCCTCGGACGCAACGGCGTCGGCAAGACGACGACGCTGCGCGCGGCCACAGGTATCGTGCAGTCAAGCTCGGGCACGATCACGTTCGACGGCCACGACATCACCAACAAGCCGAGCCACTACATCAACCGGCTCGGCCTTGCGATGGTGCCCGAAGGACGCAGGCTCTTTCCGAACCTGACCGTCTACGAGAACCTGCGGCTCGCGGCGCGCAAGGGCGGCGCAAGTGTGGACGAAATCTACACGCTCTTTCCGCGGCTTGCGAACCGCAAGGACACGCGGGCAGAAAACCTGTCGGGCGGCGAGCGGCAGATGGTGGCGATCGCGCGCGCGTTGATGGCGCCAGCGAAGGTCATCCTGCTCGACGAGCCGTTCGAAGGGCTCGCGCCCGCTGTCGTGCAGGAAGTACTCGATGCCGTCGTGCGGTTGCGCGACCGGGCGAGCGTGATCATCGTCGAGCATCAGGCCGATATGGTCCTGCCGATCTCGGACCGCGTATACGTGTTGGTGAACGGACGCGTCGCCTACCAGAACACGGCCGAAGCGCTGGAGCAGGACGAGTTCACGCAGGCGAGGCTGCTCGGGGTCATGCATGAGGAAGCGACGTCGCAGCCTGAGGCCGCTGCATGACGGCAATCGTGACTGGCGGCGCTCGCGGGATCGGATTGGGCATCGCGCGAAGGCTCGCGGCAAAGGGGCGCCGGATCATTCTCTGGGACATCGATTTCACCGACTTCGATTCGTCCCCGGCAGGATTCGAGCCTTTGCTGAAGCAGAAGGTGAACGTCGCCGATCTGGCATCGGTGACGTCCGCTTTCGACGATGCCCTAGCGGTGGCCGGCCGCATCGAGATCCTCGTGAACAACGCGGGCATCAACGGACCGATCGCTCCAACGTGGGACTATCCGGTCGATCAATGGCAACGCGTGCTCGATATCAATCTGACGGGCGTGTTCAATTGCTGCCGCGCCGTCATTCCGCACATGCGGGAAAACGCGTACGGACGCATCGTGAATATCGCATCGGTGGCGGGGAAGGAGGGCAATCCCGGTAATAGCGCCTACTCGGCCGCGAAAGGCGGCGTAATTGCTTTTACGAAGTCGGTCGCAAAGGAACTGGCGCAGTCGGGCGTGCTGGTCAATTGCGTAGCCCCGACGATGGCCGAAACCGGCTTGCTTGAGCAAATGACGCCGGAATTTATTGCTTCGATCAAGGCGAAGATACCAATGGGCCGGTTCGTTGCCATTAACGAAAATGCGAACATGGTCGCGTGGATCGCAAGTCCCCAGTGCAGTTTCACGACCGGCTTCACTTTCGATCTGACTGGCGGGCGCGCGGCGTATTGAACGCTCATCTTATATTCGGACGAAATCCAGGGCGCTGATTGCGCCCTTTCTGTTTTCTTCTCCTGCCAAACGATAAATCGGTCAAAAAGACCCGGGAAATCGTTTGAGTCCGCGGTAATCCATACCTATGAACATTTACCCCGGCTCGTTATGGGGTGAATCGTGTCGCTTTCGCACAGCATCCCAAACCTCACACGAGAAATCTTCTGTAACAGGTGGCTAGATCAATAGGTATTTTCTTAACGGCATACCATATCACTAAAGCAATTCTTGCCTTTCTTCAGACTGTTACGTCTCGTAACAGCATCTGGCATTTGCGGACAAATATACTTCGTTCATCCAATCACACCGCAGATACTACCGATGAAAGCCAACAACGAGACGAATCACCAAGGCAGCGTTGCAGTAGAGAATACCGATTCCAATGAATCGAAAGTTTCACGTAGAAATTTCCTGTCGATGATGGCGGCAGGTGCAGGAAGCATGGCTCTCGCGGCCTGCGGTGGCATTGGTGAAGGCGATGGCGATTCTGCCGCGTTGAACGGCGTCGCGAAGGCTGCGACCACGGGTTCCGCCGACGGCACCACGATCCCGCCGGCAGCGTCCATTACCGATTCGGCTGGCGCGATCTGGACGGTGGTGAGCGGCGTCGTAAAGAAGAACGGCGCATCCGCCGGCTACACGAGTCAAGTTCAGATGCTGCTCTACAAGGGCGGCAAGGTTTATCAGCAGAACGTCACCGGCAACTTCTGGTACTGGAGCGGCACCGCATGGGTCGCAACGACGGACCCGCGCACCACGACCTCCGTTGCAGCGCCGCTCTTCTACGGCGTGAACGGCCACATGGCGTGGGGCAGCGGCATCTATCAGACGCTTTCGGCAGCCGCGCAGCTCGCGATCCTCAAGGACCTGGGCGCGAGCGTCTACCGCGCCGACACGGCCGACGCCGGCATGTCGCAGACGATCGCCAATGCGTTGAATGGCGCGTTCAAGAACAGCGGCGTGACCATCATGCCGGTCATCAATCCGCGTTCGGCGGGCTGGAATCAGTCGGGTACCGAAGCCGCGGCGTACACGCTCGGCTACAACCTCGCCGTGAAGTGCACGACCCCGCTCAAGGGCCTCGTCACGCACATCGAATGCGGCAACGAACTCGATACGGTCGGTCTCAAGATCGGCGGCGACGGCAGTGCTTCGACCGACTGGAGTCCCGCTTACTGGCCGGCATTCCGCGGCGTGATCCGCGGCATGATCGATGGCGTAAAAGCGGTCGACCCGACGATCAAGTGCGGCGTGAACGTGGGCATCCCGATGGCGTACCGCGCGCTGCAGATGCTATGGAGCGGCATCACGCCGAACGGCACGGCGAACGGTGTCGGCGGCGCGGCGAACGTGCGCTGGGACTTCACGACGTATCACTGGTACAAGAGCTCGTACAACATCCAGAAAGCCGGACCGAAGGCTTCGGTCGACGTGCTCCAGATCCTCAAGGACTCGTTCGGCGTGCCGATCTGGCTGACGGAATTTGGCTGGTCCGGTTCGAAGGACTCGGCTCAGTCTGCCGCGGACTACGTCACGACGGCAATGACCCAGTACAAGTCGGTCAAGGACAAGTACAACGTCGAGTGCATCATGCTTTACGCAGTGATCGATGCCAGCTACGGCCTGATGCAGATGGACGGCAAGACGAAGAACCCGGCGTACTCGGCTTACAAGAACTTCGTCGCGGCCAATCCTGTTTGATGACAGGTGGTTCCAAGGTGCGCAGTGCGATCAACGTGCTGCGCTGCGTGAAGTTTCCTTGCCTTTGATGAACAGGTGAACGTCGCATCGAAGGGCGTCGATGCACAGGCGGTCAGGACAAAAGAACAATGAGAGATTCCGCCGAAGTCGGGTACAAGGGTTTTTCCCTCACGCCATTAACGGTAGAAGAAGACGGGTCGTACACCGCGATGCTCATCGTGTGCGATCCCGACGGGGTTCAGCGGGCGAGCGGCGCGCTGGGAAACTTTCCCTCCGCGCTCGAAGCGATGCGGTTTGCGCTCAGGTACGGGATGGCCGAAATCGACGGCTGTCGTGTGCCTGTGGTGATGTGAGAGGCGGGCGACGAAAGCGCCGTGACGTGCTTTCTCACTCTGTCTCGTTGTCGTCAGTGTCGGCGTTGGCGCCATTCGACTCCTTATTCATGGCAGCGTCCACGAGTGTCGTCGCGATCTCCGGGCGGGCTTCCTTTCGCTCGCTGTATCGATCGGTCAGATAATCAGAGCGATCCCGCACCAGCAGTGTGAACTTGTAGAGCTCTTCCATCACGTCGACTACGCGGTCGTAGTAGGAAGAGGGCTTCATTCGGCCCTCGGCGTCGAACTCCTGCCATGCCTTTGCGACCGAGGATTGATTCGGGATGGTCACCATACGCATCCAGCGTCCGAGAATGCGTAGTGCATTCACCGCATTGAACGACTGTGACCCACCGCACACCTGCATGACCGCCAGCGCGCGGCCTTGCGTGGGACGCACGCCACCGCTCTCAAGCGGTAACCAGTCGATCTGGTTCTTGAACACGGCAGTCAGTGTGCCGTGACGCTCCGGACTGCACCACACCTGGCCTTCCGACCATTCCGAGAACTTGCGCAATTCAATTACTTTCGGATGATCGGCCGAAACGCTGTCCGCGAGCGGCAAGCCGTGTGGATCGAAGACACGCGTCTCGGCGCCGAAATGGCGCAGAATCCGTTCAGCTTCGAGTGTGAGAAGCTGGCTGTACGACGTGGGGCGCAACGAGCCGAAGAGAAGGAGGATTCGCGGGGAGTGCGTTGAAACGGCGCGTGGCTCGAGCTTCTGGACATCTGGCGTATCGAGGTGCGTTACGCTAACGTTGGGCAACTCCTGCATCATCAAAACTTCTCCGTCCTGGTTCGTAAATGATTACGCGTTGATTCGGTGCTTCGCTTCGTACCAGCCTTGTGAACGATTGACGATGCCGACAACGAACAGCATCACCGGCACTTCAATCAGCACGCCGACTACCGTGGCAAGTGCTGCACCGGAATGAAAACCGAACAGGCTGATAGCGGTGGCTACGGCAAGTTCGAAGAAGTTGCTTGCGCCGATCAGGCTCGAAGGGCCTGCTACAGAGTGCGCGACGCCCAGGCGGCGATTCAACAGGTAAGCGAGTCCCGAATTGAAGAACACCTGAATCAGGATCGGCACCGCGAGCATGGCGATGACGAGTGGTTCCTTGACGATCGCCTGCCCCTGAAACGCGAACAGCAGTACGAGTGTTGCAAGCAGCGCCCCGATGGAATACGGGCCAAAGCGTGCGACCGCTCGCGAGAAATGCGCTTCCCCTTTCGCCAGCAGATGGCGCCGAAGCAACTGCGCAACGATCACGGGGATGACAATGTAAAGCCCCACCGAGATGATCAGCGTATTCCACGGAACCGTGATCGCCGACAGTCCAAGCAGCAGCGCGACAAGCGGAGCGAACGCCACGATCATGATCGAGTCATTCAGCGCCACTTGCGACAGCGTGAAATACGGATCGCCTTTGCAAAGTTGCGACCAGACGAACACCATCGCCGTGCAAGGTGCGGCGGCGAGCAGAATGAGGCCAGCGATGTAACTGTCGACTTGATCTGCCTGGAGCCAGGGCGCAAAGACATGTCGAATGAAGATCCAGCCGAGCAAGGCCATCGAAAACGGCTTGACGAACCAGTTCACAAAAAGCGTTACGCCGATGCCACGCCACTGACTTTTGACCTGCGTCATGGCGGCGAAATCGATCCTGAGCAGCATCGGGACGATCATGACCCAAATCAATACGCCGACCGGCAGATTGACCTGCGCCACTTCCATACGACCGATGGCCTGAAAGAACGGCGCAAACATCTGGCCGAGCAGGACGCCGCCCACGATGCAGAGCGCAACCCAAACCGTCAAATAGCGCTCGAAGAATCCGATCGCGGGGTGTTCGGCGGGGAGCGCCGTGTCAGTGCTGCTCATATCATTCCTCTACGGGGTTCTCGCCGATGGCACACATCTCGTGCTGGCTTGCAAGGTCCACCCGACCGAGTACAGTTGTCCCGGAATTGCACCTTGCGCGAGACGTCGGTATCCAAGCGCTTCACGGGGCATCTCCGCAACAGTCTGGAGGATCGCTCGCCTCGCACGCCGTGCCAGAGCAGCAGTTCTCCGTCAGAAAACCGATGAGGTCCGTCATCGCGCAGAAGTTCGCCGTGTAGATAACGAAGCGTCCGTCCTGTCGCGATTCAACCATGCCGGCATGCGATAAATCTTTCAGGTGAAACGAAAGGCTGGAAGGGGAGAGCCCCAACTCCTGGGCGAGCTCACCCGCGGCCTTTCCTTCCGGGCCTGCCACGACCAACAGGCGAAAGATCGCGAGGCGCGATTCGTGAGCGAGGGCGCTCAGGGCGCGCACAACAAGTTTCGAGTTCATGTGCTGAACGATAAATGAACGGATTTGACATTTCAAGTAATATCGAAATGATGACTCTAAAGGGTCTAGTTTTTTGGGCACAGCAGGGCACGCACAGGCACAGATAGGCCGCGCCTACACGTCACTTCGCATACTGCGCAAGAAACATATCGGCGGCCGCTTCCGCCACTTTCTTTTGCTCTTTCTCCGAGAGCCGCGGCTGGCCCATCGTTACCTGAGGCCAGAACGCGAACGCCTTCACCAATCCATGTAACTGCTGGGCGGCGAAGGCCGGGTCTTTAATCGCGACACGGCCATCCACCGCCGCCGCGCGGATCCACACGCTCAAGTCCTCCTCCCGCTCGCCCATGCGCGCGACCATATCCCGCGCACGCTCCGGTGAATGAATGCCCGCCGCGATCGCCACGCGCGCCAGCGACAGAAACGCCTCGCTGTCGAGAAGACGCAGCTTGCGCATGAGCAAATCGAGCAGTTGCGCGCGCAGGGGCGCATCGGCGTCGTAGGCGGGGGCGTCGCTCGTCTGGCTTGCGTCCCACAGTTCGTGCAGGATCGCCGCAAAGAGGACTTCCTTGCTCTCGAAATGGTTGTAGACCGTGCGCTTCGAGACGCTCGCGCGCGCGGCGATGCGATCCATGCTGGTCGCGTCGAAGCCGGACGCGATGAACTCCTCGACAGCCGCATCGACGATCGCGGCGCGCTTCTTGTCCGTCAGGCGTTGAGGAATGGCGTTCGAATTCATCGTTCGATTTTACACTGACAAGTTTACTTTTTTCTCAAAAATAAACTACACTGTCCAGTCTACTTCCGAACCGGTACCGACATGTCAACGCTCATCGATCTCATCGGCCGCAAGCTCGGTTTCGCCGCCGCCAAGCGCTCACGCGTGCTGTCCCGCACCTCGCCGCAGCACGACGGCGAGCGCTTTCGCAACGTCAAGCCGCGTCCGGCCGAAGGCTTCGGCAAGACCTTGCGCATCATGTGGAACGTGCTGCTCAACAAGCCGGGCGGCACGGTGCCCGCGCAGGCGCCGGACGTCGAGACGGTGACGCGCGCGCAGCTGGACGCCGCGCCTGATCGCAGTCTTTACCGCCTCGGTCATTCGACGCTGCTATTCAAACTGCGCGGGGAGTTCTGGCTGACCGATCCGGTGTTCGGCGAGCGGGCATCGCCGTTCAAGCGTGTCGGTCCGAAGCGCTTTCACGCTCCGCCGATCGCGCTTGACGACTTGCCGTCGCTTGCCGGCGTGATCCTCTCGCACGATCACTACGACCACCTGGACCGCGAAACCGTGCTGGCGCTGGCCGCGACCACGGGCGTGTTCGTGACGCCGCTCGGCGTCGGCGACCGGCTGATCGAGTGGGGCATCGACGCGTCGAAGGTGCGTCAGCTCGACTGGTGGCACAGCGCGTCGATCGGCGGGGTGACGCTGACGGCCACGCCCGCGCAGCACTTCTCGGGGCGCAGTCTGTTCGACGGCAACAGTACGCTATGGGCGTCGTGGGTCATCGTCGATGACGATCTGCGCGTCTTCTTCAGCGGCGATACCGGCTATTTCGACGGTTTTCGCGCGATCGGCGAGCGGCTGGGTCCGTTCGATGTGACGCTGGTCGAAACGGGCGCCTACGATGCTCAATGGCCCTACGTCCACATGCAGCCCGAGGAAACCGTGCAGGCGCACGTAGATCTGCGCGGCCGCTGGCTCGTGCCGATTCACAACGGCACGTTCGATCTCGCGATGCATCGCTGGCAGGAGCCGTTCGAGCGTGTCACGGCGCTGGCGCTCTCACGCGGCGTCGCGGTTTCGACGCCGCGCATGGGCGAGCGGCTGGATCTGGAGGCGCCGCATCGCGGGGAGAAGTGGTGGCGTGAAGTTGCGGAAACGGTCGAGGCGCCGAAGACGTCGTGGCCGTGGTGTGCGTCGTCGGAGCAGAAGTCGTAGCCGATGGCAAGTCAGATTGATGTGGGCGGAATGGGTTGTGCCTCGTAAATGAAGCGCAATAGGGCCTTGAAACGCTTATACGCTTTTTATAAGTGTTTTTTAGCACCGAGGTGCGGTCCTCGGATCACCCCGCGCCTCCCTCCTTAACCCTCTTCCGATGCGCCGCGACTTTCGCGCGGTTTCCACAAATCGCCATGCTGCACCAGCGGCGCGCGTGCCCGCGCGTGTGATCGGCGAACAGCAGCGTACACGCCGGGCCCTGGCACGCCTTCACCTGCGCGAAGTCCTCCTCGCACACGAGTTTCGCCAGCGCTTCGACGATTGGCATCAGCAACGATTCGGCCGCAGACCATCGCCGGCGCATGCGAAAAGCAAACCCCACTTCATCGACGACGATCTCGCCATGCTGCTCGTCGCGTTCCAGCGCGCGATTCAGCGGCTCGAGCTCACGCAAATCCTTCGGCGATAGCGCGCGCCCTTTGCGCTTCTGTACGAACACCCTGAACCAGTCGCGCAAATCGCGCGCCTTCGCCGCGATTTCATCGAGCTCGGCCGACGACGCTTCCGCCCGCACGCGTCGGATCACATCCGCCGGCACGAACTCCGCCTGTTCGAGCCAGCTCAACAAACCCTCACCATCGGCGATCCAGTCGATCGGCTCATCGATCGGCGTGGCCAGCGAGTTCAGGAAGTCCAGTCCGGGTGCATCGGCGAGGAAGATCGCCGGAATCTCGCGGTAGTTCATTTTTCAGGTCAAGCGAAAGCATCACGATAGATTCATCGTAACCACTAAAAACTTGGTTGACAAGTTACTTGTTAAATAAGTAACCTTCTAATCACGTTTTTAAAGGTTACAACAACCACCGGAGAACACGCCATGTCCACGATCGCCAATCGCCAGATCGATGTCGACGGTTTCAAGGTTTTCTATCGCGAAGCCGGTCCGGCCGACGCGCCAAAGCTCCTTCTGCTGCACGGCTTTCCGAGTTCCAGCCATATGTTTCGCGACCTGATTCCGTTGCTCGCGGACCGCTTTCATATCGTCGCGCCGGACCTTCCGGGCTTCGGCCAATCCGACATGCCGAGCCACGATTCCTTCACCTACACCTTCGACAACATCGCCCACGTGATCGACCGCTTCACCGAGACGATCGGTTTCGATCGATACGCGGTCTACGTCTTCGACTACGGCGCGCCGACCGGCTTCCGGCTTGCGCTGAAGCATCCGGAGCGAATCACGGCGATCGTTTCGCAGAACGGCAACGCTTACGAGGACGGCTTGAGCGAAGGCTGGAATCCGATTCGCGCTTATTGGCAGGCGCCTACGCAGGCGAACCGCGATGCGCTGCGCGCGATGCTGACGAAGGAGACGACGACCTGGCAATACACGCACGGCGTGAGCGAACCGTCGGCGCTATCGCCCGACGGCTATTCGCTCGACGACTACTACCTGAGCCGCCCCGGCGCACATGACATCCAGCTCGACCTCTTCGGCGATTACCGGAACAACGTCGCGCTGTATCCGGCGTTTCAGGAATATTTCCGCACGCATCGGCCGCGCTTTCTGGCGGTGTGGGGCAAGAACGATCCGTTCTTCCTGCCCGCGGGCGCGGAAAGCTTCAAGCGCGACATTCCCGATGCGGACGTGCGCTTCTTCGATACGGGCCACTTCGCACTCGAAACGCACGCGAAGGAGATCGCGGCGGCCATCGCCAGCTTTTTGGCTTACTGACATGCCGCTGCACAACATGACGGTCGAAGCGAACATTGCGCGGTATGGCACGCTGGAGGAAATCGCGGAATTGATGGGGTTCGTGGGATCGCCCGGCGCTCGCTGGTTGCGCATGGACGGCGGCGAAGTGAAGTCGATATGAGCGTCACCCGGTTGCTATCGCCCAGTCGACGGCCGGCAGCCAGGTGACGAATCCCGCATCGGCCAGTTCGGAGCGCACGCGCTGAAGCTCGCATGTCAACGTTTCGTCGGCGCGGCCCTGAAGCACAACGGCAAGGGCACGTCCGCGTGCCGCGAAGAGCGTCGCCCAGGGCAGCGTCTCCAAACTCGTGTAATCCGCCAGCGCATCCGCGTGCCGCGTCGCGCCCGCCGCGTCGCTTGCCGCGAGCATCGCCTCGATGGCATCGCGATGGAACCAGAGATGGTTGTGGCCGACCGCGCCCTGCCGCAGCAACTCCGCGCCTTGCGCAAGAAGTTGCAGTCGTTCGGCAGGATCGTCGACGGCGCGGCTCAGCGCGCTCAGCGCCTTAGGCCCGCTGAACTGCGTGCCCACCTCGTCGCAGATCGCGAGCGCCTCGCGCAGCAGCCGCGCGGCGCTCCCGCGCTCGTTCGCGTCGATCAGCAAGCGCGCCCGGTTCTCCAGATTCTGCGCCTCGAAGCGCCGCGCGCCGAGTTGCCTGATCAGCCGCATCTCGCGTTCGAGATGCAGCCGCGTTTCCTCTGCACGCCCGAGTTCGAGCGCGGCGAACACGCCCATCGTCTCGCCGAGCATCTCCGCGCGTGGCTGGCCGACGAGCGCGGCGGCGCGCACCGCCGCCGCGCCGTCGTCGCGAGCCTGGCGCGCTTCGTTCAGGTACATGCGGCTGAAGCCGACCATCGACCGGTTCGCGACTTCGATCCGCCCGAGCCCGTGCTCGCGGCTCAATTCGACGCAGCGGCTGAAGTGCTCGAACGCCGTGCGCATGCGGCCTTGCGCATAAGCGGCGTCCGCGAGACCGCCGAGCGCGCGCGCCTCGGCTTCCGGTGAACCCGAGCGGCGCGCCTGAGCGAGACCGCGCTCGTGCTCGTCGCGACAGCCGTCGATCCGGCCGAGCGGGAAAAGGATGTTGCCGCGCAGATGATGCAGCCGCGCGCGTTCGGCAACGAGATCGTGCCGCTCGGCGACTTCCTGCGCAGCGTCGAGCAGCGCCTGCGCTTCGGTCAGCCCCTCGCTCACGCGCAGGCTCTCCGCGAGGCCAAGTTGTGCGCGGCAGAGGCACACGTCGTCGGGTGCGGCGGCCACGGCCATGCGGTATGTCTCGATCGAAGCGGCGACGTCACCCAGATCGCGCTGCAATTCGCCCATCAGGCAGCGAAGCGCGTGACGCTCGCCGTCGTCGCGAGCGATCGCAAGGCCGCGCGCGATCAGGCGCAACGCATCGTCCGGCAGCCACGCCGCGCGCTGTGCAAGCGCCGCGTCGAGATAGGCGTGCGCGGCGCGCGCGTCCTCCGCGCGGTCCAGATGCTGCGCGCACAGCACCGGGTCGCTCGCCGCGAACCATTCCGCCGCCCGCCGATGCAGCTCGCGGCGCCGCGCGTGCAGCAGCGTGGAATAGGCGCCCTCCTGGATCAGCGCGTGCGCGAACAGAAAATCATCGCCTTCGGGCAGCACGAGCGCATTCGCGACGAGCCCGTCGCACAAGTAGTCCGGGGCGTCGATCAGTTCACGCAACAACGCAAGCCCGAAGCGCTGGCCGATCGCAGCCGCGGCCTGAAAAGCCTGCCGGTCGAGCGTGGGCAGGCGGTCCATGCGCGCTAGGACGAGGCTGCGGATCGACGCGGGCACGGCTTCGTCGCGGCCTTCCTCCGCGTTGCGCAGCAGTTGTTCGAGAAAGAGCGGATTGCCGTCAGCCCGTTCGATGCACGCTAGTGCGACGCGCTGGGTCGCATCGATGAAACTCTCGGCGAGATCGAGCGCTTCGTTGCGTCGCAAGGGGCCCAGGTCGATCGTCGCGAACGGTGTGCCCCGGCAGCTCGCGCGCCACGCGGCGTCGAGCGGATCGCCCTCGACGCGCGATGTCATCACGACGAGGCCCGGCCCGTTCGCCAAAGCCGACGCGATCGCCGAGAGAAAGCCGAGCGTTTGGGGATCGGCCCAGTGCAAGTCCTCGACGACGATCATCACCGGCCCGCGCACGCACGCGCCCTGCACGAGCGACGCGACGAGCGCGCGTTTGCCGCGATCGCGCGCGCGGTTGTCCATCGCGTCGTAGAGCGTGCGCCATTCGCCGGTTTGCGGCAGATCGAGCAGATCGTGCAGGAACATCAACTGATCGGCCGCAGCCACGCGCAGCGCCGTCTCGCCGCGCTCGAGGACATCGGCCGTGGGCGCGAGCCCGAGCAGACTCCCGACGATCGCACGAACCGGGTCTTGCCCGCGACCCATGCCGAAGTCGAGCACGCGGCCGCGATGCGTCGCGAAGCCGAGCGTCTCGGCCGTGCGCCGCATCTCGTCTGCGAGCCGCGACTTTCCGATCCCCGCTTCACCGCGAACGTAGACGGCCTGTCCCACCTGCGCCGCCAGACACGCCCGCGCGATGCCCCGGAACTGCTCCAGCTCCGCCTTGCGCCCGACGAAGCGGCTGCGGTTGTCGCTCGAACGCTCGCCTTCGATGCCGGTCAGGCGCCACACGCGTACGGGCGCTTCTATGCCCTTGAAGCGCATTTCGCCGAGGGCGTCGGCGCTGACGGCCTCGCCCAGCGCGCGGCGCAGACCGTCGGCGATCAGCGTGTCGCCGGGGCCGGCCGCATCGACCAGGCGCGCGGCGAGATTCACCGAATCGCCGATGACCGTGTAGTCGCGAACGCCCGCACGGCGGTGCGTGCCCGCAATCACCTCGCCGCTCGCGATGCCGATATGCGCGACGAGCGGATGCGCCGCGAGCTTGCCGAGGTCCGCGAGCGCCGCGTGGATGTCGAGCGCGGCGCGGGCGGCGCGCAGCGCGTCGGTGTCGTGGGCGCGGGGTGCGCCGAAGAGCGCCATCACCGCGTCGCCGATGTGCTTGTCGATGGTGCCGCCGTAGCCGAGCACGATGTCGTCGACGAGCGCCGTATAGCGGCCGATGCGCTCTTTCAGTTCCTCCGCGTCGAGCGTGTGCGACAGCGCCGTGAAGCCGCACAGGTCGGCGAACAGGATCGTGACTTGACGGCGCTCGTCTGAAGAGGGCGCAGACGTCGGCTCGGAGCGTTCGGCAATCGCGGCCAGCAGCCGCTTGCGATGCCCGAGCGACGCGACGCCGATCTCCTTCAAATCGGCATCCGATATCTGCGCGAGCATGGCGAGATCTACGTCGTTATTGGCGAACGATTGTGCGTATTGTCCGAGCCCGAGCGCGTCGAGCCATTGACCGATATCCATCGCCACGACTCCCGTCACGTCAGATGATTCGAACGGCGTGCAATTACAGTGTAGGCCGCGGCGTAGCGCACCGCGCCTTGCAAATTGACACGCCCGCGCGCCACGGCGGATACTCACCGACGGACCGGCCTCCCGAAGTCGCCCCGGGGCCCTGTTTCCCACCGTCGTTCTCTGCGTCCCGCAATCCGCCAGCACCGTCCCGCATTCCCCGGGAGAGCGCCGTGAAGCCAGCCACAGCAGGACCGGCCATCGTGCCGCGAAGAGGCGAGCGCATCGCTCGCGTGATCGGCGACCTCTCCGCCGGCACGATATCGACGCTCGTCATGCTCTGCTACGCGATGAGCCTCGGCATGATGATCTTCAGCGCCGACCTCGCGCGCTACGCGGAACTCGGCGTGCCGACCGCGCTGGTCAGTTGCGTCGTGACGGCGCTCGTCATCGCGCTCACCAGTTCGATGCGGATGAGCATCGGCGGCCCCGACAGCAACGCGACGGCGTTCCTCGTCGGCGTCGCGGCGGGTGTCGCGAGCAGCGTGCGCGCGAACGGCGGAACGCCCGCCGCCATCCTGCTGACCGTGCTGATTTCGATTGCGCTGTGCTCGCTCGTGACGGGCGTCATCCTGCTCGCGATCGGGTCGTCCAAGCGCAGCCGCTCGCTGCAGTTCCTGCCTTATCCGGTGCTCGGCGGCTTTCTCGCCGGCACGGGCTATCTGCTGCTCGCGGGCGCGTTCCGCGTGCTGACGGGCCACGCGCCGACCTGGCAGACGCTGCCGCTCGTCACACATCTGCACTGGCTCGCGTGGGCGCCTGCGCTCTTCGTCGGCACCCTGGCTACGGTTCTGCATCGCACGTGGAAGAACGTGGCCGCGCTGCCGCTGACGCTCGGCTTCGGCATCGTCGTGTTCTATGGGCTGCTGCGGGTCGCGGGCATCGGCATCGAGGAGGCGCGCGGCATGGGCCTGTTGCTGCCACATGTGCCGTTGCATGGGCTGCAGATTCCCGAGCTGCATCTGCCGGGTTCCTTCACTAAAGGCGATATCGACTGGCACGCGATCGTCGCGCATCTGCCGGAGACGCTCGTCGTTACCTCGGTATCAGCGATCACGATTCTGATGAACGCCACCGCCATCGGCAACGCGACCGGACAGGACGTCGACCTGAACCGCGAAATGCGCGTGGCGGGCCTCGCCAACATCGCGAGCGGGATGCTCGGCGGCATGGTCGGCTATCAGTCGTACAACCGCTCGATGCTCAACGCGCGCGCCGGCGCGACGAGCCGCGTCGCGGGCGTGTTCGCCGCGCTTGCGTGTCTCGTGGTGCTGGCTGTGTCGCCGGATCTGGTCGCGCTCTTTCCGGTGCCGGTGCTTGTCGGGCTGCAGGTTTTCATGGGGCTGCGCCTGCTGATGGACTGGCTCGTCGGCGCGTGGGGCAAGCTCGATCTCGGCGACTATCTTCTCGTGCCGCTGATCCTCGGCGTGATCGCGTTCTATGGCGTGGTCGCGGGCGTCGCGGCCGGCGTGCTCGCCGCGTGCGTGAAGTTCGCGTTGCTGTATGGCCGCGTGAGTTGCGTGCGCATGGAGTTCGATGGCAGCACGCGCACGTCGAACGTCGAGCGCACGCTCGAACAGGCGCAGTGGCTCAAGCAGCGCGGCCACCAGGTATGCGGATCGTGCCTGCAAGGGTTCCTGTTTTTCGGCACGGCCAATTCGATCGTGCATCGCCTGCGCGAGCGGCTTAAGCAGGACACGCCGATGCCGGTGCGCTACGTCGTGCTCGATTTTCAGGCGACGAACGGGATGGATGCGTCGGTGTCGGTCAGTTTCATGAAGCTGCATCAGGTGTGCAAGGCGCGCGGGGCGGTGCTCGTGCTGACCGCGCTGCCCGCCCGCTCGCGCGCGTTGCTTGCGCGCACGGGCGCGTTGAGTCCCGGCGATCTCGAATTCACCACGCTGGATGCGGGGCTCGAATGGATCGAGGAGCGGCAACTGGAGGGCGGCGCGAAGGCACGCGCCGACGGCGAAGCCGATTTTCATAAAACGCTCGCGCTGCACTTCACGCCCGATGCCCTGAGCCGTCTGATGGCGTGCCTGGAGATGTGCGAGGTCGATCGCGGCGAGCCGCTCTTTCTGCACGGCCAGCCGGGCGACGCGATGTTCATCGTCGAGCGTGGACACGTGACGGTGTCGCTGCCGTTCGCCGACGGGCGCTCGGTGCGGCTGCGGACATTCGGGCCGGGGACGATCGTCGGCGAGATGGCGGTCTACTCGCGCAGGCCGCGCAGCGCCAACGTCTTCGCCGACGAACCCGCGCGCCTCTGGAAGATGTCGCTCGACGCGTTGCAGCGCCTGGAACGCGACGATCCGGTCACGGCCCAGCAGTGGCACCGTTTCGTCGTGAAGATCATGGCGGCGCGGCTCGCGAGCGCGGACGATGCGTTGCGCGCGGCGTTGTAAGCCAGCTCACTTCGTATCGAACGTATGGACGCCGTCCCAGTCGTCGGGGAGCGGCGTGGCTTGCAGCAGTGCGATGCGCTCACGATACACCGCGAAAAGCCCGCAGCCGGGATGCCGCTCGATCAGCGCCGCGAGCTTCGCGGACGCCGCCGCCCACTGCCGCGCGCGATAGTGGGCGAGCGCCGCGTGCCATTGTTCGAGGTCGTCGTGCTCGGCGGGATCGGCGCTGTCCCACGCGGCGCGCGTCATGAGCGGCTCGAACACGGCTACGGGTGTCGCGCGCCCGAGCACTCGCACGCGATCGATCTCGCGATACACGATTTCCTGTGTACGCGCGCGTGTCGCTTCGCCGACGAGAATCTCCACGCGATAGTGTCGCGTCAGCCCTTCGAGCCGCGCCGCGAGATTCACGGCATCGCCCATGACGGTGTACGCCTTGCGTACCGACGATCCCATGTCGCCGACCGTCATCGGCCCTGTGTTCACGCCGATGCCCGCCCAGAGCGTCGGCCAGCCGCGAGCGGCGAACGCGCGGTTCAAATCGACGAGCACCGCGCGCATCCGCAGCGCCGCGGACACCGCGCGCCGCGCGTGATCGCGGTCTTCGACCGGCGCGCCCCAGAAGCCCATGATCGCGTCGCCGATGTATTTGTCGAGCGTGCCGCGCTCGTCGCGCATCACGGCGGTCATCGTGCCGAGATACTCGTTCATCAGCTCGGCGAGCGCCTCCGGTTCGAGCGTCTCGGCGATGGCGGTGAAGCCGAGCACATCGGAGAAGAGCACGGTCAGCTCGGCGCGGCGCCCGGCCATGCTGTAGCTCTCGGGGTGCCGGCTCATCTCCTCGACGAGTTCGGGCGGCACGTACTGGCCGAAAAGCCGCGTGATGTGCCGCCGCGTGCGCGACTCGACGAAAAACGCATACGACATGTTCAGCACGAACAGCGCGCCGATCGCGAGCAGCAGCGCGGCGACCGGCTGCGACCACGCGCCATAGCGCCAGAGCGCGAGATCGCCCGCGATCACGCCGCCCGTCAGCAGGATCGTGAGCAGCGTCGCGCGGGCGGGGACGCGCCACGGCCAGGCGAAGATCATCGCGAGGCCCGCGACGGCGAGCACGAGCGCCTGCAGCACGCCCGCCGATGCGGGCTCGGAGCGGATCGAGCCGTCGAGCATGCCGGCGATCAGGTTCGCATGGACCTCGACGCCCGGAAACACTTCGCCGACCGGCGTCGTGCGCTGGTCGACCAAGCCCGGCGCGGTGGTGCCAAGCAGCACTATCTTGCCGCGCAGCGCACCGGGCGCGATGCGGCCGGCCAATACATCCGCGACCGAGTAGTAGGGAAAGCTGCCCTGTCGGCCGCGATACGGCACGAGCGCGGCGCCGTTCGCATCGACGGGGATCGCGAGCGTGCCGCGCGGCGTGCGCAGCGTGAGCGCGGAGAGCGTGGATCTGGCGTCGGCGGGGGCATCGAAGGCGAGGGAGAGCGGCGCGGCGCCAAGGAGCACGCGCACGACCGCCAGCGACAGCGCCTCGTACACCTCGCCGCGAAATTCGGTGACGAGCGGCACGCGCCGCACCGAGCCGTCGAAGTCGATCACCGGGTTGAAGAAGCCGCCACGCCGCGCGGTTTTTTGCAGCGCCGGCAGGTTGCCGCCGTAGCTGCTCCAGTCGAAGAGCGTCATCGGATGCGGGTCGAAGGCGTGCGCGGGCAGCACCGGCGGTGGAATCGCGCCGCTCGCCTGCGCCTGGTTCGCGAAGTAGTAGCCGAGCACGACGGGCCGGCCTTCGAGCGCATCGGCGAAGCGGCGGTCGTAGTCGAGTTGCGCGGCGAGGCCCGGCAGCGTGCGCTGAAACTGCGGGTCGTCGCGAAGATCGCCGGTTGCGAGGCGATTGAGCGCCGCCAGTCCCGAACTCGCGTCCGGCTCGGCGAAGACGATGTCGAATGCGAGCAGCGCGATGCGCTCGCGCGTAAAAAGCGTATCGGCGAGCGTTGTCATGCGCGCGCGGTCCCACGGCCAGCGACCGAGCTCCGCGAGACTCTTTTCGTCGATATCGAGGATCGCGATGCGGCTGTCCACGTTGCGCGGCATCGTGAGCTGCACCTTGGTGTCGTAGATGAGCGCGTCGAGCGTATCGATGAAGCGCACGTCGTAGCGATTCAGCACGTGCCCGAGCAGCGCGAACACGATCGCGAGGCTGGCGGCATAGCGCAGTGCGTGCAGTTTCAAATGAGCCTCACGCCTTTAGTGCGACGTCCGCAACTGTTCATTCGCGACCGCGAGCCGCGCCGCCAGCATCCGCACGACGAACTCGTGAAAGCGCGACGCGAGCGCCGGGTCCTCGGCTTCAAGGCGCCGGAGCGTCGGCAGCGCGAGGCGCAGGACCACGGCCGGCGTCTCGGCGATCACGTCGGCGCTGCGCTTCGCGCCCGTATATACCGCCATCTCCCCGACGATCGTGCCCGCGCCGAAACTGCGCAGGCGCATCGTCTTGCCGTCGTCGAGCGCGAGCGCCACACACACGCGCCCCGATTCGACGAAATACACCGAATTGCCCGGATCGGCCTGACGGAACAGGAACTCGCCGGCCGCGAGCATCACCGTGTCGAGGTGCGGCCGCAACGCGCGCAGGCTCGCGGGCAAGCGCGACTCGCCGGGATCGAGCGAACGTTGCGCGGCGGCGCGGCTGCTTGCGAGCAGTTCGTCCTCGATCCATTCGAGGCCTCGATCGAGATCGTCGAATTCATGCACGCCCGCGACCAGCGTCCCGCCCTTGCGGAACCACGCCTGCAACGGCGTCGACAAGCCGGTCAGCACCAGCTCCGCGCCCGCGCGCAGACACGCCTGGCGCAGCCGCACGAAGCTCGCGGTGCTCGATGCATCGACGCCGTGCACGCGGCCGAAATCCACCAGCACGAAGCGCACCCCGCCATCCGCCGTCGCGCGCGAGCTTTCGATCCGCGCGCGCATGTGCGCGAGGATCGAGTGCGACGTGCCGAAGAACAGAAACCCCTGCAGCGCGATGCCGTAGAGCCGCGCGGCCTCGCGATCGAGCAGGCGGTTCTCGTCGACGGTGCGCTCCACGTTCGAGCGTCGAGCGCGCCCGTTGAACTCCGCGCGAATGCAGTTGATGCGGCCGTAGCGCACGACGAACAGCAGGCACGCGGCCACGACGCCCAGCACGACGCCCGCGACGATGCCGTGCGTCGCGATAATCAGCATCATCGCGGGGATCAGCAGGTAGTCGTGCCACGGCAGGCGCCGGAAGGAATAGAAAAGCCATTCGGCAAGCATCGCGCCGCCGAGATAAATTTGCAGCCCCACTATGACAGGCTTAGGGAAGAGCGCGATCAGGTCCGGCAGTGCGCCGATCACGAGGAAGCAGATCAGCGCACCGAGCACACCCGCGCGTCGCCCCCGGACGCCCACGCGCCAATTCATCAGCGTGCGGCTCGTCGACTGGCATCCCGCGATGCCGCCGAGCGCGCCCGTCAGCACGTTCGACAACCCGGCGCTGCGCAGTTCGCGATTGAAGTCGATGTCGTGCGACGTGCTGACGCCGATGCTCGTCGTGTTGAGCAGCACGGTCATCGCCGTGACGGCCGCGACCGCGACGATCTCCGCCGCGTGCGAGACGAGCGGCGCGAGCCAGGCGTCGCGCAGCAGCACGACCGGCAGGCGCAGATCGCGGATCGGCTCGGGTTGAAACAGGAGGCCCGCGTGACGCGCGCTGTCGAGCGATTGACCGGTCGCGAAAAGCCCCGCATAAAACACGACGACCCCGGCGAGAATCACGAGCGGCACGAGCGCCACGCGCCGCGTGAACTTCGCGCCGATCAGCAGCCCCGCGCCGACCAGGAGCGCGGGCGCGGTATCGAGCCACGACAGACGCGCGACGAGCGGTAGTGTGCGCATCGTAAGCGGCGCGCCGGTCATCACGCGAAACGCGCCTTCGAGGATCAGGAACCCCGTGCCCGCGAGAAAGCCGCCGACTACCGGAAACGGGATGTACTGGATCGCGTTGCCGCGCTTCCAGTGGGCGAGGGCGTAGAGCAGGGCGCCCGTCGTGAGCGAGGCCGTCGCGAGCAGGATCAGCACGGTCGCGAACGCCGCCCGATTGCTGCCGCCGCCCGCGCGCACGTTCATCGCGACGGCGGACGCGATGCCCGCGAGCAGTGCCGCCGCGTTTGAATCCGGCCCGCCGATCATGAACGGCACCGAGCTTGCGAGCGAGATCACCAGTCCCACCACCACGCAACTGACGAGCACCGCCGGCATGCCGGCCGCGAGCCACGGCGCGAGGCTCGCGCTGAAGATCATCGCGCCGTAGCCGATCGCGTAGGAGAGCGCGAGCACGGCGGCGAGCGTGCCGGCGACCGCGTCCAACGCCAGCGCCGACGCCTGCGCAGTCCGGCTGGCGCGGGTCGAGTCGTGGACGGCGGTCACGCGCGCTGTCCCCGGGCCGTCAACGGCACGCCGCCGATGGCACCACCGGCGTCACGCGCCCCGCGGGCAGCACACGAAACGGCGCGATGGGGCTGATCACGATCACGCCTTCCCCTGCGCGCACGACGCGTTTTTCGTGTTCGTTGGTGACGATGATCTCGCCCGCGAACACGACGATCTGATCGCCCTGACACACGGTGTCGTCGCCGCAATCGGTCACCGAGTACTCGGTGCCGCGGATGCCGATCGTCGAGGTCGGCGTCTTCAGCTTGTAGTTCTGCCCCTTGCCCTCGCTCGCGACGAGCCCGTCGAGCATGCGCAAGCCGCCTTTCACGAGCGACAGGAAGCTGCGGCTTTGTGAGGCATCGGCGGCGGCGTAGTTGAAGTCGTCGACGCGGAAGATCGTGCCCGGCTTCAGGTAGACGCGCTGATGATCGGTGAAGATCATCACGATTTCCGACCCCGCCGCGGTCTCGACGGTGTCGCCGTTCTCGACCGCGCCGCCGACCGCCGCAAGCCGCTTCGTCCCGCCCGCTGATTCGATCGCGACGCTCCCGACCAGCGCCGTGACGGTCGCGACCGGGCCAGCCGCGCCAGCGGGCGCGCTCGTAAAGAGGAGGAGCACTAGGCAGAGGCAGGAAGCAATCGCACGGAACGGGTTCACGATTTTCGCGGATCAGTTAGAACGACTTCGCCAGCGTGAGCCAGAAGCGGTTCGCGTGGCCGGTGCCAAGCGTCGAGGGCACGTAGCCGAGCGTGTGCGCGTACGACATCATCAGCAGGTAGTTGCCCGGCGCCACGAGCGAGGCGCCGATGCCCCCGCCCGAGAGCCGCAAGTGGTTCGTCCCCGGCACGAACGGATGCGCGGCGAGCTTGCCGTCGCCGGTATCGAGGAAGCCGAACAGCGTGAAAAGCCCCGGCACGAGCGACTGCCGGATCGATTGCCGCAGTTCCAGCGTGGCGACGTAGCCTTCGTCGAGCGCGCCGTCGCCGGTGGCGTAGGCGCGTACGGCGTACGGTCCGCCGAGCGACATTTGCTCCGACGAATCCAGGTTGCGCGAGGTGAACTGGCCGTTGAGCGCGACGAAGACCTGCGTCGCGTCGGTCAGCGCCTGCGTGTGCGTGAACGAGTACACGAACTTCGTGAACGCGCCGACGGTCTGCGCGGCCTCCTGCGCGGCCACTTGCTGTGGCTGCGGGTCGGAGAGGCGCAGGTTGCCTTGCTGGACGGTCGTGTCGAACGTGGTGATGCTGCTGGTGAGCGTCAGGTTGCCCGAGAAACCCAGGCGGCCGACGTCGCTGTTCTTGTCGTCGGCGGTGCCGAAGGCGCCGAGGTTGTCGGCGAGCAGCTTGTGATCGATACCGAGCGTCGCGTAGACGTTGGCGTTCACCGAGCGCAGCAGCGGATAGCTCAGGTAGGTCGAGACGACGTTCGCGCTGCCGTGCGCATCGAGCGCGCTGAAATCCCCGCCGACGACATACGTCGAGCGCGTGTAGGCGACGCTCCACGCGAGGCCGCTGCCGCCGAGCGGCAAGGTGTAGCCGATGTTTCCGTAGGTTTGCCCGGTGATCGACGTGAGGGCGCGCACGCCGAGCTGGTCGCCGAGTCCGAGCGGGTTGTTCCACAGCATCGTGCCGATGACGCGCGCCGAGCCCGTCGACGTCTCGCCGAAGTTGTCGACCTGCACGGTGCCCGAGAGCGGACTGGCCGCCGGCACCTGCAAGGTCAGGTCTGACGTGCCGGGCGCCGCGCCGGGCGAGACCGTCGCGCTGGCGCCGGTGGTGCCGCTCACGTCCTGCATCAGGAGCGTCGCGCGAGCGAGCTTGTTTTCGTCGATCACGTCGCCGAGGCGCTCGGGCGTGGCGAAGCGCTTGAGCACCGAATCGCGCGTGCGCGACTGGTTCGCGAGCTCGACCGTACCGTAGCGCCCCTCGCTGATCGCGATCCGCACGACGCCGTTGTCGATCTGCTGAGGCGGCACGTAGGCGCGCGCGACCAGATAGCCGTGCGCACGGTAGTACGCGGTGATGCGCGCGGCGGCGGCATTCAGGTCGTCGAGCGAGCGGGCGGGGCCGGTGTCTTCGGTCAGCAGCGCGAGCAGGTCGGGCGTCGCGATCGCCGTGTTGCCGCTCAGCTCGAACCGGCTGACGGCGAAGCGAATCCCGCCCGATGACGGCACCGGCGTGGCGGCGGGCGGCGGCGCCACCTGCAGCCGGAAGTCCGACGGCGGCGGCGCGGGCGCCGGCTGTTGCTGCTGCTCGCGGAGCGTGCTGCCGGCGTTCGGGACGATCTGCGGGACTTGCGCATGCGCGCCGTGGGCGCCGATCGCGAGCGCGATCGCCGTCCACCGCATGCGCACGGCATGGCGTTTTCCGGCGCTATCCGAGCGTTTTCGACGATGACGACGCATCACATCCGGCATACGTTGCCGGGCCACGCGTCGTCGGGCAGGCGGCTGCCGTCGCTCGCGGGGTCGCTCGTCGTCTGGACGACGGGCGTCACGGGCCGCGCCAGGCCGGTGGGGAGCGCGAGCGCCGTGCGACCGGAATCGTCTGCTGTTTCGGCGGCGACGGTTTGCACCGCGTTGATGACGGCGGGCGCGGTCAGCACGGGTGGCGCGCTCAGCACGGGCGGCTCCGTCGCGATCGGTGTTGCAGGCGCTTCGGGTGCCTCAGGCGAAATCGGTGGAACAGGCGGAACAGGTGGAACAGGCGGCACGGGTTGCGCCGTCCCCGCGACGCGCAGCGTGCCGCCCGACGTGACGACGCGATACCCCGCGGGCAAGGCGGACCCCGGCGTCACGGTGATCGTATAGATGCCGGGCGCCGCGTCCGGCCCCGTGCCGGCGCTCGACACGGTGAACGTGAACGGCTCGTGCGTCGTGGGGCTGTCGGTAAATGCGTTGCCGTAGGACGCGCCCGTATAGCGCAGGCTCAGCGACACGTCCTGCGGCCCGAGCACGCGCGTCATGCCGACGGTCTTCGCGATGTCCGGGCTCACGGTCAGCTCGGCCTGTTGCTGCACCGCGAAAACGAAGCGGTTGCCGCTCGCCGCAGCCGGCACGGCGCTCCCGCTCGACGGCGCCACGCCCCACAACGCGAGGTTGCCGCTTTGCAGGCCGCCGAAGGTGTCGGCGTCCGGGTTGCTGGAAAAGACGAGCCAGCGTCCATTCGGCGTCGAAATCGCGTTCGGGCCGATGAGGTTGACGAAGCCCGCGTCGGCCACGAGCGTCACCGCGGTGCCTGTCGCCGTGCTGACGATCGGCGGGTCTAGCGTAATCGTCGGCGCGTGCAAGGTGACCGGGCCGGAAGCCGTGATGCCCGAAACGGTCCCGACCGCACCCACCGTGAGCGGCACGCTGTCTACGAGCGTGACCGACCCGGCGTTCGCTGCGACGATGCCGATGCGGTTCGATGCATTGTCGAGGCGATACTGGCCCCGGCTGCCGTCGAGAGCGACGCCTGCCGCCGTGATCGGCGCGGTCTGCGTCACCGTCGCGCTGGTGCCGAATAGCACGACGCCGCCAGGCGCGCTGACCGGCGCGTTCACGCGGATGCCGTCGCCCGCGACGAGCACGAGCGCGTTCGACGTGTTCCACGTCACGGCATCGTTGATGGCGATCGTGCCGGGGTTCATTGCGGATGGATCGGCCGATCCGATCGCGACGTTCGTCGTGCCAAGCGCGCGCGAAAGCGCGGCGCCGGTGACGTCCGCGCGGCCTTGTCCGTTGCCGACGTTGACGTCGCGCGCGGCGATCAGCCAGACACCGGTCGTGCCCTGCGGCGCCGCTGTCGAGAGAACCGCGTCGGGTGCGATCTTCACGCGCGAGCCCGACGTTTCGATGATGCCGCCGTCGCCCCCGTTCGGCGCCGACGCATCGAGCACGCCGCCGACGAGCGCCGTGCCGCAATCCGCGACGAGCCGGATCACGCCGTTCTGGCTGACCGCGCTGTGCGCGACGATCACGCCGCTGTTGTTGACGACGCCCGCGAGCACCGCGTCCCGCCCGCTCGCGGCGAGCAGCGCTTGCCCGCCGTCCGATTCGATAAGGCCGCGATTGGACGCGAGCGCATCGAGCACGCCCTGCTCGACGACGAGCCCGACCATCTGATGATCGCCGAGCGTCACCGTGACGCGGCTTCCGGCTGCGATTGCCGCGTAGCCGCCCGGCGTTTTGATCGAGCCGTCGTTCACGGCGCGCCGTCCGATCAGCGCGACGTATCCGCCCTGCGCGGCGGCGATCGAGCCCTGGTTGACGACGGCGCCGCCGTCGCCGTCCTTGTGGAACGCGTAGCGGCCGTGCAGGAAATCGCGGTTCGAGATCTGAAGCGTAGACGCGATCAACCCGCCGACATTGACCGTCGATCCCGCGCCGAACAGCACGCCGCGCGGATTGACGATGAACACCTGCCCGTTGGCGTCGAGCCGGCCTAGCAGCACGGACGGATTCTGTCCGACGACGCGATTCAATGCGATCGCCTGCGCGCCCGGCTGACTGAACGTAATCGATTCGTTGGGACGCGTGCCGAACGAATTCCAGTCGATCACGAGCCGGCTGGAGTTCTGCTGCACTGCCGTATTCGACCCGCTCGCCGAAATCGAACCCGAACCGGCGACGACTTGCCCCCCGCCCGGCGCGGCGATCGCGCACGTGCTGGAAGCGCAAAGAGCGGTGATCAAGGCCAGGCGTACCCGGCCGATGCCGCGCGGCTCGCGGCATGCAGCGACTGTGCCCGTCATGGTTCGGATCCCGTGACAGTTCGTTCTATTGTTGCGGGGTTGCTTGATGCGTCATGCGCGGCGAACGCGGAGGCGGTGACGACGCAGCGAATCCATTGATCAGTGTAGTGAACCAGCGGCCGCTTTTAAATGCGTTTTCTGTAAATGCGTGCGGTGCGATTCGTCTGCGGATTGCGCGTACTTCAGCTTTGATAGCGAGAATCGTCGGGTTTGAAGCGGCATCCCAGCCGATAGCGCGACCCGGGATGCACGAAACGCGCGAACGTCACCGCGACGCTGCCCGTCCACGTGCGGCGCACGAGCGTGAGGCAAGGTTCGTGCGCCGCGATTTCGAGCAGATCGGCTTCGGAGCGCGTCGGCAGGCACGCATCGACGACGTGCTCGATTTCGTGCGCGGGCACCGTCGCCGAGAGATATTCGGAAGGCCGCACCGACGTGAAATCCTGATCGAGAAACGCGGGCGCGACGGCCGGGTTCACGTAGCGGTCTTCGAGTCGCACGGGCACGCCGTTCTCGCGATGCACACAGATCAGATGAAACACCGACGAACTCGGCGGCAGGCTCAAAGCATTCGATACCGCGGGCGGCGCGCTCTCGCGTTGCACGAGCAGCGTTTCGTAGGTGTATTCGTGGCCGCGCGCGCGAATCTCGTCGCCGATGTGCGCGATCATCAAGAGCGTCGACTGCGGCTTCGCTTCGGCGACGAACGTGCCGACGCCCGACAGGCGCGTGATCCAGCCTTCGCCGGTGAGTTCGCGCAGCGCGCGGTTGATCGTCATGCGCGAGACGCCGAGCGATTCGACGAGGTTCAGCTCCGACGGAATGCGATCGCCCGGCTGCCATGTGCCCGCTTCGATCTTGCCGCGGATGTAGGTCTTGACCTGCGCATAGCGCGCGAGCGGGGCTTCGGGTTCGGTAAGAGAGGCTTCCGGAGGTGGTGCGTGCATCGTTCCCGACATGGCGCCTTCTCCTCAGTCAAGCGTTGCACGCACGATGCGCGTCGTCTTGCTCACAGCGGCGTCCCTTCGCTGCCGCGCGTCCAGAACGCGTTGCGGTCGAAGTAGTTCTGCAGGAACTGGCGCAGGCGCGGATGCTCCGCGTCGTGGAAGACTTCGCGCGGACGGCCCTGCACGGCGATGCGTCCCTGATCGATAAACATGACCTTGTCGGCGACTTGCGCGGCGAAGCCCATCTCGTGCGTGACGACGGCCATCGTCATGCCGTCGCGCGCAAGCTGCTTCATCACCTGCAGCACCTCGCCGACGAGTTCGGGATCGAGCGCGGACGTCGGCTCGTCGAAGAGCATGATGTGCGGCTCCATCGCGAGCGCGCGCGCAATCGCGACGCGCTGTTGCTGTCCGCCAGAGAGCTTCGCGGGATACGCGTCGCCCTTGTGCGCGAGGCCGACGGTGTCGAGCATTGCGTTGGCGCGCTGCTTCGCCTGCGCGCGCGGCAAGCGGCGCACGCGCAGTAGCGCCTCCATTACGTTTTCGAGCGCGGTCATGTGTGGCCATAGATTGAACTGCTGGAACACCATCCCGATGTTGCGCCGCACGCGATTGATTTGGCCCTGCGACGCGCGTACGCGCCGGCCGTTGCGCTCGCCATAGCCAAGCAGTTCCCCTTCGATGCGCACCTCGCCTTCGTCGTAGGTTTCGAGCGCCGCGAGACAGCGCAGCAGCGTGCTCTTGCCCGACCCCGACGGACCGATGATGCACACGACTTCCGATCGCCCGATGTCGAGATCGACGCCGCGTAGCACTTCCACTTCACCGAAGCGCTTGCCGAGGTTGCGCACTTCGATCAGCGGCGCGGGCGGCGGCACTTCGAGCACGGCGGGCTCGGAGGCGGGGGCGGGGAGATCGATCATGACGGTCATCGGTTTACCTGGTATCCATCCATGAATCACGCCATGAAGCGCGTGAGCCGAGCTTCGGCCCAGAGTCCCGCGCGCGACGCGAGTTCGACGAGCAGCAGATAGCAGACGCACAGCGCGAGCAGCGTCTCCACGAAGGCGAACGTCGCCGAGCCGATGCCCGTCATCACGAACGTGAGCTCGGGAACGGTCACGATGGAGAGCACCGCCGTCTCCTTGCTGAGCACGATGATCAGGTTGACGAGCGCGGGCACGATCAGCACGAACATCTGCGGAATCTGGATGCGCACGACAGCCTGCCAGCGCGACATGCCAAGACATGACGCCGCTTCCAGATGCCCCGGCGGCACCGATCGAAAGCCCGAACGGAACGCTTCGGCGAAATACGCGCTGCCATAGAGGCCGAGGCCGAGCACGCCCGCTGTCATTGGTTCGAGCGTGATGCCGAACGACGGTCCGCCGTAGTACAGCAAAAAGAGCTGCACGAGAAACGGCGTGCCGCGAAAGAGTTCGATGTATGCGCGCAGAATGCCGCGCACCCATCGGCCGCATACGAGTTGCAGGAGCGCAATGACGAAACCGATCGCGAGCCCCAGCACGACGCCCGCGATCCAGGTGCCAAGCGTCGTCGCGAGTCCGGCGCCGATCGCGGGCAGATTGTGCGTGATGACGGACGGATCGAATTGCTGCATGACGTGGCCTCAGGCGTGCTGCAACCGGACTTCGGCGGCATGCGCGACGAGCGAGAGCGCGCCGCAGATCACGAAGTAGATGATGCCCGCGGCGACATACGCTTCGAGCGGCCGATAAGTGCTCGCGGCGATGTTCTGCGCGGTGCGCGTGATCTCCGCGATGCCGACCACCGAGATCAGCGACGACGCCTTGATGAGCAGCACCATCTCGTTGACGAGCGACGGCAGCGTCAGCTTGAACGCCTGCGGGACGAGGACGCGGCGCAGGGTATCCAAGGGCGCGAGGCCGAGCATGCGCGCCGCTTCGATCTGCCCCGGCGCGATGCTGAGGAACCCGCCGCGCAAGATCTCAGCGATGTACGACGCGGAGCAAAGCGAAACCGCGCTGATCGCCGCGACGAGCGGCGGCACGTTGATGCCTGCGAACGGCAGCAGGTAATAGACGAGCAGCAATTGCACGAGCATCGGCACGCCGCGAAAGAAGAACACGTACGCGCCACCGGCCATGCGCCACGCGCGATGCGGCGAGAGCCGCGCCGAGCACACGCCGATCGCCACGAAGAAGCCGATCACGAGCCCGGCGAGCGAGATGCCGATGGTCGCGACCGCCGCCTGCAACAGCAGCGGAATGCCTTGTAGGAAGACGGTCATGCTGAACATAGCGGGTCCGTGTTCAGTGCTTTTTTGGCCTGACGCCGGATCAGTAGTTCGGCGTGGGCAGCGTCGCGGGGACTTCCATCGCTACGCCGAACCATTTCTTTTGCAGCGTTGCAAGGCGGCCGTCTTTGCTGAGTTTGAGTAGTGCGTTGTTGAAGGCATCAGCGAGCGGCTTGCTGTCCGCGTCCTTGCGCAGGCAGTACGCGAAATACACTTTCGCACCGAACGGCGGCTGCACCACGGCGAACGTCTCGGGCCGCTGCTTCGCGACATACGCGATGTTGGTCATCGAATTGGCAACCGCGACGATACGGCCCGCCGCAAGGTCCGCGTAGGCCTGGTTGTTGTCGACGTATTCGCGGATTTCCGGCGGCTTCGGCAGGGTGGCCGCGTAGGTCTTGAGCTGGTCGAGCTGCGCGGAGCCCTTGCCGCCGCCGACCGTCTTGCCCGCTACATCGGACGATTGCTTGAGGCTCGAATCGTTGGCGCGCTTGAGGAAGGCGTCGGTGGCGTCGGCGACGGGGAGCGTGTACGTGTAGCGCTCCATGCGCGCCTTCGTGACCGTGATCGGGCCGCCGACCATGTCGAACTTGCCGGCTTCGAGGCCGGGGAGCACGCTCGGCCACGGCAGGTCGATGAAGCGCACCTTCACGCCCATCTCCTTGCCGATTTCGGCGAAGAGGTCCTTGTTGAAGCCCGCTTGCTGACCGTTCTCGAGGAAGTCGAACGGGGCGAACTGCATCTCCGTGCCGACGACTAGCTCGCCCGCTTTCTTGACCTTCGCGAGTTGATCTTCGGCGTGGGCGCACACGCTCGCGGCGCACAGTGCCAGCATCAGCACACGACTTTTCCAGCCTGCAAGGACTTTCATGAGTGAGTCTCCGGAGGTGCGAAGCGGGTTTTTTTCGTCGAATAGCGTGAGGTTGCGAGGCAGTATATACCGCGAAATTTCAGCGGCCAAAAAGAAAAAACGGGTGGGAAACCCTTAGAAGAAGCGCCGTCTTTTTGCGCTGCACCGCAACTTGCACCTCACGAATTGGCGGTATATACAACCGGTGACGCGCCCTGTATCTCTGTCATTCACGAGGACCCCGCCGATGCCGTCCCCCACAGCTATCCCTCTCATCGACTTCGCAGGCGTCCGTACAGGCGACCCAGCCGCACTCGAACGCGTGGGCCGGGAGATTCGCGACGCCTGCACCACCATCGGCTTCTTCTACATCGTGAATCACGGCGTCCCGCAACCCGTGATCGACGCAGCCGAATCAGCCGCCCGCAAATTCTTCGCATTCCCCGTCGATACCAAACGCCGCGCAGCGGTCAATCACCGGCATCGCGGCTTCAACTCGCTCGGCGACGCGACGATGTATCAGGCGAAGCGCCCCGACTACAAGGAGTTCTTCAGCATCGGCCTCGAACTGCCGGAGGACGATCCCGATGTGCAAGCGGGCCAGGCGTTGCGCGGCCCGAACAACTGGCCGGACTTCATGCCCGAACTGCAGCCCGCGCTCTACGGCTACTACGAAGCCATCGGCGAATGCGGCAGTCATCTGCTGCGCGCGGTCGCGAAGAGTCTCGGCATCGACGAAAATTTTTTCGCTTCGCGCTACACGAAGCGCATGCAGCGCACGCAGATGGTCTATTACCCGCCGCAGCCGCCGCAGTCCGATACCGATCAGTTCGGCGTCGCCCCGCACACCGACTACGGTTGCATCACGCTGCTGTGGCAGGATCAGGTCGGCGGGCTGCAAGTGCGCGAGATCGCGAACGACACATGGATCGACGCGCCGCCGATTCCCGGCAGCTTCGTCGTGAACGTCGGCGATTTGCTCGCGCGCTGGACTAACGATCGCTTTCGCTCGACGCTGCATCGCGTGATTAATTCGTCGGGCCGCGAGCGCTATTCGATCGCGACGTTCTACGATCCGACCTACGGCGCAACCGTCGATCCGGCCGATCTCGGCACGCCGGCCGCCGATGTGCATCACGCGCCGGTAGCGGCGGGCGACTACATCCTCGGGCGCATCAACGATTCGATGGGTTATAGGAAGAAACGCGCGGCCGAGCAGCAGGGATCGGCGGCATGAGCGCGCCTTTGCAAGCGACGATTGCAGCGCTGCGCGAAGCATTGGGCGACGATCGCGTGCGCGTCGGCGACGAGATCGGCGAGCGCTCGATGACCGACTGGACGCATCACGCGCCGGCGCGCGCGGCCGCGCTTCTCGTGCCGCGCTCGACGCCGGAAGTCTCGCGCGCGCTCGCGATCTGCTACGAGGCGCGCCAGCCCGTCGTTCCGCAAGGCGGCATGACGGGGCTCGCGGGCGGCGCGATTGCAAGCGCGACGGACATCGCGCTCTCGCTGGAAAAGCTCGCGGGCATCGAGGAAATCGACACGGCGTCGGCCACGATGACCGTGTTCGCCGGCACCACGCTGCAGGCCGCGCAGGAAGCAGCCGAAGCGGCGGGCTTCGAACTCGCGCTCGATCTCGGCGCGCGCGGGTCGTGCCAGATCGGCGGCAATCTCGCGACGAATGCGGGCGGCAATCGCGTGATCCAGTCGGGCACGGCGCGCGAGCAGGTGCTCGGAATCGAAGCGGTACTCGCGAACGGCGCCGTGCTCAGTTCCATGAACAAGATGATCAAGAACAATACGGGCTACGACCTGAAGCAGCTTTTCGTGGGCTCCGAAGGGACGCTTGGCGTCATCACGCGCGCCGTGTTGCGCTTGCATCCGCCGCGCGCGTCGCGGCATACGGCGCTCGTCGCGGTCGATGGATACGATGCCGCGGTCGCATTGTTGCGCTCGCTCTCGGCGCGCTTCGGCAATGACATCGGCGCGTTCGAAATCATGTGGCCGGACTTCTTCGACTTCGGCGTGTCGCTCACGCCATCGGCGCGCTCGCCGTTCGAAGCGGCGTATCCGCTTTACGCGCTGATCGAGCACGCGGGTTTCGATGCAAGCGACACCGGCGAGCGCTTCGCTACTTTCCTCGCCGATGCATTCGATGCGAACGCCGTGCGCGATGCGATCGTCGCGCAGTCGGTGAGCGATGCGCGCGCGCTCTGGCGCATCCGCGAATGCACGGCGGAGTTTCCGGCGCGGCTCGATCCAATCAACTTCGACGTGAGCCTGCCGATCGGATCGATCGGACGCTTCGTCGGCGAATGCCGCGCTGCGCTCGATGCACGCTGGCCGTCGAACCGCTCGTACTACTTCGGCCATATCGGCGATTCGAATCTGCACGTCACCGTCGATGGACACTCGGTGCCCGGCGTCTCGCATCACGACGTTTATGCGTTCGTGTACGACCTCATCGTGCCGTATCACGGATCGGTGTCGGCGGAGCATGGCATCGGCTTGCTCAAGCGCGAGTTCCTGCCCCTCTCGCGCTCGCCCGAAGAAATCGCCGCGATGACCGCGATCAAGCGCGCGCTCGATCCGAACGGCATCCTCAATCCGGGCAAGCTGATCTGAGCATGCAGCGCTATCGCGGCGTGCGCGAAGTGACCTGTTCAATCGACGCCGCATCCCAGCCACCGCCCAACGCTTTGACGAGCGCCACCGAAAGATTCCACTGCTGCCCGCGAATCTGTACGTCCTGGCGTTCGCTTTGCAGCAGCGATTGCTGTGCGGTAATGACGTCGAGATACGCGACGAGTCCGCCCGAGTAGCGATCGTTCGCGAGCGACAGCAGGCGCTGCGAATCGGTTACGGCCGCGTGCGATTCCTTCGCGGCGTCGTCGAGCACCGACAGTCCGACGATCCCGTCCTGCACCTGCTGAAACGCGTTGAGCACCGTCTGACGATAATTCGCCTCGGCAGCCTTATAGCCCTCGTTCGCGAAGTCGACGTTGGCCGCGCGCCGGCCGCCATCGAATACGACTTGCCCCACCGTCGTGCCGAGCATCCAGAGCAGGCTCGGCGCGCTCAGGAGATTCGCGAACTGCGTGCTCTCCCAGCCGACGTTGCCGTTGAGCGTGACGCTCGGAAAAAACGCAGCCTTCGCGACGCCGATCTGCGCGTTCGCGGCAGCCATCGCGCGCTCGGCCGATGCGATGTCGGGACGCCGTTGCAACACGTCGCTCGGGACGCCTAGCGGGATCACGGGAACTGTGCTCGTGATCAGCTTCGGCTCGATCGAAAACTGCGGCGCGGGCACACCGGTGAGCGCCGCGATCGCGTGCTCGAATTGCGCGCGCTGTGTGTGCAGCAAGCGCGCCTGCACGCGTGTGGAGTCGAGCAGCGACTGCTGTTGCAGCACGTCGAGCCCCGATACTGCGCCCAGATCGTGCTGCGCGGTCACGTAGTCGAGCGCCTTTTGCTGTAGCACCACCGATCGATCGAGCACGTCGATTTCGGCATCGAGCTCGCGCATCGAAAAGTAATCGGTGGCGAGGTCCGTCGTAAGGATGAGCCGCGCGTTGGCTAGATCGTCGGCCGATTGATCCGCCGATGCCGCCGCACCTTCGACCTGTCGACGGATACGACCGAAGAGGTCCGTGTCGTAGTCGATGGTGGGTCCAAGCTGAAGGTCGTTCTGCACCGTCGAGTGGTTTGCCTGCGCATAGCTGGTGAGCGGCCGGTTGCTGGAAATCCGCGAACGCGACGCCTGCGCGTTAAGGTCGATCTCCGGCACGCGCTGGGCCGCCGTGTTCGCGAGCGTGGCCTTCGCCTGCGCATAATGCGCGCTCGCGGCGGCAAGGGTTTCGTTCTGCGCGAGCGCCTGAGTCATCAACGTGTCGAGCAACGGATCGTCGAAGCCGAGCCACCAGTCGGGCGCAAGCGGCGCATGCGACGGCTCGGCGAGCCGCCAGTACGAATCGGTCTTCCAGGCGGGCGGGGCGTCGGCGTGCGGACGGGCGTAATCGGGGCCGACCGTGCAGGCCGATAACAGCGCAGCACAGAACGCGGCAAAAAGCGGTGCACGCGCGTGCTTCATGATGCCGGCTTCCGGTTCGGCGCCGCAGCCGCGACGACGACTTGATCGCCATCCGCGATCGAATCGCTCGGATTGACGATGACCTTGTCCGTCGCGTCGATGCCGCTTTCGATTTCGAGCGACTGCCCGAGGTCCTGCGCGATCACGATCTTGTGCAGATGGACCACACCGTTCGCATCGACGGCGGCCACGCGCGGACCTTCCGCGCGAAAGAGCAGCGTGTTGCCGGGCACGAGCAGCCGCGCATGCGTCGCCGACGGCAGCGCCACCTGTACATAGGCGCCGGGCCTCAGCTTGCCGTCGGGATTGGGCAGCGTCACTTCGACTTGCAGCGAGCGCGTGGGCACGTCGATCGCGCCCGAGATGTGCGTGATCGTGCCGCGAAACTGCTCGCCGGGCAATTCCGCCTGGGTCACAACGACCTGTTGCCCGCTCGTCACGTTCTGCGCATACGCCTGCGGAAGCTGCACGTATACGCGCAACGGGTCCGATTGCGCCAGCGCGAAGAGCGCGCGGCTCGCGCCGCTGCCCGCATCGATCAGATCGCCGACATCGACGTTACGCTGTGTCACCACGCCCGCGAACGGCGCGACGATCCGCTTGAACGATTCGAGTTGCTTCAGACGCCGCACGTTGGCGTCGGCCGCTGCGAGATTCGCGACGTCCTGGTTATACGTGCTCTGGCGTTCATCGAGTTCCTGCTGCGAGACCGCATCGCGTCCGCGCAATTGCTGCCAGCGTGCGAGCGAACTCTTGGCGAGGCCGAGACTCGAGTTCGTCTGCTCGCGCTGGGCCACGGCTTGCGCGAGTTCCTGGTCGATCTCGGGCGTGTCGAGGTCGGCGAGCAACTGACCCTGCTTCACGCGCGCGCCGATATCGACGTACCAGTGCAGCAGATAACCGGTCGCGCGCGCGAAGATCGGCGACTCGACGAAGCCGCGCAGCGTGCCGGGCAAAAGCGTCTCGCCGCCGCGATCAGGCTGCTTCGGCGTGACGATATTCACGTACTGGCGCGTGTTCTGCCGCGTAGTCGCGTCGATCGAACGGCTGTGCATGATGTCGACGACCACGGCTCGCACGGCGCCCAGTGCGAGCAGAAAGAGCACGATCCATAGCGCAATCTTTGCGCGCTTCCACTCGACGTTGCGCGGCGGCAGCGCGGGACCTTCGTTAGGATCTCGCGCCGGTATCGCGAGCAATGCATGGGTTTTCTCGGTCATTTCAGTCGTTCAATCGAAAGGGATGTGGGGCTACGCATGATCGCCGTCGCCGCGCGCTGCGGCGCGCCGCGCGAGGCGGCTGTGGATGCCGGCGAAGACGAGCGGCACGAAAAAGAGCGTCGATACGGTCGCGAACAAGAGCCCGCCGATCACCGCGCGGCCGAGCGGCGCGTTCTGTTCCGCGCCTTCGCCCAAGCCGAGCGCCATCGGAATCATGCCGATGATCATCGCGAACGCGGTCATCAGAACCGGCCGGATGCGGCTCGCGCCCGCTTCGAGCGCGGCGGAGAGCGGCGGCACGCCGGCCGAGAGCCGCTGGCGGGCGAACGAGACCATCAGGATGCTGTTCGCGGTCGCGACACCCATCGTCATGATGGCGCCGGTCAGCGCGGGCACGCTCAGGTGCGTGCCGGTGAGAAAGAGCATCCAGACGATGCCCGCGAGCGCCGCCGGCAACGCGCTCACGATGATGAGCGGATCGACCCACGACTGGAAGTTCACGACGATCAGCAGATACACCAGAACGATCGCCATCGCGACCCCGATGCCCAGGCCGAAGAACGAACTGCGCATGGTCTGCACCTGGCCGCGCACGGTGATCTGGCTGCCGCGCGGAAGCGCCTTGCCGTATGCGCCGACGAGCTTGTCGACTTGCCGCGCCACGCTGCCGAGGTCGCGCCCCTCCACACTCACGAACAGATCGATGACAGGCCGGATGTTGTAGTGCGTGACGACCGCGAATTCGGATTTCGGCTGCAGGCGCACGAGATTGCCGAGCAGTTGGGGCTGGCCGCTCGCCGTACCTGACACGGGCGTGCGCAGCAATTCGTCGATCGATCCGACCTGGTACTGCGGCGTCTGGATCGCGAGCGTGTATTCGACGCCGTTCTTTGGGTTGAGCCAGAACGCGGGCGCCGTCTGCGAACTGCCGGAGAGCGATATGAGCACGTTCTGCGCGACGTTGGCTGCGCTCAGGTTGAGTTGCTGAAGCCGGGTGCGATCCATCTGTAGGCTGATCGTCGGCTCGTCGAGCTTTTGCTGGATGTGCGTATCGACCGTGCCCGAAATCATGCGCACCGCTTTCATCAGCTTGCTCGCTACTTCGAAATTGGCTTGCTGGTTCGCGCCGGAAATCTGCACGTCGATGGCGGCGGGCAGGCCGAAGTTCAGGATCTGCGTGACGATGTCGGCGGGTTGAAAGAAGAACTCGACGCCCGGAAAGCGTTGCGGAAGGATCGCGCGCAACTTGTCGACGTAGGTCTGCGTCGGCGCGTGGTCCTCGGTCAGCGCCAACTGGATTTCGCCGTCGAGCGTGCCGATCGTGCCCGCGTTGCTGTACGAGAGGTTGATGCCGCTATAGGGCAGGCCGAGGTTGTCGAGCACGGTGGCAAGCTGCGTCGCGGGCACGACTTCGCGCACCACTTTTTCCACTTCGTCGGCAAGGCGCGCAGTTTCCTCGATCCGCGTGCCGGTCGGCGCGCGCATGTGAAGGCGGATGTCGCCCGCATCGACGCTCGGAAAGAAATCTTCACCGAGCACGAAGACGAGCCCCGACGTCAGCAGGCAAAAGCCGAGGAAGAGTGTCCCGAAGAGACGCCGCCGCACGAGCAGGCTGCTCAGAATGACGATGTAGCCCGCGCGCATTTTTTCGAAGCCGCGATCGAAGCGCTTGTAGAGACGCGTAAAGAGTCCTTGCTTCGCGTTCGAGTCGGGCTTGTGCGCGTGGCCCATCAGCAGCATCGCGAGCGTCGGCACGAGCGTGCGCGAGAGCACGTAGGACGCGAGCATCGCGAACACGACCGCCTCCGCGAGCGGCACGAACAGATACCGCGCGACGCCGGTCAGGAAGAACATCGGCACGAACACGATGCAGATGCAAAGCGTCGATACGAGCGCCGGGACCGCGATCTCGCCCGCGCCTTCGAGAATCGCGTCGTGCAGGTTCGTACCCAAATGCAGGTGCCGCTCGATATTCTCGATGGTCACTGTCGCGTCGTCGACGAGGATACCCACCGCGAGCGCAAGACCGCCGAGCGTCATGATGTTGATCGTCTGCCCGAGCGCATGCAGCGCGAGCAGCGACGACAGAATCGACAGCGGAATCGATACCGCGATGATGCAGGTGCTGCGCCAGTTGCCGAGAAAGAGCAGGATCATCGCGGCCGTCAGCGCGGCGGCGATCAGCGCTTCGCGTACAACCCCCTGGATCGATGCCTTCACGAACACCGACTGGTCGAAGAGCGGTGTGATGTTCAGGTCAGGCGGCAACGCGGCACGCGCACCCGGCAACAGTCCGCGCAACGTGCTCACGATGGAAAGCGTCGAGGCGCTGCCGTTCTTCAGAATCGAAATCAGCACGCCGCGATGGCCGTCCTGGCGCACGATGTTGGTCTGCGGCGAGAAACCGTCGCGCACGTGCGCCACTTCGCGCAGGTACGTGGTCGCGCCGTTCACCGTGCGCACGGGAATGTCGTTCAGGCCCGCCACGGTCCCCGGTGAACCGTTCATGTCGATCGTGTATTCCTTCGGCCCGATCTTCGCGGTGCCGGTCGGCAGGATCAGGTTCTGCGTATTCACCGCGCTTACGACGTCGGACGGCGTCAGACCTTTTGCAAGCAGTGCGCGCGTGTCGAGATCGACGGAGATGAGGCGCGTCTTGCCGCCATAAGGGTAGGGCACAGCGGCGCCCGGGATCGTGATCAACTGCGGGCGCAGGAAGTTGAGCGCCGTATCGTTGAGATCCTGCTCGGAGAGCTTCGGGCTGGACAGCCCCAACTGGATCACAGGAATGCTCGACGCCGAATAGCTGATCACGAGCGGCGGCGTGGCGCCCGCGGGCATCTGCTTCAACTGCGCCTGTTCGACGGCGACCGTTTGCGCGATGGCAGTCTGGATGTTCGCGGTCGGTTGCAGGAAGAGCTTGATGATCGCGATGCCGGGCAGCGACTGCGATTCGATATGCTCGATGTCGTTCACCGTCGTCGTCAGGCTGCGCTCGTTGACGGACGTGATGCGGTTGGCGATGTCCTCCGACGAGAGACCCGTGTAATTCCAGATGATGCTCACGACCGGGATGTTGATGTCGGGGAGGACATCAACGGGCGTCGTCAGCAACACGAAAGGTGTTGCCAGCAGGATCAGGATGGCCATCACGATGAACGTGTATGGCCGCTTGAGCGCAACGTTGACTATCCACATTGGAGCTTGGGGCGAAAGATCGGCAATCAGCGAAGTTGGACGGGGAGCGCGCCGCGGCAGTGGCCGGGCATGCGTCGGAGGGTTCACGGATGGTAGAACGCGAGCCCCAACGCCTACCCGACGCCAAAATGGCAGAACGGTCAGAAAAGGGACATGAGACTTACAAACGAATGAAGAATGCACGCGGGTACGCGTTATATAAACCTTTAGTCAAGTAAGATGACCGGGCAAAGCGTCACCACATCGAAAGACAACGGGGCAATCGTATGAATGATTCGAACACGTCGACTGTTGCTCCAGAGGCGCCGGTGGCGATCCGTGCACACGCTTCGCAGATCGACTCGTTGCAGATCGGCATGAACTGGTTCGACGAGAGCCCCGGTGGAATGGAACGCATGGTCAAAGCGCTCGTGCAGACCTTGCCCGCGCAAGGCGTCAGCGTGCGCGCGCTGGTGGCAGCGAGTGAGAAGGTCAGGGCATCGACGCTTGGCGTCGTGACGCCGTTCGCTACGCCGGACATGCCGATGCTCAAGCGCATCCTCGCTTTGCGGCGCTCGGCGCTACAACTGCGCAGCGAACGGATGCCTGATGTCGTCGCGGCGCATTTCGTTTTGTATGCCGCGCCGATTCTGCGCATGTTCAACGGCGTGCCGAAGGTGATCCACTTTCACGGGCCGTGGTCTGAAGAGGCCGCTCGCGAAAACGAGCACATGCTGCGGGTCAGGATCTATCGCGCGCTCGAGGACTATACGTACCGGCATGGCACGCGATACATCGTGCTCTCCAACGCCTATGGGAAGATTTTGACGCGATACGGTGTCGACGAACGCACGATCCGCATCGTCCCGGGATGCGTCGATGTCGCGCGTTTCGACATCGGCGTCGATCGTCGGACGGCGCGGGACACGCTAAATCTCCCGCAAGACCGACCGATCGTGCTGTGCGTGCGCCGCCTTGTGTCGCGCATGGGCATCGAGGACCTGATCGATGCGATCGCGAGCGTTCGCCAGTCCGTGACCGACGTGCTACTCGTGATCGCGGGCAAGGGGCCGCTCGCGTCCGCGTTGCAAGCGCGCATCGAGGAACGCGGCTTGACGGATCACGTTCGCATGGCCGGGTTCGTCAGCGAGGAATCGTTGCCGACGTGGTATCGCGCCGCGAACATGTCCATCGTTCCGACGGTCGCGCTGGAAGGCTTCGGCCTGACGACCATCGAGTCGCTGGCGTCCGGCACGCCGGTGCTCGTGACGCCGGTCGGCGGGCTGCCGGAGGCCGTTGCTCCGCTGAGCCCGGATCTCGTGCTCGAACGAAGCGGAGCCGAGGCGCTCGGCGCCGCGCTCACCGACGCGCTGCTTGGCCGCATCGCGCTTCCCGATCACACAAGCTGCATCCGCTATGCGCGCTCACGCTTCGATTTGGACGTCGTGGCCGCACAGATCGCGGACGTCTATCGCGAGGCGATCGATCACGCCAGCTAGTTTCCGCCATATCGATGATGACGTTGCCCTGATTCGGATCGCCCTTCATCAGCGCCGATGCGAACGCCTTTGCCTGCGCAAGCGTAATGTGCGCCGACAGCGCAAGGCATGTTCCCGTGCGTAACTCTCGCCAAAGCGCTTTTTCATCAGACGTATAACGCTCGGTTCATAGCGGCACTACGTGTCTCTTCCGGCTATCAAACCTATCGCGCGATTAAATCGCATGCGATTGACATCGCTGATTTCTTCGTTCATTATGCGTCGCATGCGATCTAAACGCATGCGAGCAAAAGACGTACAATCCGCCATCCATCAAGGAAATCCATCATGACCAAGATCGAAAAAGTCATCTTCTCGGGCAACACCCACACCACGATCAACCGCGACCCCGACGCCCAGCGCGGCGAGCACGGCGTCGTCGACATCAGGCTGTCGGCGCCGGGCGGGCAAAACCACCAGTTCATCGCGGCCGAACCGCATCCGACCGCCGAGCAATTGTTCGCCGGCGCCTGGTCGGCCTGTTACATCAGCGCGCTCGGCATCGCGGCGTCGCTGAAGAAGGTCACGCTGCCGCCTGACGCTTCCGTAGATATTCAGGTCGACGTCGGCCAGACTGGTCCCGGCTGGTTTCTCGGCGCGCAGTTCACCGTCCGCGTACCGGGCGTGGCGCAGGACGTCGCCGAGGCGATCGCACACTCGGCGCATCAGATCTGCCCGTATTCGAAGGCCGTGCGCGGGAATATCGACGTCGCTTTGAACGTCATTACGGCTTGATGCGGCAAGGCCCGCACCTCTCAATCTTTTCGAGGACTTACATCATGAAGACCAAACTTATCGCTGCGCTGCTCGTCGCACTTTCGGTTTCTGCCGCCGCTCCTGCTTTCGCCAGCGGCTATGGTCCGGCACCTTTCTACACGCCATCGATCGGCGCGCCCGCAACGCAACGCGGTCAGAGCGTGCAAACGCTCGCCGCCGAGCGTGACGACGCTGCCGGTGCGCAATCGGCTTATGGCGGCGTTGCCATCGGCCGGTCGCAGACTGGGAGTCGTGTCACCGTGACTCAGCGCGACGCTCTCTATTCACGTCACTAGATCGCGCCGGTCACGGCACCGGACGGGTCACGATTTATTCACCAAAGGAACGAGCAAGCAATGTTCAGTCATGTAGCGGTCGGCACGAACGACCTGGAAAAAGCGAAGCAGTTCTACGATGCCGTGCTGGGTGCGCTCGGTTATGAGGAAGGTTTTGACGACCTCGGTCAGGGTCTGCGCTACGTTTATCGCGACGAGGAGGGCCTTTTCATCATCACCCGCCCACGCGATGGCGCGCCGGCCACGCATGCCAACGGCGGCACGATCGGCTTTACCTGCCAGTCGCCGGATCAGGTCGATCTCTGGCATGCCGCCGGGGTCGCCAATGGCGGCAAATCGGAAGAGGACCCACCCGGCGCGCGTGGCGCAGGGCTCTATCTCGCCTATCTGCGCGATCCGGACGGCAACAAGCTCGGCGCGCTGTATCGCATGCCCGCCTGAGGCGAGCGTCCTTCGCTCCGCCACGCAGCAAGGGAAGGGAATTCCAGCTATCGTATCGAACGACGAATCGATTCACCTTGCAACGGTTTTTCGGCTATACGCCACTCTTGGAGAGAATTGAAATGACGACGCAAACCGAAACCGCCATCCTGGCCGGCGGCTGCTTCTGGGGCATGCAGGACCTGCTGCGGCGCTACTCCGGCGTGTTGTCCACGCGCGTGGGCTACACGGGCGGCGACGTTCCCAACGCCACCTACCGCAACCACGGCACGCACGCCGAAGGCATCGAGATCGTGTTCGATCCCAGCCAGATAAGCTATCGCCGGATCCTGGAATTCTTCTTCCAGATCCATGATCCGACGACAAAGAACCGCCAGGGCAACGACATCGGAGCGAGCTACCGTTCGGCCATCTTCTATCTCAACGATGAGCAGAAGCAAGTGGCCCTGGACACCGTCGCCGACGTCGATGCCTCCGATCTCTGGCCCGGCAAGGTCGTGACCGAGATCGTTCCTGCAGGCCCGTTCTGGGAGGCCGAGCCGGAACATCAGGACTATTTGGAACGCCTTCCCGACGGATATACGTGCCACTTCGTCCGGCCGGGCTGGAAACTTCCGGTCAAGTCAGCTTAAGCGATGGTTGGCTGCAGTCCTCGTCTCGCGTCATTCGCGATATAATCGCATGCGATACATCGTCTTGCATGCGATACATCGTCTTGCATGCGATACATCGTCTTGCATGCGATATATCGTCTTGCATGCGAGACGTTGGTCTTCAGCCAGAGAGGATGCAGATGAAAAACAAGGATCAGGCGGCGCCCGCGAACGTGATGCTTTCCGATTTCCTCTGCTTCGCGGTCTATTCCGCGAACCTGGCGTTCGGCAAGGCCTACAAGCCGATTCTCGAGGAACTCGGGCTGACCTACACGCAATACATCACGATCATTGCGCTGTGGGAAGAAGACAACCAGACCGTCGGCGGCCTGGGAGAGAAGCTCTTTCTCGAATCCAACACGCTCACGCCGATCCTGAAGAAACTTGAGGCAATGGGTTATCTGGAAAGGCAGCGCGATCCGGAAGACGAACGACAAGTGCGGGTCAGCCTCACAAAAATTGGCCGACGGCTGCGCGAAAAAGGCTTCAGGAAGGACCTCGTCGAGGCGACTGGCCTCGCGCCCGAGGAGTTCGCGAAAGTGCAGAAGGCGATCGTGACGCTGCGCAAGAATCTGATCGAGTCGCTTCAGACCGATTGACGCGCGATGCTGTAGAGAAACATCACGGTCTCCGACCCTTTCCCGCAACGCGGCGACGGCGAGCCGCGTCACAGGATTTGTCGGATCGCGCAAAATGCATCGTTTCCACGATCCGGAATCGTCGTCACTGACGATATCGAGCGTCGGAAGCTCAATCCGCCCAATCGACGAGCCCGAAGTGCGCCGTCAACAGCACCGCGATCCCGAACGCGATCCGATACCACGCGAACGGCACGAAGTTATGCGTCGCGACATAGCGCAGCAGCCAGCGCACGCACACCCACGCGCTGATGAACGAAAACACGAGCCCGACGGCAAAGAGCGGCACGTCACCGACCGACAGCAGATGCCGTTCCTTGTACAGGCTGTACACGCCGGCGCCGATCAGCGTGGGGATCGCCAGAAAGAAGCTGAACTCCGTTGCCGTGTTGCGGCTCAGGCCGAACAGCATGCCGCCGATAATGGTCGAACCCGAACGACTCACGCCCGGCACGAGCGCCAGGCACTGCATCAGCCCGACCTTGAGCGCATCGAGCGGCGACATGTCATCCACTGAAAATACGCGCGTCGCGCTGGCGGGCCGGCGCTCGGCCCACAGAATGACGATCGCGCCGACGATGAACGACGTCGCCACGACCGTCGGCGTAAAGAGATGGGCCTTGACCGCTTTGCCCGCCAGCAAACCGATGACCACGGCCGGCAGAAACGCGATCAGCACGTTCAGCACGAAACGCCGCGCTTTCGCGTCGGCGCGGATGCCAGCGGCGGTGTCGGCGAGACGGCGCCAGTAGAAAAGGATGATGGCGAAGATCGCGCCGGTCTGGATTGCGATATCGAACACCTTGGCCTTCTCGCTCGTGAAGTGCAGCAGCGAGCCTGCGAGTATCAGGTGGCCCGTCGAGGAAATGGGCAGGAACTCGGTTAGCCCTTCCACGACGCCCATGATTGCAGCTTTGATCAGTAGCAAAAGATCCACGGATTCCCCGGTAATAGGAAGTTGAGAAAAGGGGTGAAGCTAACACGCGGTTATTACACCTGTCAGCGCGCCGGCGCTCCTTCCGCCACCGCGCGTTTCGGCTGTCGCCCGGCAATCCGGTGCGAGAGACGGGATCAGGCCCGAGTGAGGCTGCGGCGTTTGTCGCAAGCGATTCCGCTGGTATGTCTTTTCGACATCGCGAACGTTTGCCCTGTTAGCCTGAGCGCTAGAAGCTCACTGCGAACCCGAACGATACGCCGTGCACGTTGTGTCCGAACACGTATCGGACCATCGCGCGCGTCCTCGTGATCACGACCGGGTACTTGCTGCTGTCGAGTTCCAGACCGACCCCGAGCGACGTGAGGTTGTTGAAGCCAAGCACGCCGGCGCTGTCGCCGAAATATTGCGAATACGCGGTTTCGAGCACGTAGCGAACCGGCTTGTCGAGCGCATGCCAGCCTGTAGGCGCGCGCCAGCGTGCCCACAGGCTCAGTTGCTGCGCGTCGGCCGTTCCATGAACCGCCTGAGACGAGCCGCCGAAGCTCTGCAGATGGATGTCGGTGGCCCGCAATTCGACGTCGATCTCGTAGTTCTCGCGGTAATGCTCGAAATCCAGCATGAGCGAGCCTCCGTATCCATAGGCGTTGAGCACGCCGTCTTCGAGGAACTGGAGGTTGCTGTCGGTGACGTGGTTGACGACCGACTGCGCCACCCTCAAGTCGCTCGCAACGCGGCCGATCACGCCGTTAAGGATAGGGCGTATCGCCAGTTCATCGGTGATCGGGAAGTTCCAGCCGACACCGACCGTTGTGCTGAACGAGTTCCACTTCACTGGAAGCGGGCGCTGCTGTATGCCGTCCGATGCGACGAACGTCGGGTCGTAGCGACTGTATGCGAGCGTGCCCTCGAGATAGAGTGGGAACGATTTGCTCAGCACGAAGCCGCCGCCGAGCTGGGTCTGACCGAAGCCAGGGTTGCCGGTCGCGCCGCTGTTGATCGAGAGGGAACTGGTGGTGACGTCGGGAACGGTAGTGTAGGTCATGAGCGACAGCACGGCGTCGGCGTGGTCCTTGACGTCGCCGCCTATCACGGTGCGGTTCGAGAGCGGAGGAGCGGCCTGGGCGCCGCATTCGGTTGACAGTAGGGCGGACGCGAACGCGATGCAATACGCGACAGACGCCTGCCGCAGGAAACGTGCAAATAATTCCAGACGATTCGGCTGAACCAGGCAACGAATCAACGTGCATGAAATCATCGCGCACCTCGTGTGGACGATCGCTGCAATCCGGGAGACGTCGAATGGCAAGAGTACACGGCCCGGCCTAAAACGAATACGGTTCGCTTGAATGCCCCGGTCGAATGGTATAGAACTGACGATGCGGTCATTCAAAACATGACTCAGCAGGAAGGGAGCGTTGTCGATCGCATTGCTCCAGCTCTTATGGCCGCGATTCGAATCATCGAGCGTTTCTCCAGGCAGGGAATCCGGGGCAAGCGATGTTTCCTCCCGCGCAATGGCTCAGGCTCTATCGGCCGCAGTGGCTCGCGCGCGATGCCGTCGCGGGCGTGACGCTCGCCGCCTACGGCATCCCGGTTTCGCTCGCGTACGCCTCGCTCGCCGGGCTGCCGCCGCAGTACGGCGTCTACTGCTATCTGGTCGGTGGTCCGTTCTACGCGCTGTTCGGATCGTCGCGACAACTCGCGATTGGGCCAACCTCCGCGATCTCCCTGCTCGTCGGTGTCTCGGTCGCGGGCATGGCCGCGGGCGATCCCGGACGCTGGGCGTCGATCGCGGCGCTGACCGCCGTGATCATGGCCGGCATGTGCGTCCTCGCGTGGCTCTTGCGCATGAGTTCGCTCGTTAACTTCATCAGCGAAACGATATTGCTCGGCTTCAAGGCCGGCGCTGCGCTGACCATCGCCCTGACGCAACTGCCGAAGCTTTTCGGGGTGAAGGGAGGCGGCGACCACTTTTTCGAGCGCATCGCCACGCTCGCCGGACAGCTCCCCGCGACCAACCTCGCGGTGTTCGCGTTCGGCATGGTGGCGCTCGCCGTGTTGCTGCTCGGAGAGAAGTTCTTGCCAGGCCGTCCCGTTGCGCTGCTCGTCGTAGTGGTTTCGATCATCGTGCTGTCGGTTACGTCGTTGCGGTCGCTTGGGTTCAGCGTGGTCGGCGCGTTGCCGCAGGGCTTGCCCGAGTTCCGTTTGCCCGGATTGCGCGCGCGCGACGTGGACGGCGTTATTCCGCTGGCTTTCGCATGCCTGCTGCTTTCGTATGTCGAGAGTGTGTCAGCCGCGCGCGCGTTGGCGCAGGCGCACGGCTACGAAATCGATTCGCGGCAGGAGTTGCTCGGACTGGGCGCGGCGAATCTGGCGGCGGGACTGTTTCAGGCTTATCCGGTCGCGGGCGGGCTGTCGCAGTCATCGGTCAACGACAAGGCAGGCGCGAAGTCGCCGCTTGCGCTGGTATTCGCGTCGGTCACCATCGGCTTGTGCCTGATGTTCCTCACCGGACTGCTGGCGAATCTGCCGAACGTCGTCCTCGCGGCCATCGTGCTGGTTGCCGTCAAGGGCCTGATCGACGTCGGCGAAATGCGTCACGTTTGGCGCGTCAGCCGTTTCGAGTTCAGCGTATCGATGGTCGCCTTCGCGGCCGTGCTGCTGCTCGGGATTCTCAAGGGCGTCATCGTTGCCGTGCTGGTTTCTATGCTGCTGCTGATCCGGCGCGCCGCGCGCCCGCATGTTGCCGTGCTCGGCCGTATTCCAGGGACGCGCATTTTCTCGGACATCGAGCGCCATCCGGAGAACGAGCCTGTCGCGGGCGTGCTGGCATTTCGCGTCGAGGCGTCGCTGCTTTATTTCAACGTCGAGCATGTGAGAGCTGTGGTTCGACAGAGAGTTGGCTCGACGGAAGTGCCGCTCAGGCTGGTGATCTTCGATCTGTCCACGACGCCCATCGTCGATCTTGCAGGCGCGCGCATGCTGGCTGCTGTGCACGCGGAACTGCATGCCGCGGGCATCGATATGCGAATCGTGTCGGCGCATGCCGAAGTGAGGGACATGTTGCGCGCTGAAGGTCTCGAAGAACGCGTCGGGCAGATCGGGCGACGCGCCTCGGTGGCCGATGTGATCGAGAGTATGCAGGGCGCTGTGTGATGTGCGCTGGAACAGCCGATTGTCTTTTGCGGTGCTTGATCTAGATTAATAGATGATCCGTCGGGGTTCGGCCCAAGAACCCGACGGCGACGAGCAGCCTGACTACGCGTTTAAATACATTCCCCGGCGGGCGTGGAGGGGCCATGAAAGCCATCGTCGCCTGCGTGGCGGCATGCCTTGGCGAGCTGGCCGGCGCATCGCTCGCCGATGCCGCAATCCGCTATGCGCAAGACTTGCGGCCCAACGGTTCGATCTTGCTAGCAATGTCGTCGTCTGCGTTGCTGGTTCCGCAACGATCTGTCTATGACGAGATGCTAATGGAGAACGGCATCGAGCCCGGGTCGAGCAAGGCGAAGTTGATCGTCGCGTGGGTCGAGCGGATCCATCACGACCCGACGATCACAAGCAACATGCAGCAAACGAGGGCGCTTTTCCTCGGCGCGCAGTCCCGCTCCGACCTCGTCGCGGACGGGCTCGCGCGTCTTGCGCCGCCGCGACGCCTGCAATACGTCACGCTGATCACCAGGTTCCTCGACACGCTCGTCCCGACCGACTGCTTTGGGTTGAACGATATGAGCGAGGTCGTGAACCACGTGAGCCTTGGCGAGATGTCGGAAACGGACATCGACGAATACTTCCGGATGCTGCTCGACGCCATTCGCGCGTCCGCATCGAACGCGCCTCTCGACGTACCCACGCCGCAGCAATCCGCCGATGCGCAAACGAGCCTGAACAACGCGTTGCTGATCGAGCTGGACAACACGGAGGCGAACGTCGCGCGTTACGAGGCGTATATGTCGAACCCGAGGAATGCCGCGCCGGACGATGCATGCTGGGCAATCAGAGTAACGATGCACGCGATCCTTGCGATGCCGGAACCGTATCGTGACGTCGTGCTGCGCAACACGGTCAGTCCGCGCAATCGTCGGGTAACGCCCGATACGCGCGGGTCTCCAATGAAAGAAAGCGTTCCGGCATTGCCGCAGACGCGAATCCGGATTACGCATGCCGGAGCATGCTTGCAATCGGCGCGCTTTAACATAAGCTTGCTTGAGGGAAGGACTGGTGCCGTGTTCTGAAGCGCATAAAAAACATCAGCTTCGAACCCATCAACCCGATGCGCGTGCATGATGGTAATCGAGCGACGATGCTCAGCGCGGCGCCCGGGTATCCCGAGGGCCCAAGCATGGACGACTCCCCCACCAACGCCTCGCCCTGCTCCGATCCTGCGCGCAGTGGTCTGGATCGTGGCTCGCTGCAACGCGGCATCCTCGACAACCTCATCTGCCTGCAAGGCCGTTACCCCGGCGTCGCGACGCCGCACGACTGGTACATGGCATTCGCCTACACCGTGCGCGACCGGCTGCTCGCGCGGTGGGTGGCATCGGCGCATACCTACCTTTCGCGTGAGGTGCGGATCGCTTGTTATCTCTCGGCCGAGTTTCTGATCGGTCCGCAGCTCGGCAACAATCTGGTGAACCTCGGCCTCGAAACGGAGGCACGCGCGGCCTTGCAGGCGCTCGATCAGGATCTCGACGCACTGCTTGCGCTGGAAGAGGAACCCGGCCTCGGCAATGGCGGGCTGGGGCGGCTTGCCGCCTGTTACATGGACTCGCTGGCGACGCTTGAAATACCCGCAATCGGCTACGGCATTCGATACGAATTCGGCATCTTCGACCAGGAGATTCGCGACGGCTGGCAGGTGGAAGTCACCGACAAGTGGCTGCAAAAAGGCAACGCATGGGAGATCGTGCGGCCTGACGTGAGCTTCTATGTCGGCTTCGGCGGGCACACCGAAAACGAGACCGATGAGCAGGGTCACCTGCGCGTGCGCTGGATACCGACGCGTCAGGTCAAGGGCGTCGCATGCGACATGCCGATGCAGGGCTATCTCGTCTCCACATGCAACACCTTGAGGCTGTGGAAGAGCGAGGCGGTTGAATCGTTCGACCTCAAGGACTTCAACGCCGGCGACTACTATCAGGCCGTGCAGGAGAAGGTGATATCCGAAACGCTATCCAAGGTGCTCTATCCGAACGACGAGCCTGAATCCGGAAAGCGCCTGCGTCTCGCGCAACAGTACTTCTTCGTTTCCTGTTCGTTGCAGGACATGCTGCGGCTGCTCAAGCTGAAGGGCAAGCCGGTGAATCGCTTCGGCGAAGTCTTTGCGGCGCAGTTGAACGACACGCACCCGTCCATCGCCGTCGCGGAGCTGATGCGCTTGCTCGTCGACGAGCGGCAACTGCCATGGGATGAAGCGTGGGAAATCACGCGATCCACGTTCGCCTATACGAACCATACGTTGTTGCCCGAAGCGCTCGAAACCTGGGGACTGCCGCTCTTTCAAAGACTGCTGCCGCGCTTGCTCGAAATCATCTACGAGATCAATCGCCGCTTCCTGGACGAGATCCGTCAGCGCTTTCCGGGCGATGATGAGCGCGTAAAACGAATGTCCCTCATCGACGAAGCCGGCGACAGGAAAGTGCGCATGGCGAACCTCGCGACGATCGGCAGCCATGCCGTCAATGGTGTGGCCGCGTTGCATTCCGAATTGCTGAAGCAGACTGTCATGCGCGATTTCGCGGACGTGTGGCCCGATCGGTTCTGCAACGTGACGAACGGCGTGACGCCGCGCCGCTTCATGACGCTGAGCAATCCGGGCCTCGCCCGTCTCCTTGACGAGACGATCGGCTCAGGATGGGTCACCGATCTCACGCGACTCAAGGCCCTGGAAGCGCACGCCGACGACGCGTCATTCCAGGACCGGTGGCAAAAGGTCAAGCAGTCGAACAAGGAGGCGCTGGCGCGGCTGATTCAAGAGAGGACAGATATCGTCGTCGATCCAGCTGCATTGTTCGATATTCAGGTCAAGCGCATCCACGAGTACAAGCGACAGCATCTGAACGCGCTATACATCATCGGTCTCTATCAGCGTTTGCGACGTGATCCCCGGCTTGCTGGCGCGCCGCGCTGCTTCGTGTTCGGCGGAAAGGCGGCGCCGGGTTATGCGATGGCAAAGCTCATCATTCGGCTGATCACGGGCGTGGCCGAAGTCGTGAATGACGATCCGCAGATTGGCGGGCGGTTGAAGGTGGTGTTCTTCCCGGACTTCAACGTGAAGAACGCGCACAGCGTCTATCCCGCTGCGGACCTGTCCGAGCAGATCTCGACGGCGGGCAAGGAGGCATCGGGTACGGGCAACATGAAGTTCATGATGAACGGCGCGCTGACGATCGGAACGCTCGATGGAGCGAACGTCGAGATCCGCGAGGAAGTGGGCGCGGAGAACTTCTTCCTGTTCGGACTTTCGGCCGCGCAGGTCGAGCAGGTCAAGCGCGAAGGATATCGTCCGGCGGAGCGGGCGCAAGCGGACGACGGCTTGCGGGAAGTGCTGGACCTCATCGCCAGCGGACACTTCTCGCGCGGTGATCCGGATGTGTTCCGTCCGCTCGTCGATAACCTGCTGCATGCCGATCCGTTCCTGGTGCTCGCGGATTATGCCGATTACGTCGCGTGCCAGGATCGCGTGAGCGCGGCCTGGCACGACACGCGGCGATGGACGCGCATGTCGATCCTGAATACGGCACGCTCGGGCAAGTTCTCTTCGGATCGCGCAATCAGAGAATATTGCGAACGCATCTGGAAGACCCCCGCCGTGAGGATCACTCTTGCCCGATCCTGAGTGCGAATTGGCCGCGTATTGAGGAGGGTATCGAGCGATGTCAGTGAGCAAGTCACCACGCGTGGATGAATCCGAAACACGAGAGCCTGTGCTCGATACGGTCGATCGGGTCTCGGAGTTGTGCTTCGGGCTGTTCATGGCGTTGACGTTCGTCGGCACGGTATCGGCGGCGACGAGCGGCGGGGATGCCGGGCGAAAGATGCTCTACACGGCGCTGGGCTGCAACCTCGCATGGGGGCTCGCCGACGCCGTCATGTACCTGATACGTACGCTCACGAATCGCGGAAGGCGGCTCTCACTCGCGCTTGCCGTCAGGAACGAGCCCGATCCCGCGGCCGGCGTGCGCGCGCTGCGCGACGCCTTGCCCAAGTCGCTGAGGGCGCTGGTCACCGACGCTGAACTCGAACCCGTCCGCAGACGCCTCGCCGAGGCCGAGGGCTTACCCGACCGACCACGCTTCGTCCGTGACGACTTCGTCGCGGCCGCCGGCATCTTCACGATCATCGTCCTCTCGACGTTCCCGGTTGCCGTGCCGTTCGTCGTCATCGGGCACGTTCCGACCGCCTTGCTCGTTTCGCGAGTGCTCACGCTTGCGATGCTGCTCGGCTGTGGCCTCGCCCTCGGAAGCTATGCCGGCTGGGGCGGCTGGAAGGCGGGTTTCGCGATGGTCGTGCTGGGCGTCCTGCTGACGATGGCGATCATCGCGTTGGGCGGTTGATCGGCGTATGAAGCGGCAATCAGCCGTCATCGCCCCTTCCACGGTACCAGTCGCCGCTCCAGCACCCGCATGCCGAAGTCGAAGACCCACGCGATCAAACCAATCAGCACGATCCCCATCACCACGACGTCGGTGCGCAGAAAGCTCGACGCATTAAGCACCATCTGCCCGAGTCCCGCGGTCGCGGCGACCATCTCCGCCGCGACGAGCGTCGTCCAGCCGAAGCCGACCGCGATGCGCAATCCGGTCAGAATCTCGGGCAGCGCGGCGGGCAGCACCACGTGCCAGACCACCTGCCGGAAGTTTGCGCCGAGCGACCACGCGGCATTCACCTGCTCGGCGGTCGCGCTCTTCACGCCGGCCCGCGCGGCCATCGCGATCGGCGCGAAGCAGGCAAGCCAGATCACGACGATCTTCGCGGTCTCGTCGATGCCGAACCAGATTACGACGAGCGGCAGGTAAGCCAGCGGCGGCAGCGGCCGATAGAACTCGAGCGGCGGATCGAGCACGCCGCGCGCGATCCGGCTGACGCCCATCAGGATGCCGATGGGCACCGCCGTCACGACGGCGAGAGCAAAGGCACCGAACACACGAAGCGCGCTCCAGAGCAGATGCTCGGACAGCGGCAGGCCGCCCTGAAGGCGCCCGTGCACGGCATCGACGAAGGCGCGCCATACGGCCTCGGGCGAGGGCAGAAAGAGCGGCGGCAGCCAGTGGAAATGCGTCGCGGCCCACCAGAGCGCGGCGAGCGCCACGACGCATGCGATGCTCGGCACGGCCGTCGGACCGGCGCCCGGCATGCCGCGATAGCGCCTGCCGCGTCTCGGGCGGCCAGCGCGAGGTTTAGTGGTTGTCGCCGCATGCGGCAACGGCGCGTCCTGAACGGATTCCGTCACACGGCCTCCGTCACGGGACGATGCAGACGGCGCGTCAGACGCTCGCGCCATTCGATGAACGCCGGCGACGACTTGACCGCGCGCGCATCGCGATCACGCACGTATTCGCGCGAGAACGGCAATTCGTGCACCTCTTCGATGCGGCCCGGACCCGGCGTCATCAAGACGAGCCGCGTCGCCAGGAAGAGCGCCTCCTCGACGCTGTGCGTGATGAAGAACACCGTCTTGCCCGTGCGCGCCCAGACATCGAGCACGAGTTCCTGCACGTTTTCGCGCGTGAGGGCGTCGAGCGCGCCCATCGGTTCGTCCATCAGCAGCACTTCGGGATCGCTCGCGAGCGCGCGCGCGATCCCCACGCGCTGCTGCATCCCGCCCGACAACGCATAGACCTTCGCATGCTCGTGCTGCGCGAGGCCGACGAGCGCGAGCGTGCGACGCGCGATCTCGTGGCGCTTCGCCCGGCTGACGCCGCGAAAGCGCAAACCGAGCGCGACGTTGTCTAGCACGTCGAGCCACGGCATCAGCGCGTGCTTCTGGAACACCACGCCACGCTCCGCGCCCGGCCCGATGATCGGCTCGCCGTTGAGCGACGCAGCGCCCTCGGTCGGTTCGAGAAAGCCGGCGAGGCAGTTCAGCAGCGTGGTCTTTCCGCATCCCGACGCACCGAGCGCGACGACGAACTCGCCGCTGCCGATCTGCAGATCGACACCTTCGAGCGCGGGCGTGCTCGCGCCTTCGTAGGTCACGCCGAGATTGCGGATGGACAGCGACGTCATTTCGCGGCCTGCTGCGCGAAGCGCGGATCGACGCCGGTCGAATAGTCCGCAAGCACGTTCTGGATCGTGCCCTGCTGCTTGAGGAACTGTGCGGTCGCCGTCAGCGATTTCGCGGCGCCCGATTGCTGGCCGCCGCCGAGCCAGGTCGGCGATGCCTGTTCGCCCGCGGTCGGGAATGCGTAGAGCGCGAGGCTTGCGGGGACGTCGGCCGGCGCGGCGCCCGACTCCTGCGCGACCGCCTGCACCTGCTTCGAGCCGGCGGTCCAGTCGGCTTTGTGATCGCGATACTGCGCATCGGTATCGGCGAGCACTTTCACGAAGCCGGCGAGGAACGCGGGATTGTCCTGCGCGAACTTGCGCGACGCGACGATACCGTCGAAGGTCGCCTTGCCGGTGTCCTTCGCCACTTCGCCGGACGTGATCAAGACCTTGCCGTTCTGCTTGACCTTGGCGAGCACCGGGTCCCAGATGTAGGTCGCGTCGATGTTGCCGCGCTCCCACGCCGCGGCTACTTCGGGCGGCCGCAGATTGACGATCTTCACCGACGACGGATCGACACCCGCCTGCTGCAGCGCGACGAGCGCATGGAAATGCGACGTCGACACATACGGCACGCCGAGCGTCTTGCCCTTCAGGTCAGCGAGCTTCGTGACGCCCGAGCCATTGCGCACGACGAGCGCTTCGGCGTCGTTGATGTTGTCGAGGATCCAGAAGAGCGACAGGTCGACGCCTTGCGACAGTCCGGCTGCGATCGGACTCGAGCCCGCTTCACCAACCTGGATCGAGCCCGAAGCGAGCGCGCGGATCACGTCGGCGCCGCTGCCGAGCTTGCGGTAGGTGACCTTGTAGCCGGTGGCTTTCTCGACGGCGCCGCTCGCCTGCGCATAGCGCCACGGCACCACCATGTCCTGATAGCCGATGACGACCTCGCGCGTTTCCGCCTGCGTCGCAGGGGATGTGAAAGCGAGCATGGCGGCGACGGCAAGCGATGCGCTGGCGATCGGAAGGCGCAGAAGTCGAACGATGTGATTCATGGAGCGTGTGAAATGGTCGTTGTGAAGCTTCCGACTATAGGCACTTCGCGTGCCGCGCCTTCTAACGATTTATGCGTAGCAAATGACGCGCACGCAGGTTTTTCTTTCATCGGGTAAATGCTCATGCGCTGAAAGCCAGGCGTAACGCCACGCGGCTTCTATGCAAATGACATTTGCTTGGTTTGCCTTTGCGCTCATGTCTCGCATCATCGTCGGTGATGGCTATAGACGGTTGCGTTTCGTCAGACGACTGTCGGAGCCATCGCTTCTGGACGAAACGAAAACGGAGACGTCATGACGCACGAAGTACAAGAACGGGTGAGCCATCCTGTGCTCGAAGCGGCGCGAGAGGCCGCTACCGCTGCTCAATTGCCGTATGCAGGCGGTGTATCCCCGCGCGATGCCTGGGCGCTCGTGCAGGCCGGCGACGCGGTCCTGGTCGATGTGCGCACCGCCGAGGAGCGCAAGTTCGTGGGCCAGGTGCCCGATAGCGTGCACGTCGCGTGGGCCACTGGCACGAGCCTGACGCGCAACCCGCGCTTTACGCGCGAACTGGAGGCGAAAACCGGCAAGGAAACGGTCGTGCTGCTGCTGTGCCGCAGCGGCAACCGCTCGGCGGCGGCGGCCGAAGCGGCGGCGAAGGCAGGCTTCACCAATGTATTCAACGTGCGCGAGGGCTTCGAAGGCGAACTCGACGCGCATCAGCGGCGCGGCACGCAAAACGGCTGGCGCTATCTCGGCTTGCCCTGGGTTCAGGATTAAGCGAGCAACGTTCAAACCAAAAGGACTGACACTGTGGCTGTATTCGACATCGACGACATCGTCCAATCGCTTCAGACGGTCCGCCAACAATGGCGAGAGGTGCAAAAGCGCTCGCTCGAACCGGGTGGCCGCGAGCTTCCCGCGCGCGAGGCGCTTGCCGGCATCGTCGGCGCGCTGAAAGGCGCGCTCTTTCCGATGCGGCTCGGTCCGCCCGATCTGCGGCAGGAAAGCGAAAACTTCTACGTGGGTCATGCGCTCGACTTCGCGTTGCAGGGCCTCCTTGGGCAGGCGCGGCTCGAACTGCAATTTAAGGCGCGTCATCAGCCGCGCGACGATCACGCGATCGAGACACGCGCGAGCTCGGCCGTACGCGCGTTCGCAAAAACGCTGCCGCGCATCCGCAGCCTTCTCGACACTGACATTCTCGCGGCGTATCAGGGCGATCCGGCAGCGGGCAGCGTCGACGAAGTGCTGCTGTGCTATCCCGGCATTCTCGTGATGATTCACCATCGCATCGCGCACGAGTTGTATCGGCTCGACTTGCCGCTGCTCGCGCGGATCGTCGCGGAGATCGCGCACAGTGAAACCGGCATCGACATTCATCCGGGCGCGCGCATCGGAGGGGGATTCTTCATCGATCACGGGACGGGCGTGGTGATCGGCGAGACGACGGTCATCGGCGACCGGGTGCGCATCTATCAGGCGGTGACGCTCGGCGCGAAGCGCTTTCCGCGTGATGCGGAAGGTCATCTTGAGAAAGGGCTCGCGCGCCATCCGATCGTCGAGGACGACGTCGTCATCTATGCGGGCGCGACGATCCTCGGGCGCGTCACGCTCGGCCAGGGCGCGGTGATCGGCGGCAACGTGTGGCTCACGCACGATGTCGCGCCCGGCAGTTCCATCACGCAGGCGCTGTCGCAAAGCGGCGAGGCAGGCGCGCGCGTCCATGCGCTGCGATCCGAGCACGTCGCGCGATGAGCACGCTCGTGCGCCATTTTGGCGCGACCGTGCGCGAACTGCGCGAGTCGCAGGGCTGGACGCAGGAACAACTCGCCGAACACGCGGGGTTGAACCGGTCGTACGTCGGCGAGATCGAGCGCGGCACCTGCATCGCGTCGATCGTGACGCTGGACAAGCTCGCGAAAGCACTCGATGTGACGATGGCACGCTTGCTGGCCTCGTCTCGCCCCGGCGCGTGCGGGCTTGCAGCCGAAGCGCAAAAGAGCGAGACGTGACGGCTATAGCATGTTGAACGGCGTTTATGGCGTCGTGATAATGACGCCCGTTCATAAGCATTCCCGTCCTACTTCTATAGACCCCCGGAGTTTTCTATGACCGCAACAGTCGGCGGACCGACCGCGCTCGGCGATACCGCAGCACGGCAACTAGCCAACGCCACCAAGACAGTCCCGCAGCTCTCGACGATCACGCCTCGCTGGCTAACGCATCTGCTGCAGTGGGTGCCGGTCGAGGCAGGCATCTATCGGCTGAATCAGGTCAAGAATCCCGAAGCGGTGCGCGCGCTTTGCACGCAGCGCGAAGACGAGAGCATGCTGCCGCGTACCTTCGTGCCTTACGACGAAGCGCCGAGGGAGTACTTCCTTAACGCGGTGAGCACGGTGCTCGACGTTCACACGCGCGTGGCCGATCTCTACAGTAGCCCGCACGATCAGACCAAGGAGCAGTTGCGTCTCACGATCGAGACGATCAAGGAGATTCAGGAAAGCCAGCTCATCAACAATCCGGACTACGGCCTGCTCGCGAACGTCGCGGAAGAGCAGCGCGTCTTCCCGCTGACCGGTGCGCCGACGCCCGACGATCTGGACGAGTTGCTCACACGCGTCTGGAAAGAGCCGGCATTCTTCCTGACGCATCCGCTCGCGATCGCCGCATTTGGCCGCGAGTGCACGCGCCGTGGCGTGCCGCCGCCGACCGTCAGCCTCTTCGGCTCGCAGTTCATCACGTGGCGCGGCATTCCGTTGATCCCGTCGGACAAGGTGCCGATCGCCGACGGCAAGACCAAGATCCTGCTCTTGCGCGTCGGAGACAAGCGTCAGGGCGTGGTCGGCCTGTATCAGCCGGGCGTCGCGGGCGAGCAGGGACCGGGGCTGTCGGTGCGCTTCATGGGCATCAACAACCACGCGATCGCGTCGTATCTGATCTCGCTGTACTGCTCGCTCGCAGTGCATTCGCCGGATGCTCTGGCGGTTCTGGACGACGTGGAGATTGCGAAATACCATGAGTATTCCGACACCTACAAGTAATCCCGTCAGCCACGCCGCGCCTTCCTTGCCGCAAGCGGATTTGCCGGCGGGTTTGCCTGACGTGGCGACGCTCGCGCGGCTCGCCAACGAGTTCTTCTCGAGCGTGCCGGGCAGCGCGACGCCCGCCGCCGCGAGCCTCGGCAGCGGTGCGGGCGAATCCCTTTCGGCGACGCTGCCGCTCACCGCGCCGGTGACGAGCTCGGCGAGCAATCCCGCGCCGTCCGGATCGCCATTCGCGGGGCCGGGAGGCGCGGGCACCGGCATACCCGGTCTTTCGATTCCGCAAGGCAAGGTGCCGGGCGCGAATCTCGCGCCGTCATCGCCGATGCATGTGCTGTCGCTCGGCAATCGCGGGCCCGCGCTCGCGCCGCATGCGATCTCGCATGACGGCGTGCCGGACACGCTGCAGACCGTCGCGCCCGCGATGGAGCCGCGCTTCGGCGGTGGGGCGTTGGGCACGGAGCCGGTGCAGGTCGAACCTCCTTCGGCGTCGAGTGCGGCTACGTCGGGCTATTACTTCCTGAACGACGCTGGCCCGCCGACGCACGCACGTCAGGAGGCACTGAAGCCGGGACAGGGCGTGAGCGCGGAATCGTTCGGCCTTCCCGGCGACGACTTCCTGCGCACGCTGTCTGCTCCGCAACGCGGAGCAACGGCGCCAGCACCGGCGCCGGGCGGTTTCGATCGTGCAGGCTCGTACTACTTCGTCGACGATGAGCGCAAGCAAGCGTCGTATGCCAGATCCGCGCATCCACCGTTCGATGTCAACGCGATTCGCCGCGACTTCCCGATTCTTCAGGAACGCGTGAACGGCAGGCAACTCGTCTGGTTCGACAACGCGGCGACGACTCAAAAGCCGCAATCGGTCATCGACCGGCTCGCGTACTTCTACGCGCACGAGAATTCGAACATCCATCGCGCGGCGCATACAATCGCGGGCCGCGCAACCGATGCCTACGAAGGCGCGCGCGACACGGTGCGCCGTTTCATCGGCGCAGCATCGACAGAAGAGATCATCTTCGTGCGTGGCACGACCGAAGGCATCAACCTGGTCGCGAAGTCGTGGGGCGTGAAGAACGTCGGCGAGGGCGACGAGATCATCGTGTCACATCTCGAACATCACGCGAACATCGTGCCGTGGCAGCAGCTCGCGGCGCTGAAGGGCGCGAAGCTGCGCGTGATTCCCGTCGACGATTCGGGACAGGTGCGGCTCGACGAGTATCAGCGCATGCTCAACGGTCGCACGAAGATCGTCTCCGTCACGCAGGTTTCGAATGCGCTCGGCACGATCGTGCCGGTGCAGGAGATCGTCGCGATGGCGCATCGGGCGGGTGCACGCGCGCTCGTGGACGGCGCCCAGTCGGTGTCGCACATGCGCGTCGACGTGCAGCAGATCGATGCCGACTTCTTCGTGTTCTCCGGCCACAAGCTGTTCGGGCCGACCGGCATCGGCGCCGTGTACGGCAAGCGCGAGGTGCTGGAAGACATGCCGCCGTGGGAAGGCGGCGGCAACATGATCGCGGACGTGACCTTCGATCGCACCACGTATCAGCCGCCGCCAAGCCGCTTCGAAGCCGGGACGGGCAACATCGCGGACGCGGCAGGGCTGGGCGCGGCGATCGACTATGTGACGCGCATCGGCATCGAGAATATCGGACGCTACGAGCACGATCTGCTCGCCTATGCGACGAGCAAGCTGCAGCCGATTCCCGGCGTGCGGCTGATCGGTACGGCGAAGGACAAGGCGAGCGTGCTGTCGTTCGTGTTGAAGGGCTACGAGACCGAAGAGGTTGGGCAGGCGCTGAACGAAGAGGGCATCGCAGTGCGCTCGGGACATCATTGCGCGCAGCCGATCCTGCGCCGCTTCGGTGTCGAGGCGACGGTGCGGCCGTCGCTCGCGTTCTACAACACCTGCGACGAAGTGGACCGGATGATCTCGGTCATACGGCATCTTTCGTCGCGTCGTTGAGCGGGTGCCGGGCGAGTATGTTTCTCGCTCGCCTGGCATATGCTGCGCTTCCTTTACACCTTCCCGAGCACGCCTAGCCACGCTTGCCCGATCACTTCGTGGCTCGCGTCCGCATTGGGCGGATGAAACGCCCCGGCGCGCACATCGCGATAGAGCCGCTCGAGCTCGTTGTTGCGTGAAAGGGCGCCAGCGCCCGCGATCTTCAACGCGAGATTCACCACGCGTAACGCGCCATCGACCGCGTGCTGCTTCGCGGCGAGCAGATGCGCGATCCACGGCTCGTCTTCGCCGTAGCCTGTCCACCAGCGATTCGCGACACGCTCCACCAGCGCCTCGATACTGTCCAGCTCGATAGCCGCCTGCGCGACGGCTTGCTGCGTCAGCGGCCTGTACGCGTAGGTCTTGCCGCCGATCGCGGGCGATGCACGATGCTTCGCCGACTCCACCGCAATATCGAACGCGCGCTTCGCAATGCCGTAATACACCGCCGCGAGCCCCGGCAATACGGCACCGAGGATGCCGTCGACGAACGGATCGTCGGGAATGCCGGCGGGCAGCACACGGATCACCTGGGCGCGCGGCGCGATTGCACCTTCGAGGTAGGTATCGTCGCTGCGCGTGGCGCGCAGGCCGAGCGCGTCCCACGTCTGCACCGTTCGATGGCCGGCCGCATCGCGCCGGATGAACGCGTGGACGATCTTCGGCGCCAGCGGGTCGGACTCGTCGATGCCGTGCACGCCGAGCCAGTCCCACGCGGGCGCGAGCGACGTGAAGATCTTGTGGCCATCAAAACGGTAGCCGCCGTCGGGCAGCGGCGTTGCTTTCACCGACGACCAGGCGAGACCGAGATCGTTACCCGGCTCGCCGTGGCCCGCGGCAAAGACCTTGCCCGCGCCGGCTTCTTCGAGAATCCATTGGGCCGACGTATCGCCGCGCCGGTACAGATGCAGCGCGGCCCCGACCCAGTACAGATGCATGTTCAGCGCGAGCGCAGTCGCGGGCGCGCGTGCCGCGAGACGCGCCTGCTCGCGAACCAGTTGCGGCAGCGTGAGCCCCAGTCCACCGAATTCGACCGGCACGCTCGCGCGCAGAAAATTCGCGTCGTGCAGATCGCTCAGATCCTCGGAGAAAAAGTGATTCTCGCGATCGTAGCCGGCGGCTCGCGCGCCGATCGTGTCGAGCAGTGCATCGGACAACACGGCCGCCGGGCGCCGCGTTGCCGGAGCCGGCGTGGTCACGGGTTCGAGTACGGTACTCATCGATGGTTTCCTTTACGTGAGAGCCGCGAAATATTTTTCGTCCGGCACGACGCCGGCCGCGATGAAAATACGGTTGGTATGGTTGAACCACGATGCGGTTTCGATCGCTTCGAGAATATCGGCGTCGTCGAGGCCGACGCCGCGCAGCCTGTCGAGGTCTTCCGTCGTGATCGCGCGCGGCGACGTCGTGATGGTTTCGGCAATCTCCGCCAGTGCGAGTTGTCTCGGCGACAAGCCGGCAAGGTGATAGTCGAGCGCGATGCGGCGCGCCTTGACGCGATCGCCGAGCACAGCGCCGAGCGCGTGCGCATGATGAATCGTGCAGAGCCCGCAGCCGTTCGTGCGGGACACGATGACCGCGATCAACTCACGCTCTTCGATCGGCAGTCGGCCGTTCGTCGCGCTAAAGAGCTTTTCGAAATACTGCGTGAAGCGGCGCGCCGTGTCCGGATTCAACGACAGCGCGCGAATCCAGTTGTCGCCGTCGTGTTGGTCGATCAACTGGCGGATGTCATCGCTCAACGCATCGCGCTCGGGAACATCCAGGCGACCGACGGCGTGTGCGCCCGCACTGAGGACTTCTGCCATGTCGCATTCCTCGCAAGTGGAGTGGAGAAAGCTGCAGGCCATTATGTGCAGCGGTGGCGCACGCGATCCAATATCGATTTGCGATTTGCTTTTTCGATCCGCCCGCGATGCGCGCGATACGATTTGCTTATGAGAAATCGGCCATACGAAGCGTCGGCGTGTGCGCTAATTTGAACGCTTTCCCTCAAGCCCTAGGAGAAGCCGCCGATGTCCGCGCTCGCGCCTGAAATCGTTCATCTCGCGGATCACGCGAAAGCCGAAGCCGAACCGGTCTCGCGTTTCGGCGCGCCCGATGAAAACCGCCTGCCGCCGCATGTCGCATCGATCTACGCGAAGTTTCGCCGTCAATACGGTTTCGTGCCGAACTGGCTTGCCGCGCTCGCGATCAATCCCGATACGGCTTATCGGCTCGTCACGTTCTACGAGCATCTGTTCGATCCTCATCGCAGCCAGCTTACGGCGGCGGAGCGCGAACTGATCGCGGTGGTCACGTCGGCCGCGAACCAGTGCAGCTATTGCGTCTTCAATCACACGCAGGCGCTCGCGAACGTGCTGGGCGACACGGTGCGCGCACAGCGGATCGCGCAGGGCTTCCATCACGTGCGTCTCTCGGCGAAGGAAGCTGCGCTCGCCGAAATTTCCGAGCGCCTTACGCGCGACCCAAGCGCTATCCGGGAAGAAGATCTGCAATCGCTGCGGTCGATCGGGTTCACTGCGCAAGCGGTGACGGAAGTGCTCGAAATCTCGGCGTTCTATGCGAATCGCCTGACGATCGCGTTGAACGTCGTGCCGGACGAACAGTTCTTTTCCGGGCGGGACATCGGGAGCGCGTCGACGCCTTAGCGCCTCGATTTCCAGACGTAAGTGTCTCGCGATCGACGCGAGATTCGGCTAGTCCATCCGATGGAGACCCAACCCGATGAGTCGTGACTTGCTTCTGCTGCTGGAAAACGGCTTCAATGATCCCGAGCGTCCGGGCGAGTTGTTCGTCTGTCCCGACTGTGCGCCGATCGAGGCCCTGCTCGCGAGCGATCCGTCGCGCAACGCGCGGCTGGATATCCGCCGCGTACCGTTCGCGCGACCCCGCAAGGCAGTGATCGAAGTGCTCGGCGAGGCGCGTCAGGGCTTGCCCGTGCTGATCCTCGGCGACGAATACGCGTTCCCCGCTGACGCTCACACGTTCGGTGAGACCCGCTATATCAGCGACACGCGCCGCATTCTCGAACTCCTCGCCGAGCGCCACGGCTTTCCCAAGGTGCATTGATCGTTGGCGCTGCGCGGCGCAAGACGCGCCCGGTCGCCGTCGTCATGCACGCCCGGCGACGCCCTTTCGCTGTTCTTCGATAAAAGCGACTAACGGTCACGTCGCGCGCTCTCCTGCAATGCCGCAGGATGAGATCCCATCGCCGCACGCATGCGTGCAATCCGCTTCGCCCCATTCGCTCTCAAGGTCTCGATGATGGACAATCACACCATCTGACACGGGGAGCCTTCGCTCCTCCTTAACAAGGAGACACGCCATGACCCGCACCGTCGCCGAAAAGCGCTCCGCCTTCAAGGCATTGCACGCTTCCGGATGCTTCATCCTGCCCAATCCGTGGGACGCAGGCAGCGCCCGCTATCTGAAGACACTCGGTTTTCAGGCGCTCGCAACGACGAGTTCCGGTTTCGCCTGGTCCACCGGACACGCCGACAACTCCTTGCCTCGCGATGCCATTCTTGCGCATCTGCGCGAGATCGTCGAGGCGACGGACCTGCCGGTCAACGCGGACTTCGAAAGCGGCTTCGGTCGCGATCCCGCCGGTGTCGCTGAAAGCGTCAGGCTGGCGGTGGAAACCGGCGTCGCGGGCCTGTCGATCGAAGACTCCACCGGCGATGCCGCCGCACCGCTTTTCCCGATCGATGTCGCCGTCGAACGGCTTAGCGCAGCGCGGAAAGCGATCGACGAAAGCGGCGGCGATACGCTGCTCGTCGGCCGGGCGGAGAATTTTTTCGCCGGCCAGCCGGACCTCGACGATACAATCGCGCGCCTCAAGGCCTACGCCGATGCCGGCGCCGACTGTCTCTACGCGCCGGGCATCAAGACGCGCGAGCAGATCGACGCCGTCGTCGCGGCGGTGGCGCCGAAGCCGGTCAACCTGTTGATCGGCTCGACGTCGACGTTCACGCTGCAAGACGTAGCCGCGCTCGGCGTGCGGCGGATCAGCGTCGGCGGGGCGCTGGCGCGGGCGGCCTGGGGCGGTTTCATGCAGGCGGCTCAGGGACTTGCTGACGGACGCTTCGACGGCTTTGCCGGGGCGGCTTCCGGCGCGCAACTCGATGCCCTTTTCCGCGCGCAGTCGTGAAATCCGGACTACGGGATTTCCCCGATCCCAGCCGATGTCGATGCTGGCGCGGCTGGAGCGTCGTAGAGATGTGACCCACTTTGAATGTAAAAAACGAGCCCACCATGACGACTGGAACCATTCAGATTCACCGCGTCTTGCGCACAACGCCCGAACGCCTCTACCGCGCCTTCCTCGAACCCGATGCCATCGCGAAGTGGCTTCCTCCCTACGGCTTCACGTGCCAGGTCCACCATATGGAAGCCCGCGTCGGCGGAACGCACAAGATGTCGTTCCGTAACTTCGGCACTGGCCACGGTCATTCGTTCGGCGGCGAGTACCTCGAACTGGTGCCGAACGAGAAGATCCGCTATACGGATCGCTTCGACGACCCGAACCTTCCCGGACAGATGCAGGTCACCGTTACGTTGCGGCAGGTTTCCTGCGGCACCGAACTCAGCATCGTGCAGGAGGGCGTGCCGGAGGTCATTCCGGTTGAGATGTGCTACCTCGGCTGGCAGGAGTCGCTCGTTCAACTGGCGCGGCTGGTCGAGCCGGAGATTCCTGACTGACGCTCACACTTTCTCATCGGCGTTTGACGTACTTGTGGCTCGGCAAGGTGAAGGACGATTCAAACCGGCTCGCGCTGCTCCCGCTTTTGCTCCCCGCATATGGCGCGTTGCTCGACGCGTTCGCGGCACAAGGCGTCGACTGGGTGCAGATCGATGAACCGGCGCTCGTCACCGAGCTCGATCCTGCATGGCAAAAGGCATTCGTCGACGCCTACGCGGCGCTTGAAACCCGCAGGGTCAAACTGCTGCTCACGACGTACTTTGGCCAGTTGAAGGACAACCTCGACCTCGCGTGCAGGCTGCCCGTCGACGGCCTGCACGTCGATGCGATCAATGCGCGCGATGAGATCGACGTGATCGAGTCGCGGCTGCCCGAGACGTCCGTACTGTCCGTCGGTGTCATCGACGGGCGCAACATCTGGAAGACCGATCTGGGCGCGGCGCTCGGATGGCTGGAGCCTTTGCATCGCTCGCGAGGCGATCGTCTGTGGATCGCGCCTTCGTGTTCGTTGCTGCATACGCCCGTCGATCTGGACAGTGAAGACAGGCTTGATGCTGATATCCGCTCATGGCTTGCATTTGCGCTGCAAAAAATCGATGAGCTGACTGTGCTTGCCGGCGCGCTCAACGAGGGACGCGCATCTGTCGCTGACGCGCTCGCCGACAATGCCGCGGCGATCGAAAGCCGCCGCGTTTCGCCGCGCGTGCACAACCCATCGGTCAAGGCGGCCATCGCTCGTATCGATGCAAAAACGGCCGAGCGTGCATCCGCCTACCCGCAGCGTGAGCGCAAGCAGGCCGTCATCCTGAAGCTGCCCGCTTATCCGACCACTACGATCGGCTCTTTTCCGCAGACTCCGGAAATCCGTCGCGCGCGCAGTCAGTACAAAAGCGGCGAGCTCGGCCGGGCAGGCTACGAGTCGGCGATGCAACGTGAGATCGCCCGCGCGGTGCAGGAACAGGAGGCGCTGGGGCTCGACGTCCTGGTGCACGGTGAAGCGGAACGCAACGACATGGTCGAATACTTCGGCGAACAACTCGACGGCTACGCGTTCAGTCAGTTCGGCTGGGTGCAATCTTACGGCTCGCGCTGTGTGAAGCCGCCGATTCTGTTCGGCGACATCAGCCGTCCGAAGGCGATGACGGTCGAGTGGACCCGCTATGCACAATCGCTCACGACGAAGCCGATGAAAGGCATGCTGACCGGTCCCGTGACGATCCTGAACTGGTCGTTCGTGCGCGACGATCAGCCCCGCCCGGTGTCGTGCCGTCAACTGGCGCTCGCGATCCGGGAAGAGGTGCTCGACCTCGAACGGGCGGGCGTGAAGGTCATCCAGATTGACGAAGCGGCGCTTCGGGAGGGCCTGCCGCTACGCAAGTCGCTGTGGGACGAGTATCTGCAATGGGCGGTGGAATCGTTTCGCATCGCCGCCAATGGCGTGCAGGACGAAACGCAGATCCATACGCATATGTGCTACTCGGAGTTCAACGACATCATCGCGTCGATTGCGGATATGGACGCGGACGTCATCACTATCGAAACATCGCGTTCGGAAATGGAACTGCTCGATGCATTCGATGACTTCGAGTATCCGAACCAGATCGGCCCCGGCGTGTACGACATCCATTCACCCAATATCCCGACGCAAGAGCACATAGTCAGCTTGATGAGGAAGGCGGCGGAGCGCATTCCGCGGGAGCGTCTGTGGGTGAATCCCGACTGCGGGCTAAAGACGCGCGCATGGGAAGAGGTAATTCCGGCGTTGAGGAATATGGTCGCTGCGGCGCATGCTCTCCGTCGGGAAGGTTAAAGATATCGACGGCGCATGTTTCTTGCTTGTAGGTGCTCCTTATCGGCGAGCGACGCACTAGACGGCCGCAACCCCGGCCGCTGCTCCCCGGCCGGTCAAGGAGAGCAGCAATGCGAGGAAAAAACGACTGGGTACGCGCTGCAATTTTTGCCTTCGCGATAGCGATACTTTCAGCTTGCGGCGGCCACGGTGACGACTCGAGCGACGGCGGCGGCACGCCTACGACTCCGCCCGCAGGCGGCGTTCAACTGCAAGTCGTATCGTTCGGCGACAGTCTCTCGGACGTCGGTACCTATGCGCCGATAGCGAGCCCAATCGGCGGAGGGCGCTTCACGACCAATCCCGGACAAGTGTGGAGTCAGAATGTCGCGCAATACTACGGCGACACGCTGACGGCCGCCTACACGATCGACTTCACGCATAAGCTCAGTGCGCAGAGCGGCTTCGGCTATGCGGAAGGCGGGGCTACAGTCGCAACGCCTGCAGATCAATCGGATTTCCTGACCGCCGTGATCGGCAACATCGAAATGCCGGTCACCCAGCAACTGTCGAGCTATCTGGCCTCGCACGGCAGCTTCAACTCGAATCAACTGGTGCTTATCTGGGCCGGCGCCAATGACGTGCTTCGCGCAGGCCAACTCCCCGCCGCAGCGCCAACCGTGCAGACGGCCGCCACGACCCTCGCGCAGATCGTCGGGCAGATCGTACAGAGCGGCGCTACGCACGTCGTGGTGGTGAATCTTCCGAACGTCGGTTTGTCGCCGGAGGGCCTTGCTTCGTCCGATGGCGGGGCTAATCTCACGCAGTTGTCGCAACTCTTCAACGACACTCTGAACTCCGCCTTGCAGACGAACGGCGTCCAGTCCAAGGTCATTCGCGTCGATGCCTTCACGTGGCTGAACCAGATCATCGCGAATTTTCAGGCCAATGGGTTTGCGGTGTCGAATACCGCCGTCGCCTGCGATCCCAAAAAGACGCCCAATCAAACGGCATTGCTGTGTTCGCCCGTGACCTACGTGACCAGCAACGCGGACCAGACATACATGTTCGCGGACGAGCTTCATCCGACGACGCATCTGCATGCGTTGTTTGCGCAGTATGTGGAGCAGCAGATCGCGAGTAGCGGGCTGGGGCACTGAGCGTCGCGGACAAGCTCACGAAACCGGCAAGCCATTGCGCCTGCGCAGTTCGCGAATCAACGCGCTGTGATCCAGCTCGCCGTCGCCGTGTTCGACCATGTCGGTGAAGAGGCCATCGACGAGCCCCAGTACCGGCAATTCCAGCCCCACGCTTTGCGCGAAACCGAGCGCGGTTTTCGTGTCCTTGATCTGATACTTGGCCGGGCCGCCCGGCTCGAAGTCCCGCGCGATCATGCGTGCCGCGTGCTGGCGCAGGATCGTCGAGTCGGCGAATCCGCCGAGCAGCGCCGCGCGGACCTGCGCGGGATCGGCGCCGCCGCGCTCCGCGAGCAGCATCGCTTCGGCGACGGTGGCGATCGTGCTCGCGACCATCATCTGGTTGACGAGCTTCGCGAGCTGGCCCGTACCGGCGGGACCGATGCGAGTCGGACGGCCCATCGTCTGCAGCACCGCGCGCACGCCTTCGAAGACCGGCGCCTCACCGCCTGCCATGATCGCGAGCGTGCCGTCCTGCGCGCCTTTCTCGCCGCCGGAAACGGGCGCGTCGAGATAGCCGATGTCACGCGCCGTCGCCGCCTTCGCATGGCGCTGCGCGGTATCGACGGGAATCGAGCTCATCACGATCAGTACGCTTCCTGCACGCATACGGGCGATGATGCCGTCATCACCGAGCAGGATATCGTCGCATGCGGGGCCGGAGCTCAGCATGCAGATCACGACATCCGCATCGCGCGCGGCTTCGCTTGCATGACCGACTACCTCGACTCCTGCGCCGGCAAGTGGCGCCGCCTTGTCCCGGGTGCGGTTCCACGCCGCGACCCGGTAGCCGGCGCCGGCGATGCGCCGGGCCATCGGCAAGCCCATGATGCCCGTGCCGATAAAGCCCACTGCAAGACTCGCGCGCATCATGCAGGCTCGCGGCGGCCGAAGCGCACGGGGCGCTCCGCGACGATCAGCGCCGGAAAGCCGGCACGAAAGCGATCGAGGTGCGGCGTCTGCAAGTGCGCATCGAACGCTGCGCGATCGTCGTAGACCTCGTAGAACATGACGCGCGCCGGCGTCTCGTCGAGCTGGACGATGTCGAACTGCCGGCAGCCGGGCTCGTCGGCGAGCGAGTGCCGTGCGTCGTCGCGTGCGAGCGCGAGGAAGTCGCGCACGCAGTCGGCCTTTACTTCGAACTCCGCGACGACCACGAACGCTTCGGTTCCGCTATCCATGCTGGACTCTCCATTCGATGCCATGATGTGCGCGCCTCATGCTGCCTTCGCAGGCTTGCCGAGCGCACTTTGCTCCATCTCGCGACGCAGCGCGACGACATCGAGATCGCGTTCCAGTTCGACATCCTCGAAGCGCACGATGGTGTCCTTCGCGACCGGACGCTTCAACCTGACGTTGTGCGCGAGCCCGATCGGCAGGCCGCCGATGGCAAGGCTCTTGGATGCCGGGATCGCATTGGCCCAGACCGCGTAGCCGCCTTCGCCGTCGAGCATCTCGCCCGGCTTGAGGTCGCGCTTGGCGGTCGCCACGGCGTCGCCCCGGAATTCCTTCGACGACCCCGTCGCCTCGCCGCGAAGTACGGCCGACAGCACGCTCACGCTGGTTTCGAGGCCGATCATGTGGAACGGGCGCCACATCGAGCCGTACCAGCCGGTCGGATCGACGAGCAGGCCGTATTGCTTGAAGCAGGCGCGCGCGTATTCGTTCGGCGCCTTGAACGTGACGAACACGCCGTAGCGAATGTTGTTGAGCACTTCGCGGCCGTCCGGTTCCTGGCTGGCAGCGATGTCAACGAGGCCGCTGCGCGACAAGCGTCCGCCATCTTCCTCTGGCCGGAAGACGCGCGCCAGATCGTGCAGGCCCGCGGGAGGAAACGCGAGGCCGTTGTCCGGGCAATCGAGGCCCGTGCCGTTCGCGACCGCCGCCATCTCGATCGCGGCCTTGGTGCCGTCGGTGAAGGAGTTGTACATCTTCGGGTTGAAGTCGCCCTTGGCCACTTCCTCATCGGTCCATCCGAAGAAGCTCCACACTGTGTCCGGCGTCGAATAGCGATAGCGCGGTTCGAAGTTCATGCCTTTGCCGGCCGAGGTCAGCTCGAATCCGCACGAGCGCACCCAGTCCACGAGTTCGCAGATGATCGCGGGCTGGTCGCCGTATGCCATGCTGTAGACGAGGCCGCGCTCGCGAGCGCGCGCGGCGAGCAGCGGGCCACACATCGCGTCGGCCTCGACGTTGACCATGACTACATGCTTGTTGCCTTCGATCGCGGCCAACGCGTGACGCACGCCGGCGATCGGATGACCCGTCGCTTCGATGATGCATTCGATTTCATCGCAGGCGGCGAGCGCGGCGGCATCGTCGAGGACGCAGGTGGCGCCGGTCTTGACGGCATCGGAGAGGGTACGTGCGCCGTATTGCTCGGCCGGCCAGCCGACTCGCGCAAGCGATGCGCGCGCCTTGCCGACGTCTAGATCGGCGACGCCTACTACATGCAGCCCTTCGATATGGCGGGCCTGCGACAGCACCATCGAGCCGAACTTGCCGGCGCCGATCAGGCCGATGCGAACGGGACGTCCGGATGCGTTGCGTGCCTGGAGCAGACTGGAGAGATTCATGTGCAATCCTTTGTGGTCGAGACTATGGATCGTGGCCGCGAACGCGGCGCGCGGTGATTGGCCGGGGTGGCGTGATCGAAGGCATGACAGCGGTGCGCCTTACTTGCGAGCAAGTGTAGTCAGGGGCTTCTGCCAGAACAATTAACATTTCCGAGGCGATTTGTTAGCCAGGCTTCAACATCAGCGGGCGGCGGGAAGTTGGGACGCGGATTGCCAGGCGGCACGCTCGGCGCGCAGCCAATCGAGGAACAGGATCACTTTCTTCTTGTGCAGATGCTCGAACGGGCAGACGATCCACTGCGTCGTCAGGCGGATCGCCGGGGGCTCGCGCACCGGGCAGATCAACGTGCCGTCGCGCAGCTCGCGCCACATCATGAGCGTGCTTTCGAGCGCGATGCCCATGCCGTCGACGGCGGCATCGATCGCCATATGGCTGCGATCGAACAGTACGCGCTGCCCTGGATCGAGCGGCGCTGCGCGCGCCACCGAGAACCAGTGTGGCCATTGGACCTGCGACTTGATCGAGTAGATGAGTCGATGCCGCTGAAGATCGGCGGCATCGAGACTCGACGGCGCGCAGTACGCGGGCGAGCATACCGGCAGGAACGATTCCTCGGTGAGCGCTTCAACATACACGCCCGGCCATTGCCCGGTGCCGTGACGGATCTCGATATCGACTGCTTCCTGCGCGAAGTCGGTCATTTCATTGGTGCCGTTCAGGCGCACCTCCAGATCGGGATGGCCGTCGAGGAACGAGCGCAGACGCGGCAAGAGAAACTTGGTGGAGAGCGTTGGAGTCGCGCGTACCGTCAGGAGCGTGACGGAGCGCAACCCGCGTATACGCTGAGTCGCATCCGCGATGCGATCGATCTCCTCTGAAATCATCGCGAAGTAGCGCTCGCCTGCTTCGGTCAATGCCACGCCGCGACCGACCTTCGTCATCAACGCCGTGCCCAAGTGAGTTTCCAGCGACTGGATTTGCTGGCTGACGGCCGATGGCGTGACGTTCAATTCCGCGGCTGCGCGGGAGATGCTCCCCGAACTCGCCGCAGCATGAAAAACACTGATGGCCCGCAATGGCAGATACATGATCACCCTTTAGATTGGCTACACCTTTGCGCAAAATAATTGAATTGTCCTTCACCAACAAGCCTCTTATATTTTGCACACGCAGGACCGGCAGCGCCTCGACAAGAGTCGAACAAGCGCCGCAACGTGCCCCGACGCCATACAGACAAAGTGGCGCGCCACGGTAAGTTCATATAACAGGAGACAGCATCATGAGCACGTCGAACTCGCCGCGCCGCATCTCGCGACGCGCGGTGTTGAAGGCTGCGGCCGCCCTTCCGCTGGTAACGATATGGACCCGGCCTGCACGCGCCGCCGAGTTCACCTACAAGCTCGCTACAGGGCAATCCCTTAATCAGCCGATCAATGCGCGACTTAAAGAAGCCATCGACCGCATTCGCGAAGCGAGCAGCGGCAGGCTCGAGATCCGCTTCTTCCCCGCATCGCAACTCGGCTCGGACACGGACCTGCTGTCGCAGACGCGCTCGGGTGCCGTCGAGTTCCTCAACATCTCGGGCTCGGTGATGTCGACCGTGATCCCGCTCGCGGCCATTACCAATCTCGGCTTTGCGTTCTCGGACTACGATCAGGTCTGGCGGGGCGTCGATGGCGATCTCGGCAAGATCATCCGCGCGCAGATCGACAAGAGCGGGTACGTGTCGGTGTCGAAGGCGGCGGACAACGGCTTCCGGCAGATCACCTCCGCCACGAAACCGATCAAGACGCCCGACGACTTGCGCGGCTACCGCATCCGCGTGCCGGTCTCGCCGATGTTCACTTCGCTCTTTCAGACGCTAGGGGCGAACCCTACGTCGATCAACTTCAACGAGCTATACACCGCGTTGCAGACGCATCTCGTGGACGGTCAGGAAAACGGCCTCGTCACGATCGAGGCGGGCAAGCTGTATGAAGTGCAGAAATATGTCGCCGAGACCAATCACATCTGGGACCCGTTCTGGCTGCTTGGCAACCCGCGCGCATTCAACGCGCTGCCCGACGATCTCAAGACGATCGTGAGACGCGAATTCGACCGGGCGAGTGTCGAGCAGCGCGCGGACGTCGCGCGATTGAATACGTCGCTGAAGTCGCAGCTCTCCAGCAAGGGACTGACGTTCGTTCCCGCCGACAGGGACGCGTTCCGCGCAGCGCTCTCGAAGTCCGGCTTCTATACGCAATGGCGCGACAAGTTCGGCGCCAGCGCGTGGAGCGCCCTCGAAGCGGTGACGGGGAAAATATCATGAGCGCCGCGCACAATCTGGAGGTGCCGGGACCCTCGTTCGTGCGCGACGCGCACGGCGAGAGCGTCATCGAACGCTGGTTGCGTCGCGGGATCGAGGTGCTCGCGGCGGCGGCGGTCGTGGGCGAGGTGGCGCTGCTGTTCGTCGGCATCGTGGCGCGCGCGGTGTTTCATCAGCCGCTGATCTGGTCGGACGAACTCGCGTCCATTCTGTTCCTCTGGCTTGCGATGCTGGGCAGCGCGCTCGCGGTGCAGCGTTCGTGTCACATGCGGTTGACGTTCTTCGTATCGCACATGACACCGCGCGCGCAGGCTTGGGCCGAGACGCTGGCGGTCGCCGCTGCGGCTGCTTTTTTCGCACTGGTGATGCATCCCGCATACGACTATGTGCAGGACCAGGCATTCGTCGAAACGCCGGCACTAGGCTGGTCGGGATCGGTCAGGGCACTGGCGATTCCGTTCGGCTGTGCGGCGGCATTGGTCAGTTGCGGGCTGCGTCTTGCGCGGCACGACCGGCGACATATCGTCGGTGCGGTTGCGCTGATGGTGCTGATTGCGGGCGCCTGCTATCTCGCCAAGGCGCCCTTGACGCATATGGGGCAGGGCGCGTTGCTTGTGTTCTTTGTCGGCTTGCTTGGCACGGCGGTGATGGCGGGCGTGCCGATCGCCTTCGCGTTCTCGCTCGCGACGAGCGCCTATCTGCTGACGACGACGTCGACGCCGCTTAGCGTCGTCGTCGGACGCATGGACGAAGGCATGAGCACGCTGATCCTGCTCGCCGTGCCGATGTTCGTGCTGCTCGGGCAGCTCGTGCATGTCACGGGCGTGGCGCGCGTGATGGTCGCGTTTCTCGCGTCGCTGCTCGGTCACGTTCGGGGCGGCATGTCGTATGTGCTGCTCGGCGCGATGCTGTTGATCTCGGGCATCTCTGGATCGAAGACGGCCGATATGGCGGCTGTTGCGCCGGTGCTTTTCCCCGAGATGCGCAAGCGCGGAATGAAGGACGGCGAGCTCGTGTCGCTGCTTGCCGCGTCCGGTGCGATGAGCGAGACGATTCCGCCGTCGCTGGTGCTGATCGCGATCGCGTCGGTGACCGGCATATCGATCGCGGCGCTCTTTACCGCGGGCATCTTGCCGGCGATCGTTCTCGCTTTCGTGCTCGGGGTCGTCGCGTGGTGGCGTGCGGGACGCGAGGAAGAAACGGATGAGAGCCGTGCGGGAGCGGTGAGGGCACCGTGGTCGCATGTACGTCGCACGTTCGTGATCGCCTTGCCGGCGCTGTTGCTGCCGTTCCTGATTCGTAGCGCGGTGGTCGAAGGCATCGCGACCGCGACGGAGGTATCGACGATCGGTATCGCCTATTCGCTCGTCATCGGCCTCCTGATCTATCGCGGCGGCCTCAAGTGGAAAGCGATCATGCCGATGCTGCTGCAGACGGCGGCTCTCTCCGGCGCGATTCTGTTCATCGTCGGGGCGGCGAGTGCGATGGGCTGGGCGCTGACACAGTCGGGTTTCTCGCACGACCTCGCTAGCATGATGACGAGAGTCCCAGGCGGTGCCGCTGGCTTCATGCTGGTGTCGATCGTCGCGTTCATCGTGCTTGGCAGCGTGCTCGAGGGCATCCCGGCCATCGTTCTGTTCGGGCCGCTGCTGTTTCCGGTTGCGCATCAGCTCGGCATCCACGAAGTGCACTATGCGATGGTCGTCGTGCTCGCGATGGGACTCGGGGTCTTCGCGCCGCCATTCGGCCTGTGTTATTACGCGGCGTGCATCATCGGCGAGGTATCGCCGGAAGCGGGGCTCAGGCGGATATGGATCTATCTGGGCATGCTGCTTCTCGGGCTGATCGCAATCGCCTTCGTTCCCTGGATCTCTATCGGCTTTCTCTGAACTATCGCGTACAAGTGCGTTGAGAGCTAACCACACTTGCCGCTTGCGGCGGTGTGGTTTTGATTATTTATAAGCGCTGGAACACCAACGGCTTGAAGCGAAATTCTTTAGCTCCCTCGGGCTTGATTCCCTTTGTCGAATCGACGCGTGCGCTTGCGAACAGAACGCACGCAGGCATCGCGGGACGCATGGTTATCCATGTGACGGTGCTCGGATAAACCCGCATCGATGGATAGGAATCGGCCTCGATTCTCGACATCCGAACGTCTCTCGATACTACGACTCGCTGCTTTTTCACCACGAACAAGCGGTCGATCACATTTCTCGTAGATAACATTCTGTAAGGTAGTTGGGTATCCAAACTTTGAATGTCGCTTGAGGTTATCTGCGGCAAACAAGTGTTTCGACAAGCAAACGTTTTCTGTGGGGCAATGCACCCGAGAAAGCGCGCTTGCATGTGGTCTCGGTGGTGCATGCCACAGATGTGTTCGCCTTGGGCGGTCATTCTGCCGTCCAAGCCGTGTTCCTTTTGAGCAAGAAAAGGAGGACGACATCACGACATGTTCACATCGGAGACATCTATGGGTGCCGCATACAAAAGAGGTCTGCACATCAGCCTCAAGACAAGCTGCCTGATCCTCGCCACTGTTATCCCGGCGTTATCGATCGCACAGACCAACGCCGTGCAACCGAGCGCTGCAGTAGTCGCTCCTTGCTATCCGACCCAGGCCGATTGTGCGCGTGTCCAGATCGCGCCTGCTTTGAGCACGAGCACGCTCGCACAGGACGACATCCGTCGGGGGGCGCCGAGCCAACTTCTCGCCGCATCCGGCGACGGCGATTCAGCAGCAGCGTACGGACCCGATGCGGGCGATGGCAGCACGAGCAGCGGTACGCCGCCTGTCGTCTTCATCGGTGGTGGCGGGGCGAAGTCTGGTGGTGCTGTCAGCAGCGCGGCGGGCAATGGCAGCGGCTCTGCTGGTGGCGGAGTTAGCGCGGGTACGTCGGGCGCCGGTTCGGCAGGGCATGGATCGACGGGCGGTGGCGCGTCGGGAGGTGGATCGACCGGTGGTGGTTCGACGGGTGGTGGTTCGACCGGTGGTGGATCGACGGGCGGTGGATCGACGGGCGGTGGTTCGACCGGTGGTGGCGATTCAGGCGGCGATGGATCGGGCGGCGGCGACGGCGGCGACGGCGGCGACAGTGGCGGCGGTCATGGTCATGGCCATGGGCACGGACATGGGCACGGACATGGGCACGGACATGGGCACGGTCATGGCGACGGTGATGGGCACGGTCACGGCGATGGTGATGGGCACGGTCACGGTGATGGTGATGGGCACGGTCACGGCGATGGTGATGGGCACGGTCACGGCGATGGTGATGGGCACGGTCACGGCGATGGTGATGGCCACGGTCACGGCGACGGTCACGGCCACGGCGACGGCCCTGGTCACGGCGATGGACATGGCGATGGTCATGGTCACGGCGATGGTCATGGCGATGGTCCCGGTCACGGTCATGGTGACGGTCCTGGTCACGGCGATGGTCCCGGTCACGGCGGTGGCGAAGGTCACGGCGGTGGCGTGGGCCACGGCGGTGGCGAAGGTCACGGCGGCGGTGAAGGTCATGGCGGCGGTGAAGGCCACGGCGGTGGCGAAGGTCACGGCGGCGGTGAAGGTCATGGCGGCGGTGAAGGCCACGGCGGTGGCGAAGGTCA
>NZ_FCOL02000021.1 GCF_001544515.1 Caballeronia terrestris
GTGCTGCACGTCTCGCCGGAAGCGGCGGCGGGCGGACCGCTCGCGTTCGTGCAGACCGGCGACATGATCGAACTCGATGTGGAGGCGCGGCGGCTGCATCTCGAAGTATCTGACGACGAGCTTGAGCGGCGGCGCACGCTTTGGCAAAAGCCGGAAAGCCCGAAGCGAGGCTATTACAAGCTTTATGTCGAACATGTATTACAGGCCGATCAGGGCGCGGACCTGGATTTTCTGGTGGGATCGAGCGGCGCGCCAGTGCCGCGTGATTCGCATTGAAGCGGAGTTTCCGAGCGAAGGCGTTTAACCGATGCGATTAAAAACCGCATCGGTTTTTTTATCGTGGCTTTGAAATGCGTTATTGATCGATGAAGCGATCCGCGGTCCACATTCCCTTCGTGTCGCTATTCGACGCATTCACGAATTCGACATCGTGGCCAACCACGCGCAATACTCTGAAATGCGAATCGACCGGCGTCGAAATGCACTCGAAGCCTTCGAAGAATTGTTGCATCTTCTGCTGCTCGCCCGCTTGCGCGTGCTGATCGGCGGAATCGAAGGTGTTTTTGGAGAGGCAGCCGTAGGAATTGGGCCTAAACTTGAAAGTCTGCTGGGGCTGGACCACGCTATCCGCGTGAGCCGCCGAAATCGCGGCTAACAAACCGACCATCGCAATGACAGCACTGGCGCGCTTCTTCATTTATTTGCCTCCAAGCGGATTTTGTCTCGGGGAATTAGCTATATGTTTAATAGGGCTAATCCGCAGCGTTTATCCTAGACCAGATATTGCAAGTTACAAGCACATCTTGTGTGCGCTCGCAACACGACAGATTGTCGCAGGTGGGTTTTAAATAGTTTGCGAGGAAAAGCGCAGGCTTAATCCATAAGCTTTTGGACCTTATGAACGCTGTACAGAGAAAATGACGCGACGCAACTAAACTTGTTTGAAAACGACCGAATTGGCGGATTTTCTATTCAGAAGACGTGCCATCTAAACGTTTTGCATCGCGCAGACAACGGTCAGGAAACATGCCAAGGGCTTGCCAGCGTCGCGTCTTCGTGGATAAATCGGCTGATAAACCTCGGAGACAACGATGACCCTCGCTCAATGGCTGCCTTTCGCGATCGCTTCGGCGATCCTCGTCGCGATTCCCGGACCGACCGTATTGCTCGTCGTGTCCTATGCACTCGGCCACGGCCGTAAATATGCCCTCGCAACGACTGTCGGCGTGGCGCTCGGCGACCTCACCGCGATGACCGCGTCGATGCTGGGCCTGGGCGTGCTGCTCGCGGCATCGGCGGAGCTGTTCACGGTGCTCAAGTGGGCGGGCGCGGCGTATCTCGTGTATCTGGGCGTCAGGCTGTGGCGCGCGCCGGTCGTGGTCGATACCGGCGAGTTGAAGCCGCCTGCCGAGCTGCGCACGAGCCGGATCCTTGCGCACGCTTACGCCGTGACGACGCTCAATCCGAAGAGCATGATCTTCTTTGTCGCCTTCGTGCCGCAGTTCATCGATCCGCACGTGGCGAGCGTCTCGCAGATTGCAATTTTCGAGGCAACGTTCGTCGGCATCGCGGCGGCGAATTCGCTGGCTTATGCGCTATTGGCATCGGGGGCGAGGCGGGCGATCCGGAGGACGTCGGTGCAGCGGGCCGTCAACCGCACCGGCGGCGCGCTCTTGATGGGCGCGGGTATTTTTGCGGCGGCATGGAAGAAGGCGACATGAACGGACTCGACGATTGGACCTCGGCGGCGCGAAACGTGTATTTCGCGCTGCTGGACGACTGGAACCGGCAGGACGCGCGCGCGATGGCCTCGCGTTTCGCGGAGCGCGGCAGCATGGTGGGCTTCGACGGAAGCGCCATCGACGGAAGAACGGCGATCGAAGCGCATCTCGCGCCGATTTTCTCGCAACACCCGACGCCGCTGTTTGTAGCGAAGGTGCGCGAGGTGCGGCGAATGGCTAGCGGGCAAGTCCTGTTGCTACGCGGCGTCGCGGGGATGTGGCCGCGCGGGGCGGAGGATTTGAATCCGGAACTCAATGCCGTGCAGACGATGCTGGTCTCGCTGTGCGATGGGGTGTATCGGATCGAGATGTTTCAGAACACCCCGGCGGCGTTGCATGGGCGTGCGGAGGAGGGGGAGAGGCTGACGGTGGAGTTGAGAGGGGTGGGGAAGCCGGTGGGGGCGTGAGGGCGATCAACGGCGCGATTTTCACTTCCCGATACAAAACCGGCTGAAAATCACGCCAAGCAGATCATCCGACGTGAATTCACCCGTGATCGAATTCAGCGAATCCTGCGCGAGCCGCAGCTCTTCGGCGAAAAGATCGAGCGCCTGCGAGTTTTGCTCCGCGTGATCGGCGGCGGCGGCGAGATGTTCCGCCGCCGTTCGCAACGCGATCAAATGTCTTTCGCGTGCCAGGTACACGCTCTCCGCACCCGCCTGCCACCCCGCGATTTTCAGCAATTCATCGCGCAACAACGCGATCCCATCCCCCGTTTTCGCGGACAGCCGCACCTCGCGCGCGCCGCCTGCATCAGCCTGCGTCACCGACGCCTCCACCCCCGCCAAATCCGCTTTGTTCGACACGCGCACGACCGGCACGCCCGCCGGAAAGCGCGCGGCGATCGTCACGTCCTCGGGCGTCACGCCGACGCGCGCGTCGAGCAGATGCAGTACGACATCCGCGCGCGCGATCTCGCCCCACGTCCGCTCGATACCGATCCGCTCGACCTCGTCCTCCGTATCGCGCAAGCCCGCGGTATCGATCACGTGCAGCGGAATGCCCTCGATCTGAATCGTCTGCGTCACCTTGTCGCGGGTTGTGCCGGCGATCGGCGTGACGATCGCGAGCTCGGCCCCCGCGAGCGCGTTCAGCAAGGACGACTTCCCGACGTTCGGCTGTCCCGCGAGCACCACCGACAGCCCCTCGCGCAACAGCGCCCCCTGCCGCGCGTCGGCGAGCACCATCGCCAGACGCTCGCGGATGCGCGCGAGCTTGCCGCGCGCGTCGGCCGCTTCGAGGAAGTCAATCTCCTCCTCCGGGAAATCGAGCGTCGCCTCGACCAGCATCCGGAGCGTGATCACATCCTCGACGAGCGCGTGGATTTCGCGCGAAAACGCGCCGTCGAGCGAGCGGCCCGCCGAGCGCGCGGCCGCTTCCGTGCTCGCTTCGATCAAATCGGCGACGGCCTCGGCTTGCGCGAGATCGAGCTTGTCGTTGAGAAACGCGCGGCGCGTGAATTCGCCAGGCTCGGCGAGCCGCAAGCCGAATTCGCGGCCGATTTCGATCGCTCGCTGCAACACGAGTTGCAGGACGATCGGCCCGCCGTGGCCCTGCAGTTCGAGCACATGTTCGCCGGTGTAGGAGTGCGGCGCCGGGAAGTACAGCGCGATGCCCCGATCGAGCGCGTCGCCGTTGGCCGCGATGAAGGGCACGTAGCTCGCGTGGCGCGGCTTCAGGAGCTGGCCGCAGAGCGCATGCATCGCGTGGGCGGCCGCCGCCTCGCCCGCGCGCCCGAACGACAGCCGCACCACGCCGATCCCGCCGCGCCCCGGCGCGGTGGCAATGGCGAGGATCGGATCGGTATCGTGGTTCGACATGGAGCGGCTTTTCGGGATGGGTTCGAGGTGCCGGCATTGTAGCGCGGTGGCTTTTTCAGCTCGGACGAAAGGTGCTTTAGGACTGTTCTTGGTTTATCTTATTTGAGATAGGCTGTGGGTTGTCGATTCAGATTCATTAGTAGGCAACGAGACGGCTTGCGTAACAATCCGTGGGTATCCGAAGCGCACGGCTTGATATTCGAAATCTTCTGATCAATTTCTCATGTGCGATAAATTAAACACGGTCGTTGCCAAATCTATCGTAGATGGTTGACTAGCCGTCAGCGTTTGACTCGCACAATCGCGACCATGCCAACCGTTCAAGAAAAGGCCGATTTCTCGGATCGCCTGAAATTCTCCATGACCCGCGCTCCCGAGAAGATGCGGGGCGCGACTGATCTCGCGTTGCACTTCAACCTTCGCTATCACGGCGAGCCCGTGTCGCCCCAGACGACGCACAAGTGGCTCACCGCGCGCTCGATTCCAACCGTCGATAAATTGCAGACTTTGGCCGAGTGGTTCAAGGTCGATCAGCATTGGTTGCACTACGGGCCGCCACCGAGCGGCAATCCGCAGGCCGTGCCGAAACCGCTTGCCAGGGATGAGCAATATCCGGCTTCGGAAGAGATGATCGAACTCGCTTCGAAGATCGAAGCGTTGTCGCCACATCATCGGTATCTCGTTGAGCAGTTGATCGAACAGTTTTATGGGACGGGGAAGCGGTGATCTGTCGCGTTCGCGCGGCATTTGCCTGCGTAGCTCGATTCACGAGAATTTTCCCTTAAACGAGATAGTGTTTCTGATGCTTTGCCGCAAGTCATGCACTTGCGGCATTTTTTTGAGATTCGGCGGAAACGGCTGAAGTAGTTTGCCCAAGGCCATTTCGCCAGTCGCTCGGCCTTTCGTTCCAGAATGCGCAGCATGAACTCAAAAATCAAATATTCCGGCTTTAAAGACCGCTTGATCGACGCGATCAGGGCGCGCGCGCCAAGCATAAATGCCATACGTGCTCAGGCACGCAAAGCGAGGCTGAATATGGAGTCGCCCGCAGATTTTGCGACTGGTTTCAATGACGGCTATACGGGCGAGCCACTTTCGCCGAGGACTGCGGGAAATTGGCTCAAAGGAAGATCACTTCCGTCGAAGGCTTATCGCGAGCACTTGGAATGGTGGCTTCACGAGCGCTGGTATTTTCTGGAGCATGGGGTCAAGCCGGGCGAAATCGCAACGCGACATACAGAGGCGAGGCAGCCGCAACCTGCTTACATCGAGCTACCCGCATCGCTCAAAATCGATCCCGCTTTTGAAATGCTCCCGATAGAAGCGAAGGAGCCGATCAAAGGCTTCGTTCGCGAAATCAACAAGCTGATCGATGGCTTGGTAAATAAAAAACGCCCGGAATAAATCCGGGCGTTTGTCAGAGCATCAAAGAAGAGCCAATCAAGCCGCCTTCTTCTTGGCTCCCATCATCCTGGTGATGTAATACTGCTGCGCGATCGACAGCACGTTATTCACCACGTAATACAGCACGAGCCCAGACGGGAAGAAGAAGAACATGACCGAGAACGCGAGCGGCATGAACATCATCATCTTTGCCTGAACCGGATCCGGCGGCGTCGGATTCAGCTTCGTCTGCAGGAACATCGATACAGCCATCAGCACCGGCAAAATGAAATACGGGTCTTGCTGCGACAAGTCGTGAATCCAGCCGATCCACGGCGCGCCGCGCATTTCCACCGACGACAGCAGCACCCAATAAAGCGAAATAAACACTGGAATCTGAACCACGACCGGCAGACACCCGCCAAACGGATTCACTTTCTCGGTTTTATAAAGCTCCATCAGCGCCGCATTCATTTTTTGCGGATCGCTCTTGAAGCGTTCGCGCAATTGCTGCATGCGCGGCGTGATTGCCTTCATGCGCGCCATCGATTTATAGCTCGCCGCCGACAGCGGGAAAAATACCGCTTTGATCAACAGCGTCAGCAAAACAATCGACCAGCCCCAATTGCCGACATAGCTATGAATCTTCTCGAGCAGCCAGAAAAGCGGCTTGGCGATGATCGTCACCATGCCGTAGTCCTTCACGAGTTCGAGCCCCGGCGCGACGCCTTCGAGCATGCGCTCTTCCTCGGGACCGGCAAAAAGACGCGCCTTCACGTCGACGCTCTGTCCCGGCGCGATCGTCTGCACCGGCTGCTGCACGCCCACGCGATACAGCAGCGGATCGATCTTCTGCACGTAGATATCGCGCTTCACGCCCTGCTGCGGAATCCACGCCGACGCGAAGTAATGCTGCACCATCGCGATCCAGCCGTTGTCGGCGGACGGCTCGAAGGTCGCCTTGTTCTTGTCGATATCGCTGAAATCGATCTTCTGGAAGTGCTTCTGATCGGTGTAGACAGCCGGCCCGATGAACGTGTGCGAGAAGCGCGGCGTTTCCACCGGCGTGTTGTCGCGCACGAGTTCCATATAGAGCTTCGGCGTGACCGGCGCCGCGCCGACGTTCTCGATCTTCGTATCGACGTTGATCACGTAGCTGCCGCGCGTGAACGTGTAGGTCTTCACGACCTTCACGCCACCCTTCACCGGCGACTCGAACGCGATCGACAACGTCTTGGCATCGCCCGAGAGCGACGTCTGGCCGGGAACCGGCGTGAACAGGTCGTTGTGGTTCGGGAAATCGCCGCCGAGCAGGCCCGTGCGCGCGAGATACGTGTGCGCCGGGGTATGGTCGAAGAGCGTGATGTAAAGGTCGGGCTGTTTGCCGTCCCCTTCCTTCACGAGCGAGAGCTTCGACAGCGTGCCGCCGCGCGTATCGATTTCGCCGGCGTAGACGTCCGTCGAGAACTTGACCAGTTGCGCGGCCGCCGTGGCGGGCGGCGTCGCCGCGCCGGGCGCGACGGTCGCCGTGGCGCCGCTGGTGGCGGCGGGCAAATCAGCGGGTTGCGTGCCCGGCGTCGAACTTCCCGGGGCGGCAGTGCCGGCCGTCTTGGTCGGGACGGCGTTCGGGAAGAACATCGACGGGCGCCCGTGGTCTCGTTGCCAGTTGTCGAACAACATGACAGCCGACATGAAGAAGATGACCCATAGGACGGTACGTTTGATATCCATGCGTGTCTCAGTGTCGATCGAAAGGCGCTTTAGCGCCGTTTGGTAGTGAATTCTTCTGGAACGGATTCGTGAGCCGGCCGGGGGACTGGCTCGGAATCGTGTCGTGAAGCAGGCGACGGCGGGACCAGGTCGATGCCGCCAGCCGAAAACGGATGACAGCGGCACAGACGTTTCGCTGCGAGATACGTGCCGTGCGCGGCGCCATGATACTGGATTGCTTCGCGCGCGTAGTCGGAACAGGAAGGGAAAAAGCGGCAGCGGTTGCCGAGCAGAGGGCTCACAGCAAGCTTGTAAAAGCGCAACAAAGCGATCAGTGCCGTTTGCATAAGCTTTTTTGCGCCTCGGTCTCGATCCGGTCCACAGAGACGAACCGGATACCGCATGCGCATCATGGCCCGGAGGACCTGGGTGAATCGTCTGCGTTCGGCGGTGCAGCGCTTGCCGTGCTCGTTGCATCCGCCGGTGCCACCTCTGCCGCCACGCGGCGCGCCGCTTCGCGCACCGCCCGGTCGAGCATCATATCGATTTCGTCGCGACACAGGGTCCTGAGCGGCGGCGATTTCGCGCTCGGCATCGCCTTGCGGTCGATCTTCGCGTGCAGCCTGAGCAGGATATCCCACCCGCCGAGCTCCGCGCGACGCAACCGGAAAGCCTCGCGCGCGAGCCGCTTAATCAGATTGCGCGTGACCGCGCGCGGCGCCTGCTTCTTGCCGATGACGAGTCCGAGACGCGCGTCGTTGCCGGTCGGCTTGCCGTACAGGACGAAGTGCGGGGAGCGTCGCCAGGGGCGCAAACGAAAAACGGATGAGTATTCATCCGTTTTCAGTAGCCTTGCGGCCTTGGGGAACGCGGCCTGCGCTCGCAACTGAATGGTGTCCTGTGAGGAGCCTTCGATGCTGCGCATATCGGGTTCGCACGCATGCGGGCGTGTGCCTGAGCGTGCCGTCAACAAAAGCGACCTTAAACTGCCAGGCGCTTGCGGCCCTTCGCGCGACGTGCGTTGATTACTTTGCGGCCGCCAGCCGTCTTCATACGGACGCGGAAGCCATGGGTGCGCTTGCGGCGCGTCACGGAAGGTTGGTAAGTACGTTTCATGGTGCTCTCACTTGGGTGTTAATCGACCGCGCGGGCATCCGCAGAAAGCGCAATGGCCGGAGGTTCAGGAATTCGGTTTTCGCGGAACCCGCTATTTAAACCCTTTTCCTCTTGACCGTCAATAGCTTACGAGGCATGCCGAGGGTCCGCACGGCCGCTTCGCGAGACATCCGCGCGTTGATTTGACCCTGTGGATAACTCGCGCGGCGTCCGGGTTTGGCGTTAGAATCTCGCCTTAATCCCAAGAATCTGCCCGCTGCTTCGGCCCGCGTTCCGCCCGCAAACCCATGCGGCGTAAGCCTCCGGAGCATAAATGCTTGGCCGTGCCGAACCTTGTTGCGAAATTGTGACAGGGGCGGTGTCAGGCTGCGGCGCAACCATAACGACTGCACCCGATGAACGATTTCTGGCAACACTGTTCCGCATTGCTGGAGCGCGAACTCACGCCGCAGCAGTACGTCACGTGGATCAAGCCGTTGGCCCCGGTCGACTTCGACGCCGATGCGAGCACCTTGCGCATCGCCGCGCCCAACCGCTTCAAGCTGGACTGGGTGAAGAGCCAGTTTTCAGGCCGCATCTCCGATCTGGCGCGCGAATTCTGGCACGCGCCCGTCGACGTCCAGTTCGTCCTCGATCCTAAAGCGACCGCGCGCAATGCGTTGGGTGCATCGTCGGCGTCTTCCATGCCGCGCGCGGCCCAGCCGCAAGCGCAGTCGCCGCGCCCGAGCATGCCGAACGGCGCGCCGATGAACCACGCGAACGCGAGCGCACACATCAACGCGCTCGCCGCCGAGGCCGCGCAGCACGCGCAAGCCACGCACGACGATCACGCCGACCTCGATCTCCCGAGCCTCGACGCCAACGAAGCCGCCGTCGCGCGCCGGACGTGGCGTCCGGGCGGCAATGCGGCGGCCTCGGGTGAAAACGATTCCGCCTACGAGCGCTCGAAGCTCAACCCGGTCCTCACGTTCGACAACTTCGTGACCGGCAAGGCGAACCAGCTCGCGCGCGCGGCGGCGATCCAGGTCGCCGACAACCCCGGCATCTCGTACAACCCGCTCTTTCTGTACGGCGGCGTCGGGCTGGGCAAGACGCATTTGATCCACGCGATCGGCAATCAGTTGCTGATGGACAAGGCCGGCGCGCGCATCCGCTACATCCACGCGGAGCAGTACGTGTCGGACGTGGTGAAGGCTTACCAGAGAAAGGCGTTCGACGATTTCAAGCGCTACTACCACTCGCTCGACCTGCTGCTGATCGACGATATCCAGTTCTTCTCCGGCAAGTCTCGCACGCAGGAAGAGTTCTTCTACGCGTTCGAGGCGCTCGTCGCGAACAAGGCGCAGGTGATCATCACGAGCGACACGTATCCGAAGGAAATCTCGGGTATCGACGACCGTCTGATTTCGCGCTTCGATTCCGGCCTCACGGTCGCGATCGAGCCGCCCGAACTGGAAATGCGCGTCGCGATCCTGATGCGCAAGGCGCAGTCGGAAGGCGTGAGTCTCTCGGAAGACGTGGCGTTTTTCGTCGCGAAGCATTTGCGCTCGAACGTGCGCGAACTTGAAGGCGCGCTGCGCAAGATCCTCGCGTATTCGAAGTTCCACGGCCGCGAGATCTCGATCGAGCTGACGAAAGAAGCGTTGAAAGACCTGCTGACGGTGCAAAACCGCCAGATTTCGGTGGAAAACATCCAGAAAACGGTCGCCGACTTCTACAACATCAAGGTCGCCGACATGTATTCGAAGAAGCGTCCGGCGAATATTGCGCGGCCGCGGCAGATCGCGATGTACCTGGCGAAGGAACTCACGCAGAAAAGCCTGCCGGAAATCGGCGAACTATTCGGTGGACGCGACCACACGACCGTGCTGCACGCCGTGCGCAAGATTTCCGCCGAACGCGGCACGGATGCCCAGTTGAACCATGAGTTGCACGTCCTCGAACAGACGCTCAAAGGCTGATGGCGGGATAAAGAAAACGCGCCTCCAAAATGCGCCGTCAGGCCTCTGTTTATTGACGAAAATGCCCCCATTTCTAGGGAGCGGTTCCGTTTTCAGGCACAATACGGGTTTGACCGCCCGCAGGCCTTGGGCGGCATTCTGGCGCAATGCTTTCGCGCGAATCCGGCGGGGGGCCGGCAACGCGTGTTACGAGGCTGTCCGAAGGCAAAAACGGTGGCACGACCGTCGGGCAGGCCGTCACATCAACGAAGGAACTCTATGCAACTGGTCAAGACCGAACGAGATAATCTTCTAAGGCCGCTGCAAACCGTCAGCGGTATCGTCGAACGCCGTCATACGTTGCCGATCCTCGCCAATTTGCTGATCACCAAGAATGGCGCCGACGTGTCGTTCCTCTCGACCGACCTCGAGCTTCAGATCACCACGCATGCCGATTTCGGCGTAGGCAGCGATCAGGTCGCCACCACCGTTGCCGCGCGCAAGCTGCTCGACATCCTGCGCGCCATGCCGCCGGGCGAAGTCGCGCTCGATCTCTCCGACAAGCGTCTCACCGTGCGTTCCGGCAAGAGCCGCTTTGCGCTGCAAACGCTCGCCGCCGACGAATTCCCGACCGTCAACCAGTCTACCGACTTCGGCGCGAGCCTGTCCGTTCCGCAAAAGACCTTCCGGCAACTGCTCGGCATGGTCCATTTCGCGATGGCGCAGCAGGACATCCGCTATTACCTGAACGGCATGCTGCTCGTCGTCGACGGCGACCAGCTGATGGCGGTCGCAACGGACGGCCACCGTCTTGCGTTCTCGTCGATGAAGATCGAGGGCGCGTTCCCCCGCCAGGAAGTAATCATCCCGCGCAAGACGATCCTGGAATTGCAGCGCCTGCTGGAAGACATCGACGACAACCTCAAAATCGACATCGCCCCGACGCAGGTGAAGTTCACCTTCGGCCAGGTCGAACTGGTGTCGAAGCTCGTGGAAGGCAAGTTCCCCGACTTCCAGCGCGTGATTCCGAAGTCGCACAAGAATACGTTCCTGATCGGCCGCGAGGAATTGCAGCGCTCGCTGCAGCGCGCGGCGATTCTCACGTCCGACAAGTTCAAGGGCGTGCGCTGCCTCATCGAACCGGGTCAGCTGAAGATCATGTCGACGAACGCCGACCAGGAAGAAGCGCAAGAAGAACTGGAAATCGCCTATCAGGGCGACAGCGTCGATATCGGGTTCAACGTCACGTATCTGCTCGACGTGCTCGCGAACCTGAAGATCGACAACCTTCAAGTCAGCCTCGGCGACGCCAATTCCAGCGCGCTGATCACGATTCCCGAGAACGAGGAATTCAAGTACGTGGTGATGCCAATGCGCATCTGACGCGTTCCATACCGAAAACATTCCAAGGGGCGGCGCGCCCCTTTGGCGTTTTTAAGGTGATTCGAAAAGTCTCGAGCGGCAACTCAGCAGTGACGCAGAACCGGAAAAATTCATGACTGAAAACATCAATTCGCAACCCGACAACAGCTATGGCGCATCGTCCATCCAGATCCTCGAAGGTCTGGAGGCCGTGCGCAAGCGCCCGGGCATGTATATCGGCGATACGTCGGATGGCACCGGTTTGCATCACCTCGTTTTCGAAGTGCTGGACAACTCCATCGACGAAGCGCTCGCAGGCTATTGCGACGACATCCACGTCACGATCCACGCCGACAACTCCATCTCCGTCACCGATAACGGCCGCGGCGTGCCCACGGGCCTCAAGCGCGACGACAAGCACGACCCGAAGCGCAGCGCCGCCGAAATCGTTATGACGGAGCTGCACGCGGGCGGCAAGTTCGACCAGAACAGCTACAAGGTGTCGGGCGGGCTGCACGGCGTGGGCGTGTCGTGCGTGAACGGGCTTTCCGAATGGTTGCGCCTGACCGTGCGCCGCGATGGCAAGAAGCACTTCATGGAATTTCGTCGCGGTGTGGTGCAGAACCGCGAGATCATCGAGGAAAACGGCGTGCAGTATTCGCCGATGCCTGTCACCGGCGATACGGAAAATCGCGGCACCGAAGTGCATTTCATGGCCGACGTGACGATCTTTGGCAATGTCGAGTTCCACTACGACATTCTCGCGAAGCGCATGCGCGAACTGTCGTTCCTGAATAACGGCGTGAGGATTCGCCTGACCGACCAGCGCACCGGCAAGGAAGACGATTTCGCGTTCATCGGCGGCGTGAAGGGCTTCGTAGACTACATCAACAAGACCAAGCAGGTCCTGCACCCCACCGTGTTCCACGCGGTCGGCGAGAAGGACAACGTGACCGTCGAAGTGGCGATGCAGTGGAATGACAGCTACAACGAAAACGTGCTGTGCTTCACGAACAACATTCCGCAGCGCGACGGCGGCACGCACCTGACCGGCCTGCGCGCGGCCATGACGCGGGTGATGAACAAGTACATCACCGATCACGAGATCGCGAAGAAGGCGAAGGTCGAGACGACCGGCGACGACATGCGCGAAGGCTTGTCGTGCGTGCTTTCGGTGAAGGTGCCGGAGCCGAAGTTCAGCTCGCAGACGAAGGACAAGCTGGTGTCGTCGGAAGTGCGTGCACCGGTGGAAGAGGTGGTCGCGAAGGCGCTTGAGGACTTCCTGCTCGAAACGCCGAACGACGCGAAGATCATCACCGGCAAGATCATCGACGCCGCGCGCGCTCGCGACGCCGCGCGCAAGGCGCGCGAGATGACGCGCCGCAAGGGCATTCTCGATGGCGGCGGCTTGCCCGGCAAGCTCGCCGATTGCCAGGAGAAGGACCCGGCGAAGTCGGAGATCTATATCGTCGAGGGCGACTCGGCGGGCGGGTCGGCGAAGCAGGGGCGCGACCGGAAGTTTCAGGCCATCCTGCCGCTGCGCGGCAAGGTGCTGAACGTGGAACGCGCGCGCTTCGACAAGCTGATTTCGTCTGAGCAGATCGTGACGCTGATCACGGCGCTCGGCACCGGCTTCGGCAAGGACGATTACAACATCGAGAAGCTTCGCTATCACCGCATCATCATCATGACCGACGCGGACGTCGACGGCGCGCACATCCGCACGCTGCTGCTGACGTTCTTCTATCGGCAGATGCCGGAGATCGTCGAGCGCGGGTATATCTACATCGCGCAGCCGCCGCTCTACAAGCTCAAGGCGGGCAAGGACGAGCGCTATCTGAAGGACACGCACGAGCTGAATCAGCACATGCTGAAGCTCGCGTTGCAAGGCTCCGAGCTGACGCCGATCGAAGGCGCGGCGCCGATTTCGGGCGATGCGCTCGGTGAGCTGGCGCGGGCTTATTTGCTGGCGCAGGCGGTGGTCGATCGCGTCAGCCGCTTCTACGACGTGAGCGCGCTCGAAGCCGTGATGGATGGCATCGTGCTGGATCTGTCGTCGGAAGAGGCGACGGCGGCATCGGCGAAGGAACTGGAAACCAGGCTGCGCGCCGATCCTATCAAGCCTGAGGTGACCGTCGAGCCGGCGTACGATCCGGTGCGCGAAGTGCGGTCGCTGCATATCAAGCGGCGGCATCACGGGAACGTGAAGGTGTCCGTCATCGATGAGGATTTCCAGCTTACGGCTGACTACAAGCAGCTTGTTTCCACGGCGGATACGTTCAAGGGGCTGATCGGCGCGGGTGCGCTGATCAAGCGCGGCGAGCGGTCGATGGCGGTGAACGACTTCAAGAGCGCGATGAAGTGGCTGATCGCCGATGCCGAGCGGAACGTGACCAAGCAGCGGTATAAGGGCCTGGGCGAGATGAACCCTTCGCAGTTGTGGGAGACGACGATGGACCCGAGCGTGCGGCGCTTGCTGCGCGTGCAGATCGAGGACGCGATTGCCGCGGATGGGATCTTCACTACGCTCATGGGCGACGACGTGGAGCCGCGGCGTGCGTTTATTGAATCTAATGCGTTGCGGGCGGGGAATATTGATGTTTGAGAGAAGGTAGGGCTCGCGCCCGCCCCTTCACGCACGACCCCTCCACGAGGCCCCACCGGGGCCTCGTTTTCATTCCGACGAAATCTTTATCAAAACGCGTGTCGCAGCGCGACGCGCATTACAAGCTGATTCCCCGTCGATGACGGCGCCTGCGTGCCGGGAATGAACGCCTGGTCGAGGATCGAGTTCGTCGAATCGCCGGTGACTTTCTGGTATGCGCCCTGCATGTAGACGTCAGTACGTTTCGACAGGAAGTAGTCCGCCATCAGACCGACGGAATGAATCCTGGGCTTCACGTTCCCGGTAGACGCATCGTACGTTTCCATCGTGTAGACATACTGCGCGCCGACGAAGAAGCCCGGCGTGAACTGATACTTACCGTTGACCTCGAAGTTCTGATACTTCAGCGCATTCAAAGCCACGCCGGGCGCGGCGAGCGGCACGCCGCCGATATATCCGTTGCCACTGGGATTCCGATACGCCGTATTGGTGTAAGCGAAGCCCATCGTCGCCAGTCCCATCGTGTAGTTGACGCCGGCGCCGAACACGCGCATGCGTTCCGCGATGAAGCTGGCATCGTTTGCGGCGATCGCGCCGGTTGCATTCGTGCCCGGGCCGTCAGCTTGCAGGTACGCGGCCCCGATCAACAATCCGCCGTTGGAATACGAGCCGCCCACGCTGTACTGACGGTTATTGGCGAAATTCGCATCGTTGCTGAAGCCGTACGCGCCGCCGAATCGGAACCCCGCCATCTGCGGACTCGCATATTTCACTGCATTGCTGACGCGAAACGAGTTGTCGGTGTTGTCGTTGTCGTACGGGTGTGCGAACAGGTAGCCCGCCCAGTTGCCATTGGCCGTGGTCGGCGCGAGATAGTCGACCACGGAGTCGTACTGGCGCCCGAACGTCAAGGTGCCGAAGCGCTCGCGCTCGACTCCTACGTAAGCCTGCCGGCCGAACATGCGCCCGCCCTGGGCCGCGCGGCCCGAGTTCACATCGAAGCCGTTTTCCAGTTGCAGGATCGCCTTCGTCCCTCCGCCCAGGTCTTCGACCCCGCGCAGGCCCCAGCGGCTTCCCTGCGCGTAGCCGCTCGAGAGTTCGTAGACGTGGCCGCTGCCCACGTTGTTCGTGTAGTCGAGTCCTTCGTCGATCACGCCGTACAGCGTGACGCTGCTTTGGGCAAATGCAGGCGAAGCGAGGACGAGCGCCGTCAGCGCAATGGCTTGATGTTTCATCGAGTCTCCAGGGTTTTCTATTGAGTCGCGGGCCGGCGATGTCCGGCCTCAGCGCGACGCATTTTGCTGGCTCGAAGCGCAATCGCCAAAGGATTTGATTTCGGGATAAACATGCGTTTTATGAATGTTTGGTTAACGAAATCGTCGCTTGCCGGCCACCGGGAGGCGGAGAAGAATGCCCTTCATGCGCAGTCGGCAGTCATTCGAATGTGGTCGGCCATGCGTTTTTCGAACATTACCAACCGTCAGGGAACCATGCGACTCGACCGGAATTTTGCCAACGGCCGCTTTATCGAACCTGCGGCCGACGAACTCATCGCCGTCTACGACCCTGCGACGGAAGCACTCGTCGGGCATGTCTCGGGCGCATCGCCGGCCGAGGCCATCGCTGCCGTCGAAGCCGCCGCGCACGCGCAGAAGGGCTGGCGCGCGTTGCCGTCCGCCCAGCGCGGCGCTTTCTTGCATAAACTCGCCGACGCGTTGACCGAAGCCGCTCCCGCCATCGGCGCGGCGCTCGCGCTGGAGTCGGGCAAGAGCCTCGACGACGCCACCAACGAAGCGGTCTACGCCGGCCAGATCACGCGTTATCACGCCGAATGGGCGCGCCGTATCGAAGGCGAAGTGATTCCAAGCGATACGCCCGACGAAAACCTCCTGCTGTTCCGCGAGCCGATCGGTGTGGTCGCGTGCCTGATCCCCTTCAACTACCCGGTCTACACGCTGATGCGCAAGGTAGCGCCCGCGCTGATCACCGGCAACACGGTCATCGTGCGGCCGAGCAACAACACGCCGACGTCCGCGTTCGAGATCGCGAAGGCGGTCGAGCGCTCCGGCCTGCCAGCGGGCGTCGTGAACATCCTCGCGATGAGCCACGCGACCGCCGAAGCGGTCTGCACGCATCCGGCCGTCGGCATGATCACGCTGACGGGCAGCGTCGGCGCGGGCCGCAAGGTGCTCGACTACTGCAAGACGAATATCGCGAAACCCTCGCTGGAACTCGGCGGCAAGACGCCCGCCATCATCGAACCGGATGCCGATCTGGAGAAAGCCGCGCGCGATCTCGTCGCATCGAAGACGACACATTGCGGCCAGCTTTGCACGGCGATCGAGCGCGTCTACGTGCACGAGAGCGTGCGCGAGCGCTTCGTCGCGCTGCTCAAGCGCCACATGAGCGCGGTCGAGACCGGCGATCGCAGCGTGAATCCCGCGTGGATGGGGCCGCTCGTCAACGACGCCTCGCGCCTGTCGATTCACGCGATGGTGCAGCGCGCGCTCGCCGAGGGCGCGACGCTCGAAACCGGCGGCAAGCTGCCCGAAGGCCGCGGCTTCTTCTATCCGCCGACGCTCCTCACGAACTGTCGCCAGGACATGGAGATCATCCGCGAGGAGACGTTCGGGCCGATCATGCCCGTCGTCGAATATCGGACGCTCGATGAAGCGCTCGCGATGGCGAACGATCACCAGTTCGGCCTCTCGTCGGTTCTCTACACCGAGAACTATCGCACCGCGATGAAGGTCGCCAACCGCATCGAGGCGGGCGAGCTGTACGTGAACCGCACGCCCGCCGATCCGTATCAAGGCTTTCACGCCGGGTGGAAACGCTCCGGCCTCGGCGGCGACGACGGGAAGCACGGCATGCTCGAATTCACGCAGACGCGGCTCGTCGTCATGAAGTACTGAAGCGCCATCGGCGACGGCGCGGAGGCCGTCGCTTTTCCAACATAAAAGCAAATCGAAGACGCACGCACGGCGTGCCGTCAGGAGACTCACTGTGTCATCTCAACCCGCTCAATCGCCTGCCGGCCTCGCGCCGGAGACGGGCGCCGCCGTCGCGCAATCCGATAAAGCCGGCCGTTATCTGCAACTCGCGTTGCTCGTGCTGGCCGCCGGCGCCATCTATCCGATCCTGTATCTGCGGCAGGTCTATCAGCCGACGATGCTGGAAGTCTTCCGCATCACCGATAGCCAGCTCGGCTACCTCTATTCGTCGCTGGGCCTCATCTTCCTGCTGAGCTATCTGCCGAGCGGCTGGCTCGCCGATCGCATCGCGCCGCGTCTCCTGATCTGCTTTTCGCTGATCGCGACGGGCGCGCTCGGGCTCGTCTATGCGACCGCACCGTCGTTTCCGATCCTCGTCATGATCTTCGCGGGTTGGGGCCTGACGACCGGCCTCACGTTCTGGGCCGCCGTCATCAAGCGCGTGACGATGATCGCCGGCAGCGACGAACAGGGCCGCTTCTTCGGCTTCCTCGATGGCGGCCGCGGCCTGATCGAAGCGCTCCTCGCGACCGTCGCGATCACGCTCTTCGCCTGGATGACGCACACGCGCGGCGAGACGCCAGCAGCGGGCTTCCGGCTCGTGGTCTACATGTACGCGTGCCTGTGCATCGGCTTGGGCGTGCTGCTCGCGCTCGTGCGCGATCCGCAGTCAGTGGCGCGGGTTGAACGAGTCGTGAAAAAGCGCAACAGCGTCCTCGCCGATCTCAAGACGCTCGCCGCCATTCCCGAGCTGTGGCTTATCGCGGCGATCGTGTTCTGCGGATACCAGGTGTTCTGGGCGACCTACAGCTTCTCGGCGTACCTGCACGAAGGCGGGATCGGCTTGTCGGTCGTGATGGCCGGCACGATCACGACGCTCAAGCTCTGGATGCGGCCGATCGGCGGCATCGGCGGGGGTTATCTCGGCGACCGTTTTTCGAAGGTCTCGGTGCTCGTGATCGCGCTCTTTCTCGCGGCGCTGTCGCTCCTCGGACTGATCGCCGCGCCGCGCATCGCGAGTCACGCGCTGCTCGTCGCGCTCGTGCTGTTCATCGGCATCCTGACGTACGCGATTCGCGGCCTCTACTGGTCGCTGCTCGATCGATGCAACGTGCCCGTCGAAACGACCGGCTTGGCGATCGGGCTGATCTCCGTGCTCGGCTATTCGCCCGACGTGTTCCTGCCGCTCATCAACGGTTACCTCACCGAGACGTTCCCGGGCGTCTTCGGCTATCAGCTCTACTTCGGCTACGTGGCCGCGGTGGCCGCGATCGGCGGCTGCGCGGGCCTCGTGCTGCGAAACCGGCTCAACAGAATCAACTAAGAGGAAGTGCGCAAATGAAAATCGTCTCGATGGAATCGCATATCGTCGCCGTGCCGCCGCCGCATATCGGCGGGATGTACTGGATCTTCGTCACGCTGCGGACCGATTGCGGGATCGAAGGCGTCGGCGAAATCTACTCGGCGACGTTCCACCCGAGCGCGATGACGCACATCATCGACGACGTCTTCAGCCGCTATCTGCTGAACCACGATCCGCATCACGTCGAACGCTTCTGGCGCGAGGCGTATTCAAGCGGCTTCACGCAACGCCCCGATCTCACGATGATGGGCGTCGTCAGCGGTCTCGAAATGGCGTGCTGGGACATCATCGGCAAGGCGGCGGGCAAGCCGGTCTACGAGCTACTGGGCGGCCGTGTGCATGAGCGGCTGCGCTCGTATACGTACCTCTATCCGAAGAATCGCGACGGTGAATACGACTACGACGACCCCGATCTCGCCGCCGAATGCGCGGCGCAGAACGTGGCGCGCGGGTTCACGGCGGTGAAGTTCGATCCGGCGGGGCCTTACACGGCGTACTCGGGGCATCAACTTTCGATGGAAGTGCTCGACCGCTGCGAAACATTCTGCCGCAAGGTGCGTGAGGCGGTGGGCAGCAAGGCCGATCTGCTGTTCGGCACGCACGGGCAGATGGTGCCTTCGTCCGCGATCCGGCTTGCCAAGCGTCTCGAAAAATACGATCCGTTGTGGTTCGAGGAGCCGGTGCCACCGGGTCAGGAAGGCGCGATGGCGCAGGTTGCCGCGCACACGAGCATTCCGATCGCAGCCGGCGAGCGGCTCACGACAAAGTACGAGTTCTTCAAGCTGCTCGAAGCGCGCGGGGCGTCGATTTTGCAACTGAATGTGGCGCGCGTGGGCGGGCTGCTCGAAGCGAAGAAGGTCGCGAGTCTCGCCGAGGTGTATTACGCGCAAATCGCGCCGCATCTCTATAACGGACCGGTCGGCGCGGCGGCGAGCATCCAGCTTGCAACGTGCACACCGAACTTCCTGATCCAGGAGAGCATCGGCACGTGGGACGGCTTTCATGCGCAGGTGCTGAAAAGCCCGATCCGCTGGGAGGACGGCTACATCATTCCGTCGCGCGAGCCGGGTCTCGGCGTCGAGCTGAACATGGACGTCGTGCGTGCGCATACGCCGTACACCGGCGAGCGGCTGCATCTGCAGATGGCCGCGAAGCCCGTCGACGTCAAGGACCTCGCTCCGGCGAAGGGCTGACATGGACACGCGCGCAAAGGTGGCGGACAGCATGAACTACGACTACATCATCGTCGGGGCGGGCTCGGCGGGTTGCATCCTGGCGAATCGTCTTTCGGCGACGGGCGAGCATTCGGTCTTGCTGCTAGAAGCCGGTGGCCGCGACGACTCGTTCTGGTTCCGGATACCGGTCGGTTTCACGAAGACGTACTACAACGAAACCTACAACTGGATGTACTACAGCGAACCGGAACCCGAACTCGGCAACCGGTCGCTGTATTGTCCGCGCGGCAAGGTGCAGGGCGGTTCGGGATCGATCAACGCGATGATCTACGTGCGCGGTCAGCCGCGCGATTTCGACGACTGGGCGCAAGCCGGCAACCGCGGCTGGGCGTTTCGCGACGTGCTGCCGTACTTCCGGCGGCTGGAATCGCACCCGCTCGGCGATACGCAGTACCACGGCGCCAGCGGCCCGATCAGCATCTCGCCGATGAAGGACGCCGCGCATCCGATCTGCCACGTCTTCCTGAAGGGCTGCGCGCAGGCGGGCTACAAGCGCACCGACGATTTCAACGGCGCGCAGTTCGAAGGCGCCGGCATCTACGACGTGAACACGCGCAACGGTCAGCGGTCGTCGAGCAGTTTCGAGTTCCTGCGCCCGGCAATGTCGCGCGCGAACCTGCATGTCGAACACAACGTCCTCGCGAGCCGCGTGCTGTTCGACGCGAACACGCGCGCGATCGGCGTGGCGGTGACGCAGGACGGGCGCACGCGGGAATTCATCGCGTCGCGCGAGGTGATCCTGTCGGCGGGCGCCGTCGATACCCCGAAGCTCCTGCAACTCTCCGGCGTCGGCCAGAAGGCGCTGCTCGCGAAGCACGGGATCGCGCTGGTCCATGAGTCGCCGGCGGTCGGGCAGAACCTGCAGGATCACCTGTGCGTGAGCTTCTACTACCGGTCGAGCGTGAAGACGCTCAACGACCAAATGCGCCCGCTCCTCGGCAAGCTCAAGCTCGGCTTGCAGTATCTCTTCACGCGCCGTGGACCGCTCGCGATGAGCGTCAATCAGTCGGGCGGATTCTTCAAGGGCAACGCGGAACAGACGCTGCCGAACCTGCAGCTCTATTTCAATCCGCTGTCATACCGGATTCCGAAGAGCAGCAAGGCGAGCCTCGAACCCGAGCCGTATTCGGGCTTCCTTCTGGCGTTCAATCCGTGCCGCCCGACGAGCCGCGGGTCGATCGAGATCGCGTCGAATCGCGTGGAGGATGCCGCGAAAATCCGCATCAACGCGCTCACGACCGAGAAGGATATCGACGAGGTGATACAGGGTTGCGAACTCGTGCGCAGGGTGATGGCTTCGCCGGCGCTTGCCGACATCACGGTCGAGGAGGTGTCACCCGGGCCGAGCGTGCGCACGCGTGAAGCCTTCCTGCAGTATTTCCGCGAGCAGTCGGGGTCGATCTACCACCTCTGCGGATCGTGCGTGATGGGGCCCGACCCGCGCACATCGGTCGTCGACGAGCGCCTGCGCGTGCACGGTATCGACGGCCTGCGGATCGTGGATGCGTCGATCTTTCCGAACATCACGTCCGGCAACATCAACGCGCCGACGATGATGGTCGCGGAGAAGGGCGCGGAGATGATCATCGAGGATGCGCGCGCGGTGAGCGTCGAACCGGTGATGCGGATGCCCGCCGCGGCCTGAGGCTGAGGCGGTTGCTACAAGCCGTCGGTCAGCGGCGTCGCAGTCGACGTCGACGGATCCAGCGCGCGCTCCGACAACCAGATCTCCTGCTTCAGCCAGTCGCGAAAAGCCGCGACCTGCGGCAGATCGTCCTGCTCGGCGCGCGTGACGAGCCAGTACGACTGATGGCCGTCCACGTGCACGTTGAGCACCTGCACGAGCTTTCCTTCGGCGAGTTCACGCGTGATCATGTGCCTATCGGCGATGGTCACGCCGAGCCCGTCGATCGCGGCGCGGATCGCGTGATCCAGCAGGTCGAATTCGTAGCCGCCGCCGGTATCCACGTTTTCGATGCCGGCTGCCCTCAGCCAGTGCTGCCAGGTGAGATAGCGCTGATCGTCGCCCGCGAGCACGTGCAGCAGCGTGAACTGGTTCAGGTCGATCGTCGCGCGGCCCGCCTGCCTTGCGAGCAGGGCGGGCGCGCAGACGGCGATGTGCTGCTCCTGCATCAGGAGCAGATTGTCGAAGCCGTCCCACTCGCCGTTGCCGAAGCGGATCGCGCAGTCGAGCGCGCCGGATTTGGCGAGGTTGTCGTCGAGGCGCGTCCAGAGGCTCAGTTCGAGCTGCGGCTGCGCGGCGCGAAGACCGCCGAGACGCGGCATCAGCCAGCGGCTCGTAAAGGTGGGGGGTGCGTTCAGGCGCAAGCGGTTCAGGTGCGTCTTTTCCTGGATGCTGCGGACGGTGAGCTCGATCCGGTCGAACGATTGCTGGAGCGCGCGCAGCAGCAAACGCCCCGAGGCGGAGAGTTCGAGGTGGTGATGCTGGCGTTGCAGAAGTGGCTCGCCGAGCTGGATTTCGAGCTGCCGGACCTGCCGGCTGACCGCGCTTTGCGTGACGTTCAGCAACTCGGCGGCGCGCGTGAAACTGCCGGTGCGTCCGGCCACTTCGAAGGCTTTCAGCGCGTTCAGCGCGGGCATTTTGCGTTTCAAGGGGCGTCTCGGAGGGGCGCGTCGGGAGAGGATGATTTTACGTCTGCATGAGTCGGGCTTTGCAATGACCTTGCCCGCCATCCGAATCGCGCGGCGAAACGTCAAATAACGTAACGATTGCATCGGACGACGCCGTGCAAGCCCTTAGAGTTTCGACCGATTCCAACCTCAGCCGAAACTCCATCATGAAAAAGCCCGCCCCCGCGAAAGCCCGCAGCGCGCGCGTCCCGGACGCCGCCGGCGCCGCGCGTTTCGCCTCCGCAGCCACTCATTTCAACGCCGCACTCGCGCGCAACGACTTCCGCGCGGGCGCGCAATTCGCCGAGGAGGCGTTGCGCATCGTACCGGGGCATTTGAAGGTGCTGTCGGACTACGCGCTCTGCCTGATGCGCATCGGCGCGCATGAAGACGCCTACCGGATCTACACGAACATCTTCGCGTTGCCGCCCGCAAAGCAGCGGGAGGCTTCGCCGACGTGGTTTCACGGCCTGGTCGAGCTATGCGGCCTGATGGGCAAGCACGACGAAGCACGCCGCCACGGCTTGCGCGCGCTCAACGAAGCCGACGCCATTCATCGCTCGTCCGCGAACAAGCTCGATCCGCCGATGACGCCGCCCACGTTCGACGCCACGAAGCCCGAGGAAAACGTCATCGCGTTTTCTCTGTTCGGCGCGAATCCGCGCTATTGCGAGCCGGCGATCATGAATGCGCAGGTCGCGCGCGAGCTGTTCAAGGGCTGGACGTGCCGCGTCTATCTCGACGATACGGTTCCCGAGCACGTCCATCGGCGGCTGCGTGAGGTGGGCGCGCAGCTCGTCGAAATGGAGGCGAGCGGCCCGCGCGCGATCCACCCGCTGATGTGGCGCTTCCTCGTCATCGACGATCCTTCCGTCAAGCGCTTCCTCCTGCGCGACGCCGACTCGCTGCTCTCCGAACGCGAAGCCGCCGCGGTTCAGGCTTGGATCGACAGCCTGTTCCTGTTCCATCACATGCGCGACTACCACTCGCACACAGAACTGATCCTCGCGGGTCTCTGGGGCGGCTGCACCGGCGTGCTGCCGAACATGGAGCGCGCGATGCAGACCTACAGCCGCGAAAAGGCGAAAGCGAGCGGCCGCTTCATCGATCAGCATTTCCTGCGCGAGAACGTCTGGCCGACGCTGCGCCTGAGCGTGCTGAGTCACGATGAACGCTTCGGCTTCCACGGCGCCCGGCCGTTTCCGGCGCATCCGCCGATTCGCTGGAAGACGGATGCGTTTCACGTCGGCAGCAACGCGAGTCATCGGGCGATCGGCGGCCCGAGCGAAGCGCCCGACGGCACGACGCTGCGCATTCTCTTCTCCGACGCGCAAGGCAACGTGCTGTTCGATTACGCGGCCACCGTGCATGGCAAACAGTGGATTCTCGACATGCCATTCTTCCTGATCGACGCGATGCAGGAAGGAAGGGTGCAGGTTCGCGTCGCGCAGTGAGTCAGGATGCCGCGCATCTGATTGGATGACACAGCAGAAAGACCAATGGCCACCGAAAGGTGGCCGTTGTATGTGGGGTTCTCTATCTGTCTTTCCGTGAACCTCGACAGCACTCTCACTCCAGGTGGGACCCGGTTTCCCAGGCGGCGCTACGTTTTCTGCACGCACCCGTACGTAGTTTTGAGCCGGTAAAATATTCTCGAAGTGCAGACGCGGTCAACCTTAGTCGTTCGGTCTAAGCGGCAACCATATCTCCGTAACAAGCTCGGCCGGCGGCGTCTCGCGCGGATCGTTGAGATAAACCTCGTGGACTGGCGTATCGCCCGTCTCGCGTCCGGACTGCGGCAGCCATTCCCCATAAAGCCACCGATAGGCGAAGCAAAGCTGCGCATACGGTCCAACATGCGTCAGCACCGCAAACTCGCCGCGCGCGATATCGACGCGCGCAACCGGCGCCGCGAACTCGACCCCGTCCGTCCGCGCGATCTCGATGCACGCCTGCGATTGCAGATCACTCTCGGGCGTGGCGTCGGGGTCGTCGAAATAGATGCCGAGCCAGCGCGCTTCCTTATCGAGCAGATCACGCGACCCGAGCCAGCGGGCGACCGTCTCGAACGCCTGCCCGATATTCATGTACGGACCTCTGTGATCGACGGCTGCAACGGTGAACGCTTTGTGCGTGCGAATGTCGACGGGATGCATGGGATCACCTCTCTCAAGTGTCGAGTCGGACGGCAGCGGACGCCATTGCGCCGCCCCGCCGACGTTTCGAAATTGCGCCGGCGGCATGCGATAGCTCGCCTGAAACGCGCGCGAAAACGCCTGCACGCTGCTATAACCCGCATGTTGAGCGATGGAATCGATCGGCATCGAACCGCGCACGAGTTCATTCGCCGCGCGATGCAACCGCAATCGCCGCACGGTTGCGGCCGCCGTCTCGCCATAAAACGCGTGATAGATCCGATGCCAGTGATACGGCGACACACACGCGATATCCGCGAGCCGGTTGAGATCGAGATCGTCGTCGAGATGATCGTGGATGTAGTCGATCACACGGCTCAGGCGCGTTTCGTACAATCGTTGTTTCGAAGTGTCGGACATCGTCGGCCCCGGTTCGAATGCGTTGAAACAACGTTAGCACGCACGCGTTTAGCAAATCTTGCGGACTTGACATGGACGCGCAAAACCAGTGTCTGCGCCTCACACGCGTACACTTCGGCATCACATCCGCAAACACAGCGCGCCGGCCCTGCCGCCCGCGCGCATCGAATACCCGAAAACATCATGTTTACCTGTCGAAACCAGCCGTGCGGCGCGCAGTGGGAACTCTCGGACGTCGTCATCAAGAACGAGGGCCAGGGCCTGCTCTTCCGTTGCCCAATGTGCGGCGCGCGCAACAAGGTGATCCGCCACGACGCCCCGGACGGCACCGTCACCTACGAGCAGGACAACTCGATCCCGCCGAAGAGCGCCTAACCACGCCATGACCACCGACACCTCCTTCAGCAGCCTGCCGCTCACGCCTGCGATGCAGGCAAACCTGCAGCAACTCGGCTATCTCACGATGACGCCGATCCAGGCCGCGAGCCTGCCGGTCGCGCTCGACGGGCACGACCTCATCGCGCAGGCAAAAACCGGCAGCGGCAAGACCGCCGCCTTCGCGCTGCCGCTGCTTGCGAAGCTCGATCCGCGCCTCTTCTCCGTGCAGGCGCTCGTGCTCTGCCCGACGCGCGAACTCGCCGATCAGGTCACGCAGGAAATCCGCCGCCTCGCGCGCGCGGAGGACAACATCAAGATCCTGACGCTCTGCGGCGGCACGCCGATGCGTCCGCAGATCGCGAGTCTGGAGCACGGCGCACACATCGCGGTCGGCACGCCGGGCCGCATCATGGATCACCTCGAACGCGGCACGCTGACGCTCGACGCGCTCTCTACGCTCGTCCTCGATGAAGCCGATCGCATGCTCGACATGGGCTTTTTCGACGACATCGCATCGGTGGCGCGCCAATGTCCGAAGGAACGCCAGACGCTGCTTTTTTCGGCGACGTATCCGGAAGGCATCGCGAAACTGAGCCAGCAGTTCTTGCGCAAGCCGAAGGAGATCAAGCTCACCGAACAGCACACGAATTCGAAGATCAAGCAGCGCTTCTACGAAGTCGATGACAACGAGCGCCTGCATGCCGTCGGTCTGTTGCTCGATCACTATCGGCCGGTCAGCACGCTCGCGTTCTGCAACACGAAGCAACAGTGCCGCGACCTGCTCGACGTGCTCCGCGCGCAGGGCTTCGAGGCGCTCGCGCTGCACGGCGAACTGGAGCAGCGCGAACGCGACCAGGTGCTCGTGCAGTTCGCGAACCGCAGCTGCTCGGTGCTCGTCGCGACCGACGTCGCCGCGCGCGGCCTCGACATCACGCAACTGGAGGCGGTGATCAACGTCGACGTAACGCCCGATCCAGAGATTCATGTGCACCGCATTGGCCGCACGGGTCGCGCCGACGAGGAAGGCTGGGCGCTCACGCTCGCGAGCATGGACGAGATGGGGCGCGTCGGCAGCATCGAGCAGGCGCAGGGCAAGGAAGTGGAATGGCATCCGCTCGGCGAACTGACGTCGGCGACGCCCGGACACCTGAAGCCGCCGATGGCGACGCTGCAGATCCTCGGCGGCCGCAAGGAGAAGATCCGTCCCGGCGACGTGCTCGGCGCGCTGACGGGCGAAGCGGGCTTCACGGGCGCGCAGATCGGCAAGATCAACGTGACTGACATGTTTACCTACGTAGCCGTAGAACGCGGTATCGCCGATGACGCCGTGCGCAAGCTCGGCGCCGGCAAGGTGAAAGGCAAGAAGGTGAAAGTGCGGCGCATCTGAAACGCCTAGTGCAAGAACATCGCCCCGTTGATCGGACGATTCCGATAGTTTGCCGAGGGCGTCTCCACTAGCATCGACCGGTTCCAATCCGCCGATCGATTCCCATGCCCGACACGCTCACGCCGCTCTACCTCGCGCTCGACCACCACCAGGCCGGGCGCCTGACCGCCGCCGAGGCGGGCTACCGCAGCATCATCGAAGACAATCCCGCTCACGTCGAGGCGCTGCATTACCTCGGCGTGCTGCTGCATCAGCGTGGGGAATCGAGCGGGGCGGCGCCGTTTCTCGATCGCGCGCTCGTGCTGTCGCCGGAATACGCGGCGTGCTGGAGCAATCGCGGGCTCGCCGCCGCCGCGCTCGGCGATGCGGAATTCGCCGTCACGTGCCAGCGGCGGGCGCTCGCCATCGATCCGTCGTTTGCGAACGCGTACAACAATCTCGGCGTCGCGCTGCAAAAGATCGGCCGCGATCATGAGGCCGTCGACGCCTATCAAAAAGCGATCGCGCAGCAGTCCGATTTCGTCGATGCGTACATGAACCTCGGCTCGGTTTTCTCTACAGTGAAGCGTCACGAAGACGCGCTTGGCGCCTATCGCGACGCGCTCCGCTACGATCGCCAAAATTCCACCGCGCATTTCGGCGAAGGCAACGCGCTGCGCGAACTCGGTCGCCTCGATGACGCGATCCGCAGCCTGCAACGCGCCGTCGAACTGGCGCCCGCGCACTTCGAATCTCGCGTGAATCTCGGCACGACGCTCGGCTTGCGCGGACGTTTCGTCGAAGCCGAGGCGCAGTATCGCCACGCGCTGAAACTGCGCGACGATCCGCAGATTCACGTGTGCGTCGGCGCGTCGATCGGCGCGCAAGGGCGCTTCAGCGAGGAGGAGCCGCACTATCGGCACGCGCTCACGCTCGACGTCAATCACGCCGACGCGCAGCACAACCTCGCGCTGCTGAATCTGCGGCGCGGCGAATTCGAGCAGGGCTGGACGCTCTACGAAACGCGCTGGCGCGCGAGCAAGTACACGCCGATCGAGGTTCCCGGCGTCGCCGAATGGGCCGGCGAGCCGCTCGCGGGGCGCACGCTGCTGCTCGTCGGCGAACAGGGACACGGCGATCAGTTGCAGTTCGTGCGTTACGCGGCCGTGCTTGAACGGATGGGCGCGGCCGTCGACGTGCTGGTGCCGTCGAATATTGCGGAACTGGCCGGCGGCGTGCGCGGCGTGCGGCGCGTGCTGCTCGAAAAGCCGCGGGAGGGCTACGACTTCTGGACGCCGATGATGAGCGTGCCGCATCACGTCGCGGGCGTCGAGCGGGGCGTGCCGGCCGACGTGCCGTATCTGCGCGTGGGCGGCGTGCGGATCGGCGACTGGCCGCAGCGCGTCGCCGATCTGGCTGGCGGGCAGCGGCGCGTGGGGATCGTGTGGGCGGGCAGTCCGACGTTCGCCAACGATCGTTTCCGCTCGATGCCGCTCGCCGCGCTGGCCCCGCTCGCGGATGCGCCTGGCATCGCATGGTTTTCGCTGCAGAAGGGGCCGGCGCGCGCGCAACTGGAAGGCGCGGCGCTGGACCTGCGCGACCTGACCGAGCAGATTCAAGATTTCGCCGATACCGCTGCGCTCATCGATCAGCTCGATCTGGTGATTACGGTGGATACGTCGGTTGCGCATCTGGCGGGCGCGCTCGGCAAGCCGGTGTGGGTGATGCTGCCGGCGAATTACGACTGGCGCTGGATGCTCGATCGCGACGACAGCCCGTGGTATCCGACCATGCGCCTTTTCAAGCAGACGACGCTCGGGGATTGGACAAACGTGACGGAGGCGGTGCGGACGGCGTTGATGTTCGGGTCGGCTTCCAGCGGTGCTTGAACCGCACTGACACCCGGTTTGGCGTGCAACGGAGTTTGAAGCGCGTTGGTTTTTGGGTTGGTTTCAATGGCGCCCGATCCGCACTGACATTCGGCTTGGTGTCAGCGGCGCCTCAACGGCGCTGACACCGGTTTGGCGTGCGACGGCGTTTGAAGCGCGCTGTTGTCGGGCTTGACGTCAATGGCCTCGAACCGCAGACGTTTGCGCCCGGCATCCAGCGGCGCCGCAATGGCGCTGGCGTTCCGCCGGGCGTCAACGAACGCCACACCGCCGCCCGCCTCCCTCACTCCTTCGCCGTCTGCCCAGCCGGCGCCCCCACATCCCGCGTAATCAACCGCAACCCGCTCGCGATACTCGCCGCGCCCGCGAACGCCGCCCCGAGCGACAACGCGAGCGCCGGCCCGTGTTTCCCCGCGATCCCGAAGCACAACGCGACGAGCGCCGCGCCCGTCGCCTGGCCGAGCAGGCGCGCCGTCGCCACGACGCCGCTCGCGCCGCTGCTGCGTTCGCGCGGCGCGCTCGCCATGAACGCCTTCAGATTCGGCGACTGGAAAAACCCGAACCCCGCGCCGCAGATCGCCATCCGGATGCAGATTTCGAACGCATGCGGATCAGCGGGAAGCATCGCAAGGGAAATCATGCCGCCGCACATGATCGCGAGCCCGACGCCGCCCAACAACCCCGGCGGATAACGGTCGGAGAGACGCCCGGCGATCGGCGCCATCAACGCAACGAGCACCGACCACGGCGTCATCAGAAAGCCCGTCTCCACCTGCGTGCGCCCGAGCACGCCCTCGAAATAGAACGGCAGCGACACGAATGCCAGCCCCTGCGCGGCGAACGAGCAGACGGCGGTCATCGTCGAGAGGGCGAACATCGGGCGCTTGAAGAGATCGACAGGGAGCATCGGCGCCGGATGACCGCGCTCGCGCCGCAACAGCAAGACGCCCGCGACGAACGCAATCGCCAGCGCCGTCAGCACGACGTGCGACGGCGAGCGCTGCGCCGCCTCGCCGAGCGCGAAAATCAGCGTCGCGAACGTGACGACGTTCAGCGCCGCCGCGACGCGATCGAAGCCGTGCGTGCTCTTCGGCGTCTGCGGGAGCGCGGGCCACGCGATGAAAAGCGCAAGCGCCCCGACCGGAAGATTCACCGCGAACAGCCACGGCCACGTCCCGAGCGACAGCACGATCGATGCGACCGTCGGCCCGACCGCGAACGCCACGCCGACGACAAGCGCATTCAACCCCACGCCGCGCCCCAGCCGATGCGGCGGAAAGATCGCGCTGATCAGCGCCGTGTTGACGCTCATGATCGCGCTCGCGCCGAGCCCCTGCAGCAGGCGCGCGGCGACGAGCGTCGGCAGCGACCACGACAGCGCGCACACCGCCGACGCCACAGTGAACACCACCAGCCCGCCGATGTAGATGCGCCGCTGCCCGACGATCCCGCCGAGCGCAGCGAAAGGCAGGAGCGTCGCGACCATCGCGAGCTGATAGGCGTTGATGATCCAGACCGACGCGGCGGGCGTCGCGTGCAGATCGGCGCCGATCGCGGGGAGCGCCGTGTTGGCGATGGCGGTGTCGAGCGTCGCGAGCGCGACGGCGAGCAGGATCGCCGCCATGCCGCGGCGCTCAAGGGGCGTCATCGGCGCGTCGGGATCGCGCGGCGGGGTCTTGAAGGCGTTGTTTTTCTCGGTGGACACGGTCGTGAGGGCTGGGCTGACGTTAAGCGGCTATTGAGTCCGTCACGATACGGGAACACGCGAAATCGCGCAGGGGCAGGCTGCGCAGGCTTTCAAATGGTTGTCGGATCGGGGGCAATCGTGACCAAATGGCGTCGATTCTGCGCCAAACGGCCAAACGGCCACGAATCGAAGCCGCCAAGCCGCCGACTGGTCTACCAGCGAGCACTAGCTCGTGCAACCGACGTCGACCTGCGGCCCGACACCAAACGGCATCAAACCCTCTTTCTTTTGGCCACCATCCGTTGGCGAACTCGTATCGAATTGACTTTCGACTCGATATCAAACCGGCGTCAACACCGCCTGCCCTGCAAAAAGCCGCGTCGCGTTCTCGACAAAAAGCGCCGCCGATGCCGCCAGCGCCTCCGGCGACCGCCCACCGACGTGCGGCGTCAGCACGACGCGCTCCGAGCCGATCAACAGCGCGGGCGGCGCGGGCTCGCCCTCGTACACATCGAGCCCCGCGCCCGCGATTGCCCCGTGCGCGAGGGCATCGGCGAGCGCGGCCGTATCGACGACACTCCCCCGCGACACGTTCACCAGATACCCACGCGGCCCGAGCGCTTCGAGCACGTCCGCGCCGATCAGATGATTCGTCGCCGCGCCGCCCGGCGTCGTGACGACGAGATAGTCGGCCCAGCCCGCGAGCGCCATCAGCGAATCGAAGTACGCGTAGGGCGTTTCCGGCTGCGCGCGCCGGTTGTGATAGCCGATTTCGAGATCGAAGCCGAGCGCGCGCCGCGCCACCTTGCGCCCGATGGTCCCCAGCCCCACGACACCCAGCCGCTTGCCCGAAAAGTTCGGCTGCATCGGCAAATCGTCGCGCCAGCGGCCCGAGCGGCACGCTTCATCGAGACTGGGAATCGCGCGCACGGCCGCGAGCAGCAGCGCGAAGGCGTGATCGGCGACGCAATCGTCGTTCGTGCCCGCGCCGTTCACCACGACGATGCCGCGCGCCTTCGCCGCGTCGCGCGCGATGTTCTCGTAGCCCGCGCCGAGCGCGCCGATCAGTTCGAGGTTCGGCAGGCGGCCGATATCGGTGGCGGAAATGCCGATCGTGCCGTTCGTCAGCACCGCGCGAACGCGTTCGCCGTGCGTGGCGATTGCTTCATCACGAGATGCGGAATCGGAGGCATCGACGATGTCGAAAAAAGCGCCGATCAATGCACGGTTTTCGCTGGTGAGGGGAATCAGAACGAGAAGAGTGGGCGTGGGCATGGCTTAAAAGTGTTGGACGTTAACCAGACAGTGAAGAAAATCCAGCAAATCATGCAAATAAAGCGGTCCAGCCCTTCAGAAGCGTAAGCATCGCGACGATAAACGAATACGCGAGCGCCTTTTTGCTCGGCGAAAAGCGCGCGGTTCTGGAGGGCCTACAAATGCTGGTCGGGAGTTACAACAGTCTACTGGTGCTGTTTTCTTTTTTGGTCGCGGTGCTCGCGTCCTATACCGCGCTCGACCTCGTCGGCCGCATCAGCGCCGCGCGGCGGGTTCCTGCGCGCTGGTGGCTCGGCGGCGGCGCGCTGGCGCTCGGGCTCGGCGTCTGGTCGATGCATTTCATCGGCATGCTCGCGTTCGACCTGCCGATCGCCCTCGGTTACGACGTCGCGCTGACGGCCGCGTCGCTCCTGATCGCGATCGCCTGCTCGACATTCGCGCTCTGGCTCGGCAGCCGGCCCGAACTGCCCTTGAGGCGGCTCGCGGCGGGCGCGTTGTTGCTCGGCGGCGGCATCGCGGCGATGCACTACACCGGCATGGCCGCGATGAAGATGACGCCGGGCATCGTCTACGACTTGAGGATCGTGGGCGCGTCGGTGGTGATCGCGGTGGTCGCGGGCGGCGCGGCGCTCTGGATCGCGTTCCAGTTGCGGCGACACAGTGCGCGCGTGCGCAGCTATCGGATGGGCGCGGCGCTGGTGATGGGCGTCGCGATCGTCGCGATGCATTACACCGGCATGGCGGCCGCCGAGTTTCCGCTCGGCTCGGTCTGCAGCGCGGCGGGCCGCGGGCTCGGCAGCGATTCGCTGGCGTTGCCGATCATCGTCGTGACGATCGCGGTGCTGGCCGTCGCGCTGATCACCTCGGTGCTCGACATGCGGCTCGAAATTCGGACCGCCGCGCTTTCGACCTCGCTCGCCGAGGCGAATCAGGAATTGTCTTATCTCGTCCTGCACGACAACCTCACGAAGCTGCCAAATCGGCTGCTGCTCGAAGATCGTCTGAAGCAGGCCATCGATCACGCCGACGCTGAGAAGGCGCGTTTCGCGGTCATGTTCCTCGATCTCGACGGCTTCAAGACGATCAACGACACGTTCGGCCATCAGGTAGGCGACATGCTGCTGACGCAGGCGGCCGATCGCATCCGCGCGAGCGTGCGCGCGCAGGACACGAGCGCGCGCGTGGGTGGCGACGAGTTCGTGCTGGTCGCGAACGTGCGCGAACCGGGCGACGCCGCGACGATTGCCGACAAGCTCGTCGTCGCGATCCGCGAGCCATTCCTGATTTCGGGGCACGATTTAAGGGTATCGGTGAGCGTCGGGATCGCGGTTTATCCCGGCAATGGCGTCGATGAGCACGAGCTGCTGAAGAACGCCGACGTCGCGATGTATCACGCGAAGTCGCTCGGACGCGATCAGGCGTGCTTCTTCGAGGGATCGATGAATGCGAACAGCGAGGATCATCTGGCGCTGTTGCAGGACTTGCGGCTGGCGCAGAAGCGCGGACAACTGATGCTGTATTACCAGCCGAAATTTCAGGCGCCGAGCGGGCCGGTGACCGGCGTCGAGGCGTTGCTGAGGTGGAATCACCCGACGCGCGGGATGCTGGGGGCGGATCGCTTCATTCCGCTCGCTGAGCGCACGGGACTGATCGTACAGATCGGCGAATGGGTCATCGACGAGGCATGCCGGCAGGTCGCAATCTGGCGCGCGGCGGGGCATGCGGCGTTGAGCGTGGCGGTGAATATTTCGGCGCTGCAGTTCAACAGCAGCAGGCTGGTGCCGGCGGTGGAAGCGGCGCTGGCGCGGCATCGGATAGAGGGGGCGGCGCTGACACTGGAGATCACGGAGTCGACGGCCATGCGCGATGTCGATGCGAGTCTCGATATTCTTCATCGCGTGAGGGCGCTGGGGGTGCGCATCTCGATCGATGATTTTGGGACGGGGTATTCAAGTCTGCTTTACCTGAAGCGACTGCCGGCGAGTGAGCTGAAGATCGATCGGGGGTTTATCAATGATCTGGCGCAAGGGACGGAGGATGCGGCGATCGTGGCGGCGATTATTGCGCTTGGGCAGACGATGAATCTGGATATTGTTGCAGAGGGCGTGGAGACGGGGGCGCAGAGGGATTTGCTCACCACGCTGGGTTGTGATTCGTTGCAGGGGTTTTTGTTGGGGAGGCCTATGCCGGCGGGGGAGGTGGAATGGGGGGTGACGAGTGCTTGCGCTCCTTGCTAGGCCGTGCAAAACCCGCGCGCATGTCGTGGACGGCGAATACGGTGTCGAGAACGCCGTTGAACGCGCGGCTGCACTCCGATCGGAGGCTTGTATGTCTCCTGAAAACATGCAATGGTCCTTCGATACGACGTAGAACCGCGTTCACCTTTTACGGGCCGTCGCGCTCGGGCCGCGAAAAAGGCTATCGATTCGAGAACGCATCGGGCGCTTTGATGGCCAACCGGTCTAACGCGAATCATGCCACTTTCACTCGAAGCATTCGATCTGGATCAATTGATCTCGAAGGCATTCGCAAGCAAAGAGATCAGCGAAGAGATCAAGGGCGCCTCGCCTAGAGACGTATCGAAGCTTAAAGCTGAGGTCAAACAGCAATCCGATCACATCTGGAAATCCGCGGGAGCAGAGGTTTCTAGATTTAATAGTCTCGAACTCCGGCTGGATAGTGAATATCAAAGCATAGAGATGAGCGCTCCCGTGGAGTCGCCGGGAATGAAACTGGCCGGGGTGATGATCGGAATCGGAATTCCGGTTGTGATCGTGGCACTGATCGCTGGTTCTATTTACCTGGGATATTTCAAGGGACTGGGTGTTACCAAGACAGGCGTAGTCTCTGTTATCTCGATACTGGTCCTTTGCATTGCAGCATTCGGCGTCTACACGATACAAAACGACAAATTCGAAACTGGCAGAACACGCTTCATAAAGGATCAGCGTGAAAATGGGCCACCTTCCAACACGAGGATGTTGTTGACCCAGTTGAAGGACGAAATAGCATCGACGTTATTCGAACACGGCGTGCTTCCAGTGACGAGAACGGTCATCGATCATTGGATCACGCCGTCATATGGAACGTCCATCAGTTTTTCGGTGCCCCCATCATTATCGGCGTCCTTGATACCAGGCGACGAAGTCCAAACGGCTGCACTAATAAAATTGCAGTTCCTGCTACGCGCGATGAGCGGCGGAAGCATCGGAATAGCGGGTCCGCGCGGCGCGGGAAAATCGACTTTGATTGCGTCGGTATGCAGCGATTCGATGCGGGAACTCGACGGAAAAAAAGTCCTCACGGTATCGACTTCCGCGCCAGTCGAATATCAGGCACGCGACTTTATCCTTCATCTTTTCGCGACGCTCTGCCACCGCATCATGGAGCGTTCGGACGAAAAATACGACCGGACAACGTGGAAAGATTTGCAGGACATTGATTCCGCGCCGGCTTCGACGGTCTATCGCTATTTTCCGATCGTCGCGATGTCGCTCTATATCATCGGAATAGTTTTAATAGGGCTCTCGCTTGGTGTGGCTTCGTTGAATGTGATTGTCCATGAGGCTACGTTCAAGCAAAGTGCTTCGTCTCTCAATGTGGCGCAGGCTCCCGCGTCTGCTGCGAGCACGGCAATCGCGTCAGCAACTTCGAGCAACGATTCAATTGTCCCGGCTGCACGTGCATTGAGCAGCCTGTTTTCCGAGTTCGGCATGACTGCGGGAAAACTTCTGGTTTCAGCATTGGCATGCATCCTTATCAACCTTTTTCTGTCTCTAATCCTCACCTCGCGCGTTCAGCGTCTGGAACAACTCAGGGGAATCATTCGGGAACCGAGCGCGGAAGGACAGGCGCAACCGGGACGTAGTGAAGGCGCCGCTACCAAGCGCGAATCGAGCGCCAGATTCGCAGCTTTATTTCCGATTCGCTTCTTGAAGGAAGTTCAACGGTTGTCGGATACGGCGCAAGAACTCGAGCGCCCTCGAAAGCTTGCACCGCTCCTCAGACGAGCCGTCGCATGGCTCACTGAGATCAAGTTTCAGCAGAGTTTTTCGTCGGGGTGGGCCGGGGCGTTGAAAATCCCGGGCGGCGTTGAGGGCTCTGTCAACAAGGCACGATCATTGGCGCAATTACAGCTTACGCTTCCCGAAATCGTGAGCGGGCTGCTGGACTTGCTTCAAGTCGCGACGCTCGAATACACGGTAATCATCGGCATCGACGAACTGGATAAACTTCAGTCCGATGAAAAAGCACACAACTTTCTGAACGAGATCAAGGCGATTTTCGGCGTGAAAGGCGTCTATTACCTGATCTCAGTATCGCAAAACGCGATGAGTAATTTCGAACGCCGCGGACTCCCGTTTAGGGACGCCTTCGACAGTTCTTTTGACGACATCATTTCAGTCGATTTCATGGATTTCGATACCGCGCGCCGGCTCATTGTCCAGCGCATGGTCGGAATGCCGATGCAGTTTCAAGCACTCTGTTATTGCATCTCCGGCGGACTTGCGCGGGAAATCGTCCGGTCATGTCGCGATCTCGCGGAACTCGTTTCGACGCAACCCGCCAACGACCTTGAATCGATTACGCATCGACTTGTCAAATCGGATATCGAGGCGAAGATTCAGGCTGTAACTGCAGCAGTGGAGCGAATGAGCGTCGAACCGATGCGAAGCGAGTTTTTAGGGGTTTTATATCCGCTTGCGTCTTCCACGGTGACCGCCGACGAACTTCACGCAGTCTCCGGCAAACTCACCGATCTGATGATTCAGCCCAGGCCAAGGCGCGGTCAATCCGGACCACCCGAGCCGGATGTTAAAGCGCTGGTTTCGTTGGTCGAAGAGGTGTCGACGTATTTTTCCTACCTCGCTGCGATACGCACATTCTTCACGAACGGGTTGGAAGAAGCCCGGTTTCGCGATGCTTCAGGAAGAGGTCTGATCGAAATGCTGGCTAGTGCGCGAAGGGCCATGAGCGTCAATCACAGCGCGTCGAGAGCGAGGCTAAATGTCTTTCACGACTCATGGCCGCCCTGATTCTGCGAAAAGCTGCACCACGGGGCCTATTGGCGAATAGAAAGCAAAAAGCCCGGTCAAATGACCGGGCTTTTTGCTTGGTATCTTTGGTGGGGCGTGAGTGACTCGAACACTCGACCTACGGATTAAGAGTCCGCTGCTCTACCAACTGAGCTAACGCCCCCAAAAACTGAATCCGAATTATAGCGACGTTTTTCTGGCGAGCGCAAGTCCTTTCCGACAAAAAATCTCACAGAAGCTGCCAACGTCGGCGCCGCCAGCCTGACAGCACGGCGGCCCAATCTCAAAAACGTCCAACTCGCTATCATTACGGCAGTTATCGAGCCCTCGTTCGCGCCACCGCGAGCAGACCCAAAGGCAAAAAATGGACGAACCCGCAATCCGCGCGCTCCTGGACAGCATCCTCGCGCCGTGGGTGCGCGAACTGGCGCTCGCGCCCGAGCGCACCGACGAAGACACCGTCACCCTCCGCCTCCCATACTCGGAAGCTCTGCGCCACGCTGGCGGCGTCGTCTGCGGCCAGGTCTTCATGGCCGCCGCCGATACCGCGATGGTCGTCGCAATCTCGCACGTCCTCGGCGGCTTCAAGCCGATGACCACCGTCTCCCTGAACACGAGCTTCATGCGCCCGGTGAAAACCGGCGACGTCCTCGTGACGGCAAAAGTCCTGCGCCGCGGCCGCAACCTCGTCTTCGGCGAGATCGAATTGCGCGACGCCGAAGGGGAGCTCGCCGCCCACGCGACCACCACCTACACGCTCCTCGGCTAACGCAGAACCAAACCCATGTTCGATCAAGTCGTATTCGCGGGCGGCGGCAACCGCTGCTGGTGGCAAGCCGGATTCTGGGACATCGTGCAGCCCGAGCTGAACCTGCGTCCGCGCGTGATCACGGGCATCTCGGCGGGCGCCGCCACCGCCTGCATGCTCTACACGAACAACGCGCAGTGGGTCATGGACTACTACTCGCACGCGCTGCGCGACAACAAGAAGAACGCCTACTGGGGCAATCTGCTACGCGGACAATCGGTGTTTCCGCACTACCGCATCTATCGACAGGCGCTGCTAGACATCTTCAGCGACCAATTCCCGACGCTCCAATCAGCCCCGGAAATCCGCATCGGAGTCTCGCATTTGCCGCGCTGGCTCGGTGCGCGTAGTGCCGTCGCGGCCGGGCTGATCGCGTACAACATCGAAAAGTACGTGCGCAAGACGCTGCATCCGACGCTCGGCCAGGCGCTCGGCTTCCATCCCGAATTCGTGACGGCGCAGGAATGCGCGACAGTCGCCGACCTCGCCGACCTGATCCTGCAATCGTCGAGCACGCCGCCGTTCACGCCGGTCCTGCGCCGCAACGGCCGGCCCGTGCTCGATGGCGGCATGGTCGACAACGTGCCCGTCGGCGCGCTCGATGCCGCGCCGGGCGTCGTGCTCGTGATGGTGACGCGCCTCTATCCGCGGCCGCAGACGTTCGTCGTGCCGCACGGCGGCCAGCAGCGCATCTACGTGCAGCCGTCGCGCAAGGTGCCGATTTCGAGCTGGGACTACACCAGCCCGTCGCAGATGCAGCATGCTTATGACCTGGGACGCATCGACGGCGAGCAGTTCCTCATGCGCGTGCCGCACCTGACGAGCGCGGCGGCGCATTTCTGAAACTGGAGGAATCGTGTCGAAAAATCACCGCTACGAAGTGGAAATCGCCTGGACGGGCGATCAGGGCTCGGGCACGTTGCGCTACGACGCCTACTCGCGCGATCACCTCGTGCGCGTGCCGAACAAGGTCGCGATCGAGGCATCGAGTGACCCGGCTTTTCGCGGCGATCCCACGCGCCACAATCCGGAGGAACTGTTCGTGGCGTCGCTGTCGTCGTGCCACATGCTCTGGTATCTGCACTTGTGCGCAACGAACGGCATCGTCGTGACGAATTACGTCGATGCCGCGCTCGGCACGATGGAAGAAAGCGTGAAAGGCGACGGCCGTTTCACCGATGTGCTGCTGCGCCCGCGCGTGATGATCGGCGCGGGCGGCGATATTGAAAAGGCAAAGCGGCTGCACGAGGACGCGCACCGCTTCTGTTTCATCGCGAACTCGGTGAATTTCCCGGTCCGCTGCGAGCCTTCTATCGACGTATCGACTCTCTAGCGCCGCCGCCCGCCGACGAGCGCATCCGGATTCGACACGCTCGACGTATCGCCGGCATCGAAGGCGAGGATATTTTTGAACGCCGCGCTGAAATACAGCTCGTAGCTCTCGTGCTCGACATAGCCGATGTGCGGCGTGCAGATCACGTTTTCCATGCGCAACAGCCCATAGCCTTGCAGGATCGGCTCGCTTTCATACACGTCGATCGCAACCATCCCCGGCCGGTTGTGATGCAGCGCGTTCAGCAGCGCGTTTTCCTCGAGCAACTCGGCGCGGCTCGTGTTGACGAAGAGCGCTGTCGGCTTCATGCGCAGCAGGTCTTGCTGCGTGACGATGCCGCGCGTGTCGTCGTGCAGGCGCAGATGCAGCGTCAGCACGTCGCTTTGTTCGAACAGTGCCTCGCGGCTCTCCGCCACGTCGTACCCATGCTCGCGCGCGAGTTCCAGCGAATGCTCGCGTCCGTGGACCAGCACGTTCATCCCGAACGCCTTGCCGTATCCCGCGACCAGCCGACCGATCTTCCCGTAACCCCAGATGCCGAGCGTCTGTCCGCGCAGCACCTGGCCGAGCCCGAAGTTCGGCGGCAGCGCGGACGTCTTAAGCCCCGACTGCTGCCACGCACCCTGTTTCAGGTTCGCGACGTACTGCGGAATGCGCCGCTGCGCCGCCATGATGAGCGCCCAGGTCAGCTCGGCGGGCGCGATCGGCGAGCCGGTGCCTTCCAGCACGGCGATGCCGCGCTCGGTACACGCGTCGATATCGATATGCCCGCCGCCCGCCTTGCCCGTCTGGCTGATCATGCGCAGACGCGGCAGTTTGTCGAGCAGCTGCGAACTGATCCGCGTGCGTTCGCGGATGAGAACGAGCGCATCGACTTCCGACAGTCTGCTAGCCAACTGTCCGAGACCGCGTACCGTGTTATTGAAGACTTTGACCTCGTGGTCGTCGAGCAGATGGAAGCAATCCAGCTTCCGGACCGCGTCCTGGTAGTCGTCGAGGATGGCGATTTTCATGGATATCGATTGGCTTTTGTTGGGCATCAAACGTGCTGCTTTTTCGCTATGGAAGAAAATGGGCTTGCTAACTTCGGGTAATTACCGATAAATTCGGCGATTTTCCGCTTATTGCACCGCGTCAAGGAAATTCATGCACTCGGATGGTATGCTTGGACTCCACTTGTTGGGAACGAAGCACGACGTACCGAAAGAGATCCGAATGCGATAAATGCCGGTAAACCCGGTTATTGGCGAGGAGACAAGGCAAATTAGTATCTCTTTTTAACAGTTTGTTCCGTGCCGACGCAAGCCGCGATTCCAGACGGCCGCGGCCGGCAGACTGATCGGCTCATCACGTCATGCCCGTTTCGCGTAATACCGATGACCGCCGTTTCGCGTGCAGCCCGCCGCCAAACGTTGCCCACGTGTCTTCGGGATTACGCCGAATGCGCCTCTCGCAAGGCAGCGTCGATGAGCGAACACCGTTTTCATCCTTAGGAACGGAGACAGCTCGATGAATCAGCCCGCAGTAGTCGAACAGAACAACGCCGTCGAAATCGATGCCCCGGCGTACGTCAGGCACCGAAAACTCATCGACTGGGTGCAGCGCGTCGCCGCACTCACCAAACCGGCCCGCATCGTCTGGTGCGACGGCAGTCAGGCGGAATATGACCGCCTCTGCGAACAGATGGTTTCCGCCGGCACCCTCAAAAAGCTCAATCCAGCGAAACGTCCTAACTCCTTCCTGGCCTGTTCTGATGCATCCGACGTCGCCCGCGTCGAAGATCGCACGTTCATCTGCTCGAAGCGTCCCGAAGACGCCGGACCGACCAACAACTGGATCGACCCGCAGGAAATGCGCACGACGCTCGACGGCCTCTTCGACGGCGCGATGCGCGGCCGCACGATGTACGTCGTGCCGTTCTCGATGGGCCCGCTCGGCTCGCCGATCGCGCATATCGGCGTGGAGCTGTCGGACAGCCCGTACGTCGTGACGAACATGCGGATCATGACGCGCATGGGCCGCGCCGTGTACGACGTGCTCGGCACCGACGGCGCATTCGTCCCGTGCGTGCATTCGGTTGGCGCGCCCCTCGCCGATGGCAGGAAGGACGTGCCGTGGCCGTGCAACGACACGAAGTACATCGTCCATTTCCCGGAATCGCGCGAAATCTGGAGCTTCGGCTCGGGTTACGGCGGCAACGCGCTGCTCGGCAAGAAGTGCTTCGCGCTGCGCATCGCCTCGACGATGGGCCGCGACGAAGGCTGGCTCGCCGAACACATGCTGATTCTCGGCGTGACCTCGCCCGAGGGGCGCAAGTATCACGTCGCGGCGGCGTTCCCCTCGGCGTGCGGCAAGACCAATTTCGCGATGCTGATCCCGCCCGAGGACATGAGCGGCTGGAAAGTGACGACGATCGGCGACGACATCGCCTGGATCAAGCCCGGCCGCGACGGGCGTCTCTACGCGATCAACCCGGAGGCGGGCTACTTCGGCGTGGCGCCGGGCACGAGCGAAAAAACCAACTTCAACGCGATGGCGACGCTCAAGGAAAACGTGATTTTCACGAACGTCGCGCTGACCGACGACGGCGACGTCTGGTGGGAAGGCATGACGGACACACCGCCCGCGCATCTGATCGACTGGCAGGGCCGCGACTGGACGCCGGAAATCGCGAAGGAGACGGGCGCGAAGGCGGCGCATCCGAACGCGCGCTTCACGGCGCCGGCGTCGCAATGTCCGTCGATCGATGCCGACTGGGAGAACCCGGCGGGCGTGCCGATCGACGCGTTCATCTTCGGCGGACGGCGCTCCAACACGGTGCCGCTCGTGACCGAGGCTCGCGACTGGAACGAGGGCGTCTACATGGCCGCGACGATGGGCTCGGAGACCACGGCCGCCGCGGCGGGCCAGCAGGGCGTCGTGCGCCGCGATCCGTTCGCGATGCTGCCTTTCTGCGGCTACAACATGAGCGACTATTTCGGCCACTGGCTGAAGATGGGCGAACGGCTCGACGCGCTGCAAGCTAAGCCGCCGAAGTTCTTCTGCGTCAACTGGTTCCGCAAAGGCGACGACGGCAAGTTCGTCTGGCCGGGCTTCGGCGAGAACATGCGCGTGCTGCACTGGATGGTCGGGCGGATCGAAGGCTCGGCCAAAGGCGAGGAACACGCGTTCGGCATCTCGCCGCGTTACGAGGACATCGACTGGGGCGGGCTCGGCTTCACGCGCGAGCAGTTCGAGCAGGTGATCTCCGTGAATGATGCCGCGTGGCGCGCGGAACTGGCGCTGCATGACGAACTGTTCACCAAACTCGAACAAGGGCTGCCGGAGCAGTTGCCGGAGGCGAAAGCCGGCATCGAGAAGCGCCTCGCCGTCTGATCAGCGATTAGGAAGGTTTCATTGATCAATCCCCATTACTGGGTCTGCATCTGCAGATTCCGGTTTTGGGGCTTCTATCCCGCCAAATTAGGCGCGGCCAGCTTTCTCGTTACCCACCTGCTTACATAATCCCCACGCTGATGTTGTGTATTGCGCAACAATCGGTGAGTTTTCACGTTTATAGGGCGCAAAGACGCAAGCTTTCATCGAAAAAACACCAAGAATCGGCAACTTCTGCACGTTTTCGGAAGTCCTAGGATAATTCGCAATTGCGCAGCAGAAAATCTTTAGGTAAGCCGCTTTGGCGGCAGGAGTTGTCCCCATGGATCATTTGCAGTCGATGAAGGTGTTCGTCCGTGTAGCAGATCTCGGCAGTTTTGCCCGCGCGGCGAGCGCGCTGGATATTTCGAACGCCGTGGCAACCCGGCACGTTGCGGATTTGGAAGGGCGGCTCGGCACGCGTCTGCTCAACCGGACGACGCGCAGCCTCTCGCTGACCGAGTCGGGCCAGGTATATCTGGAGCGCGCGCGGCAGATTCTCGATGAACTGGAAGACGTCGAGCAGATGGTGGTCGCGCGCAATCACGAGCCGGTCGGGTCGCTGCGGATCGTGGCGCCGGTCGTGTTCGGGCTGCACAATCTCGCGCCGGTGCTGCAGACCTACGCGCAACGCTATCCGAAGGTCATCCCCGATGTGACCCTCGTCGACCGGCAGGTGGATCTCGTCGAGGAGGGCTTCGACGTGGGCATCGTGATCGCGCGGCAGGTGCGGAGCGCGAGCGTCGTGACGCGGCGCCTGACGACCGGCTGCATGACCGTGTGCGCGACGCCTGAGTATCTCGCCACGCACGGCACGCCGACGCGTCCCGAGGAACTGCTCGCGCATCCGTGTCTGAGTCTGCCGTCGGAATACTGGGGCGACGAGCGCGTGTTCACCGGGCCGGACGGCGAGGTGCGCGTGCGGCCGTCGAACGTGATCGTCGCGAACAATACCGAGATGTTGCGGCAGTTCGCGCTGCTCGGCATGGGCATCGCTATTTTGCCGAGCTACCTGATCGGCAACGACACGACGCGCGGCACGCTCGTGCGGCTGCTCTCCGACTACCGGCTGCCGCAGGTCGAGATCAACGTCGCGTATCCGAGCCGGCGGCATCTGCCGGCGAAGGTGCGCACTTTCATCGATCACCTCGTCGAGCATTTCAGCCAGACGCCGAATCACCAGCTCGGCGAGCAGTGGCTGAAGGACGGCGCAGGCAAGCCGGCAATCAGCGAGGAATCGACGGAGCCGCTCGTTGCGCATGCCGCGTACGCGCATGCGAGGGAAGCGGAGCCGCGTCCGGTCGATGGCGACCTCGGGTCGAAGCTCGCGAAGCCGTCGCGGACACGGTTCCGGATTCCGGCGCATTCGCCTTATTGAGTTTCAAATGCTTCGTGTAAAAAAACGGCCCGTGAAGTGATTCACGGGCCGTTTTGCATGAGTCGAGCAGAAAGCCTCAGCCGGTCTTTTTAGCGGGTGCCTTCTTCGCAGCCGCCTTCTTGGCCGGCGCTTTCTTCGCAGGCACCTTGGCCGTCTTCTTGGCCGCTGCTACCGCGACGTCGCCATCGCCTTCATCGTCACCGCTCTCGGCGGGTGCCGCAGCGGCCGCGCCGCGCTTGACTGCGGTTTTCGCGCCCGGCTTCGGCTCCTTCTTCTCGAATTCGAAGCCGATCTTGCCGTCCGGCTGCTTCACGAGAAACGCCTTGAAATTACGTCCGGTTCGCGACGACTTGAAGTTCGTCAGCAGATCAGTGCGGCCTTCTTCGAGCAACTTCGACATCTGATCGCGCGCGATTTCCTGCTGCAATATCACCTTTCCAGAGCGGAAATCGCAGGTTTTCGGGTTTGAAACCGAGTTTTCGCAGACATAGCTCATGCCGTGCTCGTACACGCGCGAGCGACACTTCGGGCACGATCCGACCGGCGTCTGTTCGGAGAAATCAGGCGGTTCGCCGTCTTCGCCGCCGCTGTCCTGGCCGAAATCGAATTCGAGCTTGAAGTTCTTGATTTCGTCGTCGAACGAGAGCTTCAGGATCGCCGAGAACGGACGGCCCATCTTGCTGCGGAATCCCGACAGCGGCCCGATCGTCTTCTCGCGCAGCAATTCCTCGACTTCCGGAATCTCGAACTGGCGCCCGCCGGGGATTTTCGAGATCGAAAACTCGCACTTCGTACATGCAAAGCGGCGATAGTTTTCCTTCACCTGACCGCTGCAATTCGGACACGGCGTTTCGAGCGTCGCGTAATCACCGGGGATCGTGTCGGAGTCGTACTCTTTCGCGCGCTTGACGATGGTCTGCGTCATGCGGGCGATCTCCTGCATGAACGCATCGCGGTGCAGATTGCCGCGCTCCATCTGCGACAGCTTGTGCTCCCACTCGCCGGTCAGCTCGGGCGCGGTCAGTTCCTCGACGCCCAGGCCGCGCAACAGCGTCATGAGCTGGAACGCCTTCGCCGTCGGGATCAGCTCACGGCCCTCACGGACCATGTACTTTTCGCCGAGCAGCCCTTCGATGATCGCCGCGCGCGTCGCCGGCGTGCCAAGGCCCTTGGCGGCCATCGCCTCGCGCAGTTCCTCGTCCTCGACGAGCTTGCCCGCGCCTTCCATCGCCGAGAGCAACGACGCTTCGTTGTAGCGCGCGGGCGGCTTCGTCACGAGACCGTGGGCCGCGACCTTCTCGACATCGACCTTTTCGTCCTTCTGCACCGGCACGAGGTTGGCGTCTTCCCCGGAGACTTCCTTGCCGTAGACCTGTAGCCAGCCCGGCTCGACGAGCACCTTGCCTTCCGTCTTGAATTGATGCCCGGCGACTTCAGTGATGCGCGTCGTCACCAGATATTCGGCCGGCGGGAAGAACACCGCGAGAAAGCGCTTCACGACGAGGTCGTACAGTTTCTGCTCTGGCTCGGACAGCGCTTTCGGCGCCTGTAGCGTCGGGATGATGGCGAAGTGATCGCTGATCTTCGAGTTGTCGAAGATGCGCTTGTTCGGTTTCACCCAGCCCTTGTCGAGCACCTGCTTGGCGTGCGGGAGATAGTTGTTGCTCTCCTTGAGCATCGCGAGAGTGTCCTTCACCGTGGCGATGTAGTCCTCGGGCAGCGCGCGCGCGTCGGTACGCGGGTAGGTCAGCACCTTGTGCTTTTCATACAGCGCCTGCGCGAGACCGAGCGTGTTTTTCGCCGAAAAGCCGAAGCGGCCGTTGGCTTCGCGCTGGAGGCTCGTCAGGTCGAAGAGCAACGGCGACATTTGCGTCGACGGCTTCGATTCTTCCGTGACGGTGCCGGTCTTGCCGCGACAGGCCGCGACAACCGATTCCGCCGCCGCGAGGCTCCAGAGGCGCGAATCGCGCTGCTCGGGGTCGCCTTCGACGCGCTTGAATTTCGGGTCGAACCAGCGACCTTCGTAGAGGCCCTTTGCGGCGATGAACTCGGCGCGCACTTCCCAGTAGTCGCGCGGCACGAAGCGGCGGATTTTCTCTTCGCGTTCGACCACGATCGACAGCGTAGGCGTCTGCACCCGGCCGACGGTCGTCAGGAAGAAGCCGCCGCCCTTGCTGTTGAACGCGGTCATCGCACGCGTACCGTTGATGCCGACGAGCCAGTCCGCTTCCGAACGACAGCGGGCGGCATCGGCGAGCGGCTGCATGTCGGCGTCGCTGCGCAGATGCGCGAAGCCGTCGCGGATCGAACCGGCCGTCATCGACTGGAGCCAGAGGCGCTGCACCGGCTGCTTCGCCTTCGCGTGCTGCGCGATCAGGCGGAAGATCAGCTCGCCTTCGCGCCCGGCGTCGCAGGCGTTGATCAGGCGGTCGATGTCCTTGCGCTTGAGCAGCTTCGTCAGCACTTTCAGGCGCGACTCGCTTTTTGCGATCGGATTCAGGTCGAAATGCGGCGGAATGACGGGCAGATTGGCGAAACTCCACTTGCCGCGCTTGACGTCGTATTCCTCGGGCGCCGCGATCTCCAGCAAGTGGCCGACGGCGGACGAAAGCACGTATTCGTCGCTTTCGTAGTATTCGTCATGCTTGGTGAAGCCGCCCAGCGCGCGCGCGATGTCGTTCGCGACAGATGGCTTCTCGGCGATGATCAGGGCTTTGGACATGACTCGATTTGGTTGGAACTGGCTGGGCTCCGGTTTGGGACCCTTTAACGCCGCTTTATAGCACACGGTGCGCGGAGCGCGCCTCCCATGTCATATAAAAGCAGCCTGTCGAATGGTGCGCGCGGACGTTTCATGATCCGCGATGAAGGCTCGTCGGGCTGGCTACGCTTCGGCGAGCGCGGGGCGCAATTTCGGCGCGCCGACGATGCCCGGCAGCGCCGTCAGGTCGACGAGCATGCGCCCGACGATCGACGCCTGCGGCAGCACGGTGCCGAAGAAACGCGTCGTAATGGCGTCCTCGATCAGGATCGTCGGGAAGTTTTCGACGTCGAGATCCTCGAAGCGGTCCGCCTGGTTTTCGATGTCGATCCACGCGAAGCAGATGTCCGGATGCGCGTCGGCGAGCCGGTCGAATCCCTCGCGGTAATCACGGCACGTCCCGCACCAGTCGGCGCACAGGCAGGCGACGAAAAGCGTGCCGGGGTCTCCGATACGTTCGGCGATCTGCTCGGCGTCGGTGTCGAGATTCAGCGCGGGCATGGATTTCCTTGACGGTCCTTTTAGTGCGAGGCGTTTTTGCCGGTAATTTCCGCGAATGTAGCATGAGGCCGCGTCAAGAGCGCTCGATGCGCACGAAGCGGCCTCCGGGGAGTGTTTCGATTCGGCCTGCCAGTTCGAGTTGGAGCAGTAGCGCTTGAAGCGTTGCGCCTTCCAGGTCGGTGCGCGCCGCGAGGATTTCAAGGGTCGCGGGGGAATGGCCGAGCGCGGTTAGCAGGCGGGTGGTTTCGTCGGTGGCAGGTGCGGCGCGGGCGGAGGCCCAGGAGACGGTGGCTGCGGGCGGCGGCGCGCGAGTTAGTGTTCGCTCGGGGCTGGCCTCGCTCGCGCGATTCGACGGCGTCGCTGCGTTGTCCCGATCGACCGCGTGGCCTAGCGCTTCCGTGTGGTCTGCGTCGTCTGCTTTTGGTGCCACCGCGCTGTCTGTTTCGCCTACTAGGCATAGTGCTTCAGTGCTGCCGACTCGGCTTGCGCAGTTTCCCGGAATCACCCCGCGAGCCCTGCTCGAGTGATAAGTCTTTAATTTGCCGCTGGCTGCGCGCACGCAATTCCCGACCTCTGAACCGCCGGCTTGGTCCGCGCGAATTGCCGTCGCCGCAACACCGGTCTCGGCTGCGCGCCTCTCCGTTGTCGTGACGTCCTTGCGGCTGCGCGCTGGCTTGTCGCCAAATCTGTGACGCGGCGCGTCACTGTCCACCAACACCCCGAACTCCTCCAACACGTCTTCCGGCGTCTCCACCAGCTTCGCTCCCTGCTTGATCATCCGATGACAGCCGCGTGCGAGCGGCGCGTGGATCGATCCCGGTATCGCGAAAACATCGCGCCCCATTTCGTTCGCGAGCCGCGCCGTAATTAACGAGCCGGAGCGCATCGCCGCCTCGACGATCAGCACGCCTTCGACGAGCCCCGCGATCAATCGATTCCGCTGCGGAAAGTTCTCCGAGCGCGCGGGTGTGCCGAGCGGCCATTCGGACACGATGGCGCCGTCTTCCGCGATCCGGTGCGCGAGCGCGTGGTTCTTCTGCGGATACACGAGGTCCGCGCCCGTGCCGATCACGGCGGTGGTGCCCGCGAAGCCATCGAGCGCGCCGCCGTGCGCGGCGGCATCGATGCCGAGCGCGAGTCCCGACACGACCGTCAGCCCCGCATCCGACAGCGCCCGAGCGAAGCGCCGCGCGTCCTCGATACCCTGCGGCGTCGCCCCACGGCTCCCGACGATTGCGACCGCGCGCGCCTGCAGTAGATCCAGCCGCCCCTTTATATATAGAAGCGGTGGCGGATCGGGCATGGTGAGGAGCGCGCGCGGATAGGCGATATCGGCGAGCGTGATGACGTGATTGCCCGGCATCGACGCCCAATCGGCGGCGCGCTGCACGTATTCTTCGAAGCCGTGACCGAAGCACGGCGGCGGCGCGAGCACGGCCTTGGCGGCACTCTCGCCGGCGACCGCCGCAAGCGCCCCGAACGATTGATCCAGCACCGCCTCCGGCCCGCCGAATTCACCGAGCAACGCACGCAACTCGATAGGGCGCAATCCACGCGCGTGAGCAAGCCGAAGCCACGCGCGCAGGTTGTGGACAAGCGCGGGAGCCAGTTCTGGCGCGGCGGGGACGGTCAGCAGGTCGGGAGTCGTCATGCTAAAATTTTCATATTCCGAAACACAAAAAGGGTCGTCGTCCGGTCGCGCTCGCGCGCTCGCGACGCACTTAAACGCGGCGCTTCCAAAAGCCGGCGGCGTTGAATCGACGAGGTTCAGCCGCATATCTTCCGTACCCCGGCCCCCACCCGCAACCTGGCCGAATGGCCAACTTTCGCGCGCTGCCGTGCGCGCCGATAATCCAGAACATGGCTCTGCTCAAAATACTCAACTACCCCGACAAGCGGCTGAACAAGGTGGCGAAACCCGTCGCCGAAGTGGACGGCCGCATTCGCCAACTCGTCGCCGACATGGCCGAGACGATGTACGCCGCGCCCGGCGTCGGCCTCGCGGCCACGCAGGTGGACGTGCACGAACGCGTGATCGTGATCGACATTTCCGACGCGCACGACGAACTCCTCGTTTTCATCAATCCGGAGATCGTCTGGTCGAGCGAGACGAAGAAGGAGTGGGAAGAAGGCTGCCTTTCGGTGCCCGGCATCTACGATTTCGTCGAGCGGCCGGAGAAAGTGCGCGTGAAGGCGCTGAACGAGAAGGGCGAAACGTTCGAGATCGACTGCGACGGGCTGCTCGCCGTGTGCATCCAGCATGAGATGGATCATTTGGCGGGCCATGTGTTCGTCGAATACCTGTCGACGCTCAAGCAGACACGGATTCGCGGCAAGATGAAGAAGCTCGAGAAGGCGCTGTGACGCGCTTTTCGTTCCACATGGACTTGGATTTGCAGGCTGCCTGATCGATGACTCAATCGCTGCGTGTCGTTTTTGCCGGAACACCGGAGTTTGCCGCGGCCGCGCTCGCGGCCATCCACGCAGCCGGATTCAGCGTGCCGCTCGTGCTGACGCAGCCGGACCGGCCCGCCGGGCGCGGCATGAAACTCACCGCAAGCCCGGTTAAGCGTTTTGCGCTGGAAAACGGCCTGGAGGTCGCGCAGCCCACTTCGCTACGTCGAAACGGCAAGTATCCGGAGGAAGCATCGGCGGCGATCGATCTACTGCGCGCGACGCCGCACGACGTCATGGTCGTCGCGGCCTACGGACTGATCCTGCCCCAGGAAGTGCTCGACATCGCGCCGCACGGCTCGATCAACATTCACGCGTCGCTGCTGCCGCGTTGGCGTGGCGCTGCGCCGATCCACCGCGCGATCGAAGCCGGCGACGCCGAAACCGGCATCACGCTGATGCAGATGGACGCCGGCCTCGACACGGGCGCGATGATCCGCGAGGCGCGCATCCCGATCCTCCCGGCCGACACCACGGCAACGTTGCACGACCGCCTCGCGCAACTCGGCGCGGACCTGATCGTGCAGGCGCTGCGCGATCTCGAACGCGACGGCAAGCTCCCGTCCACGCCGCAGCCCGAAAACGGCACAACATACGCGGAAAAGATCGCGAAGCATGAAGCCGCGCTCGACTGGCGCCGTCCCGCCGATGTTCTGGCGCGCCAGATCCGCGCTTTCGATCCGTTTCCAGGCGCGTTCGGCACGCTCGAAGGCGTCGCGGTGAAAATCTGGGCCGCCGAGGTTTTTACTGGCGAAGCGCCCACGAAGGAACCCGGCACGATCGTCGATGTCTCGATGGACGGCGTCGTTGTCTCATGCGGCGAGAGCGCGTTGCGGCTCACGCAATTGCAAAAACCCGGCGGCAAGCGCTTGCCGGTGCGTGAATTCCTCGCTGGCGCGCAGTTCGCGAAAGGCCAGCGATTCGCGCTTGCCTAAAGCGTAGGCGCACCGCTCCAGGCGCTAGAATTGAAGACTCAAAATAGCGAACGAGTCGCCTGGAGTTCCCCATGCTCGGCATCACCGGTTTCACGCTCTTTCTCGTCGCGGTCTTCCTGCTGAATGTCACGCCCGGCCCCGACACCGCTTACATCGTCGGGCGCAGCGTCGCGCAAGGGCGGGGCGCCGGCATCGTCTCGGCGCTTGGCATATCGGCGGGCTGCATCGTGCACACGCTCGCGTGCGCTTTCGGACTGACGGCGCTGCTCGCTGCATCGGCGACGGCTTTCACCGTCGTCAAATTCGCTGGCGCGATCTATCTGATCTATCTCGGCGTGCGGCTGATTTTCGCGAAACCCGACGCCGATGCGCCCGCCGCCACTGAACAAAAGCCCAAATCGCTGCGACAACTTTTCACGCAGGGCTTCATCACCAACGTGCTGAACCCGAAAGTCGTGTTGTTCTTCGTGTCTTTTTTCCCGCAGTTCGTCGCCGCCGACAGCCCGCACAAGGTGCTCGCGTTTCTCGCGCTCGGGCTCGTCTTCATTTTGATGAGCACGATCTGGAACTGTTTCGTGGCGTGGATCGCCGGCAGCGTGACGCAGCGCTTCTCGGGCAAGCCGGGTGTGAAACGCTGGCTGGACCGTGGCGTCGGCGGCGCGTTCGTCGGACTTGGAATAAGGCTCGCGACTTCGCACAGGTAATTGAATTATCGGACGGCGCCCATATCTAACGTTTTGCTTACAGTCGGGTCCGTGAGCAATCGTGCTTCGGACCGTTCGCGCGTGACGCGCATCTGATCAAGGGTGAGGAGTTCCACACATGTTCAATTGGGTCAAAACCGCGATGCTGATGGCAGCGATCACGGCCCTTTTTGTCGTCATCGGCGGGATGATCGGCGGGTCGAAGGGCATGATGCTCGCGCTCGTCGTTGCGCTCGGCATGAATTTCTTCTCGTACTGGTTCTCGGACAAGCTGGTTCTGCGCATGTACAACGCGCAGGAAGTCGACGAATCCAGCGCGCCGCAGTTCTACCGGATGGTGCGCGACCTTGCGCAGCGCGCACAGTTGCCGATGCCGAAGGTCTATCTGATCAACGAAGACGCGCCGAACGCGTTCGCGACCGGCCGCAATCCGGAACACGCGGCCGTCGCGGCGACGACCGGCATTTTGCGCGTGCTCTCCGAGCGGGAATTGCGCGGCGTGATGGCGCACGAGCTGGCGCACGTCAAGCATCGCGACATCCTGATCTCGACGGTTTCCGCCACGATGGCCGGCGCGATCTCCGCGCTCGCAAACTTCGCGATGTTCTTCGGCGGGCGCGATTCGGAAGGCCGTCCATCGAATCCGATTGCGAGCATCGCGGTGGCGATCCTCGCGCCTATCGCGGGCGCGCTGATTCAGATGGCGATCTCCCGTGCGCGCGAATTCGAAGCCGATCGCGGCGGCGCGCAGATTTCCGGCGATCCGCAGGCGCTCGCGAGCGCGCTCGAGAAGATCCACGCGTACGCGTCGGGCGTGCCGTTCCCGACGGCCGAGGCCCATCCGGCCACCGCGCAGATGATGATCATGAACCCGCTGTCGGGCGGGGGCATCGCGGGATGGTTTTCCACGCACCCGGCAACCGAGGAGCGTGTCGCCAGGTTGATGGAAATGGCGCGCACGGGGCGGATGGAGTAAGCGCGCCTTGTCTTAGCGCGGCGGCGGTCCAGCCGCCGCGCTCCTACCCCGCTGTAATCCCCCTCTCCCCCGCAAGTTACAATGCCTCGTTTGTGCGAGCCGGCATTTTGCCGCTCGACGTCCTGGCTCCCACATGACCGACAAGCCTTCCCGCCGGCGCGCCGCTCCCTCGGCCGATCAGCCGATAGCGTCGTCCGACGCCCATCTCAGCACGTTGCACCTCGCTTCCGATTCGCTCGCGTTCGCGCTCGATGGCGCCGCGCAAGCCGTCGGCGCCGTGCGCGCCGGCGCGGCGTTGCCCGCGGCGCTGCAAACCGTGATGGCGTCGGGGAATCACGCGGCCGCGCGCGGGGCGACGCAAGACATCGCGTATCGCACGATGCGCCGTCTCGCCCTCGCCGACGCGCTCCTCCAAAAGCTCATGCGCAAGGCCCCGCCGCCGCACGTCGCTAACGTGCTCGCGTGCGCGTTCGCCTTGCTCGTCGACGACGAAGCGCACGCCGCATACACGCCGTTCACGGTCGTCGATCAGGCGGTCAACGCGATCGCCGCGCGCCGCGAGTTCGCGTTCGCAAAGGGCCTCGTCAACGCCGTGCTGCGCAACTTCCTGCGCGATCGCGAAAAACTGCTCGGCGAGGTTACGCAAGACCCGGTGGCGCGCTGGAATTACCCGTCGTGGTGGATCGACGCCGTCAAGCGCGGCCAGCCCGACGCGTGGGAAAGCATCCTCGAGGCGGGCAACCGCCAGGGTCCGCTGGCGCTGCGTGTGAACGCGCGCCGCACGAGCGTCGCCGGTTATCTCGAAACGCTGAAGGCCGCGAACATCGAGGCGCACGCCGCCGGTGAACACGCGGTTCGCCTGCAAACGCCGATGCCGGTCGACAAGATCCCCGGTTTCGACGATGGCATCGTCTCCGTGCAGGACGCCGGCGCGCAACTCGCCGCGCAACTGCTCGGCGCGAAGGACGGCATGCGCGTGCTCGACGCGTGCGCCGCGCCCGGTGGCAAGACGGGCCACGTGCTGGAACTGGCAAAGGTCGAGCTGATCGCGCTCGAAAGCGATGCGCAGCGCGCGAGCCGCATCAAGCAGAACCTGGAGCGGCTGAATCTCGAAGCGGAAATCCGCGTCGGCGATGCGGGCGAGCCGTCCGAATGGTCCGACGGCGATCCCTTCGACCGCATTCTCGCCGACGTGCCGTGCTCGGCATCGGGCATCGTGCGGCGTCATCCGGACATTCGCTGGCTGCGTCGTCCGTCGGACATCGCGGCGCTCGTCGCGGAGCAGCGGCGCATTCTCACGGCGCTCTGGCCGCTCGTTGCAACGGGCGGCGAGCTGCTCTACGTGACGTGTTCGATCTTTCCCGAAGAGGGCGAACTGCAGGCGCAGTGGTTTGGAGACACGCACGAAGATGCGGTACGATTGGACGCGCCGGGGCAATTATTGCCGACCAACGCCCGCGCGAGCGCCGCTTCTTCCACCTCGAACCGGGACGCGGAACCCTTCGCGGACCACGACGGATTCTTCTACGCGCGCTTCCAGAAACGGTGACGATCAAACGCTTTTTCCCGCTTCGGCTCGTGGCCGTGGTCTGGACTGCGCTGGCGCTCTTTCTGAGCTTCGTCGCAGCCGAACCCGCCCTCGCCGACCCGATCGCCGTTCAGCGCGCGTCGCTGCAGGCGGACGGCAGCGGCTGGAGCATCGACGCCCGCTTCGAATTCGACCTCAACAGCAGTCTCGAAGACGCCGTCAACAAAGGCGTCCCGCTCTATTTCACGACCGATTTCAACCTCTCGCGGCCACGCTGGTACTGGTTCGACGAAGAACCGGTGAACGTGTCGCAGAGCATTCGCCTTTCCTTCCAGCCGCTCACGCGCGAGTACCGCGTGTCGACGGGCGGCCTGCAACTCGGCTTCAGCTCCCTCAATGAAGCGCTCGACGTGATCAAGCACGTGACCTCGTGGCACGTCATCGACCGCAATCAGGTGAAGGCGGGCGAAACCTATATCGCATCCGTGCGGATGCAGCTCGACATCGCGCTGATGCCCAAGCCGTTCCAGATCGATGCGGTGAACAACCGCGACTGGAGCCTGTCTTCCGACTGGAAACGATTCAACTTTACGGCGGCCGAGCGTGCTAAATAAACTCCGCCGCCGTCGCACGGACATGAAGAGCTTCGTCGTTCGACTGCTCGTGTCGACCGTCGCCATCACGGCAGTGCTTCTGCTCGTGATGCTCGCGCTCGCGAGTGCGAACACCGAATTCTTCGATCGCTACTACTCGTGGCTCTATGCCGCGAACGTCGCCGTCGCCGTGACGTTCCTGGCGATCGTCGCGGGGCTCGTGCTGATCATCGTGTCGCGTGTGCGGCAGGGCAAGTTCGGCACGCGGCTGCTCGCGAAACTCGCGTTCATCTTCGCGCTCGTGGGCGTCGTGCCGGGCGCGATCATTTACGTCGTGTCGTATCAGTTCGTGTCGCGCAGCATCGAATCGTGGTTCGACGTGAACGTCGAAACCGCACTCACGTCCGGGCTCAATCTCGGGCGCGGCATGCTCGACGCGTCGCTCTCGGACTTGCAGAACAAGGGCCGGTTGATGAGCGACCAGCTCTCGAGCGCCGATCCAACGAGCCTCACGCTCGCTCTTCTGCGCCTGCGCGACCAGTTCAACGTGCAGGACGCGACCATCGTCGAGCCGATGCGCAGCGGCGGCGGCACCGCGCCCGACGTGCGCGTGGTCGCGCAGGCGTCGAGCAATTTCTCGGCGCTCGTGCCGGACAACCTGCCGACGCCGCTGATGATCAACCAGGCACGCGACCGTCCGTATGGCGCGATCGAAGGCGAGGTCGACGGCGAGCCCGGCGTGACTGGTCCGAAGGGCGCGCTGCGTCTGCGCGTGATCGTGAAGATCCCCGATCCGACGACGACCGAACTGCAGCCCGTCGAGCGCTTCCTGCAGATCGAGCAGCCGGTGAGCCAGGCGCTCGCGCACAACGCGGATGCCGTGCAGCGCGCGTATCGCGAATATCAAGAGAAGCGTCTCGGGCGCACCGGCTTGCGCAAGATGTACATCGGCACGCTGACGCTCGCGCTCTTCCTCGCGACCTTCATCGCGATGATGCTCGCGCTCGCGCTCGGGAATCAGCTCGCGCGGCCGCTTTTCCTGCTCGCGCAAGGGACGAAGGAGGTCGCGGAGGGCGACTACACGCCCAAACGCGAGGTGAAATCGCGCGATGAACTCGGCTTTCTCACGCAGTCGTTCAACGCGATGACGCGGCAGTTATCGGAAGCTCGCGCGGCGGTTGAGAACAATCGCATCGCGCTGGAGCATTCGAAGGCGTATCTCGAGAGCATTCTGGCGAATCTGACGGCGGGCGTATTCGTCTTCGACCGGCAGTTCCGCCTCACCACCGCGAATCGCGGCGCCGAGCGCATTTTCCGGCAGCCGTTCAGCGCGTCGCTGAATCTGCCGCTCGAACAGATCGACGTGCTCGCCGACTTCGGCGCGATGGTCAGGAAGGCGTTCGCCGAGCGCGACGCGGCATCGATCGGCAGCGGTCAGCCGGTCGGCGATCGCGGCCACTGGCAGCAGCAACTGGCCGTCGCGGTGCCGGGCGAAAACGAGCCGCTCACGCTTCTCGTACGCGGCACGCAGTTGCTGAGCGCCACCGAAAGCGACACCGAAGACGCCGAGACGACCGGCTACGTCGTCGTGTTCGACGATATTTCCGACGTCATCTCGGCGCAGCGGTCGGTCGCGTGGGGCGAGGTGGCGCGGCGTCTCGCGCACGAGATCAAGAATCCGCTCACGCCGATCCAGCTTTCCGCCGAGCGCCTGCAGATGAAGCTCGCCGACAAGCTCTCGCCGCACGACGCCGACGTGCTCAAGCGCGGCGCGACGACCATCGTGAACCAGGTGCAGGCGATGAAGCAGATGGTCGACGATTTCCGCGAATACGCGCGCACGCCGCCGGCGGTGCTCGGCAACCTGCAACTGAACGATCTCGTCGGCGAAGTGCTGACGCTGTACGGCATCGAGGAAGGCAAGAGCGCGATCGCCATCGATCTCACGAAGCTGCCGGTGATCCGCGGCGATGCGACGCAGCTTCGGCAGGTGATCCACAACCTCCTGCAAAATGCGCAGGATGCAGTTGCCGACGTCGCCGAGCCGCGCGTGCTGCTCGAAACGAGGACAGTAGAATATGGCGACCCCGATTCGTCCGGCCACGCGCGTGTCGCGGTGCGGCTGACGGTATCGGATAACGGTCCGGGCTTTTCAGCGCGCATACTGTCGCGCGCGTTCGAGCCTTACGTCACGACGAAGGCGAAGGGCACGGGACTGGGTCTTGCAACGGTGAAGAAGATCGTCGACGAGCATGGCGCGCGCATCGACATTCGTAATCGGTCGAAGGCGGCAGAGGTGATCGAAGGCGCGCAGATTTCGATTTTGTTCCTGCAACTCGCGGACGACGCCGCCCAGCCGGGCGCGAGCCCGCCGGCAGCGAGCGCGGCGCTGGGCCACGGAACGACAAAAGCAACAGTGCAGACAAGGGCAGCGTAAATGGCAACCATCCTGGTGGTAGACGACGAAATGGGTATCCGGGAATTGCTCTCGGAGATCCTGAGCGACGAGGGGCATGCGGTGGAGGCGGCGGAGAACGCGCAGCAGGCGCGCGACTACCGTTTGCGGCAAGCGCCCGATCTCGTCCTGCTCGACATCTGGATGCCCGACACCGACGGCGTCACCTTGCTGAAGGAGTGGGCGGCGCAAGGCAAGCTGACGATGCCGGTCATCATGATGTCGGGGCACGCGACCATCGACACGGCCGTCGAGGCGACGAAGATCGGCGCGCTCAACTTCCTCGAAAAGCCGATCGCGCTGCAAAAGCTGCTGAAGGCGGTCGAGCAGGGGCTCGCGCACGGAACAGCGGCGGCGCCGATCCTCTCGGCGGCGGCGAAGCCTCCGTTGCCGGCGGGCGCATCGAGCGTGCCGGCCGCAGCGGCGCTGCCGAGCGCGTCGACGTTGAATGCGTCGGGTGATTCCAGTGTGGCTGGGGCGGCGCACGCGCAGCCGGGGCAGACGGCATCGATTTCCTTCGACATCCCGTTGCGCGACGCCCGCGATGCCTTCGAACGCGCGTACTTCGAGTATCACCTCGCGCGCGAGAACGGCAGCATGACGCGCGTCGCGGAGAAGACGGGGCTCGAGCGCACGCACTTGTATCGCAAGCTGAAGCAGCTCGGCGTCGATCTCGGGAAGAACAAAAGCGAGGCTTAAGGCCCGCTGGAGGCCGCTCCGCGATTTTAGGAAAATTGCCCAAAAGCGCTTGAGCGACACAAACCGCTTTGATATACTCTCGTTCTCGTTGGCCCGGTAGCTCAGTTGGTAGAGCAGCGGATTGAAAATCCGCGTGTCGATGGTTCGATTCCGTCCCAGGCCACCAAAGTTGCAAGGAAGCCCAAGAGCCAATCGGTTCTTGGGCTTTTTCCTTTGTGGCGCGTTTGGCGTGATGCACGAGGCCGGGAAAATAGTGCCGTGCTAAAATCTCAACTGATTTAAGGACTTGCGCTACCTCCATCGGCTCGCAGGTCCTTTTCGTTTTGGCGGCCGAAAGTCCGCGTGACGCGTCTCTGGGAGTGTCCGACGCCAAAGGCGCGCCGAAATCAGCGGCATAACGAGCGCTCGCGCCTGCCTCGATCCGCGCCGCCTATACTGGACGAGCCGGCCCGGCCGGCCGCGTCGCCCGATGTGGACCGCGATCTTGCGTGACATCCCGCGCCGCGCCACATCAGACACTTTCACGGAGTTTCACGGTGACTCGGATAGACGCGAAGGACAGCGCGCTCGTGCTGTTTTCCGGCGGCCAGGACTCGGCCACGTGCCTCGCCTGGGCACTCGAACGCTACACGACCGTCGAGACGCTCGGCTTCGATTACGGCCAGCGGCATCGTGTCGAACTGGAGTGCCGCGGCGGCTTTCGCGCGGCGGTCGCGCAGGCGTTTCCGCACTGGGCCGGGCGGCTCGGCGAAGACCACATGATCGACCTGTCGGTGCTCGGCGCGATCAGCGACACCGCGATGACCCGCGAAATCGAAATCAAGGCGACCGCCAGCGGCCTGCCGAACACGTTCGTGCCGGGCCGCAACCTGATGTTCATGACGATCGCGGCGGCGGTTGCGTATCGCCGGGGACTGAAGGTGCTGGTCGGCGGCATGTGTGAAACGGACTTCTCGGGCTATCCCGACTGTCGCGACGACACCATGAAAGCGCTGCAAGTTGCGCTGAACCTCGGCATGGAAACGCGCTACGCGCTCGAAACGCCACTGATGTGGCTCGATAAGGCCGACACCTGGCGACTCGCCGAGCACCTCGGCGGCGAAACGCTCGTCGAATTGATTCGCGTCGAAACGCATACGTGCTACGTCGGCGAGCGCGCCGAACTGCACGAATGGGGCTTTGGCTGCGGCCAGTGCCCGGCGTGCAAGCTGCGCAAGCGCGGCTTCGAGGCGTATCGCGCGGGCGAGCAGGTCACGACCGAACCGGTTTGAATTTTTTGGGAACGACAGACTAGTCATGACGTACGCGGTAAAGGAAATTTTCTACACGTTGCAAGGCGAGGGCGCCAACGCCGGACGCCCGGCCGTGTTTTGCCGGTTCGCCGGCTGCAACCTGTGGTCGGGTCGCGAGGACGATCGCGCGGACGCCGTCTGCCAGTTCTGCGATACCGATTTCGTCGGCATCGACGGCGAGAACGGCGGCAAATTCCGCACGCCGGCCGATCTCGTCGCGATGATCGCGTCGCTCTGGCCCGAGGGCGAGGCGCACAAGTTCGTCGTATGCACCGGCGGCGAACCGATGCTGCAGATCGACCAGCCGTTCGTCGATGCGCTGCACGAAGCCGGCTTCGAGATCGCGATCGAGACGAACGGCTCGCTGCCGGTGCTCGAGACGATCGACTGGATCTGCGTGAGTCCAAAAGCCGATGCGCCGCTCGTCGTGACGAAGGGCAACGAGCTGAAAGTGGTCGTGCCGCAGGACAACCAGCGTCTCGCCGACTACGCGCAACTCGACTTCGAGTATTTCCTCGTCCAGCCGATGGACGGCCCGTCGCGCGACATCAACACGAAGCTCGCGATCGACTGGTGCAAGCGCCATCCGAAGTGGCGCCTTTCGATGCAGACCCACAAGTACCTGAACATCCCCTGATACAGAACGATTGAGCCGACGTGCAGACGATTACCCGAAAACTCGAATTCGACGCGGGCCACCGCATCCCCGATCACCGCAGCCAGTGCCGTAACCTGCACGGGCATCGCTACGTGCTCGAAATCACGCTGCAAGGCGATCTCGTCGATACGGAAGGCGCGCCGGATCGCGGCATGGTGATGGATTTCGCCGACGTCAAATCGCTCGCGATGGAACATCTGGTGAACAAGTGGGACCACGCGTTCCTCGTCTACGAAGGCGACACGCAGGTGCGCGAATTCCTCGATTCGATGGCGGGCCACAAGACCGTCGTGCTCGACCGCATTCCGACGGTGGAAAACATGGCGGCCGTCGCTTTCGGGATCCTCGCCGACGTCTACGACGCCCACTACGGCGTGAACCTCAAGCTGAAGCGCGTGCGCCTGTACGAAACGCCGAATTGCTGGGCCGACGTCGAACGTGCCTGAGCCTCCGGGCACGGTCGGACGCTCCATTATTCTCACGGTATGATCGCTCGATAAGCCGCTTCTGATCCGAGCGGCGCACACGGAGCGAGACCATGCCGTCATCCTTCTTCTGCCCGCCACGCATCGCGGCTCCCCGGGGAGCCGCGCGATGAGCACCTTCACCAATCCCCTGAAACAAAGGCTTGCCGAATCCGGCACGCTGTACGGCCTGTGGCTGTCGCTCGGCAGCGCCGATGCCGCCGAAGCGCTCGCGCACGCTGGTTTCGATTGGCTCTGCATCGACATGGAGCATTCGGCGAACGACAGCCGCGATGTCACCGACCAGTTGCGCGCGATCGCCGCCGCGCATCTGCCGAGCGAGCCGATCGTGCGCGTGCCCGCCGCCGAGGGCTGGCTCGTCAAGCGTGTGCTCGATGCCGGCGCGCGCACGCTGATGTTTCCGAACGTCGAATCGGCAAAGGAGGCGGCACGCATCGTGCAACTCACGCAATATCCGACAACGGAAGCGCGCGACGGTCTGCGCGGCGCTGCCGGCGCGGTGCGCGCGGCGGCCTACGGCATGCGCCGTGACTACATGACGAGCGCCAACGCCCAGATCGCGACGATCGTGCAGATCGAATCGGCGGCGGCGCTCGACGCGGTCGATGAGATCGCCGCGACGCCGGGCATCGATTGCCTCTTCATCGGCCCGGCCGATCTTGCGGCGAGCCTCGGCCACCTCGGCGACGCGAAGCATCCCGACGTGCAATCGGCGATCGACAAAATCGTCGATGCCGCGAAGCGCGCGGGCATTGCGAGCGGCATCTTCGCGCTCGATACCGCGAGCGCGCGGCAGTACGCGCAGGCGGGTGTCCGGGTGATCGCGCTGGCATCGGATGCGATGTGGCTGTTGAAGGCGACGCGTCAGGCGTTGCAGGAGGCTCGAACATGACTACGGGATTCCGGTCGAGCGCCGTGGCGGCGTCGATGGCGCTCTTCGTCGCGTTCAGCGGCGAGCCGCACGCGCAGACTCAACTCAAATCCACCGATCTCACGACGCAAAACGCGGTCGCCAACTACAACGCGGGCAATCTGAATGCGGCGCGCTCGGAGTTCAAGCGCGCGGCGCAGAAGGGCAGTCGTCTCGCCGAATTCAACTACGCGATGATGCTGCTCAACGGTGAAGGCGGCCCCGCCGACGTAGACGAGGGCAAGGTATGGCTACGCCGCGCCGCCGATGCCGACATGACGCACGCGCAGTACGTCTACGGAAAGATGTACGACGACGGGCAGTTCGTCGACAAGGACCCGGCGGAGGCGCATCGCTGGTTCCTGCGCGCGGCGAACCAGGGGCACGTCCAGGCGGAATTGGCGCTAGCAAACCAGTTCCTCGACGGCCGCGGCACCGCGCGCGACAACACGCAGGCGTTCGCCTGGTACAAGAAAGCGGCGCAGGGCGGCGACATGACTGCGCAATACGTCGCGGGCTCGTTCTACGAGCGGGGCGGCGATGGCGTCGAGCGCAATCTGAATGTCGCGCGCGCTTATTACGCGGCGGCCGCGGCGCAGGGCGATCCGGCCGCGAAGCTGAAATATCTGCAGCTCAGCGCGGAACTGGAGCGCAGCAAGCCGCAATAGCAAAAGGCCGTTCGGAGCGATCCGGACGGCCTTTTGTCATCGAGAGCAGAGCGCGGTCAGCTCTGCATCAACCGCTTCTGTCGCGCGACGCTCATGATCAGCCCCGTCGCGACCCCGAGCGTCGTCAGCGCCGTTCCGCCGTAGCTCATGAACGGCAGCGGCACGCCGACCACCGGCAATATCCCGCTCACCATCCCGATATTGACGAACGCGTAGGTGAAGAACGCGAGCGTCAGCGATCCCGCGAGCAGCCGCCCGAACATCGTCGCGCCGTTCGCGGCGATGTACAGCCCACGCGCGATCAGCGCCATGTAGAGAAAGAGCAGGACGAGCCCGCCCGCGAGCCCGAATTCCTCCGAAAACACCGCGAAAATGAAGTCGGTATGCTTTTCCGGGATGAATTCGAGGTGAGCCTGCGTGCCTTTCAGCCAGCCTTTCCCGAGCGTGCCGCCGGAACCGATCGCGATGACCGCCTGAATCGTGTGGAAGCCCTTGCCGAGCGGATCGGAGGTCGGATCAAGCAGCGTGCAGATGCGGTGCTTCTGATAGTCGTGCATCAGCGGCCAGTTCACGTCGGGCTGGCAGATGCGGTTCTGGAACACGGCGACGCACGCGATCACGACGACACCCGCCGCCAGCACCGGCACCAGCAGCTTGAAACTCAGTCCCGCGAAGTAGATGACGAAAAAGCCCGCCGCGAACACCAGCACCGCGGTGCCGAGATCGGGCTGCTTCGCGATAAGGCCGACCGGCACCATCAGGATCGCGAAGCCGGCGATGTAATCCCACCAGCGAATCTGCCCTTCGCGCCGCTGGTAGTACCACGCGAGCATCAGCGGCATTGCGATCTTCATCAGCTCGGACGGCTGGATCACGACGCCGACGTTCAGCCACCGCTTCGCGCCCTTGCGCGTAAGCCCGAACATCGCGACCGCGATCAGCAACGCGACGCCGAACGTGTAGAGCGGCACGGCGAAGCGCATCAGCGTCGGTGGCGGAATGTTGGCGAGGATCCACATCAGGCCGAACGTCAGCATGATGTTGCGCAGTTGGTCTTCCACGCGGCCGGGCATGTCGAGGCTCGCGCTGTAGAGCGTCACGATCCCGACGCACAGCAGCAAGAACACGATCAGCGCGAGCGGGCGGTCGAAGCCCGCGAACATGCGTTTTGCCCGGTCGATCCAGGCGCGCTTGTCGAGTTGCATCCTGTCTCCCTTATTCGTCGATGCCGCCCGTAGGCGTCAAGGTTTGGACGGTGTCGCGGCTGTCGTTGCGCGGGATGGCGGGCGTCGATGCCGCCGCCGGGCCTTTCGGCGCGCGCTTCCTATTCGGCGCACCGGCGTTCGCCGGGGTGGCAGGCGCAGCCGATGCCGACGCTGCGGCCGGAGCGGAGGCACCGCGCGCGGCGCCTGTGGCGGCACGCGAAGCCGCCTGTGCGGGCGCCGCCGCTGGCGCCCCGCCCGCGACGACCCGCGAAGCCGCCTTCGCAACCGCAGGATTCGACGCCGCCGCCGGCGAAAACGCCGCCGACTTGTTCGCCACCGATGCCGGCAGTGCCGCATCGACCGCCGTTTGCGGGCCGCCGATCACGGGCATGCCGGTATCTTCCGTCGCCGATGCCGCCGCTGCCACGGCCGCTGCCTGCGCGCCGGGCTTCAACCGATCGACGAGGTAATAGTCGAGCACCTTGCGCGCGATCGGGCCGGCCGATTCCGCTCCCCAGCCGCCGTTCTCGACGATCAACGCCACCGCGATCTTCGGCTGTTCGGCCGGCGCGAACGCGATGAAGAGCGCATGATCGCGCAAATGCTCGGCGACCGCGTGGCCCTTGTAGTTCGCGCCCTGCAGCGAATAGACCTGCGCCGTGCCGGTCTTGCCAGCCGCGAGATACGGCGCGCCGATGAACACCTTCGACGCCGTGCCGTTCGTCACCACGCCTTCCATTGCGCGCTTGATCACGTCGATGTCCTGCTGGCGGACGGCGATCTTGTCGGTCGGGCCGCGGACCGTCGCGCGCATTGCCTTCGTAATCGGATTTTCGATGTCGCGCACGAGGTGCGGCTTCATCACGACGCCGTTGTTCGCGAGCGTCGCGGTCGCGTGCGCGAGTTGGAGGATCGTGAACGAGTTGTAACCCTGCCCGATGCCGAGACTGATCGTCTCGCCTTCGTACCAGCGCTGCTGCTCGGGCTTGCGATACGCCTTCTTCTTCCATTCCGTCGACGGAAGAATGCCGCGCGCCTCACCCGAAATATCGATGCCGGTAATCTGGCCGAAACCCCACGGTTTCATGAAGCCGGCCATCGCGTTCACGCCGAGATCACGGGCAAGTATGTAGAAATACGTGTCATTCGAGACGACGATCGCGCGGTTCATGTCGACCCAGCCCTGGCCCGAACGCACGTCGTTGCGGAACGTGTGGCCGCCGAACGTGAAGTAGCCAGGGTCCTGGAAGCCCCAGCCGGGCGTGCGCTTCTTGAGCGTGAGCGCGGCCAGCGCCATGAACGGCTTGTACGTCGAGCCCGGTGGATACGTGCCGTGCAGCGGACGATTGAGCAGCGGATGATCGGGCGAGTTGTTGAGCGTGTCCCAGGTCTGTTGGTCGATGCCGTCGACGAACGAATTCGGATCAAAGCTCGGCGCGGAGACGAACGCGAGGATGTCGCCGGTGGAAGGCTCGATCGCGACGAGCGCGCCTTTTTTGCCCGCGAACGTCTGCTCGGCGACCTGCTGCAAGCCGATATCCAGCGACAGCACGAGGTTGTTGCCGGGCGTCGCCTGCGTGCGAGACATCGTGCGCACTGGCCGGCCGCCCGCCGTCACTTCCACCTCCTCGAAACCCGTCAGGCCGTGCAGTTCCGTCTCGTAACTCTGCTCGACGCCGATCTTGCCGGTGTAATCCGTGCCCTTGTAGTTGTTCGCGTCCAGACGGGCATCGTAGTGTTCCTGATCGGCGTCGTTCTGGTCGCTGGCGTTGTCGATGCGTTCCTGGTCGCGCTGCGAAATCCGCCCGATATAGCCGATCACGTGCGCCGCCGTCGGCCCGAGCGGATATTGGCGGAAGAGGCGCGCGCGCACTTCGACGCCCGGAAAGCGATAGCGCTGCGCCGTGAAGCGCGCGACTTCCTCGTCGGTCAAGCGGGTGCGGATCGGCAGGCTTTCGAAATTCTTCGAGTCTTCGAGCAGCTTCTTGAAGCGGCGGCGGTCGCGGGAGTCAATCGGGATGACTTGCGCGAGCGCGTCGATTTCTTCGTCGAGCGTTCCGCCGATCTTCGATGGCGTGATTTCGAGCGTGTAAGCCGAATAATTCTTCGCGAGCACGATGCCGTTGCGGTCGGTGATGATGCCGCGGTTCGGCACGATCGGCGCGACGGAGATGCGGTTTTCGTTCGCTTGCAGCGAGTATTTGCTGAAATGCCAGACTTGCAGATACAAAAAGCGCAGCCCGATCAGGCCGAAGCAGACGAACACGAACAGCCCCGCCGCCGCGACGCGCAGGCGGAATTTCGACAACAGTTGTTCGGCGTTCTTGATTTCGGTCATGCAAATTTCGCGCTAGTACGCGATTTATTTCAGTGTAGCCACGCCGCGCAAAACCGCCATGAGCGGCGCGCGGCCGTGTTCAGATCGGACGGGTGTCGTCGGGATCGGCTGCGCGCCGTTGCGGCATCAGCAGCAGGAAGCTCGCGACCGGCCAAAGCAGCGCTTCGACGAAACCGTCGATCAGATAGCCCCAGCCGGGGAACGCGGCGCCCGTCAGCAGACGGATCACGAACGGCACGATCTGCGCGCCGACCAGCAACGGCGCGACGACGAACGTCTGCACGGGCAGCGACATCCACAGCACGCGCCGGTGAATCGTGATCGCGCCGTACGACAGCAGCGTATACGCGAGCGCGTGTTCGCCGAGGAGGCTGGCATTGTGCACGTCCATCAGGAGGCCGAGCATGAACGCGATGCCCATCCCGACCTTGCGCGGCTGGTGGACGTTCCAGAACAGCAGCACGACCGCGACGAAATCGGGGACGCCGACCAGCCGGCCCCACGGCATCAGGTTCAGCAGGAAGGCCGCGGCCAGGCTGAACGTGATGAAGTACGGATTGACCGGTTGCAGGATGTATTGCGGACGATTCATTGCGCGGCTCCGGACGCGGCTCTCGGGAGATGCGCCTTCCTGCTCTTGTGCGGCGTCGTCGCTGAGGCGGGCTTGGGTGCGGCGGCCGCTCCGGACGCTGGCGCTGCCGGTTTTGCGGCGACGGGTGCCGCAGGCTTGGCGGCGGCGGCGCTGCTGGCCGGCCCTGCAGGCGCTGCGGCCGATGCCGCGCTGCCCACGGCCGGAATCGCCGCCTTCGATCCTTTACCCTTCTTGCCCTTGTTTTCCTTCGCCTCTTTCGCGGCGGCGGCGGCTTCGACTTCGATCGGATTCGGCGGCACGTTCACGTTGTAATGCAGCACGAGCAACTGGCGCGCGCCGCGCACCGGTGCGACCGGCAGGCAAACGACGCGCGCGAACGCAGTATCCGCCTGTTTGTCGACGCGCACGACCTTCGCCACGGCGAGCCCCGGCGGATAGATGCCGTCGAGACCGCTCGTCACGAGTTCGTCGCCGGCCTGGACGTCGGCGCTGATCGGCACGAAGCGCAGATCGAGCGTGTCACCCTTCGGCGTGCCGTAGATCACGCTGCGCAAACCCGTCCGCACGATCTGCACGGGCACGGCCTGGTCCTTGTCGGACAGCAGCGTGACTTCGGATTGCAGCGGAAAGACGCGCGTGACCTGACCGATCACGCCGTCCTCGTTGACGACCGGCGCGCCGTCCTGGATGCCCTGCTGCGCGCCCTTGCCGATCACGACCTTCTGCGTGAACGGATCGCGGGTGTCGTACTGCACTTCGGCGGGCGTGGTTTGCGTCGTTGCGCGCGATTGCAAGTTCAACAAGGCGCGTAAATGCGTGTTTTCGATGCTCAGTTGCGAGGCATCACCGGCCTTGATCGAAAGCTGGAGGTTTTTGTCGGCAAGTGCCTGGTTTTCGTTGCGCAGTGCGGCGCTGGTTATGGCCAGATCGGTCGCGCCCATGAAGATGTCGCGCGGCACGAGCGCGGCGCGCTGCAAAGGATAAAGGCCCGCGCCAAGCACGCCGCGAACGATTTCGAGCGTGTTGAAGCGGGCATCGGAGATGAGCAGCGCGATTGCGAGCACCACGAAGAAGATCAGCCGCGCGAGCGCAGACGGGCCTTGCTTGAAAAGTGGCGGCGGACTGTATTCCATGGTCGGCGCCGAGGGCGTGAGCGGTTGGACGAAGCTGCAGGCACGAGGCTCGTGGCCCGACCTGCCCTACGCTGTTTCGACAACGGCCCGGGATGAGCCGGGCCGTGCGGGCGTCGCGTGACGCGGGGTGCTGTTTCAGTGCGTCGGGGCCATCTGGAAAACGCGCCCCGGCGACTTTACTCGTAGGAGAAGATGCTGCCGAGCTTGTCCATGCGCTCGAGCGCCATGCCCGAACCGCGCACGACGCATGTCAGCGGATCTTCCGCGACGAGCACCGGCAGGCCGGTTTCTTCGGCAAGCAGGCGGTCGAGGTCGCGCAGCAGCGCGCCGCCGCCGGTCAACATCATGCCGCGTTCGGCGATGTCGGCGCCGAGTTCCGGCGGCGTCTGTTCCAGCGCGATCTTCACCGACGACACGATCTGGTTCAGAGGATCGGTCAAAGCTTCGAGAATTTCGTTGCTCGAAATGGTGAAGCTGCGCGGAATGCCTTCGGAGAGATTGCGGCCCTTCACTTCCATCTCCTTGACTTCGGAGCCCGGGAAAGCCGAACCGATTTCCTTCTTGATGGCTTCGGCGGTTTGCTCGCCGATCAGCATGCCGTAGTTGCGGCGGATGTAATTGACGATGGCTTCGTCGAATTTATCACCGCCGACGCGCACCGATCCCTTGTACACGATGCCGCCAAGCGAGATCACGCCGACTTCCGTCGTGCCGCCGCCGATGTCGACGACCATCGAGCCCGTGGCTTCCGATACCGGCAGGCCCGCACCGATCGCTGCGGCCATCGGCTCTTCGATCAGGTAGACCTGCGAGGCGCCGGCGCCGTGCGCGGCTTCCTTGATCGCGCGGCGTTCGACTTGCGTGGAACCGCACGGCACGCAGATGATGATGCGCGGCGAAGGCGAGAACATCCGCGATTCGTGCGCAGTCTTGATGAACTGCTTGATCATCTGCTCGGTGACGGTGAAGTCGGCGATCACGCCGTCCTTCATCGGGCGGATCGCCTCGATGTTGCCCGGCACCTTGCCGAGCATCTGTTTGGCTTCCTTGCCGACAGCCTGAATGGTCTTCTTGCCGTTCGGGCCGCCTTCCTGGCGGATGGAAACCACTGACGGCTCGTCGAGGACGATGCCCTTGCCGCGCATGTAGATCAGCGTGTTGGCGGTACCGAGATCAATCGCCAGGTCGTTGGAAAAGTAGCTGCGCAAAAAACCGAACATTCAAAAATCCTGTCTCGCTGGGAGCCGTGCCTCGCTTCGAGCGCCTGGGACGGCAGCGGAAAAAATAACAGTTTGCAGGAGGCGAGAGGTGTCGCCGCGGGATGCAAAACTGCGAAGAAATCTACCGGAGGATGCGAATCAACAAGCCAAACGTTTCTCGCAAAAAGTGAATCAGGGAGAAGGTCGCTGTTCAGTCGATCCGGATTTGGGTCGAACGCGTAATGATACCTTATAATTTTGGATGATCTATAGGAAATGGACGGTACTTTTTGCCGTCATCCGGCCCGTTTTCAAGACCGCCTTCCAGTGACGTAACTCTCTGTCGCAACGAATGTTTTCGCTTTCGTGACAGTTCCAGCTTTCTCCGGTGATCGAATGTCTTTGACTCTGACCGATGTAAAACGCATTGCGCACCTCGCGCGGCTCGAATTGCCCGAACAGGAGGCCGAACCGACGCTCGCGCGCCTGAACGATTTCTTCGGCCTCGTTGAACAGATGCAGGCCGTCGATACGACCGGCATCGAGCCGCTCGCGCATCCGATCGAGCAGATCGAAGAGGTGGCGCTGCGTCTGCGAAACGACGCAGTTACAGAGCAGGTAAATCGCGAAGAGTTCCAGCGATCGGCGCCCGCCGTGCAGGATGGCCTCTTTCTCGTGCCGAAGGTGATCGAATAAGCGGCGCAACGCCCGCGGCATCGCTTACCGGACTCAAAGCCCGGCGCGCGTCCCGATTGACGCCGCGCCCATCAGGAAACACGCAATGCATCAGAAAAGTCTGACCGAACTGCGCGCGGCGCTCGACGGGAAGGAAATCTCCGCAGTCGAACTCGCGCAGATCTACCTGCAGCGCATCGAAGCCGCGAGGGATTTGAACGCCTTCATCAGCGTCGATCGCGATCTCACGCTCGCGCAGGCGAAAGCCGCCGACGCGCTCATCGCGCAAGGGCACGCCGGTCCGCTCACCGGCCTGCCGATCGCGCACAAGGACGTGTTCGTCACGCGCGGCTGGGCATCGACGGCGGGGTCGAAAATGCTCGAAAACTACGCGAGCCCATTCGATGCGACCGTCGTCGAGCGTCTTGGCCGCGCCGGCATGGTGACGCTCGGCAAGACCAACATGGACGAATTCGCGATGGGTTCGTCGAACGAGAACTCGCATTTCGGCGCCGTGAAGAACCCGTGGGATCTGAAAGCCGTGCCGGGCGGGTCGTCGGGCGGCTCGGCGGCGGCCGTCGCCGCGCGCCTCGCGCCCGCCGCGACCGGCACCGACACCGGTGGCTCGATCCGTCAGCCGGCGTCGTTCACCGGCATCACCGGCATCAAGCCGACGTACGGCCGCGTGTCGCGCTACGGAATGATCGCGTTCGCGTCGTCGCTGGATCAGGGCGGGCCGATGGCGCAAACCGCCGCAGATTGCGCGACGCTCCTCAACGCGATGGCCTCGTTCGACGAACGCGATTCCACGAGCCTCCAGCGCGATGACGAAGACTACACGCGCTATCTCGGCCAGCGCTGGTCGGGCGACGATGCTGAGAAGCCGCTTGCCGGCCTGCGCATCGGCATGCCGAAGGAGTACTTCGGCCCGGGCCTCGCCGACGACGTGCGCGCCGCCATCGATGCTGCGCTCAAGCAATACGAAGCGCTCGGCGCAACGCTCGTCGAAGTGTCGCTGCCGAAAACGGAGCTCTCGATTCCCGTGTACTACATCATCGCGCCGGCGGAGGCGTCGTCGAATTTGTCGCGCTTCGATGGCGTTCGCTACGGCCATCGCGCGGCTAGTTACACCGACCTGCTCGACATGTACAAGAAGTCGCGCGCCGAAGGCTTCGGCCCGGAAGTGAAGCGCCGCATCCTGGTCGGGACGTACGTTTTGTCGCATGGCTACTACGACGCGTATTACCTTCAGGCGCAGAAAATCCGCCGCATCATCGCGCGCGATTTCCAGGAAGCGTTCAGCCACTGCGACGTCATCATGGGACCGGTCGCGCCGACCGTCGCGTGGAATCTCGGCGAAAAGGCCGACGATCCGGTCCAGATGTACCTCGCCGACATCTACACGCTCTCGACGAGCCTCGCGGGCCTGCCCGGCATGAGCGTGCCGTGCGGCTTCGGCGCGGGTGCCAATGCGAAGCGGCCGGTCGGCCTGCAGATCGTCGGCAACTATTTCAACGAAGCCCGGATGCTCCAGGTCGCCGACGCGTTCCAGCGCGCGACCGACTGGCATCAGAAATCACCATCGGCACCGGCGGGAGTATGAGCATGGAGTGGGAAGTCGTAATCGGTCTCGAGACGCACGCGCAGTTGTCGACGGTCTCCAAGATTTTCTCGGGCGCATCGACGCAATTCGGCGCGCCGGCGAACACCCAGGCGTGTCCCGTCGATCTCGCGTTGCCGGGCGTGCTGCCGGTGATGAACCGCGGCGCCGTCGAGCGGGCGATCCGCTTCGGTCTCGCGATCGGCGCGCATATCGCGCCGCGCAGCGTTTTCGCGCGCAAGAACTACTTTTATCCTGATCTGCCGAAGGGTTACCAGATCAGCCAGTACGAGATTCCGGTCGTGCAGGGCGGCACGCTGACGATTCAGGTCCCGGCCAATGAGAAAACCGGCAAGGACGCGTACGAGAAGATCGTCAACCTGACGCGCGCGCATCTCGAAGAGGACGCCGGCAAGTCGCTGCACGAAGACTTCGCAGGCATGACCGGCATCGACCTGAACCGCGCCGGCACGCCGCTGCTCGAAATCGTCACCGAGCCGGAAATGCGCAGCGCCGCCGAAGCCGTCGCCTATGCGAAGGCGTTGCACACGCTCGTCGTGTGGCTCGGCATCTGCGACGGCAACATGCAGGAAGGCTCGTTCCGCTGCGACGCGAACGTGTCGGTGCGGCCGGTCGGACAGGTGGAATTCGGCACGCGCGCCGAGATCAAGAACCTGAACTCGTTCCGCTTCCTCGAAGAAGCGATCCAGTACGAAGTGCGCCGCCAGGTCGAACTGATCGAGGACGGCGGCACCGTCGTGCAGGAAACGCGTCTCTACGATCCCGACAAGCGCGAAACGCGGTCGATGCGCAGCAAGGAAGACGCGCACGATTACCGCTATTTTCCCGATCCGGACCTGATGCCGCTCGTGATCGATCACGATTGGGTCGCGCGGGTGCGCGAAGGACTGTCGGAACTGCCCGAAGCGATGCAGACGCGCTTAGTCGAGCAATACGGCCTGACGCGTTACGACGCAGCGGGTCTGACCTCGTCGAAGGCGATGGCGGCGTATTACGAAGCGCTCGTCGGCAAGGCGGGCGCGGCGCAGGCGAAGGCCGCGGCAAACTGGCTGATGGGCGACGTCTCCGCGCAGTTGAACCGCGAATCGCTGGATATCGCGGCGTCGCCAGTGTCGAGCGAGCAGCTTGCGCTGATCCTCCAGCGCATCGGCGACGGCACGATTTCCAACAAGATCGCGAAGGACATCTTCCAGGCGATCTGGGACGAAAAAGCCACCGACGAAGCCGCCGCCGACCGCATCATCGAAGCGAAGGGGTTGAAACAGATATCGGACACCGGCGCGCTCGAAGCGATCATCGACGAAGTGCTCGCGGCGAACCAGAAATCGGTCGACGAATTCCGCGCGGGCAAGGAAAAGGCGTTCAACGCGCTGATCGGCCAGGCGATGAAGGCGACCAAGGGCCGTGCGAATCCGCAGCAGGTCAACGAGCTTTTGAAGAAGAAATTATCCTGATAGCCTTCAAGTCAGGAATCAACGGGCTGTTGCCGGTCTAGCTTGGCAGCGGCCCGTTTTCATTTGGAGCGCGACGTGGCAAAAAAACTCGAACTCGACGATTTTCGCGTGCCGTTCTTCGATGGCGGAAAGAAGCTCAAGACGTTCGATCTCACCTTGGTCGATTGCGCCGCGAAGCCGTTTTCACTGGGATCGAAGGAAGCGGACCGGGCGCGCGTGTCGGAGATCGGCGCGCAGCTCGACGAGTTGCAGGAGAAGCTGCACGCGCAGCGCAGCCAGCGCGTTTTGCTCGTGCTGCAAGGCATGGACACGAGCGGCAAGGACGGAACGATCCGCGCCGTGTTCCACGAAGTCGATCCGCTCGGCCTGCGCATCGTGCCGTTCAAGGCGCCGACCGAAACCGAGCTGGCGCACGACTTTCTGTGGCGCATCCATTCGCAGGCGCCGAAGGTGGGCGAATTGTGCGTGTTCAACCGCAGCCACTACGAGGACGTGCTCGTGCCGCGCGTGCTGAACGCCATCGACGATGACGAATGTGAGCGGCGTTATCGGCATATTCGCGAATTCGAGGCGCTGCAGGCCGACAGCGGAACGACGGTCATCAAATGCTTTTTGCACATTTCGAAGGACGAGCAGCGCCAGCGCCTGCAGGCGCGCATCGACGATCCGACCAAGCACTGGAAATTCGATACGTCCGATCTCGAAGCGCGCAAGCAATGGGACGATTATCAGAAGGCGTACGCGACGGCGCTCGGCGCGACATCGACGGAATTTGCGCCGTGGTACGTCGTTCCCGCCGATTCGAAGTCGCATCGCAATGTCATGATCGCGGAATTGCTGCTGCGCACGCTTCAGGGAATGAAGCTCGCGTTTCCGCCACCGAAGGAATCGCTGAAGGGCGTCGTCGTCGAGTAATTGCAAACCAAACACAACACGGAAGGAAAAGAACCATGTTTCGCGTCATCACCGCCAATCTGAACGGCATCCGCTCGGCGGCCAGGAAAGGCTTCTTCGACTGGTTCGGCGAGCAGAACGCCGACGTCGTCTGCGTGCAGGAAATCAAGTGCTCGCAGGACGATCTCACGCCGGAATTCCTCGCGCCGCACGGCTTCCAGGGCTATTTCCAGCACGCGGTGAAAAAAGGCTACAGCGGCGCCGGACTCTATACGCGGCATGAACCGGATGAAGTCGTCATCGGCTTCGGCAGCGAAGAGTTCGACCCCGAAGGACGCTACGTGGAAGCGCGCTTCGGGAAGCTTTCCGTGGTGTCGGTGTACGTGCCGTCGGGTTCGAGCGGCGACGAACGCCAGCAGGCCAAGTACCGCTTCATGGACGAATTCATGCCGCATCTGGCGGAGTTGTCGAAGGAACGCGAGGTGATTCTTTGCGGCGACGTGAACATCGTCCACAAGGAAATCGACATCAAGAACTGGAAGAGCAATCAGAAGAATTCAGGTTGCCTGCCGGAAGAGCGCGAATGGCTGACGAAACTGTTCGATGACGTCGGTTACGTCGATGTTTTCCGCACGCTCGATACGCGCCCCGAGCAGTACACGTGGTGGAGCAATCGCGGGCAGGCTTACGCGAAGAACGTCGGGTGGCGGATCGATTACCAGATCGCGACCGCGGAAGTCGCGGCGACTGCGAAAGGGACGTCGGTGTATCGCGAGGTGAAGTTCAGCGACCACGCGCCGCTGACGGTCGATTACGACTGGAAAGTGAAAAAGTGAGCTAGCGGCCGTTCTTCTTGAAGCGGCCCATTCCTGCATACACGGGCAACTGGTCGATCGTCTTGCCGATCGCCTTCGCGTAGAGCGGCATCATGTCCGGCATGCGCTTGAGCAGATCCTGCTTCCGCTCCGAGCCGTACGGATGCATCCAGATGAAGCCGTTGTCCGAGCGGCGCGTCGCCGTATCGATCTTGTTCCACAGCGTGATCGCCGCGCGCGGATCGTATCCCGCGCGCGAGGCGATCTCGCTGCCGATGACGTCGGCTTCGGTTTCGTCGGCGGGCGAGTAGCGCATCGCCAGCAATTGCTCGCCGATGCCCAGTTGCGTCGAACCCATGTCCACGTAGCCGAAAAGCTGCGGCACCGTGCCCGAGAACAGCTGCGCCGCCTGCTGCCGGCCGAGCCGCTCGCGCGCATGCTCGCGCAGCGCGTGCGCGATCTCATGGCCGGCCATCATGCCGATTTCGTTGTCGTTCAAATGCAGCTTGTCGATCAGCCCGCTGTAGATCACGATCTTGCCGCCCGGCAGGCAATACATGCGGATCTCGTTCGATTTGACGACGTTGATCTCCCACTTCCATTGCTTCGAGCGGTCGTTCCACTTCAGCGCGAACGGAATCTCGCGATTCACGATGTCGCGAGCACGTTTGACGAGCGCGTTGTCGTCGTTCAGCAGGGTCTTGTTGTGCTCGGCCTCGCGCAGGATTTGCGCGTATTCCTGCGCGGCCTGCGTTTCGAGCGTCGCCGAGGGAATCAGGTTGCGAAAGAGCGCAGCATTGCCGAAGCGGATCTGGTTGTTCGGCGCGGAATAAGGACGCTGAGGATCCTGCGCGCGGGACGGTGCGATCGGCGCCAACGCCAGCGCGGACAAGGCGAAAACGTTTAGGAAGGCGGCGCGGAACGGGACATACACCGTCATCGTTGGGCTCTCCAGGGCGCGATTTTCGGCAACAGTAACATGCCCGGAATGGAGAGCGCCGTGCAGATCATGAAGTACTCGAACCAGCCCGTCTGCGCGACGATGAACCCGCTCGACGCCGACGCCAGCGTCCGCGGCACCGAAGCCAGGCTCGTAAAAAGCGCGAACTGCGTCGCGGTGTAGCGCGGGTCCGTCGTGCTCGCGATGTAGGCGATGAACGCCGCCGTCGTCAGGCCGGTCGCGAAGGTCTCGAAGCCGTACAGCACGCCGAGCGCGAGCGGCGACGGCCCGATTTTCGCGAGCCACGCGAAGCCGAGCGTCGAGACGATTTGCAGAACGCCGAAAATCCACAGCCCGCGTGCCGTGCCGATCTTGACCAGCCACACCCCGCCGATGATCCCGCCCGCGATGCTCGCCCAGAACGCGACCGTCTTCGCGATCACGCCGATTTGCGTCATGTTGAAGCCGACATCGAGGAAGAACGAGGTCGATAGCGTGGTCGCCATGACGTCGCCGAGCTTGTACAGAAAGATGAAGCCGAGCACGAGCAGCGCCGTGCGCCAGCCGCCGCGCGTGATGAACTCGTGAAATGGCTCGACGATCGCTTCGCGCAGGTTCTTCGGCGGCTCGCCGTGCACTTCCGGTTCCTTGACGACGAGCGTTAGCACGATTCCCGGCAACATGAACGCCGCGGTGATGATGAACACGGTGGTCCACGGAAGATGGTCGGCGAGGATCAGCGCGAGCGAACCCGGAATCAGCGCCGCGATCTTGTACGCGTTCACGTGGACAGCATTGCCGAGGCCCTGTTCGGCGTCGTGCAGCAGTTCGCGGCGATAGGCGTCGATCGAGATATCTTGACTCGCGCCGAAGAACGCGACGAGCGCGGTGAGCGCGGCGACCGTCCAGATTTCCTTGGCCGGCGAGACGAAGCCGAGCGTGCCGATCGCGACCGCAACCAGCAATTGCGTGACGATCATCCAGCCGCGCCGGCGCCCTGGTCGCCAGCCGGGCAGGCGCGGTACATAGCGGTCCATCAGAGGCGCCCAGACGAATTTCCACGTATAGGGAAACTGGATCAGCGCAAAGAGACCGATTTCCTTGAGGTTGACGCCCTCGGTGCGCAACCATGCCTGCACGAGGTAGACGAGCGTGAAGAGCGGCAGGCCCGAAGTGAAGCCGAGAAAGACGCAAATCAGGATGCGCGTGTTGAGAAACGCGCGCCAGCCGGGATGTTCTTCGTGAGCAGTAAGAGCGGGCGCCTCGTGTGGCGAGTTGGACATATCGTTGGGGGCAATGCGGTTGTCGATGCGCCAAGCACTGCGGCAGCTAGCCGCGCTTCACGCGATAGACCGCAAGACTACCACGCCAGTTTGCGCCCCAACGGATCGACTGCCCGCCGTGCAGCACCACGCGATCGAGTATTTCGATGCCGACTTCAGGCGCCAGCGCCTCGAAATCCTTGATCGTCAAAACGCGCACGTTCGGCGTGTTGTGCCATTGATAAGGCAGCGATTTCGACACCGGCATGCGCCCTTGAATCACCGCCAGCCGATGCGGCCAGTATCCGAAATTCGGGAACGACACGATGCACTCGCGCCCCACACGCACCGTCTCGCGCAGGATCGCGGCGGTCTGGTGGATCGTCTGCAGCGTCTGCGAGAGGATCGCGAAGTCGAAGCTGTCGTCTTCGAAGAGGCGCAGGCCGTCTTCCAGGTTCTGCTGGATCACGTTCACGCCTTTTTGCGCGCAGGCGAGCACGCCGGCATCGTTGATTTCGATGCCGTAGCCGTTCACATCGAGTTCCTCGCCGAGCAGCGACAGGAGAGAACCGTCGCCGCAGCCGAGATCGAGGACGGTCGAGCGCGGTTCCACCCAGCGCGCGATCGCGCGGAAATCGGAGCGCAGCGAGAGGGAGTCGAGCGTGTTCTGGTTCATGCGCCCACCTCGGCGGCAATGCGTTCGTAATAGGCGCGCATCAGGTTGTGATAGCGCGCGTCGTCGAGCAGGAAGGCGTCGTGGCCGTGCGGCGCGTCGATTTCGGCGTAGCTCACGGTGCGCTTGTGGTCGAGCAGCGCCTTCACCAGTTCCCGCGAGCGCGCGGGGGCGAAACGCCAGTCGGTCGAGAAGCTCGCGATCAGGTATTTCGCGGTCGTGTGGGCGAGCGCTTTCGTCAGGTCGCCTTCGAACGCCTTCGCCGGGTCGAAGTAATCGAGCGCGCGCGTGATCAGCAGATACGTGTTGGCGTCGAAGTATTCGGCGAATTTGTCGGCCTGATAGCGCAGATACGACTCCACTTCGAACTCGACGTCGAAGTTGAAGTTGTACGCGTCGAGCGCGCCTTCCGCGCGGCGCAGCGCCCGGCCGAACTTGACGGCCATGTCGTCGTCGGACAGGTACGTGATGTGGCCGATCATCCGCGCGACGCGCAAGCCGCGGCGCGGCTTCACGTTGTGCGCGTAGTAATCGCCGCCGTGGAAATCGGGATCGGAGAGGATCGCCGAGCGCGCCGTCTCGTTGAACGCGATGTTCTGCGCGGAGAGCTTCGGCGTCGACGCGATCACGATGCAGTGGCCGAGCCGCTCCGGGTACATCATGCTCCACGCGAGCGCCTGCATGCCGCCGAGGCTCCCGCCCATGACGGCGGCGAAGCGCTCGATGCCGAAGGTATCCGCGACGCGCGCCTGCGCGTGCACCCAGTCCTCGACCGTCACGACGGGAAAGCTCGCGCCGTAAGGCTTGCCGGTCGATTGATCGACGCTCATCGGCCCGGTCGAACCGAAGCACGAGCCGAGATTGTTCACGCCGATCACGAAGAAGCGGTTGGTGTCGAGCGGCTTGCCGGGGCCGACCATGTTGTCCCACCAGCCGACGTCCTTCGGGTTATCGGCGTAGACGCCCGCGACGTGATGCGACGCGTTCAGCGCATGGCAGACGAGCACGGCGTTCGAGCGCGCGGCGTTCAGTTCGCCATAGGTCTCGACGACGAGATCGTAGTCGGCGAACAGGCTGCCGTTCTGCATACGCAACGGCTCGGAAAAATGCAGGGTTTGGGGCGTGACGATACCGATCGATTCCATTCATTCCGCCTTGAGTGACTTAGGCGGCTAAACGGTGTCGGCGATGCGCGAGGAGATGGGATGCGCGGCTGACGACCTCTTTAGCCGCATTTATAGTGAACCCGGCGAAGGGTTCGCGCGCCCGCAATCGAGTCAGCAAATCGGCGCGTCAGTGCAATTCGAGATAGCGAAGGAGTATAGCGGAAAATGCGAAAACGTCAGATGCGCGGCAGGAGCGAACGCAGCGACCTCACGCGCTGATCGACGTAGTGCGGCTTTCCTGTGCCGGGGCGTCGCAGTGAGACCTGACCGCTGGCGTCGCGCCGATTCGGCAGATGGCCGACGATCCACACCGTGCGGATGCCGAGCCGCTTGTAGCGCTTCAGATGCCCGTGCGTATCCTCGACGAGAATCGCATCGGACAGCCGCACGCCTGCGCTGCGCATCGCGCGGCGGAGCATCCCGGCGTCGGGTTTCGCGCGCCAGGTGCCGCGATGCTGCATGTCCTCGATCGCGATCACCCGCTCGAACAGCTTGCCGATGCCCAGTTCCGCGAGCACAGCGCGCGCGTAGAGCGTCGGGGCGTTAGTCAGCACGATCTTGCGTCCGGGCAGCGCGCGCACCATCCGAGCGAGGCCGCGCTCGGCGCGCAGCATCGATTTCAGGTCCGCGAAGGTGTGGACGACGCGCAGGAAATCGGCGGGATCGACGCCGTGATGGCGCACGAGACCCAGCAGCGTCGCGCCGTAGCGCACCGTGTAGCCGACCCGCAGCCGGTTCGCTTCATCGATATCGACGTTCAGCGTATCGATGATGTATCGCGTCATCGCCTTGTTGATCGCCGGAAAAATCTCGTGCGACGCGTGATGCAGCGTGTTGTCGAGGTCGAAGAGCCAGACGGGACCGCGCTCTTTGACGCGACGCCGCCGTTGAGTGCGGGTGGTTCTCATGCGCGGGGATAAAGGACGGCGCAGCGTGGGCCGCGCCGGTTATGCGAAGGAGGCTCAGTGCGAGCGGATCATCGTGCCGAACGGCTGCTCGGTCAGGATTTCGAGTAGCACCGAATGCTCGATCCGCCCGTCGATGATGTGCACCGAGCGCACGCCGCTCTTCGCGGCATCGAGCGCCGACGAGATTTTCGGCAACATGCCGCCGGAAATCGTGCCGTCGGCGAAAAGGGCGTCGATCTCGCGCGCCGAGAGATCGGTGAGCAGGTTGCCTTCCTTGTCCATCACGCCGGGGATGTTCGTCATCATGACGAGCTTCTCGGCGTTCAGCACGACCGCCAGCTTGCCCGCGACCAGATCGGCATTGATGTTGTACGAGAGGCCGTCCTCGCCGAAGCCGATCGGCGAGATCACCGGGATGAACGCGTCGTCCTGCAGCGCCTTCACGACGGCCGGATTGATCGAATCGACTTCGCCGACCTGGCCGATGTCGATGAACTGGCCCGGATTATCGCGATCCGGCATCTGCAGCTTGCGTGCGTGGATGAGGCCGCCGTCCTTGCCGGTCAGCCCGACCGCCTGTCCGCCGAAATGATTGATTAGCGTGACGATGTCCTGCTGTACTTCGCCGCCGAGCACCCATTCGACGACTTCCATCGTCTCTTCGTCGGTGACGCGCATGCCCTGGATGAACGTGCCCTGCTTGCCGATCTTCTTGAGCGCCTGGTCGATCTGCGGGCCGCCGCCGTGGACGATTACCGGATTGATGCCGACCAGTTTCAAAAGAATGACGTCGCGCGCGAAGCCCTGTTTCAAGCGCTCTTCGGTCATTGCGTTGCCGCCGTACTTGATCACGATCGTCTTGCCGTGGTACTGGCGGATATAGGGCAGCGCCTCGGCCAGGATTTCGGCTTTCAGGGTCGGCGCGATCTGCGTAAGGTCGGGAAGCTCGGACATGGCGGCAAATGAGGCGAGGGCGGTTTAAACACGCCGAATTGTACAGGACTGACGCAGCGCAGCAGGGCGTTTTGCCGCGCGGCTTGCATGGCGCCCCCAGCGTGGGATCATCGACTTATTTTCAGCGGGAAAGACGATGGCGACGGAACTGGAGCTCAAGGTCGATGCCGGCGCAGAAGCGTGTTCGCGATGCGGCGCGGCGTTTCACTGCGGGTCGCTCGCGGGCGATGCGCGGTGCTGGTGCGCGTCGCTGCCCGAATTGCCGATCGAGCGGCTGAAGGGCAGGATCGGTTGCCTGTGTCCGCCTTGTCTCGCCGAGGAAATCGAAAGCATGCGGCGCGGCGAATGAAACACGGCGACCGTTTTCGAAGTCGCCGTTTGTCGCTTATTCCGCGAGCTTCTTCGCCGTGCGCCGCTTCGGTGCTGCGGCGCTCGCGTGCTTCGCGGCAAGAGCGCTCAGATCGCGGGTGAGGTCGTCGAACACCGGCTCCCAATGCGCAAACTGCTTCTGCCGATAAAGCGTCGCGGTCGGATACCACGGGCTGTCGGTGCGCTCCAGTTGCCAGACCCAGTGCGGATTGGCGTCGAGCAGGATCCATGTCGGCTTGCCGAGCGCCGCCGCGAGATGCGCGACGCTCGTGCACACGGTGATCACGAGATCGAGCGAATCGATGAAGGCGGCCGTGTCGTCGAAGGTTTCGAACTCGCCAGTGTGGTCGGCGATCGTAAAGCCGTTTTGCAGCGCGGCCGCCAAGTCGTCCTGCGCGCCCTTTTGCAACGAGAAGAACGCGACGTTTTCGAGCGCGCCGAACGCCTTGGCATACCGGCCGATCCCCACGCTACGGAACATGTTGCGCTGATGCGTGGCGCTGCCGCTCCACACGAGGCCCACGCGCAACTGCTTCACCGCCGGCGCCTGAGCGCCCCAGTGTGCGGCGCGGTCGGCGTCAGCGGCGAGATACGAGCGCTTCGCCGGAATCGTTTCGTCGTCGATGTTGAAAAAGAGCGGCAGGCTCAGCAGCGGGAAGTGGAAATCGTGCGGCGGCAGTTCGGCGTCGTGCGCAATGCATTCGACGTTTTTCGGCGCCATCCGCGCCATCAGCGGATGCAGCGCCTTGAACGCCACCCACACCAGCTTGCCGCCTTGCGCGTGAACCTGCTTCGCGAGCATCGGCACGAAGCGGCAGAACTGGAGCGCATCGCCGAAACCCTGTTCGCCCCACAGCAACAGCGTTTTGCCGCGCAACGCCTCGCCATTCCAGCGCGGTACGGCGAACGCAGGATGCGAACCGCCGAGCTCGTTCGAACCGTCCCAGTGCGTTTCGAAATTCTTCCAGCCGCGTGGATAGTTGCGCTGAAGCAGATCAAGCAACGACAGGTTGAACGGAAAGCGCGCCATCTGCGGCGCGGTTTCGGCGGCGACGAGGGCTGCGGCGGTCGCGTCGCTCCAGCGTTGCGCTTCTTTCAGCGTGAGACTGTAGTTCGATTGCGCGAGCGCATTCGACGGATCGATCTGGATCGCGCGCTTGCCCGCCGCGAGCGCATGCTCGAGCTCGCAGCGCTGCGGATAGATGCGCGTGAGGTTCGTCCACGCCTCGATGTCGTTGTTGTTCCCGGCGACGGCTTCTTCCAGCAGCCTGAGCGCTTCGTCCGGGTGGCCCGTCACTTCGAACGCGACCGCGAAGTTGTTGCGCAGCGTCGGCACGGAGCTATCGATGTCGTATGCACGCTGTTAAAACGGCACCGCTTCCGCGTGATGGCCGGCGAGCTGCAGCGCATAGCCCAGATGCCACAGCGCGAGCGCGTGCTGCGGCTCGCGCTCGACGAGATTCGCCGCGACTGTGATCGCTTCGCCGATCGCGCCGCGCTTGAGCAGGACGTCGATGAGTTGCAGCCGCGCTTCGATGTGCTCTGGCTGAAGAATCAGCGCGGCCTGGAGCCAGACGACCTGCTCGGCCGTCTGCGAACGCTGCGCGGCGGCTTGCGCGTTCGCGAAGTAGACAGGCAGCACGCGCGAGATAATGTCGTCCTGAACGACGGCGCGGATGGTATGGGTGGCGGGAGTAGGATTGCGGCGAATTTTAGGGCTGCGTGTCATTTTTTGAGCGGACGGCCGGTCCACGTTGTCAGAAAGTAACTTTCGATGGTGTGGCAAACGGCCGATCGCTAACCATTAGACTATTCCGAATTACGGGCGCGGAAACACATCGATGCATCGCATAACGAACACGGGGCGGGTCAACCTCGGCCATCTTTTCTGGCTGCGCAGTCTCGCGATCATCGGCCAACTGGTGACGATCGCCGTCGTGCAGATCTTTTACGGCGCCCATCTGCCGATTCCCGCAATGCTCCTCGTGATCAGCATGGAGATCGTTTTCAACGGGCTCACGTGGCTGCGCGTCTCGCGCGCGCGGCCCGAGACGAATCTCGAACTATTCGGGCAGTTGTTCGTCGATCTTGGCGCGCTCTCGGCGTTGCTGTTTCTTTCCGGCGGCGCGACCAATCCGTTCGTCACGCTCTATATTCCGTCGCTCGCGATCGCCGCCGCCGTCTTGCCGTGGACGATGATGGCCGTCCTCGCGCTCTTCGCCGTGATCTGCTACGCGCTCCTGAGCTACAACTACGTGCCGCTCAACATCGAGAATCCGGCGAATCTGTTCGAATATTTCCGCATGGGGCTGTGGGTGAACTTCATGGTGAGCGTCGGGCTGATCGGCTGGTTCGTGGCGCGCATGTCGCGGGCGCTGCGCCAGCGCGACACCGCGCTCGGCGACGCCCAGCAGCGCCTCCTGCGCGACGAGCGCGCCGTCGCGCTGGGCGTGCAGGCGGCGACCGTCGCGCACGAAATCGGCACGCCGCTCTCGACGATCGCTATGCTCGCCGAAGAGTTGCGCGATGCCGCGTCGAGCGACCGCAACCTCGCGCCCTACGCCACCGACTTCGACCTGCTCGAACAGCAGATGACGCTCTGCACGTCCGCGCTCGCGCGCCTGCGCAGCCGCGCGAGCGTGCCGTCGAGCAGGCAGCCGCTCGGTGGGTGGCTCGAGAGTTTCGTCGCGCAGTGGCGGCTGCGGCATCCGCACGTGCGCTTCGAGCGCGTGGGCACGACGCCCGACGACGTATCGATCGACGACACCGTCGCCGTCGGGCAGATCCTCACGATTCTGCTGGATAATGCGGCGCGGGCGAGCAGCGAGTCGGTGACGCTCGCCACGTCGGTCAGGCGCGACGCGGATGAATCGGTGATCGAATTCGACGTCTGCGACCGTGGCCCCGGCATTCCGCCGTCCTTGCGCGGCTCGCTCGGCGCGATGCCCGTCGATAGCACGCAGGGCGGCCACGGCGTCGGGCTGTATCTGGCGTTCGCGTCGGCGGCGCGGCTCGGCGGATCGATCGAGCTCACGGCGGCGAGCCCGCGCGGCACGTGCGCCGTACTGCGCTTGCCGGAAACGAGCGCGGCGGCACCCGATTCACGCGCGGGGAAGATGCAACAGAGCGGCCACGCGTCCGCCACCACGGAGAAAAAAGCATGAGCGACATGAACTTCCTGATCATCGACGACGACGAGGTGTTCTCGGGCATCCTTGCGCGCGGTCTTTCGCGGCGCGGCTATACGCCGCACCAGGCGCATAACGCCGACGAGGCGCTGAAGCTCGCGAACACGCAAAAGTTCAGCCAGATCACGGTGGATCTGCATCTCGGCAACGATTCGGGTCTCGCGCTCGTCGCGCCGCTGCGCGACTTGCAGCCCGACGCACGCATTCTCGTGCTGACGGGTTACGCGAGCATCGCGACCGCGGTGCAGGCGGTGAAGGATGGCGCGGACAACTATCTCGCAAAGCCGGCGAACGTCGAAACGATTCTCTCGGCGCTGCAGGAACAGGCGAGCGAGCAGACGGCGGAAGAAGCGATCGAGCATCCGGCGCTGCTTTCCGTCGCGCGACTCGAGTGGGAGCACATTCAGCGCGTGCTGGCCGAGAACCAGGGCAACATTTCCGCGACGGCTCGTGCGCTCAACATGCATCGGCGGACGTTGCAGCGAAAGCTGGCCAAGAAGCCGGTTCGGCAATGAAAAAGGGCGGCTCGCAAGAGCCGCCCTTTTTTTTGCGCATACGCTATTTACAGCACGTAGCGCGACAAATCTTCATCGTCGGCCACTTCGTTCAACGCGCGATCGACGTAGGCCGCATCGATCTTCACCGGCTGGCCCGTATGGTTGCCCGCCGAGAACGACACCTCTTCCAGCAGCTTCTCGATCACCGTATACAGGCGCCGCGCCCCGATGTTCTCGGTCTTCTCGTTCACCGAGTACGCAATCTCCGCGAGCCGGCGAATGCCGTCGTCGGCGAAATCGAGATGGACGTCTTCGGTCGCGAGCAGCGCCTTGTACTGCTTCACGAGGCTTGCGTCAGTCGTGTTGAGGATCGATTCGAAGTCGCCGACCGACAGCGAATCCAGCTCGACGCGAATTGGGAAGCGCCCCTGCAACTCGGGGATCAGGTCGCTCGGTCTGGCAAGATGGAATGCACCGCTTGCGATGAACAGGATGTGATCGGTCTTGATCATCCCGTATTTGGTGTTGATCGTGGTGCCTTCCACGAGCGGCAGCAGATCGCGCTGCACGCCCGCGCGCGACACTTCCGCACCGCCCGTTTCACTGCGTGACGCGATCTTGTCGATTTCGTCAAGGAACACGATGCCGTTCTGCTCGACATTCTGCACCGCCTTCGCCTTGACCTCCTCATCGTTCAGGAGTTTGCCGGCTTCCTCGTCGGTCAGGAGCTTCAGCGCCTCCTTCACCTTCACCTTGCGGCGCGTCTTCTTGCCGCCGCCGATGTTCGCGAACATCGAACGGATCTGCTCGGTCATGTCTTCCATGCCCGGCGGCCCCATGATGTCCATGCCGACCTGCGGCTGTTCGACATCGAGCTCGACTTCCTTCTCGTCGAGGGCGCCTTCACGCAGGCGCTTGCGGAACGTCTGACGGGTCGTATTGTTCGAATCGTCCGTGGCTTCAGCGGCCGTCGATGCGCCGAAACCGACCTGGCGCGCCGTCGGCAGCAGGATGTCGAGGATGCGGTCTTCGGCGCGTTCCTCGGCCTTCGAGCGCACCTTCTTCATCTCCGATTCGCGCGTCTGCTTGACGGAGATCTCGATCAGGTCGCGCACGATGCTGTCCACGTCGCGGCCCACGTAGCCGACTTCGGTAAATTTTGTGGCTTCGATCTTGATGAACGGCGCGTCCGCGAGTTTAGCCAGACGCCGCGCGATTTCGGTCTTGCCGACGCCGGTCGGTCCGATCATCAGAATGTTCTTCGGCGTGATTTCCTGGCGCAGCGGCTCGGCGACTTGCTGACGGCGCCAGCGGTTGCGCAGCGCGACGGCGACGGCCTTCTTGGCGCGGCCCTGGCCGATGATGTGTTTGTCGAGTTCCGAGACGATCTCGGCGGGAGTCATGGTGGTCATCGCTTGGTCCTTTGGCTGTTCCGGCCTTACTCGATCGTCTCGATGACGCGATTGTGATTCGTGTAGATGCACATGTCGCCGGCGATCGCGAGCGACTTCTCGACGATGTCGCGTGGCGAGAGTTCAGTGTTTTCCGTCAGCGCCTGCGCCGCGGCCTGCGCATATGCGCCGCCCGAGCCGATCGCGCAGATGCCGTTTTCCGGGTCGAGCACGTCGCCATTGCCGGTGATCACGAGCGTGGCCTGCGCGTCGGCGGCGATCAGCATCGCTTCCAGGCGGCGCAGCATGCGGTCGGTGCGCCAGTCCTTCGCCAGTTCGACGGCGGCGCGCGTCAGGTTGCCCTGATGCTTTTCCAGCTTGGCTTCGAAGCGGTCGAGGAGGGAGAACGCGTCGGCGGTGCCGCCCGCGAAGCCGACCAGCACCTTGCCGCCATAGATGCGGCGCACTTTTTTCGCGCCGCCCTTCATGACGATGTTGCCGAGCGTCACCTGGCCGTCGCCGCCCAGCGCGACCTGGCCGCCGCGTCGCACGGAGACGATCGTCGTGCCGTGAAATTGTTCCATGTGCGTTCCTTTTGAAAACGAAGGACGCGGGCGGCTCGAGAGCCACCGCGCTGTCGAGAATTCGATGGAGTGCGCGGCGCGGGTTCCGCGCGGATTCGACTTCCGGGAGTCGCGCCGCGCCCACGCCCGTACTGGGCGCGTCCAGTCCATTTTAGGGCGCGCTCCGAATTATCAAGTCGCGTTTTGGAGGCGGCGGAAGAAATCGCGCTTTTTAGCGAAGGACGAACCGGACGCTCGAAAAGCAAAAAGGCACACGGTTGACGTGTGCCTTTTCAAGGTCGCGGCGTGGCCAAGAGGCGGCGGGTCTCCCGCGGCGGGCAAGACCCGCAACGAAGCCCGGCCGAAGCGCCCGTCAGTCGCCGAACAGCTTCTGGCGCAATTCGCGGCGTTCCTGCGCTTCGAGCGACAGCGTGGCGGTCGGGCGCGCGATAAGGCGCGGGATGCCGATCGGCTCGCCCGTTTCCTCGCACCAGCCGTAATCGCCGGAATCGATGCGCGCGAGCGATTGCTGCACCTTCTTCAGCAGCTTGCGCTCGCGGTCACGCGTGCGCAGTTCGAGGGCATGTTCTTCCTCGATCGTCGCTCGGTCCGCCGGATCCGGCACGATCACCGTTTCCCGCAGATTTTCGGTCGTCTGGCCGGCATTTTTAAGGATGTCGGCCTGCAACTGTTCGAGCCGGCTCTTGAAGAAAGCGAGCTGATCCTCGTTCATGTAATCCTTCTCGCCCATCTTCAGGATTTCGGCTTCGGTCAAGAGTCGTTTCGTCGTCATCTGGCTTGCTTCTTCAATGTGGGGCGATGTCTTACGCACAGCCCGCACTTCTGCGTTGCCCGCTGACAGCGTCGATGCGAAAGTGCTCGCATGGATGGCTGCCGTGACGCGCTTTTTTATGATCTACGCGTCGACGCGGGGCCGAACTCCTCTGGTAACCGATTGCGGGTGTCCGGGACGACGCCCAAATAAACGTCCTTCCCGCACCTCCGACCCTCGAACGCTTTGTCTCAAATTGTCTTAAATCGTCTTATACCCCGGACAATTCGACTCGCCGCATTCGCGAGGCCCATTCAGTTTTGCTGCCGTCCGATCGGCGGCTCTAACCCGCCACACGGACCGCTGCCCTTCTTCAGTGGGGCTGTATTGTAACTGAATCGCAATTTCAGACGATAACCATGGAAAACCCTGTCGATTAGCGCCCGAATCTCAAAAATATAACGCCTGAGCGTTCAAAAAGCGACCAGCGTTCGTGTGAGTGGTAACAGTTTTGAATCGAAAGCCACCAGAAAAAACGCCGCGCTCAATTGAGCGCGGCGTCGGGTGCGGGTTATCGCGAGGAGTTTACTTCACGAGGCAGGCGTCGAGGCCGTCGGTGATCAGGTCCTGCGGCAGTTCGATGCCGATGAACACCATCTTGCTGTTCTTCTTTTCGATCGGTTGCCACTTGCCGGCGAGGTCGCTGCCCATCATCTGGTGCACGCCCTGGAAGACGACCTTGCGATCGACGCCCTTCATATAGAGCACGCCCTTGTAGCGCAACAGGCGCTCGCCATAAATCTGCAGAATGCCGCCGAGGAAGTCTTCGAGGCGGTTCGCGTCGAACGGCTTGTCGCTGCGGTAGACGAACGACTTGATCTTGTCGTCGTGGTGCGCGTGATGGTGATTGTGATGCTCGTGATCGTGGCTGTGGTCGTGGCCGCAGGTCGCGTGATCGTGGTCGTCGTCGTGCGCGTGGTCATGCGCATGCGCGTGATCGTGATCGTCTTCCACGAGGAAATCAGGGTCGATTTCCAGCTTCGAGTTCAGGTTGAAGCCGCGCAGGTCGAAGATTTCCTTGATGTCGGCGTCGCCGAAATTCACCACGCGGATCGCCGCACGCGGATTCATGTGCACGAGGCGATGTTTCAAATCGTCCAGCGCCGCCGCATCGACCAGATCCGATTTCGTGATGAACAGGCGATCGGCGAAACCGACTTGCCGCTGCACCACTTCGTGCTCGTCGAGTTGATGGTTGCCGTGCTTCGCATCGACGAGCGTGATGATCGCGTCGAGCAGGAATTCGTCGGCGATGGTGTTGTCCATGAAGAACGTCTGCGCGACGGGGCCCGGGTTCGCGAGGCCGGTCGTTTCGATCACGACGCGGTCGAAATCGAGCGTACCCGCCTTCTTGCGGTCGGCCAGGTCTTCCAGCGCGCGGGCCAGATCGCCGCGAATGGTGCAGCAGATGCAGCCGTTGCTCATCTGGATGATCTGCTCGTTCGAGTCCTGCACGAGAATTTCGTTGTCGATGTTCTCTTCGCCGAATTCGTTCTCGATCACGGCGATCTTCATGCCGTGCTTCTCGTTCAGGATGCGCTTGAGCAGCGTGGTTTTGCCGCTGCCCAGAAAGCCGGTCAGGATGGTTACGGGAATCATGTGGTCGCCTGTGCTTTGAAGTCGATGAAGGTGTTTCGCGCCGCTTTCACTGTGCCAGTTGTTCACCAGAAAGCAGCGATTAGCCAATTATTGAAACATATTTGTCAAGCTGGCGCTCTGCGGACCGCGCCTCGTGGCTAATCAGTTATGGCCGGTCAGGCGATTTGCAATAACAGGCCTTTCAGGTATTCGCCTTCCGGAAACGCCGTCAGGAGCGGGTGATCGACGCCCGCGCCGAGCCGCTTGAGGATGCGCGCGTCGACCTTCGCATCCGCCGCCGCGCCCGCGACGATCTTCTGGAACAAATCGGCGTCGATCGCGCCGGAGCACGAGTACGTGAAAAGCAGCCCGCCCGGGCGCAGCAGCCTGAAGCCGGTGAGGTTGATGTCCTTGTAGGCGCGCGCCGCCCGATCCACATGCTCCCGCGACGGCGCGAACTTTGGCGGATCGAGCACGATCAGGCCGAAGCGCTCGCCTTCGTCGTAGAGACGCCGGAGCGTTTTGAAGGCGTCGGCGTCGAGCCATTGGGCGCGTTCCGGGTCGAAGCCGTTTGCGAGCACGTTCTGCTGAGCCAAAGCCAGCGCCTCGCCCGACGAATCGATCGACACTACGCGCTTCGCCCCGCCTTTCAACGCTGCAAGCGAAAAACCGCCCGTGTAGCAGAAGCAGTTCAGTACGTCGCGCTCGTGGGCGTATTCGGCGACGAGCACGCGGTTGTCACGCTGATCGACGTAGAAGCCCGTCTTGTGACCGTTTTTCACATCGACGTGATAGCGCACGCCGCATTCATTTGTGATCAGCGTTTCGGGCGGCGGGTCGCCGGCGAGCACGCCCGTGATCTGTTCGAGCCCCTCTTTCTGGCGAATCGATACGTCCGAGCGCTCGTACACGTTCGGGCAGCCGGTCGCGCCGGTGAGCGCGTCGACGATCGCGGTCTTCCACGCTTCGACCCCTGTCGCCATGAACTGGCAGACGAGCTGGCCGCGCTTCGACTCATCGTCGGCGACGTAGTAGTCGACGATCAGGCCTGGCAAGCCGTCCGCCTCGCCGAAGATCAGACGCGTCGCGCCCGTGTCGCGGATCATCGCCGCGCGATGGGCGATCGCCCGCTGGACGCGGCGTTTGAAGAACGCGTGATCGATCGGCTCGGTTTCGTCGAAACTCCAGACGCGCGCGCGGATCTGCGACTGCGGGCTGTACGACGCGCGCGCGAGAAAGCGCCCGTCGTGCGAGCGGACGATAACGGTCGCGCCCGGCGCCGGCTTGCCGTCGATGTGTTCGATCGCGTTCGCGTAAATCCACGGATGGCGGCGCGCGAGCGACCTTTCCTTCGCCGGTTTGAGCGTGATGGTGTTCATGGGTCTGCAGGTTTTGGCGCTTATAAAGTGCGCCAGGGAGAATCAGTCGCGCTTCTTGGCGCGCGGATGCGCCGAATCGTAGACGCGTGCGAGATGCTGGAAATCGAGCGACGTATAGACCTGCGTCGCGGTGATACTCGCGTGGCCGAGCAGTTCCTGCACCGCGCGCAGATCGCCGCTCGACTGCAGAACGTGCGTGGCGAACGAATGCCGCAGCACGTGCGGATGCACGTTCGACGGGATGCCAGCGCGCAGCGCCATGAGCTTTACGCGGTCGCGCACGACGTTCGGCGACATCCGGTTGCCGCGCACCGACAGGAAAAGCGCATACGGATCGAGCTTGACGAACTCGCCGCGCACGTCCATCCAGGCGCGCAGGGCGTCGATCGCTTTGCGGCCGACCGGCACCTTGCGCCGCTTTCCGCCCTTGCCGAACACGTTGACTTCCGTGTTCGGCAGATCGAGCCAGCCGACGGATTCGTGATCATTCGTCTTGATCTCGAAAATATCGAGATTCACGAGCTCTGAGAGCCGCAAGCCCGACGAATAAAACAGTTCCAGGATGGCGTGGTCGCGCAGCGCTTCGGTCGTGTCGGCGTGGGGCGCTTCCATCAGCGTGTTGGCGTCGTCGACGGAGAGCACCTTCGGCAGCGTCTTCGCGCCCTTCGGCGCGCGCACGGTCGCGACCGGGTTCGCCGCCATCTCCACGCGCTCCGCCAGCCAGCGATAAAACGCCCGCCACGCCGAAAGCCGATGCGCGATCGAACGCGCCGTCAGCCCGCCCGCATGCGCGCGCGACACGGCGCCGCGCATGTCGCTAGCGGTGAGCGTTTCGAGCGCGCGGCCGTTTGCCAGCTTTTTCAATTCTTCAAGCTCGTGCGTGTAGCCGCGCAGCGTATGCGCCGACAGGCGCCGCTCGTGCTCGAGCATCGACAGATAGGCGGCGACGGGATCGGCGGCGTTCATCGCTTGGTCGCTTGGCTTTTAGTGCGGCAGCAGGCGGCTCAGCGCCGCGCTGGCGAGTGCCGCGATCTGCGTGAGGAAATCGGTCGCCATGCCTTCGTGGAAGCGGCGCGGGTCGGGAGACCCCATCACCAGCAGCCCGAAGGCCGGCGCTTCGGGGCCGGCGAGCGGATCGCGCAGCGCGAGCAGCGCAATGGATTCGGTGGTGTTCGCGGAATCGACGACGCCATCCGTCGTCGCCGATGCCACCGACACCGAACTCGCCGACGTCAGCCACTGCGCGGCCTCGAAGCCGGTATTCGCGCCGCAGTAAGGCGTCGCGAGGCTGTTCGCGAAAATCCGCACTTCCTCGCCGGCGCTGCGGGCGAAATCAGCCTGCGAATGCGGCTCGGCGACGTCCCACACGCGCAGCGCGGCCTGCGGCACATCGAAGGTTTCGCAGAGGCCCGCGCTGATGGTTTTCGGCAGCGCGTGCGGATCGCGCTCGCCCATCACGCGAATCGTCCAGCGATTGAATTTCGATGCGATGCTGTCGTTTTCGTGGCCGTAGCGCAGCAATTCGGCGAGGCGCCGTTCGAGTTGCTTGTTCTTGTCGCGCAGCATTTCCATCTGGCGTTCCTGCAGCGACACCGCCGACTTGCCGTGCGGATTCGACAGGCGGATGGTGCCGAGCAACTCCGCGTGCTCGGCGAAGAAATCGGGGTTGTCCAGCAGGTAATCGGCGACTTCGCGTTCGTTCATGGTCTCGGCTGGTTATCCATATTGATGCGTGATGCGCGCGGCATCAGTCGGCGAGTTCAATTTCGCCTTCGAAGACGGTCTTGGCGGGGCCGGCCATGAGGAGCGGCGCGGATTCGTCGGCGGCGCCGGCCCAGGTGATGGTCAGCGTGCCGCCGTGCGTCGCGACGCGCACCGGCGAATCGAGCAGGCCGCGCCGGATGCCCGCCGCGACCGCCGCGCACGCGCCCGTGCCGCATGCGAGCGTTTCGCCCGCGCCGCGCTCGAAGACGCGCAGCTTCACCGCGTTTCTATCGACGATCTGCATGAATCCCGCGTTCACCCTGTTCGGAAAGCGCGCGTGCTTTTCGACAAGCGGCCCTTCTTCCAGCACGGGATACGCCTCCACATCGCCGACGATCTGCATCGCGTGCGGATTGCCCATCGATACCGCCGAAATCCAGCGCGTTTCGCCGTTCACGTCGAGCGGCCAGAGCGTGTCGGCGCCTTCCTGACGGCCTTCGAGGCCCTTCGCGTCGAACGGCACTCGCGGCGGATCGAACACCGGACTGCCCATATCGACGACGACTTCGCCGTTTTCCAGCATCGTCAGCGTGATGACGCCTTGCTGGACCTGCACGCGCACGCTCGCCGCGCCCGTCAGGCCGCGATCGCGCACGAATTTCACGAAGCAGCGCGCACCGTTGCCGCAATGTTCGACTTCGCCGCCGTCGCAATTGAAGATTCGGTACTTGAAATCGACGCCGTCGATGGTCGGCTTCTCGACGAGCAGCAACTGGTCCGCGCCGACGCCGAAGTGCCGGTTCGCGAGCGCGCGGACCTGCGCCGCGCTCAAGGTGAGCGGTTTCGTGTAGCCGTCGAGCACGACGAAGTCGTTGCCCGCGCCGTGCATCTTGGTGAATTTGAGTTTCATGCCCGCTATTGTATGTGAGCGGAGCGGGCCGGACCTTCGGCCGAATGGCTAACGCCGGACGCTTTCAGGCATTGGGTCAATAAAACTCCGCCTCCCCTGGCGGACGCGTCTTGAAACGCTTGTGGACCCAATAATATTGCTCGGGAAGCCGCGGAATCTGCTCTTCGAGAAATTCGTTCATGCGGCGCGCGTCGGCTTCGTCATTGCCGGTCGGATAATTTTCCCAAGGTTTGAAGATTTTCAGCCGATAACCCTTGTACCCCGGCAGCACTTCGCCGATGAACGGCACCAGTTGCGCGTGTCCCGCCTTCGCGAGCCGTCCTACGGCGGTCAGCGTGCAGGTCGGGATGCCGAAGAAGGGCACGAACGCCGAATTGCGCATGCCGTAGTCCATGTCGGCGCCGAGCATCACGGGTTTGCGGTCGCGCAGCCAGCGCAGCACGATGCGCGCGCTGTCGGCGCGGCTCGCCATGTCGGCGCCGAAGCGGGCGCGCTGCCGTTTCGCGATTTCCTCGATCTGCGGATTCGAAAACGGCTGGTAGAGCGACCCGCACTGCCGGTGCAGCGTGTAATTGAGGAAGATCGACCCCGCCTCGATGCCGACGAAATGCAGCCCGAGGAAGAGTGTGGGCGGCAGGTCGGGATCGGAGAGATCGACGGCGCTATCGACTTCGATCAGCTTTTCGAGTTTTTTCGCCGAGCCGAACCATTGCACGCTGCGCTCGACGTAGCTGCGGATGGCGTGCCGGAAGTGCATCTGCGCGACTTCTTCGCGGCGCTCAGGCGTCCATTCGGGGAAGCACAGGCGCAAATTCGTGTGAACGATGCGTTTTCTGCTGCTCGGGATCTGGTAGAGCAGCCAGCCCAGGCCATCGCCGAAACGGGCGGTGATGCCGTACGGGATGATCGCGAGGAATTTGAGGAAACCGACTGCGAGTGCGATGCCGAACCGCCCTAGCATGGCTCGCTCCGGCAATTGGACGGCCGCTCGGAGCGGGTTGAAAATAGAGGCGGGACGAATAGCGGCAAGCGTTCGGCTCTGTGACAAAGGTAGGAAAACGCTATAATAAAACCTTCGCCGAGTTAATGGACAACTTGCGGGGCGAAGCCGGAGGCGCCAAAAGGGGCCGCCGGAAAGAGTAATCCGCTAAAGCGTCGCCGCTTCAGACTCCAAACGAAGTCGGCTACGTGAGCAAATCAACCGTACTTAATGGAGTCTGAAGCGTGTCAAACGACTATCTGTTTACATCCGAATCTGTATCCGAAGGCCACCCGGACAAGGTCGCCGATCAAATCTCCGACGCCATCCTCGACGCCATCCTGGCACAGGACAAGTATTCGCGCGTCGCGGCTGAAACCCTTTGCAACACCGGTCTCGTCGTCCTCGCGGGCGAAATCACGACCACCGCCAACGTTGACTACATCCAGGTCGCGCGTGAAACCATCAAGCGCATCGGCTACGACAACACCGATTACGGCATCGACTATCGCGGCTGCGCGGTGCTCGTCGCGTACGACAAGCAATCGCCGGACATCGCGCAGGGCGTGAACACGGCCCACGACGACAACCTCGACCAGGGCGCCGGCGACCAGGGCCTGATGTTTGGCTACGCCTGCGACGAAACGCCCGAACTGATGCCGCTGCCGATCCACTTGTCGCATCGTCTGGTCGAGCGTCAGGCGAATTTGCGCCGCGACGGCCGTCTGCCGTGGCTGCGTCCGGACGCGAAGTCGCAAGTGACCGTGCGCTACGTCGACGGAAAGGCCCATTCGATCGATACCGTCGTGCTCTCCACGCAGCACGCGCCGGACATCGACCTCACGGACCTGCGCGAAGCCGTGATCGAAGAGATCATCAAGCCGACGCTGCCCGCCGATCTCATCAAGGGCGACATCAAGTTCCTCGTGAACCCGACCGGGCGTTTCGTGATCGGCGGTCCGCAAGGCGATTGCGGTCTGACGGGCCGCAAGATCATCGTCGATACGTACGGCGGCGCGGCGCCCCACGGCGGCGGCGCGTTCTCGGGCAAGGACCCGTCGAAGGTCGATCGCTCGGCGGCTTACGCCGGACGGTATGTCGCGAAGAACGTCGTCGCGGCGGGGCTGGCTTCGCGCTGCCTGATCCAGGTGTCGTACGCCATCGGCGTGGCGCGCCCGACTTCGGTGATGGTCAACACGTTCGGCACCGGCCGCGTGTCGGATGCGGAAATCACGAAGCTCGTGCTCGATCACTTCGATCTGCGTCCGAAGGGCATCATCCAGATGCTCGATCTGCTGCGTCCGATCTACGAAAAATCTGCGGCATATGGTCACTTCGGTCGCGAAGAGCCGGAATTCTCCTGGGAATTCACCGATAAGGCGCTCACGCTTGCAGAAGCTGCCGGCACGGAGCCGGTCGTTCAGGTCGCTTGAACGCGGTCCTGTATCGCTTCACGAAAAACCCGGCTCGCCGGGTTTTTTTTCGTCCGCTCGAAGGGCACGGTGCTGTATCGGACGATTTTCGCGACTCGCTGCGACGGCTGCGGGGAATGAGCGGTGGGAAAGCAGGGCGCGCAGATGCCGTGGCATTTGGCCGCGCGCTTGTGGTAATTCGCTTCGAGAAAAGCCCGGTTCGCTACAACGGCTTCGGGGTGGTGGAGAAATCAGGGTGCGCGGATGCCGTGGCATTTGGCCGTGCGCTTGTGGCGAATTCGCTTCGAGAAAAGCCCGGTTCGCTACAACGGCTGCGATATGGTGGAGAAAGCAGGGCGCGCGGCTGCCGTGGCCATTAACCGCGCGTTTCCTGCGAAATCGTTTCCAGAAAAGGCCGGTTCACCTACACGGCTGCGGGAAAAACCCGGCGGGGAAAGCGAAGCGCAGAGACGCTATAGCCTTAGACCTCGCGGCACCCGCACTTCCAGATAGCACTCGTGTTGGAAAAAATTAAGGTGGCGCAGCCGCTGTTTCTCACGAATCCCGATCTGGACGAGGGCATAAGGCTCTCGCGCGCGGCTCAGCGAACGCGGCGACGGTGAGGAGGCTATACGGTCTGTCCGACGCTCGACGAAATGAAAGTCGACACCTAAAAATCAGCGCGCCGCGAAGGCGAACCAGCCGGCGCTGCTTGTCGAGAGGCGTCGCGGACGGCGGCTCGTGAGCGCGGCGGCGCGCGGCTTCGGCACCGGCGCGCGCAGTTGCGCCGGACGCCGCAGCAGCGCCTTCAGCGACACGCGCCGCGACGCTGCACGCACGCGCAGCGTCAGGAAAAATCCGCGAAACCACGAACGGATGCCGTCGACGGGATGCACATACTTCAGTTGCTCCGCGATGGCCTTCGTGCGCGCGGAGTGATGTCGCAGCGCGCGAACGACGCCGCGACGGGCAGGACGCGCCGCACGAGCGGCGACGCGGGTAAGGCTCAAGGCAAATCGGTTGGTCATGGCTTGGTTGTGCGCCGGTTGCATTCGCGAGGATCGCGCTTCAACTCGGCGACAGTCGTCTCAAAAAAGTCGTTCAATGCGTGTTTTTCAGTTCGATCCGATTGCGACGGCGAAGTTGCACCGAATTGATGCGCGAAGGTTACAAGACAAAGATGACCATCGTAAGTCCGCGTTTTCCCGCAATTAACGTAGGAAGCGCTTCAAACAGATAGCTTGGAGGTCTCAAGAGTGGGCCCGAAAACCGCGGCAATGCGCGTGGATTTACAATTGTGTATTCGCCCTAATTTGCTTTCGCGCCTTACACGCGAGGGAAGCAAAAGCGCCTTACATGTGAGCTGGAAATGTCTGATCAAAAGTCGTTGCTGTCGAAGAAGGATCAGGTTCGCGAACTGCGCGAAACGGGTTATGTGATCGTGACGGGGCTCGTGCCGCCCGATCGCTGCGCGGCGCTGCTCGAAGTCGCGGGACGTCAGTTGAAGGAAGCGGCGGCGCCCATCGAGTTCGAAGCCGATCTCAAATACCCGGGTGCGCCGGATTCGAAGGATGCGCCCGGCGGCCACACCGCGCGGCGTCTGCTCGACGCCTACGTGCGCGATCCGCTCTTCGCCGAATGGGCGACGGCGCCCGAAGTGCGTAGCTGGATGGAGCTGTATTTCGGCGAGACGCCGGTTCTCTCGCGCGCGCATCACAACTGCGTAATGACGAAGCACCCGGCGTACGGCAGCCTGACGGGCTGGCATCGCGACGTGCGCTACTGGGCGTTCGAGCGCGACGATCTCGTTTCCGCGTGGATCGCGCTCGGTTCGGAGAAAGTGGAAAACGGCGCGCTCTGGTTCGTGCCGATGTCGCACAAGCTGCCGTTCACGTCCGAACGTTTCGACGACGCCAAGTTCTTCCGCTCCGACATCCCGGAGAACGAGGCGCTGATCCGCACGGCCGTTTCGCCTGAACTGAAGGCGGGCGACGTCGTGTTCTTCCACTGCAACACGCTGCATTCCGCCGGCAAAAACCTCACCGATCAGGTGAAGTTCTCGCTCGTCTACACATATCACGGCGCGAGCAATGCGCCGCTGCCCGGGACGCGCTCGGCGGCGAAGCCGGAAGTCGAACTGCTTTGAGGTCTAGCGGCGTCGCGAGGGAATCGTCAGGCCGATGAGCCCGACGAGCGTCGCGACGACGCCGCCCGCGATCAGCCAGATCGTCTTGTCGGTCGGAGAGCCGGTGAAAAAGCGCGAGACGTCGTTAGACAGTGAATGAAACGACGTGCCGCCGAAATACAGCAGCACGATGCCGCCGACCAGTAGCGCCGCGGAAATCGCCTTGAGCATGAATTCCTCTTTTTCGGGATACGAGGCGCGCAAGGTTACAAGGCGACTTGCGGCTCGTCCAGTTTTGGCGCCGGCTCGGGCTTCGTCAGCGGCTGGATGCGGCGCAGCATGTCCGCCTGCAGGGCCGCATGGTCGCCGGCGCGCGTCCACACGCCGACGTTCAGCTTCACGCCCGTGTCCGTGTAGTCCGTGACGGCGATCCACGGCTTGGCCGGCACGTCGATCACGCGCGGATCGTTTGCCACCAGTTTTTGCAGTTCACCGAGCGCATGATCGACGCTCTGCGCGTGCGGGACGTGAAACGTCAGCACGACGCGCCGGCGCTCGTTCGCGCTGTAATTGGTCACCGGATTCGCCCAGATCGTGCTGTTTGGGACGAACATGATGACGCCGTCGTTTTTCGTGAGCCGCGTCGTGAAGAGGCCGATTTCGTTCACCGTGCCCGCCGTCGTGCCGATTCCTTCGATGTAATCGCCTACGCGGAACGGCCGCAGCAGCAACAGCATCAAGCCAGCCGCGATATTCTGCAGCGTGCCCTGCAGCGCCAGGCCGATTGCGAGGCCGGCCGCGCCGAGCACGGTCAGGATGCTCGCCGCCGCGATGCCGAATTTGCCGAGCGCCGCGACGATCGCGATGACGCGGATCGACCAGAGCGCAAGGCTCGCGAGCACGGGCGTGAGCGTGGCGTCGGCGTTGGTCCGGCCGAGCGCGCGCCGCAGCATGTTCGCGACGCGATTCGACAGCCACCAGCCGACCGCGACGATCAACAGCGCGATCAGGATATTCAGGCCGGCGGCGATCATCAGGTCGTAGGCGGGGCGTAGTCGTTCGATGGGTTCCATGCGGAGGCTCCTTGCTAAAGATCAGCGTTGGGCTTTTGTCGGACGCGATCGTTCCCTGCGTTGGCCAAACGGCTAGTCCCGAATAGCGAGACGCCGTTGTCGCAGCCTGCGCGGCGTTGCGCGATTGGCTACCATGACAGGCTTGGCGCGCAATTTTTGAAACGCCTGTGCGCTTCTTGTGCCACTTTTCACATCGACCGAGGAAATCCGTCATGCCTTATGAAGCAGCCTCCGAACGCTATTCGCAAATGGCCTACCGCACCTGCGGCAAGAGCGGCCTGAAGTTGCCGGCGTTGTCGCTGGGGCTCTGGCACAACTTCGGCGATACCACGCCGATTTCCACGCAGCGCGACATCCTGCGCACCGCTTTTGATCTCGGCATCACGCATTTCGACCTCGCGAACAACTACGGGCCGCCGTACGGCAGCGCGGAAACGAACTTCGGCCGTCTCTTCAAGGACGATTTCAAGCCGTATCGCGATGAACTGCTGATTTCGTCGAAAGCGGGCTGGGACATGTGGCCGGGCCCGTACGGCCAGGGCGGCGGCTCGCGTAAGTACGTGCTCGCGAGCCTCGACCAGAGCCTGAAGCGGATGGGCCTCGATTACGTCGATATCTTCTACTCGCACCGTTTCGATGCCGATACGCCGCTCGAGGAAACCGCCGGCGCGCTCGCCACGGCGGTGCATTCGGGCAAGGCGCTGTATGTGGGGATTTCGTCGTATTCGCCGGGTAAAACGCGCGAAATGGCGCGCCTGCTCGCCGAGCACAAGGTGCCGCTTTTGATCCACCAGCCGTCGTACAACATGCTCAATCGCTGGATCGAGGATGAACTGCTCGATACGCTCGACGACGTCGGCGCGGGCAGCATCGCGTTCACGCCGCTCGCGCAGGGGCTTTTGACCAGCAAATATCTGAACGGCATTCCGCAGGACGCGCGCGTCAACAAGCCGGGCGGCGGGTCACTGAAGCAGGAGCATCTGAGCGCGGCGAACATCGCGCATGTGAAAAAGCTGCACGAACTCGCGGAACGGCGCGGCCAGAGCCTCGCGCAGATGGCACTCGCGTGGGCGCTGCGCGGCGGGCGCGTGACGTCCGTGCTGATCGGCGCGAGCCGGGCGGAGCAGGTCGTGGAGAATGTCGGCGCGTTGAAGAATCTCGAGTTTTCGAAAGAGGAACTTGCCGAAATCGACCAGTACGCGCAGGAAGGCGGCGTCAACCTGTGGGAAAAACCGTCGACGGACCAACGTATCTGACGCTTTCCGCGACCTGACGCCAGCAGGGACATTCGACGGCGCGGCGCTCGCCGGTTGCTATCATGCGGGCTCAGCGCATTCTTAATCGGGCGGAGGCGACTTTCCGCTCCGCCCGAGTCCAAAAGCCACAAAGCGCCAACGCCGCCGACGACGCGGCCCCGCGCCCAGCTTGCCGCGCCGGCAAATCGACAATTTGCCGCGCCGCAACGTAAAAATGCGTGTCGCGTTAAAATGCCGGATTGCGCCGGGCTGCGCAGTCGCCGCACGAGCTTCGCGAGAAGCGCGGAAATCGCACTGTTTTTGCACTGAAGTTGCGCGGGTCAGCCCACTCGTCAGTCTTTTCGCGCAGCGCCCCGTTCCTAGCCGGCCCGGCCGCGTGCCGTTGGCGCCACCCGTTTTCGCACTATCCAAGAAGCCATGAGCAACCTTAATCCGCAAACCGTCCTGAGCGTCCATCACTGGACCGATACGCTTTTCAGTTTCACCTGCACGCGCGATGCCGCGTTCCGCTTCGAAAACGGCCAGTTCACGATGGTCGGCCTCGAAGTCGAAGGCAAGCCGCTTCTGCGCGCCTACAGCCTCGCGAGCGCGAACTACGAAGAGCATCTCGAATTCCTGAGCATCAAGGTCCAGGACGGCCCGCTGACGTCGCGCCTCCAGCATTTGAAGGTGGGCGACCCGGTGCTGATCGGCAAGAAGCCGACAGGCACGCTCGTCGCCGACAACCTGTTGCCCGGCAAGACGCTGTGGCTGCTCTCGACCGGCACGGGGCTCGCGCCGTTCATGTCGATCATCAAGGACCCGGACGTCTACGACCGTTTCGACAAGATCGTGCTCACGCACACCTGCCGTTTCGTCGACGAACTCGCGTACAAGGATTTCATCACCGAGCACTTGCCGGAGCACGAGCATCTCGGCGACCTGATCCAGGAAAAGCTGGTGTACTACCCGACCGTCACGCGCGAAGAGTTCGCAAATCGCGGCCGGATCACTGATCTCATCGAGACGAAGAAGCTGTTCGCCGACCTCGACGTGGCGCCGTTCTCAAAGGAAAACGACCGCGTGATGCTCTGCGGCAGCCCGCACATGCTGCGCGACACGCGCCAGTTGCTCGATGAAATGGGCTTCGAGGAAGGCAGCAACAATCATCCGGGCCATTACGTCGTGGAAAAGGCGTTCGTCGGCTGATTTTTTGCGACGAAAACGGCAGGAATGAAGACCGGAGCCATGTGCTCCGGTTTTTTTTCGCTTGTCGAAAGAGACGCTGGTTACAACTTCACGTGAGCCACCAACGCGCTGTAGGCATTTTTCTGACACGCGGAAATGTCGCAAACTTGTTAAAACACATGAGGTTCTCCTTCCCAAGCCTTGTCAGGCATAGTTTTTTTATATTTTTGAGATATGATCCGCGAACATTGAGACTCTGGCGGAACGTGACTCGTCAGCCCCTCGCGCTGTTACCGAATGTAAATTTAGTTACTTGCGACGTCGGACTGCGACGCCGCCCCGAATGCGCTCCTATCGAGGAGGATCAGATGAAGACATCGACTGTTGCGTTCTCGGAACCGAGCCTGCCGCGCCGCGTGGTGCAGTCGACGGCACCCGGCTCTGCGTTCGACCGCGAGAAGTTGTCCGCGCTGATCGACGCGACTATCGCCGCCGATCGCGAAATCCAGCGGCTTTCCGCGCGCGTCGCGCAGTTGTCGGCGGAGCTTGCTGCCGTCGAAGAACGCGTGCGCCGCTCGCTCGCCCAGGACCTCCACGACGATGCCGGCGCGGCTCTGACCGCCGCGCGCTTCGCGATCGCGCGCATCGGAACCTGGCTTCCCGCCGACGCCCCCGTGCCCTGCGTCGAAGCACTCGACACCGCCCGGCAATCGATCGCTGCAGCCTGCGAGGCGAATCACCGCATCGTGAGCGGGTTGAGCGCCCCGCGCTTCGACGACGGCGTGAGCCGCGCGCTCGCCGACTGGGCGGCGCGCTTCGCGGCGAGTACGTCATTGCGCGTGAGCGTCGAATCGTCCGGCGATGAACACCTCGCGCAGCTTTCCGACGCCGCCGCGCTCGCCGTCTTTCGCGTCGCGCAGGAGGCGCTGAACAACGTCGCGCGTCACGCACGGGCGAATGAAGCATTAATACGCATCGATGCCGGCGCGCGTTTCGTTACGCTCTTCGTGTCCGACGACGGCATCGGCATGAGCGCCGCCGCGCGTCGCAAGCGCGGGCGTTTCGGCCTTGCTGGCATGCGTGCACGCTGCGCGGCGCTCAGCGGCAGCTTGCGGATCGAAACGCCGCGAGCGGGCGGCACTACGGTGCGCGCGCGAATCCCGCTGACGGCTTCCTCAAGCGCTGTGCCGACGCCGATCCGCCGCACGCTGCGTGCGCTCAACTCATGAGGGCTTCGTCTTGACACTCAGGATCCTGCTCGCCGACGACCACGCGATCGTGCGTCGCGGCGTCGCGCAGTTGCTGCTGGAGCGCGGCATCGCATCCGAGGTGCTGGAGGCCGAAACCGGCGCGCAGGCGATCAGCATCGCCGGCCAGTGCCCGGTCGATGTGACGCTGCTCGACATCTCGCTGCCCGACATCAATGGCGTCGATGTGTTGAAGCGCCTGAAGCGCCAGACGCCGCGTATGCCGGTGCTGATGTTTTCGATGTATCGCGAGGATCAATACGCCGTGCGCGCGTTGAAGGCGGGCGCGGCGGGCTATCTCTCGAAAACGGCCGATCCCGCGCTCATGATCGGCGCGATCCAGCAGGTCGCGGCCGGACGCAAATACGTGAGCCCGGCGATGGCGGAGGCGCTCGCGACCTACGTCGCGCTGGATTCGGAGCAGTTGCCGCACGAAAAGCTCTCGGATCGCGAATACCAGACGCTGTGTATGCTCGCGTCGGGCAAGCGCCTGACGGATATCGCGACGGCGCTGTCGCTTTCGGTGAAGACGGTGAGCGTGTATCGCTCGCGGCTGCTCGACAAGATGAAACTTGCGAACAACGCGGAGCTGACGTTCTACGTGATGAGCAATCGCCTGGTCGATATGAATCCGGCGATGGCGGGTTGATAAAGCCTTCGGGTTTTCGTGACTCACGAAGCGCCGCTCTTCGAAGCGGCGCTTTGCTTTTGGGGGGCACCTCTATAAAAAGAACATTGCTGCAAAGCAGCGGAGCGCCGTGCACTCCGGCCCGATGGCGAGCCCTGCGGATTTGTGTTTTACTCACTGCGATAACAACGAACACGAATTCCCAGCCGGACGCTCACGAGCGGCAGCAAGGCATATTCAGGACGTAGTGATCGTGAGTGCGCGCTTTGGGTTGGCCGGCTGGTCCATCCCCAAGGAGACACAGCAATGACGCTCAGCATCAGTCTGACGGTCAACGGCAAAGCCGTGACCGCCGACGTCGAACCTCACATCCTGCTCGTCCAGTTTCTACGCGATCAACTGAGGCTTACCGGCACGCACATCGGCTGCGATACCGCGCAATGCGGCGCGTGCACCGTCCATCTCGACGGCCGCGCCATCAAGTCGTGCAACATCCTCGCGGCGCAGGCGGACGGCGCCGAAGTCACGACGATCGAAGGCATCGCGAAGGATGGCCAACTTCATCCGATGCAGGCGGCGTTCAAGGAGTGTCACGGCTTGCAGTGCGGTTTCTGCACGCCGGGCATGGTGATGAGCGCGACCGCGCTCGCATCGCAAAGCGCTGATCTCACCGAAGAGGAAGTGCGCGAGCAACTCGACGGCAATCTGTGCCGCTGTACCGGCTATCACAACATCGTCAAAGCGGTCCTGCTGGGCGCGCAGGCCATGAAGGCGGGTTGAAACACGACCACGCTCATGCCTTACCGAAAGATCCTTTCGATGAAAAGCGCCCAGACTGGAGACCGTAATGAATGCCCCTGAACAGCAGCACCTGATTGGCGCCGGCGTCAAACGCAAGGAAGACTATCGCTTCCTGACGGGCGCGGGCCAGTACACCGACGACGTCGTTTTCCCTCAACAGAGCTTCGGGGTCTTCCTGCGCTCGCCGCACGCGCACGCGAAAATCCGCAGCATCGATACAGCCGCCGCGAAGGCAGCGCCCGGCGTGATCGCCGTGTTCACCGGCGCCGATCTCGCCGCCGATAACGTCGGCGGATTGCCGTGCGGGTGGTTGATCCACAGCACCGACGGCAAGCCGATGAACGAGCCGCCGCATCCCGTGATCGCGCATGAGAAGGCGCGTCACGTCGGCGATCAGGTGGCGCTCGTGATCGCCGAGTCGATCAAGGAAGCAAAGGACGCGGTCGAACTGATCGATGTCGATTACGACGTGCTGCCCGCCGTCGTCGATACGGCGCACGCGGCGGACGCGGGCCGGCCGCTCGTGCACGATGGCGTCGCGGACAACATCTGCTACAACTGGGGCCACGGCGACAAGGCGAAGACCGACGCCGCGTTCGCGCAGGCCGCGCACGTCACGACACTCGACATCGTGAACCAGCGCCTGATCCCGAACGCGATCGAGCCGCGCGCGGTCAACGCCAGCTATTCGAAGCACGACGACAGCTACACCGTCTACGTCGCGAACCAGAATCCGCACGTCGAACGGCTTTTGATGGCGGCGTTCGTGCTGTCGCTGCCGGAATCGAAGCTGCGGATAATCGCGCCGGACGTGGGCGGCGGCTTCGGCTCGAAGATCTTTCTGTACGCGGAGGACGTGGCACTCACGTGGGCGTCGAAGAAGGTCGGGCGTCCCATCAAGTGGACGGCCGAGCGCTCCGAAGCGTTCCTCTCCGACGCCCACGGCCGCGACCACGTCACGAAAGCCGAGCTCGCGCTGGACAACGACGGCAAGTTCCTCGCGATGCGCGTGCACACGACGGCGAACATGGGCGCGTACCTCTCGACGTTCGCGTCCTCCGTGCCGACTATCCTCTACGCGACGCTCCTCGCCGGCCAGTACGCGACGCCCGCGATCTACGCCGAGGTGAAGGCGGTCTTCACGAACACGGTTCCCGTCGATGCCTATCGCGGCGCGGGCCGCCCCGAAGCGACCTTCGTGGTCGAGCGGCTGGTCGAGACGGCGGCGCGCGAGATGAACATCGATCCGGCAGAGATCCGGCGGCGCAACTTCATCCGCGAGTTTCCGTACGCGACGCCGGTCGGCCTGACCTACGACACCGGCGACTACGACGCGATCCTCGACCGCGCGCTCGAAATCGCCGACGTCAAAGGCTTCCCCGCCCGCCGCGACGCAGCGAAGCAAAAGGGCAAGCTGCGCGGCCTCGGCTACTCGTGCTACATCGAAGCGTGCGGACTCGCGCCGTCGAACATCGCGGGGGCGCTCGGCGCGCGCGCGGGGCTCTTCGAAGCGGGCGAAGTGCGTGTGCATCCGACCGGCTCGGTCACCGTATTCACTGGCTCGCACAGCCACGGCCAGGGCCACGAGACGACCTTCGCGCAAGTGGTCGCGGACCGGCTCGGCGTGTCGATCGACAACGTCGAGATCATCCACGGTGACACCGGCCGCATTCCGTTCGGCATGGGCACATATGGCTCGCGGTCGATCGCGGTCGGCGGCTCGGCGCTGATGAAGGCGCTCGACAAGATCGAAGCGAAGGCGAAGAAGATCGCGGCGCACTTGCTGGAGGCGTCGGCGGAGGACATCGAGTTCAAGGACGGCATCTTCCGCGTCGCGGGCACGGATCGCACGAAGACGTTCGTCGACGTGTCGCTCGCCGCGTACGTGCCGCACAACTTCCCGCTGGAGACGCTCGAACCAGGCCTCAACGAAAACGCGTTCTACGATCCGACCAACTTCACGTATCCGTCGGGCGCGTATATCTGCGAAGTCGAAGTCGATCAGGACACGGGCGAGACGCGCATCCAGCAATTCACCGCCGTCGATGATTTCGGCAACGTGATCAATCCGATGATCGTCGAGGGGCAAGTGCACGGCGGGCTCGGGCAAGGCATCGGGCAGGCGATGCTGGAGCGCTGCGTGTACGACAACGAGAGCGGCCAGTTGCTGTCAGGCTCGTTCATGGACTACGCGATGCCGCACGCGATCGACCTGCCGAATTTCACGGTCGAGACCGCGAAGGGCACGCCGTGCACGCACAATCCGCTCGGCGTGAAGGGATGCGGCGAGGCGGGCGCGATCGGTTCGCCGCCGGCCGTCATCAACGCGATTCTCGACGCGCTCGCGCCGCTCGGCGTGAAGGACCTGCAAATGCCCGCGACGCCGCACCGCGTCTGGCAGGCAATGCACGCCGCGACTTCGACCCACGCCTGAGGAGCCCGACATGTATACATTCGACTACAAGCGGCTGGGCGAACCTAACGCCGCGGCCGCCCTGATGAACGCCGACGCCGACGCGAAATACCTTGCGGGCGGCCAAAGCCTTTTGCCGACGATGCGCCTGCGGCTCGCGCAGCCATCGGCGCTCGTGGACGTGATGCGCATCGCGTCGATGAAGGAGATCGCATTCAAAGGCGACACGCTGACGATCGGCGGCGCGGCTTGTCACGCGCAGGTCGCCGCGAACGCCGACGTCAAGAAAGCGCTTCCGGGCCTGGCCGATCTGGCCGGACGCATCGGCGACCGGCAGGTTCGCGAGCGCGGCACGATCGGCGGCTCGCTCGCCAACGACGATCCCGCCGCGTGCTATCCGTCCGCCGTGCTCGCGCTGAACGCGACGGTGATCACCGACCGCCGCCGCATCGCCGCCGACGATTTCTTCGTCGGCATGTACGAAACCGCGCTCGAACCGGGCGAGCTGATCACCGCCGTCGAGTTTCCGCTCGTCGAGCGCGCCGCGTACGAGAAGTTTCGCAATCCGGCGTCGCACTTTGCGCTGGTCGGCGTGTTCGTCGCAAAACGCGCGGACGGCGTGCGCGTCGCGGTGACGGGCGCGGCGCCGTCGGTATTTCGCGCGAAGGAGCTGGAGGCGGCGTTGTCGACGGATTTTTCGGTCGCTTCGGCGCGCAGCGTCACGATCCCGCCCGACAACCTCAACGACGACATGCACGCGAGCGCCATCTATCGCGCGCATCTGATCCCGGTGCTCGCCGGGCGGGCGATCGAGCGGGCCAACTCGTTCTAGCGGTTATCGGGAAGGTCATGGAGCCCGCGTCGATCGACGACACGCTCGCCCGCCTGGGCGAGCAAAAGTACTTCGCCAGCCGCGAACTCGCGACTGCGCTCTTTCTCGCCCTGAAAATGCAGCGACCGCTCTTTCTCGAAGGCGAGCCGGGCGTCGGAAAGACGGAGCTGGCGAAGGCGGCGGCGGGTTTGATCGGTACGTCGATGCTGCGGCTGCAATGCTATGAAGGGCTAGATACCGCGAGCGCGCTGTACGAATGGGACTACCCGCGGCAGATCATGGCGCTGCGGCTCGCCGAAGCATCGGGCGAAGCGCCGTCGAACGATTCGCTGTATCGCAGCGAGTTTTTGCTCAAGCGCCCGCTGTTGCAGGCGCTGCTGCCCGATCCGCTGAATCCGGACGCCCGCCGCGTCCTCCTGATCGACGAAATCGATCGCGCCGACGAGCCGTTCGAAGCGTTCCTGCTCGAACTGCTGTCGGATTTCCAGGTGTCGATTCCCGAGTACGGGACGGTGCGCGCCGAGCTGCCGCCGCTCGTCGTGATGACGTCGAACCGCACGCGCGAGGTCCACGATGCGCTCAAGCGGCGCTGTCTCTATCAGTGGATCGGCTATCCCGAGCGCGAAGTCGAGCTTGCGATCGTCGCGGCGCGCGCGCCTGAAGCCGGCGCCGAGTTGCAGGCGCGGGCCGTCGCGTTCGTGCATCGGCTGCGTACGCTCGATTTGTTCAAGGCGCCGGGCGTCGCGGAAACGATCGACTGGTGCCGCGCGCTCGCCGCGTTGAGCGTGAGTGAGCTCGATCCGCAATCGGTGCAGGACACGCTCGGCGTCCTGCTGAAGTATCAGGACGATCTCGCGCGCGTCGACGGCGGCGCGATCGCGCAGTGTCTCGCCGCGCCCGCGTAGATCACGATGGAATCGTTCGCGCGCAACGTCGTGCATTTCGTCCGGCTGCTACGCGGCGCGGGGCTCGGCATGTCGCCGTCGCATGCGGTCGATGCGCTCGACGCGCTCCGCTGGATCGACATCGCCCGACGCGACGACGTGCGCGCGACGCTCGCGTCGCTCGTCGTGCACGCGCCGGATGAGCGCGATATCTTCGATGCCGCGTTCGACCTCTTCTGGCGCGATCCCGACTGGGAAGGCAAGCTGCGCGCGATGCTGCTGCCGAAGGTGAAAGGCGGCGCACCGCCGCCAAAGCGAAACAACCGCCTTGCCGATGCGCTCGCGGCACGCGCGGCGGCGTCCCAGAAAGCGCCCGCGCACGACCGCGCGCCCGAACAACTGCACGCGCGCATGACGTTCAGCGCGGAAGAGCGCCTGAGCCATCGCGATTTCGACACACTCACCGCCGACGAATGGCGCACGCTACGCCATCAGATCCGCTCGCACCGGATGCCGCTCGCGACCGAGCGCACGCGCCGGCTGAAAGCGGCATCGCACGGCACGCACGCCGACTTGCGCGCCAGTGCCCGTCACGCCGTGCATTCCGGCGGCGACTGGACCGTGTGGAAATATCGCGCGCGCGTGGAACGCCGTCCGCCGCTCGTGCTGTTGCTCGACATCTCCGGCTCGATGAGCGCGTATTCGCGCGCTGTGCTCTACTTCTGCCATGCACTTTTACAATCGCGCGAACGACTGCAGGTGTTTCTCTTCGGTACGCGTCTGACGAATGCGACGCGCGCGCTGCGCGAGCGCGATCCCGATGTCGCGATTGCGGGGCTGGCGGATCAGGTCGTCGACTGGTCGGGCGGCACGCGGATCGGCGCGGCGCTCGCCGAGTTCAACCGGCGCTGGGCGCGCCGCGTGCTGGCAGGTCGGGCGACGGTGCTCTTCGTGACCGACGGCCTCGATCACGAAGCCATCGACGTGCTCGATCAGGAAATGGCGCGGCTCGCGCGTTTCGCGCATCGGCTCGTGTGGCTTAATCCGCTGTTGCGATACCCGGAATTCACGCCGCGCGCGCGAGGCGTGCGCGCGATCCTGCCGCACGTCGATGCGATGCTCGCGGCGCATAACCTCGACAGCCTGGCTGCTGTCGGGCGGGAACTGGCGGCGCTTCCCGGACGCACGGCGCCCCGCACAACCGGAGACATGCGATGGAACTGACCGAGACCTACACGCTGCCTGTGCCGCAGCAGCGCGCGTGGGAAGCGCTGAACGACACCGAGATCCTGCGCGCGTGCATTCCGGGCTGCGAGAGCATCGATGCCGATGGCGAGAACGCGTACGCGGTGGCGATGACGGCATCGGTCGGACCAGTGAAGGCGCGTTTCAAGGGGCGCATGAACCTCACTGAGATCGACGCCCCGCACACGTACACGATCGTTTTCGAAGGACAGGGCGGCGCGGCGGGTTTCAGCAAGGGCAGCGCGAAGGTAAATCTCGAACCCGGCGACGATGCCGAATCGACGGTGTTGTCGTACAGCGCGAACGCGCAGGTCGGCGGGAAGCTCGCGCAGATCGGCTCACGGCTCGTCGATGGGGCGGCGCGCAAGATTGCCGGGGAATTTTTCAAGCGCTTCAGCGCGCAGTTTCGGGACGCTGAAGCGCAGGGCAACGAGGCATCGGAGGAAGGTGAAAGCGCCGCCGATGACGACGTGGAAAGCAAGGGAAAGAAATCATGGACAGCGTGGATCTCGAAGTCCTGAAGAACAGCGCGCGATGGCTCGACGAGGGGCATCGCGTGCTCCTCGTCACGGTGGTGAAGACGTGGGGATCGTCGCCGAGGCCGGAGGGCGCGATGCTCGCCGTGCGCGATGACGGACACGTGGTGGGCTCGGTGTCGGGCGGGTGTATCGAGGACGATTTGATCGATCGCGTGCGGCAGCGTGGGATCGAGCAGACGTTGCCGGAAGCCGTGAAGTACGGGATCACGGCGGAGGAGGCGCATCGGTTCGGGCTGCCTTGCGGCGGGACGATCCAGCTCGTGCTGGAGCCGTTGACTGTATCGAGCGGGATCGCGGAACTGTGCGAGGCGGTGGAGGCGGGGCGGCTTGTCGCGCGCTCGCTGGATATGGCGACTGGGGCGGTGCGCATGGAGCCGGCGCAGGCTACCGATGGCGTTGTCTTCGATGAAGCGACGCTGCTGACGATTCACGGACCGCGGTATCGGATGCTGGTGATCGGGGCGGGGCAGTTATCGCGGTATCTGTGCAACATCGCGGTGGGGCTGGATTATCAGGTGACGGTGTGCGATCCGCGCGAAGAGTACACGGACGAGTGGGACGTGCCGGGGACGCACGTCGTGCGGACCATGCCCGACGATACCGTCATGGAGATGAATCTCGATGAACGGTGTGCTGTTATTGCGCTGACGCATGATCCGAAGCTCGATGATCTTGCGTTGATGGAGGCTTTGAAAACGCCCGCGTTTTATGTGGGGGCTTTGGGGTCTCGGAGGAATAATGCGGCTCGGCGGGAACGGTTGAAGGAGTTTGATCTTTCGGAACTTGAATTGGCGCGGCTGCATGGGCCGGTCGGGATTTATATCGGCAGTCGCACACCGCCGGAAATCGCGGTTTCGATTCTGGCCGAAGTGACGGCGGCCAAGAATGGGGTTTCGTTGCCGGAGTTGCTTAAGGTGGAAGGCGCTAAAGCGGCCAGAGAGGTGGCGGGAGCTAGCGGGGTTGTTTGTGATGCTTGAGTTCGGAGGTTGGGCGGATCGCGCGCGCGAATCGCGACCTTCCTTGAGCGCAACGTCGTAGAGCCAGTCTCCGTTTCAACTCACGCGCTCGTGTAAAGCGCGACTCCTGATGATTAAAAAAATAGTAGGGTGTGTTTTATAGTGCACCCCTCGCGCTCGTGTTGAGCGCGACGTCGAAAATCGCGAAGCGCTAATTTCAACGGGCGCGCTGGCGAAGAAACCGTTTCTGCCATGTCACGCATGGAAAATCAAAACGTGGACGGCGCGAGAGCGATCCTGCGCTTGCACTTCCGAAGTCATCTCGAATTCGTCTCACCCGCGCGCTCGCAATGAGCGCGAGGGGCCGCCAATCGCCTGTGCGGAAAGCGCGCGTCGAAGCGCGGAGATGGTTTCCAGTCTTTACCGCTCGACGCTGCATGACCCGATTCCAAAAGAAGCTGGCGTTCTCAAACCCCATCAAAGCGTCAACGATTGCAAACCTTAACGCCCCTTCAACGCTATCTCCCTCACTCCCATATAATAATCATTCTCATTTGGTCGACCGCAGCCCAAAGCAACGAACGAGGAAAAGGACCATCGAATGCGAGGCAACTTCCTGACCGGCGAACGCCCCGCCAAGCTGACGCCATCAGCGCAAGCCTCCTCGCAGCCCACCTCCGGCGACGATCACCGCAAGCGCGGCATGAGCCAGCGCTCTTTGCGCATCTGGTCGATCGTGCATCGCTGGACAAGCCTGATCTGCACCGCGTTCATGCTTTTGCTCTGCCTGACGGGCTTGCCGCTGGTCTTCGACCACGAGCTTGACGTCGTCCTCGGCGATGCGATCGAAGCGCCCGAACTGCCCGCCTCGCAGGCGAACGCGCGCGCGACCTACGACCAAATTCTGGCGGCAGCACTGAAGAAACACCCCGGCCACGTCCCGCAATACATGATCTGGGAGCCGGACGAGCCGTTGCTGCCGGTGATCGTCACCGCGCCGCGCGCCGATACCCCGCCCGACGACACGTTAAGCACCGTCGTCGACGGCCGCACCGCGCAGGCGCTCGGCCTGCCGCCCGGCAAGGGATCGCTCAAGTTCGTGCTTTTGAAACTGCACGTCGACATGTTCGCCGGCCTCGCCGGCAAGCTCTTTCTCGGCGCGATGGGTGTGATGTTCCTGGCGGCGGTCGTGTCGGGCGTCGTCGTGTATATGCCGTTCTGGCGCAAGGTCGGGCTCGGGCGCGTGCGGCTGAAGAAGAAGCGGCGCATCGTGTGGCTCGACTGGCACAACGCGCTCGGCATGCTGACGCTCGTGTGGGCGATCATCGTCGGCGGGACGGGGTCGATCAACACGCTCGCCGATCTGCTGCTCGAAGCCTGGCGCAACGATCAGCTCGCGCAGATGCTCGCGCCGTATCAGGGCAAGCCGCCGGTGATCGCGAGCGCCTCCGTCGATGATGCCGTGAAGGTCGCGCGCGGCGTCGCGCCGGACATGATCCCGTCGTTCGTCGCGTTTCCGGGCACGCGCTTCAGCAGCCCGCATCACTACACGGTGTTCATGCGTGGCGACGGAATTCTCACGACGCGGATGCTGCGGCCGGTGCTCATCGATGCATCGACGGGCACGCTGACTGATTCGCGCGAATTGCCGTGGTACTTGAAGCTGCTGTTGGGCTCGCAGCCGCTGCATTTCGGCGACTTCGGCGGGATGCCGCTCAAAATCTTCTGGGCCGCGTTCGATGTATTAACGATCGTTGTTTTGGGAAGCGGCCTGTATCTCTGGCTGACGCGCCATAACAAGCGCAAGCGCGGCGCATCGGCGTAAAAAAAGGACCGAATACGGTCCTGGTTCGGAGTCAAACGATCACATCATCCCGCAAACCACCATCGCCACGATCGACGCCCCGACGAGCACCGCGCCCACCGTCCGCCGTTTATTCAGCTCGGTCCAAAGCAGCACCCCCGTCAGCGAAAGCAAAATAATGCTGCCCGCAAGCGTATCGATGAGCAGAACCCACCCGACGCTCAGTCCCACGCCCTTGTGCAGATTGCTCATCGTCGCGAGGAAGCTGTTGTCCGTGCGCTTCACCGACACGAAGCCGTTCCCCACCCAATATTCCGCCGATACCCCGCCACTCGGCGAAGCCACCATCACGGTCCACTGTTCGGGTTGCATCGTCTTCTGATCGCCCCACGCGACGGCCCGCGCCGGTTCGCGCTTCACGCGTCCGAGATTGCCTTCGAGTTTCAGCTCATGCTTGAGCCAGCCGCCCAGTTCCTTCGGCGACTTCAATCCTTCTACAGGCAGCGGAAGCTGCATCTGCGAGACCTGCGGCTCGCCGGTCGAAATCCGCAGCGGCCCGCCGCGATGATTCAGCAAGAACCCCGTCGTGCCGAACAGCAGTCCGAGCACCGCGCCCCACAGGCCGACCCATCCGTGAATCTTGCGCAGCCACTTGATGAACGTCGCGCGACGCGAGCGGTTCTTGCGGACCGCCTCCTCGGCGTCGTCAATGAGGCGATGCGCGCCATGTTCCTTGTAATGCATCGGGGATGCGTTCGATGTCCGCGGGGGCTTGATGGTTTCGGGCGCGTTCACGCGTCTCTCCGTTGTTCGGCAGAAAAGAAAGGCCAACAGCGGTCGACGCATCGACCCACTTTGGCCACAAATGAGAATCGTTATCATTACATGGCCAAGGGGTTTAGACAACGCTTTGCAATAAAGCGTAAAAATTCAGACCGGCCAGAGCGGTCCTTCCTCCATCGCGCCGACTTGTTCGCGCAGTTCGAGGATGCGGTCTTCCCAATAACGTTGCGTATTGAACCAGGGGAAGGCGGCGGGGAACGCGGGGTCGTCCCAGCGGCGCGCGAGCCATGCCGCGTAATGAATCAGCCGCAGCGTGCGCAGCGCTTCGACGAGATGCAGTTCGCGCGGCTCGAAATCGCAAAAATCCTCGTAGCCGGCGAGCAGATCGCCCAGCGCGCGCGACGCCTCCGCGCGCTCGCCCGGCAGCAGTAGCCACAGGTCCTGGATCGCGGGGCCCATGCGGCTGTCGTCGAAATCGACGAAATGCGGGCCCGCGTCGGTCCAGAGCACGTTGCTCGGATGACAGTCGCCGTGAAGACGAATCGGCGCGACGTCGCCCGCGCGCTCGAAACAGCGCTCGACGCCCTCCAGCGCCATTTTCACGACCGTCTCATAAGCCTCGCGCACGTCGCGCGGAACGAAGCCGTGCGTCAGCAGGAATTCGCGCGGCTCGTAGCCGAAGCTCTGGATATCGAGCGTCGGCCGCTCGCGATACGGCTCGATGCCACCCACCGCGTGAATCCGCCCGATGAAGCGCCCGAGCCATTCGAGCGTGTCGGAACGATCGATATCGGGTGCGCGGCCGCCGCGACGTTCGAAGATCGAAAAGCGAAAGCCGTCGAAACGATGCAGCGACGTGCCGTCGAGCACGCGCGCGGGCACCGCCGGAATCTCGCGCCGATACAACTCGGCGACGAACGCGTGCTCTTCGAGAATCGCCTGATCCGACCAACGATGCGGCCGGTAAAACTTCGCGACGACCGGCGGACCGTCTTCCATGCCGACCTGATAGACGCGGTTTTCGTAGCTGTTGAGCGGGAGCATGCGCCCGTCGGTGCGTTCGCCGAGCGGGAGGAGGACGCTGTCGAGCGCATCGAGGACGCGCTCGGGCGTGAGATCGGCGAAAGGAGGAGCCGGATGCGCGTCGCCGGATGACGGCGTGCCGGGTGCTTCGGAATGGTCTGAGTTCATTCCGGCATTATCCGCGCATCGGCTTTGATCAGCCGGCGCCCAATCCGCGTTCAGTGAACGACGGAATTCGCCGGCCGGACGACGTCGCCGGTATCGATGAGATCTTCGAGGAAGAACGGTTCCGTGTTGAGCAGTTGCGACACACCGGGCTCGCCCGCGTACCACGCGACCATTGCCATGTCGCCAAGAATTCGCATCACGATGCCGCGCGCCCCTTGAGGCACGGCGATATGCACGGAGCGGACGATCGAGCCGATTTGCATGATGAATCCCCGTCAGAGTGCCGGCTGTACCGGTCAATTATGGTTACCAAGCACGGACTGTCCAGGGTTCGTGCACCAGACTGCAGGCCGCTCGAGCGTCGCCTGAGGCGGGCTCGCGCGGCTTTGTGACAAGACGTTGCGCTACTACTTTAGCGCATCGCGGTGCGCGCGGTCCAAGAGGGCGTGCGCGGAAACCCACGTAGCAATTTTTGGCGACTTGCAGGCTGCGACCGCCGCTGGTAAAGACGCCGTCGATGAAAGCCGCACGAAAGCGACTGGCGCGGCGACGGGCAGGGCGCGGCCATTCGGCGTAAGGTGATGAACTTTGCTTTTAAGGAGGCATTGTCGTGACTCCCTCGCCGGCGCCGGACCGGCCCGCTTCGTCTGCGTCGTCTTCTTCTAACGCCCGCCGTCCTTCCACCGATCCCACGCCGTATCTCGAACGCGGCTCGCGCGCTTACTGGCACGCGTCGCTCGCGCTGCTGTTCGCCGGTTACGCCACGTTCTCGCTGTTGTACTGTGTGCAGCCGCTGCTGCCGGAGTTCTCCGCGACGTTCGGCGTGAGTCCGGCGCAGAGCGCGCTGGCGGTGTCGGTATCGACGGCATCGCTCGCGATTGCGATTTTCGTCGCCGGATTCGTCTCCGAAGGATGGAGCCGCCATCGGCTGATGACGCTTTCGCTCTCGGCGTCGTCGGTGCTGACGATCATCGCCGCGTTCCTGCCGAGCTGGCACGGGCTGCTCGTCGTGCGCGCGCTCGAAGGGCTCGCGCTGGGCGGCGTGCCGGCGGTCGCGATGGCGTATCTCGCCGAGGAGGTCGAGCCCGAAGGCCTCGGTCTTGCGATGGGCCTGTACGTCGGCGGCACGGCGATCGGCGGAATGGCCGGGCGCGTGATCAGCGGCGTGCTCGCAGATTTCTTCTCGTGGCGCGTGGCGATCGGCGGGATCGGCGCGCTCGGGCTGCTTTCGACGCTCGCGTTCCGCGTGCTCCTGCCGCCCTCGCGACGCTTCGTCCCGCGCCGCGGCATGGGCTTTCGCCATCATCGACTAGCGCTGGCGACGCACCTTCGCAATCGCGACCTGCCCTTCCTCTTCCTGATGGGCTTCGTGCTGATGGGGAGCTTCGTCACGCTGTACAACTTCGTCGGCTACCGGCTGATCGACGAGCCGTTCAGGCTGAGCCAGACGCAGATCGGCGCGATTTTCACGGTGTATCTGACGGGCGTGGTGGCGTCGCCATGGTCCGGAAAAATGGCCGACGTTTTCGGTCGCGGGCGCGTGCTGATCGCGAGTCTTTTGCTGATGCTCAGCGGCGTGCTGCTGACGCTTTCGAATTCGCTGCCGATGATCATCGGCGGGATTGCCTGCGTCACGTTCGGGTTCTTCGCGGGGCATGCGGTGGCGAGTAGTTGGGTCGGACGACTGGCCACGCAGGCGAAAGGGCAGGCGGCGGCGCTTTATCTGCTGGCGTATTACATCGGGTCGAGTCTGATCGGCTCTTATGGCGGGCACTTCTGGACGGGGTTCGGATGGGGCGGCGTCGCGGGGCTCGTCGGCGCGTTGTTGCTGATCGGGCTGGCAGGGGCGGTGCATTTGAGTCGGCGGGAGGCTTAGTCTTTTCGTCTGATCGAAAGGAAAACGAAATCGTCGGCGTGTCAGGGTTTTTCCGCGTCCGCTTAAATCGACCGCCCGCAAAGGCTTGCGGCATAAGGCACGGACGTTCGCTCCGCCGCGCTCAATTGCGGAATCCCGACGACACACCGTGATACGCGGCCTATACTCGAATCGCCAGTGCAGCGCCGGGCGAACGGCTCGACGCAAAAGCAAGACGATGGGAGACGAGCAATGACGACGTACTTCACAATCGGTGACTTCATCCTGATCATCCCAATGGCGCTCGCCGGCGCGCTGTTTCTAGGCGCGATTCCTTGCGCGTCACACTTCAAGAACAATGTGCTCAGAGCTTTCGGCGCGCTGGTCGGTGTGCTGGTGGCGTTTTTGCTGGTCGAAGGGTTGCCTGCGTTGATATAGCGGGGTTTTTTCGATTGCAGTTGAGCGCATTTGCGCGCCGCGCGCCTGGTGACGCGCTCGCGTGCTTGCGCTCGACAGTGCCGGCGGTTTTGCGATTCGCTTGACGCGGGCGTCGACTTGTCCGGCTGCGTGTGGGCGCGCCACGTTCGGGATTTATCCAAGAATTTCCGCTTGCAGCCTTCGCGTTCCTCGACCTTCGCGCAGGAATGCGCGGATCGCTTTGCCTTGGCGCCACGCGCTTCTGCCGCCCGGGCTAACCTGGATCGCTTCCTGCCGGGTACGTTCTTCTTTGCGCCACGCACCGCGCAGGGA